>JBCBSE010000005.1:0-120998 GCA_039819305.1 Pseudomonadota bacterium
CCGGCGAACCGGCGGCGCAAATGAGGGTCGCCGCGCCGCCCTCTTGAATGGACTGCAGCGGCCGGTCACCCGCGCCCGGCGCGATAATGGTTGCGCAGCCCGCAGCGCTTGCAATCTTCGCGGCGGCGAGTTTCGAGGCCATGCCGCCGGCGCCGACGCCGGCCGCCTTGTTGGGGCCGGCCGCCGCCGCCTCGATGTCGGGCGTCACCTGTTCGATCAGGTCAAAACGGGTCGCCTCACGGTTCTCTCGAGGATCGTCGCTGTAAACACCGTCGACGTCGGAGAGAATGATCAACGTATCCGCTTCCAGAAGTTGCGCAGTATGAGCGGCGAGCCTGTCATTGTCGCCATAGCGAATCTCTTCCGTCGCCACAGTATCGTTTTCGTTGACAACGGGGATCGCGCCAAGATCAAGCAGCGTACGGAAGGTTGCACGCGCATTGAGATAACGCCGCCTGTTCTCCATATCCTGCAAAGTTAAGAGGAGTTGCGCGAGACGCACGTCGTGAGAATCGAAGGCGGCCTGCCAGGCCTGCATCAGCGCCGGCTGGCCGGCCGCGGACGCCGCCTGTTTCTCATCAAGCCGAAGCCCGGCCCCGAGACCGAAACGGCGCCGGCCGATGGCGATGGCGCCAGACGTCACGATCACGATCTCGCCACCGGCGCGCCTGAAGGCGGCGACATCCTCGGCGAGGCACGCAAGCCAAGCGCTTCTGACGCCGTCTGGCCCGCAAAGAATTGCCGACCCCACCTTCAACACAGCGCGGCGGCTCGCCGCGAGTTGGTCGCGCGCAGAGGAATGCTGATCGGCAGCTATTGGTCGTTGTTCGGGCGCCATGCCGGTTTATGGCCGACGAGCCGCCGCCGTTGCAAGATCGTCAAACAAACTGCCGACGGTCGGCGCACGGCCGGCGCCCTTGCCCTTGCATTCGAAACGCCGCCCGTCCCGCAACGAGATCTGCAGCGCGTTTTCTTCCTCAATGACATGCGCAAAGGTGGAGGATGCATCTATTTGCGACAGCGCTACCGACCCGCGAAGCGCGCCGTCCTCGCCGATTTGCAGCGTCGACATCTGCCGCCAGACGCCGCCCGTCTCAACGATCTCTTGCGCCTTGTCGCGCGTTAGCGCCTCAACCGTAATGGCGCTTTCCGGCGCCTCCGCGCCAAGCGCCTCGAAGCTCAAAATGGCGAGCTTGGCGCGGGCGTCCTCGCCGGAAAGATCCGCAGTCGGATCGGGCTCGGCGAAGCCGGCCTGTTGCGCCTTGGCGACAGCGTCGTCAAAAGCATCGCCCAGCTGCAAGGCGGTGAGGATGTAATTGACGGTGCCGTTGAGGATGGCAGAGATCGCGCCGACATCGCCTTCGCGCCGCGCAGAACGAACGGTTTCAATCATCGGCGCGCCGCCGCCGACCGATGCGCCGTAAGCGAAATAAGCGTTTCGATCACCGGCCAGCATGGTCAAGGGCGCCATCGATCCGGCGATCGCCTGCTTATTGGCGGTGACAACGCCGACCCCGCTTTGAAGCGCCGCGCCGATCAGAGTTCGACCAACATCGCCCGACGGCAGCGCATCAATGACGATATCAGGGCGCAGCGACAACAGCGCGTCAATTTCATCCGTTACGGTTGCGTCCTTCAGGGCCGCTGCACGCTCCCTGCCCGTGTCGCGAACAAGCGCGCCGCAAAAGTCGTAACGTTCGCGTTCGGCGACCAGACGCAGCGCCGCGCCCTCGCCGATCAGCCCAAGGCCGGCGACAGCGACGCGCAAACGTCCATCGTTTTTAGGTTTCTCAACGTCGTTTTTATCCAAGGCGTCTACACACATATGGCTGACTGTCTCTTCTGACCCAACGCTACTGCATTCGCCGCGCTCGCGCCATTGAGAGCGGCCTTGATGTCGGCGACCAAATCGTCGCGATGCTCCAGCCCGATCGAAAACCGCACCAGCCGATCGGAAATGCCGGCCTCGCGCCGCGCCTCCGGCGTCATCGCCGCATGGGTCATCAGCGCCGGCAGGCAAACGAGGCTTTCAAACCCGCCGAGGGACTCAGCGATGGTGAAGATATTAAGACCGCGCAATAACGCCGTCACGTCGACATTGGGCGCGAACTCCACTGAGAACATCGAGCCGAACCCGTCCTGCTGGCGCGCAGCGATGGCGTGGCCCGGGTGATCGCGCAACCCGGGATAGAAAACACGGGCGACCCGCTCATCTTCCACGAGCGCGTCGATGACGGCTTCGGCCGTCGCCTGTTGGCGTTCGATGCGCGGGAAAAGCGTTCGAAGCCCCCGCAGCGTTTGATAGGAATCGAAGGGCGCGCCCGTAACGCCTGTGCAATTGGCCCACCAGGCGAGCTCCTCGCCGAGCTCTGCGTCGCGGGCGAGGACAGCGCCGCCGACGACGTCGGAATGCCCGTTGATAAACTTCGTCGTCGAATGAATGACGATGTCGGCGCCGCGCTCGATCGGGCGCTGAAGAGCCGGCGACAGGAAGGTGTTGTCGGCGACAGTGATGGCGCCGGCCTTGCGCGCCGCTGCGACGACAGCGTCGATATCGGTGACCCGCAGCAAGGGATTGCTCGGCGTTTCGATCAGAACGAGGCGCGGTTTCTTTGCAAAGGCGGTCTGGAGCGCCGCAGGGTCGGTCTGATCGACATGAAGGACGTCGAAATGGCCGCGCCGGGCCCGGGCCGCCAAGAGACGATGGGTGCCGCCGTAACAATCATGCGGCGCGATCACGAGCTGGCCCGGATCAACGAGATTGAGAACGAGATCGACCGCCGCCATGCCGGAAGAGACAACGACGCCCCGCGCCGCGCCCTCTAGCTCGGCGAGCGCGGATTCAAGATCGGTGCGGGTCGGATTGCCCGAGCGCGCATAATCATATTGCGGTTTTTCCGCGGGGTCGGCCCAGTAATAATTCGCCGACAGATGAAGCGGCGGAGCGACGGACTGATGGCCGGCGTCATTGGCGACGCCGGCGGTCGCGGCGAGGGTTTCGCGGTGATGCGAACGGGTCATTTGCGGTCTTCCTCCAGAAAGCGGGTGATGAATGGTCCGATGGCGGCGGTCTCTTTCAAGAACGCGTCGTGGCCATAGGTTGAGAAAATCTCGATGTAGCGCGCTCGCGGCGCGGCGGCGGCGAGGCGTCGGATTTGAGCCGGCGGCGCGATGAGATCGCTCTGCGCAGCGATGAAAAGGCTGGGCGCGCGCACCGATGCGATATCGACCGCGTGGCGATCGATGGAGTCCGAAAGCGCAAGATAACGATCCGGTTCCATCGAAAACGCTTCGCCTCGAGAGACGAGATAGTCGCAATGAGGATAGGCGCCGCCGGCGTCCTGCGGCGGGCAGACTTCGAAACGGGTGTCGAACTCCTCAGGCGAGCGATAACTCAGCATCGCGATCTGGCGCGCGAGGGAAACGCCGTCTTCCGCTTTGCCCTGGGCCGCGGCGAACGCGAGGATGCGCCGCTGAACACCGCGAATGGCGACGCCAAACCCGTGGGGCCGGTCCGCCGCAGAGATCGCGACAAGCTTCTGGACGCGGTCCGGATAAGCGGCGGCGAAAGCAAGCGCCACCATGCCGCCGTAAGACGCGCCGACAAAGGCGCGCAGCGCATCGACGCCAAGCGCGTCGAGGGCGCAGGCGAGCGCCCGCGCTTGGTCGCCCGTTGTCAGCGTGACCTTGGGCTCGCCGGGATTGGGAAGGAAATCAAAGCCGAGAAGGCAATAGTTGCGCGTGTCGATGGCGCGGCCCGGTCCGGCGCAATCCCGCCACCATCCCGCCTCATCGCCGGCGACCGCCCGGCTCGCAGAGATGCCGCCCGCCGCCGCGATCACAGGCGCGCCCGGATCGCCATGCAGGCGCACCCGCAGCCGAGCGTCTGCGAGCTGTTGGCCGTTCGCCAGGCGAAACGCGCCCGGCAACGCGATTTCGCGGTCCGACCAGGCGGGCGTCGCGCCTTCAGCTTCAACCGTTTTCAAAAGCGCAGACAAGAATGCCTCCTTGCGTCGTTTCCGTCGCTCAACAGAGGCAAATCGCTAGAGACCGATCGAACGCGCTATCTCGTTCGACTCATCTCTCGGGAGTATGTTCCCGAAGGATTTGGCACCTTTCCGAAATCGTCGGTCGACGAACCCGGCGGTTGCCCCAGCGTCAAAGGGCCTGTCCCTCAGCTGGTCTTGATGAGTTAAACGATGAGGTACGACGAAGAACGCCAAAGATCAACGGCTTTTTGGTGAAAAACTTCAACCGAACCCATTTTTCTTTTCATTCATCCGCGTGGGATCGGCTTTGCGGCGAGGTGTTTCAGTTTGAGCCGTCTTCCCGGAAGACTTTGCGGAGGTTGCGCGCTGCTTGACGGATGCGCTGCTGGTTCTCGACCAGGCCGATGCGCACGAACCCCTCGCCGCCTTCGCCGAAGCCGAGGCCCGGCGCAACGGCGACATCAGCCCGTTGCATCAGCATCTTTGCAAATTCTACCGATCCCATGGCGCGGAATTTCTCCGGGATCGGCGCCCAGGCGAACATCGAGGCGGCCGGCGCCGGGATGTCCCAGCCGGCCATGGCGAAATGTTCAATCAGCGTGTCGCGCCGCGCGCGATAGGTCGCCCGAATTTCCTCAACGCAATCCCACGGCCCGTCGAGCGCAGCGACGGCGGCAACCTGGATCGGCGTGAAGGCGCCGTAGTCGAGATAGGATTTCACCCGGGCTAGCGCGCTGATCATGCGTTCATTGCCGACGGCCATGCCAATCCGCCAGCCCGCCATGGCGAACGTCTTGGACAGGGAGTTGATCTCGACGGCGATGTCATTCGCCCCTTCCACCTCAAGGATCGAGGGCGGCGGCGCGTCGTCAAAATAGATCTCCGAATAGGCGAGATCAGAAAGGATCAGGATGTCGTGCTTGCGTCCAAGCGCGACGGCGTCCTTGTAGAATTCGAGACCGACAGTCTGCGCGGTCGGGTTTGAAGGATAGTTGAGAACCATCGCCCGCGGCTTCATATGCGCGCGCTCGATCGCCTGCGCGAGATTGGAAAGATATGCGTCGGGCGACGGCGCGGGGGCGGCGATGATGACGCCGCCGGCGATAATGAAACCGAAAGCATGGATCGGATAAGCGGGATCGGGCGCAAGGATGACGTCGCCCGGACCGGTGATCGCCTGCGCGAGATTGGCGAAGCCTTCTTTCGACCCGATGGTGACGACGATTTGCGTTTCCGGATTCAGCGTAACGCCGAAGCGGCGATCATAGTAGCGCGCCATGGCGCGGCGCAGCCCGATGATCCCCTTGGAAACCGAATAGCGATGCGCCTTCGGATTTGTCGCGGTTTCAATCAGTTTATCAACGATATGCGGCGGCGTTGGCATATCGGGATTACCCATGCCGAGATCGACGATGTCCCTTTTTTGCGAACGCAGCTTGGCCTTGAGGGTGTTGACCTCCTCAAAGACATAAGGCGGAAGCTGCTTGATCCGGTGGAACTCGTCATCGCCAATCATAAGCGCGATCGCTACGCCGTTCGATGGAAACTGGCAAACGGAAAGTCGGCGCTATTCAAGCCGATTTCCGCGCCGCCTCCCGCGATTTCAGCGCCAGAACCTCAAGCGGCTCGATGAGCCAGAAGTTCGCCATCGCGACTGACCAGTTGTCCAGAACGCGGCGCGCCTGCGGCGAGCGGGTTTCGCGCCAATGCGCCTCGATCAAAGCGCGGCAGGCGTCAGCTTCCTCGCCCGCCGAAAGCCGGCGCCAGTCCACATTGTCGGGATTGACGAAGTCTTCAAAGTCGCCAGTTTCGTCGAATACAAAGGCGAGGCCGCCGGTCATCCCGGCGGCGAAATTGGCGCCGACCGAGCCGAGGATCACCACCGCACCGCCCGTCATATATTCGCAGCCATTGGCAGCACAGCCCTCGATCACCGCATCCGCGCCTGAATTGCGCACAGCGAACCGACCGCCCGCGCGCCCAGACGCGAAAAGCGCGCCGCCGGTCGCCCCATAAAGACAGGTATTGCCGATGATCGCATCGCCGGCCCCGCCGCCCGGATCGGCCGGCCGCACCACGATCGTGGCGCCGGAGAGGCCCTTGCCGACATAGTCATTGGCGTCGCCATCGACGACGAGCTTTAAGCCGTAGGCCGAGAATGCGCCGAGCGATTGGCCGGCCGAGCCTTTCAAACGCAGCGTTGCATGGTCGGCGGAGAGATCGTCGGGGCGGAAACGACGGACGATATGCGACGATATCCGCGCGCCAACCGCGCGGTCGGTATTCTTAACCGGATAAGAAAGCTGGACCTTTTCGCGCCGCTCATAAAAGGGCGCCATCTCAGCTGCGATCCGGTCGTCAAGTGTTTCGCTGACATCATTGCGACCCGTTCTTGTTGACCGCTGCGGGCGGTCGCCGGCGTCGGCGCGGACAAGAATGGGGTTGAGGTCGAGATCATCGAGATGGGCTGCGCCGCGCGAGACCTGATCGAGTAGGTCGGACCGGCCAATCACATCTTCCAGGGACTGCGCGCCAAGCGAGGCGAGAATCTCTCGCGTTTCTTCCGCGATAAATGTCATCAGGTTGACGACATGGTCCGGCGCGCCGCGGAACATCTTGCGCAAGTCTTCATCCTGCGTGCACACGCCGACGGGGCATGTGTTGGAGTGGCACTGGCGCACCATGAGGCACCCCATGGCGACGAGCGAAATGGTGCCGATCCCGTATTCCTCCGCGCCCAACATCGCCGCGATCACGACATCGCGCCCGGTTCGGATGCCGCCATCGGTCCGCAGCGTCACGTTTCGGCGCAGATTGTTGAGGGTCAGCACCTGATGGGCTTCGGAGAGACCAAGCTCCCAGGGCGCGCCGGCGAACTTGATCGAAGTCTGCGGGCTGGCCCCGGTGCCGCCGACATTACCCGAAATCAGGATCGTATCGGCTTTCGCCTTGGCGACCCCGGCGGCGATGGCGCCGATCCCGGACATCGAGACGAGCTTCACGCAGACCCGCGCGTCCGGGTTGATCTGCTTTAAATCGTAAATCAGCTGCGCCAGATCTTCGATTGAATAAATGTCGTGATGAGGCGGCGGCGAAATCAGCGTAACGCCAGGCGTCGCATGGCGCATGCGCGCAATGAATTCGGTGACTTTGAAACCGGGCAATTGTCCGCCCTCTCCCGGCTTGGCGCCTTGGGCAATCTTGATTTCAATCTCGCGGCATTGGTTGAGATACTCAGCCGTCACGCCGAAGCGGCCCGAAGCGACCTGCTTGATCGCCGAATTTTCATTGTCGCCATTGGGATGCGGCGTGTACCGCTCGGGCACTTCCCCGCCCTCGCCCGAGACCGATTTAGCGCCAATCCGGTTCATGGCGATATTAAGCGAGCCATGGGCCTCCGGCGACAACGCGCCAAGCGACATGCCGGGGGTTACGAAACGCTGACGGATATCGTTAGCTGTTTCGACATTGTCGAGCGACAGCGGGTCGCCGAGCGGGCGCGCATTCAGAAGATCCCGGATTTGCGAAGGCGGCTGTTGTTTCAGCGCGGTCGAATAGCGCGCATAGGCGACAGCGTCATCATCTCGCACCGCCTTTTGTAAGTCGCTGACGAGGTCGGCCTCCACGACGTGATGCTCGCCCTTGCGTCGATGGCGATAAAAACCCCCGGCGAGGAGCGCGGGCTCGCCATCACACCAGGCGCGCGCGTGGACCATGGCTGTTTGCTGTTCGAGCCCGGCGAGACCGATGCCGGATATCCGGCTCGTCATGCCCGGGAAGAATTCCTCAACCAACATGCGCGACAAGCCGAGCGCTTCGAAATTGCAGCCGCCGCGATAGGCGGAGATGACGGAAATGCCGAGCTTGGAGATGATCTTCAGAAGACCGGCCTCAAGCGCGTTCTTATAATTGTAGGCGCACTGACCATGCGCGATATCGCCATAAATCCCGCGCGCATGCTCCTCCCCCAACGTGTCAAAGGCGAGATAGGGATTGACCGCCGTCGCGCCGACCCCGACGAGCACGGCGCAATAATGCGCGTCGATGCACTCGGCGGAGCGGACAATGATCGAACAATAGGCGCGCAAATCGACATTGGTCAGATGGGCGTGGACGCCGCCGGCGGCGAGGATCATCGGCGCGGCGATCTTGCCCGCGCTTTGATGCTCATCGGTGAGGATGACAGCGCCGACGCCCGCGCGCACCGCAGCTTCCGCTTCGGCCCGGATGCGGTCAAGCGCGCGGCGCAATGCGTCGCCGTCATTGCGGATTTCCGAGGCCGGATAGGTGCAATCAATCTCGACGATGCCCTGATCGAGGCGGCGTTTCAGCCGCTCATGCATGCCGTTGGTCAGGACCGGGCTTTCCAGCACGAACACATCGGTCTGGGTTTTGTCGGTGACAAGAATATTACCGAGATTCTTAAAGCGCGTCTTGAGGCTCATGACGCCGGCTTCGCGCAATGGATCAATCGGCGGGTTCGTCACCTGGCTGAAATTCTGCCGGAAATAATGCGAAAGCACGCGGTAATTTTCAGACAACACCGCAATTGGCGTGTCGTCGCCCATGGAGCCGACCGCCTCTTTCGCCGATTCCGCCATGGGGCGCAGGATGAGATCAAGAAGCTCGCGGTCATAGGCGGCTGCGGCCTGACGGCGGCGGAGTTCGTCCGGCCGGAAGAGCCGCGGCTCCGGGCCCGGGCCGATCTCCGGCTCCAGCTCGACGATATTTTCAAGCCACTCCGTGTAGGGATGTTTTTCGGCGAGATGGTCGATAATGGCGTGGTCGTCGTAAAACTCCGCGGCCTCAAGATCGACGGCGATCATGCGGCCGGGCTCAACCGCGCCCCGGCGGAGGACTTTCTTGTCTCCGAGCGGGCACATCCCCGTTTCAGAACCGATAGCGAGAATGCCATCATCGGTGATCGCATAACGCAAAGGCCGCAACCCATTGCGGTCGAGCCCGGCGATCGCCCAGCGCCCGTCATAGGCGGCGATCGCCGCCGGCCCGTCCCACGGCTCCATCACCGCGTTGCAATACTCATATAATGCGCGCCAGGTCGCTGGGATCTGGTTCGCGCGTTTCGACCAGGCCTCGGGGATCAGCAGGGTCTTCGCCGCCGGCGCCGACCGACCGGCGCGAACGAGCAACTCAAAGACCTGATCGAGAGCGGCTGAGTCCGACGAGCCCGGCTGGATAACCGGCTTGACGTCGCGCGCGTCGTCATCGCCAAAGGTCTCGGCGGCCATGCGGATCTCATGGCTCTTCATCCAATTCTTGTTGCCCTTCAGCGTATTGATCTCGCCATTATGGGCGAGCATGCGGAAAGGCTGCGCAAGGCGCCATTCGGGAAAGGTGTTGGTTGAATAGCGCTGATGAAAGATTGCAAAGCGCGAGACGAATTGCGGGTTCTGAAGATCAACGTAGAAATTGTCGATCTCCTGGGCGAGGAACATGCCCTTATAAATGATGTCGCGCGAAGACAGGGAGCAGACATAAAGCTCGTGCATCCCAAGTTCGCGGGCGCGCCGTTCGACTCGCCGCCGGATAATATAGAGGATCCGGTCAAGCTCTTCCTGCGGACGACCCTTGGGATCGCAGAAGAGAACCTGTTCGATCGCCGGTCGAGTGAGATTCGCCTTTTCGCCAAGCGCGCGCGCGTTCACGGGCACCTGCCGCCAGCCATAGATGTAAAAGCCGCGTCGCAGAATTTCTGATTCGACAATGGTTCTCGCCGCATCCTGTGCAGCGAAATTCGTGCGCGGCAGGAACACCATGCCGACGCAGATATCGAAGTCGCCGGCGACATGACCGGTCCGCTCAACGAAGGACCGGAAGAGTTCCTGCGGAACATTAAGGCGGATCCCGGCGCCGTCGCCGGTCTTTCCATCGGCGTCGACCGCACCGCGATGCCAGACCGCCTTCAGCGCGGAGATGGCCATTTCGACGATCTCGCGACGCGGACGCGCATCAAGGGCGGCGATCAGCCCGACGCCGCAAGCATCATGCTCCGACGCCGGATCATACGCGCCCGCCTCGATCAGCCTTGCGCGGCGGTCTTGATATTGACGAATGACGTCGCTCATGCCGCGCCCGCCATGTCGCTCGCGCCAAAGCGGCCGGCGCCCGTCAACAAACGCTCCTTGATCGCGGCCGCCGCAACGCGCCCGTCGCGGATCGCCCATACGACTAGGGAGGCGCCGCGCACTATGTCGCCGGCGGCGTAAACCCCGGACGCGGTTGTCTCGAGGGTCAGCGGATTGACTCGCAGCGTGCCGCGCTGGGTCACTTTCAAGTCTTCCGCACCGAAAAGCCCGGGCAAATCTTCCGGCTCAAAGCCGAGCGCCTTGATCACAAGATCGCCGGAGACGTCAAAGTCGCCGCCTTCAACCTCAACCGGCGCGCGACGTCCGCTCTCATCGGGCGCGCCAAGCGCCATGCGCGCCGCGCGAACGCCGGTTGCGCCGGTCGCCTCGCCGGTGACAGCCTTTGGCGCCGCCAGCCATTCAAAGACAACACCTTCGTCCTCGGCGTTCGCAACCTCGCGCGCGGAGCCCGGCATATTGGCGCGGTCGCGGCGGTAGAGACAGGTGACGGACAGAGCCCCCTGCCTGACAGCGGTGCGCACGCAATCCATAGCCGTGTCGCCGCCGCCGACGACAATCACCCGTTTGCCGTCAGCGTTCAGGCGGCCATTGTCGAACTGCGGAACCGCGTCGCTGAGCCCTTTGCGGTTTGAGGCCGTCAGATAATCCAGCGCGGCGATGACGCCCTCGGCGCCGACGCCGGGGCAACGCAAATCGCGCGCCTTGTAAACGCCCGTAGCGACCAGGATCGCGTCGTGCCGGCGGCGAAGCTCAGCGAAGGACGCGTCAACCCCGACCTCAAAATTCAACTTGAACTCGACGCCGCTCTCGCGGAGATGTTCAGTGCGCCGGTTTACAACGTCCTTTTCGAGTTTGAAATTCGGGATGCCGTAGATCAAAAGCCCGCCGACCCGGTCATAGCGATCATAAACCGTGACCTGTACGCCCTCGCGGCGAAGCTCTTCCGCGGCCGCGAGCCCGGCGGGACCGGCCCCGATAATGCCGACTGACTCTGAGCGCTCGACGCCGGGCCTAACCGGACGAATCCAGCCCTCCTCCCAAGCTGTCTCAGTGATGTACTGCTCGACTGAACCAATCGTCACCGTTCCGTGTCCCGATTGTTCAATCACGCACGACCCCTCGCACAGGCGGTCCTGGGGACAGATGCGCCCGCAAATTTCAGGCATGTTGTTGGTCGCAGACGACGCCTCGTAGGCTTCTTTCAAACGTCCTTCAGCGGTCAGTTTCAACCAGTCCGGAATGTCGTTGCCGAGGGGGCAATGATTGGAGCAAAACGGCACGCCGCATTGGCTGCAGCGCGCGGCCTGTTCGGCCGCGCGCTCTTTTGAAAAGCGTTCATAGATCTCCTCAAAATCCCGCCGCCGCGCGGCGGGATCTCTTTTGTCTGGCGTCTCGCGACCCAGCGACGTGAATTTCAACATGCGCTCAGAAATGGCGCTTTCTCCATGTAAACCGAGGCGGTGCCTAACCGGAAACAAATTCCGGATAAGCTTCCAGCCCGAGCTCGCTTTTGTCCAGTCCCGCGCGCTCCTGCTGGGACGATGCGCGAACGCCAAGCGTCATCTTTAATGCCTGCCAGACCGCGAGGCTCACGCCGAAGACGAAAACCCCGATCGCGGCGACGCCGATCAGCTGACCGACAATCGTAACGCCGTCATTTGTCAGCGGCACGACAAGCGTCCCCCAGATGCCGCAGAAAAGGTGCGCCGGAATCGCGCCAACGACATCGTCGATTCTCAGCTTGTCGAGCAGCGGGATCGCAAAGGTGACGATGGCCCCGCCAACTGCGCCGATCAGGATGGCCTGCCAGATGGCCGGCTGCAGCGGCTCTGCTGTGATTGAGACGAGCCCGCCAATGGCGCCGTTGAGAACAATCGTCAGATCGACCTTTTTGTAGAGGAGCTGCGTTAAAATGATCGCGGTCATAACGCCGCCGCAAGCCGCCATATTGGTGTTGACGAAGATTTTGGCGACGGAAATCGCGTCATCGATGGTGCCAAGCGCCAGCTGGGAGCCGCCGTTGAACCCGAACCAGCCGAGCCACAAGATAAAAGTCCCAAGCGTCGCCAGCGGCAGCGACGAGCCAGGCATCGGATGAACCCGGCCTTCGGCGAATTTTCCGTCGCGTGCGCCAAGCACAAGAGCGCCGGCGAGCGCCGCCCAGCCGCCGGTGGAGTGAACCAGCGTCGACCCGGCGAAATCGTCGAAGCGCGCATCGAGCCAGCCCCCGCCCCAGACCCAGCCCGCCTGAATGGGATAGATGAAGCCCGTGAGCAGTGCGACGAAAATGAGGAATGGGAACAGCTTGATGCGCTCCGCCAGCGTGCCCGAGACAATTGACGCGGCAGTCGCAACGAACACCATCTGAAAATACCAATCAGAACTTGCGGCGTAGCCTGTCCCCGTGGGATCGGAATCATCAGCGCCCCATGCGGAAAAACTGCCAATAAATCCGCCCTCGGAAACGCCATAGATGAGGTTGTAGCCGACAAGGTACACCATGATCCCCGCGGTCGAATAAAGCGCAATGTTTTTAAGACAAATCGTTGCAGCATTTTTTGCCCGAACGAGACCGACTTCAAGCATGCAAAAACCAGCCGCCATAAACATGACGACCATGCCCGAAATCAGGAATAATACGCTGTTGAACACAAAGACAGACGTATCCGTCGCCGGCGCAACGTCCTGTGCGGCGGCTGTTGTCGTCAAGACAGCGGTCATCGCCGCCGCCGCGAGAGCGGGTTTTTTCATGTTTTTGTTCCCCATGTCTGATTAAAGCGCTGCCGCGCCAGTCTCGCCGGTGCGCACACGCACCGCCTCTTCCAAATTAAGGACAAAGATTTTTCCGTCGCCGATGCGGTCGGTTTTCGCGACGCTGCGTATTTTTTCGACAACCACCGGCGCTATCGAATCCTCTACGCCGATTTCAATCTTCACTTTCGGCATGAATTCAACCTGATACTCAGCACCCCGATAAACTTCCGAATGCCCCTTCTGGCGTCCAAAACCCTTTACGTCGCTGACGGTCATTCCCTCTATGCCGAGCTCGACAAGGCCCTTTCGCACATCATCGAGTTTTTGCGGTTTGATCACGGCAATGATGTATTTCATGTGATCTTTTTCCTCCTCTATGCGTCTGAAACGCTGCGCGATTCGTGACAAACGTATAACAGTGGTTGCTGCGACGCAATATTTTATGATGCATTTGCGAGCACGCATATCTCGTTATTGGCATATTATCGCGTCACTCGATCATATTATCGCTTTTTGCATTGATTTATCGTATTTTGCGCTATTTTTCTCTTTTTGGCGCAATTTTACACTTGTGCAACGCAGCATTTTCAACCAGCCTCATTTCATCCGCGTAGAGACGCTCCGTATGCGGCGGGCTGCATATGGAGTTGCGCAACCGTAAAATCGGGAGACTTAAATGAAGCAATCACTTGCTCTTGCAATGATGTTATCGGCGGTGTCTGGCGGCGCTGCGGCAGGCGACGCGATCAGCGTTTCATCAACACTGGGATATGAGTCGCGATATATATTTCGCGGCGTGCAGTTCGCAGAAACAAGCATTCAACCATCTGTTCAATTGTCATATGGGGGATTTTACGGAGGGGCTTGGTTCAATCTGCCGATCGGCGACGATGACCTGGTTGTAACGCCGGGAGGGGAAGAACTTGACCTGTTCGTCGGATACAGTGCGTCCGTCAACGACGTTGTCGCATACGACGTCGGCATCACTTATTATACGTTCCCTGATCTTGCGAGCGGGTTTCTCGATGTATTTGAAGAAGACGGCGACGGCCTGGGCGCAAACACGGTTGAAGTCTATGCCGGCCTGTCGTTGACCGCGCCGCTTTCGCCGACGCTTTATGTCTATCGCGACTTTATGTTCGATACCTTCACGATTGAGGGCGGCGTTTCGCATTCCGTTCCGTTGATGACGAAAACGAGCCTCAATCTCGGCGGCTCAATCGGCTATGTCGTCGATGACGATGCGGGCGGCGACTATCTCTACGGCGCCGCCACAGCGGATATCAGCTATGCTTTGACCGACATCGCATCTGTGTCCGCTGGCGGGCGCTTTGGCGGGTCCGACATCGCTGGAGGCTCTTTCATTAATGATGCGATCGCCGGCACGACGCAAAGCAACGGTTTCTGGTGGGGGCTCAGCCTGTCGGCGAGTTTCTAAACGCCGCGGGCCCGGCGCGCGCCGCCGGCCTCACGAATTTCAGTCTCTCATCCCACCAGATCGCGCAGAAAAGCGACATCCGCAGCACGGGTCTGTGCGATGTCGCTTTTCGCCGCTAATCGCAGATCGCGCAGTTTCTGCAAGGCGCGAAGGAGAACCGGCAAGGGCGGGCCGCTCGCCGTGATCTGGCGTCGGCCCGCCTCGTCGATGTCGTCGGAAGGGCCGACAATGAACTTCTCGACCAGCTGGTTGTGGTGCTGGGCGGCGGTCTCCCCGAAGAGCTGGCACGTCTCAAGGAAGGCGCCGGCGTTTTTCTGGAACCACGGCGTCTCGCCGCTTTCCGCAGCGCAATCGAGAAACTGGTCAAGGAAACTTCGCCGGCGCATGGCGTCGCGCAGGCCCGCCTGATCAGCCGGCGTCATGAACAGCATCTTATCGACGAGGAGCTGCGAGTAGTAAGGGTCATTGGCGCGACACAAGCCAAGCAACAGATCAAGCTCGTTGATCTCGGCGAAATCGCCTGCATTGGCGCCGCGGTATTCATGCCGGCCGACGCGATAAGGTTTATAATAGGGCCGGACACTGTAGAAAAACCGATCTGTATCAAGATTATCAAAAAGCGTCTTGTTCGTTTTCAAGACCGCACGCAAAGCGTCTGACGCATCCTCAAATAGCGCGTGGATCAAGGGATGGGATACGCCAAGCGGCAGAGCGCGCTTGATGGCGTCGGCGGCGCGTTTGAAGCCGAAAATGCCAAGCGTGTTGTAGTCGAGAAAGAAAAATTCATCGGGAAGAGACGTGAAGCTCTTCTGCCTCCCGTCGATAGCGCGATTATGGGTCGCGAGATGGCTTGTCGCAAAACGCGGGGCGACGCCGAGAGACGCGGCGATATGCATGCCGAGCGCCGAGGCCTCGCGGTGAGGCGAGGCTTCCTCGCGTTCAGGGTTGGTCAGCTCGTGGCGGCGCAGGCTCGCCATGTAAAGGCCGAGATTACCCAAGAGATCAAAAGCGCGATCGAAGCCCTCATCAGTGTTGCCTTCCTCAACCAGCGGCAGGATCAGTTGGCGGCCCTCCTCCATGATGCGTGTCTTAACGGCGTCGCCGACACCTTCGACTTTCGCCCGGTCTTCAGACGCGAAATAGAGCTCTTCCAGCTCGGTGTTCATCTCAACGAAACGGGAGCGGATCCAGGCGTCGAAAGCATCGGCGTTCTTGCTCATGACCGTCCTCCCTCGGGCGCCGGTCAAGCGCCCGCATTGACAGCGCCTTACTGTCGGCGCCACACCGGCGGTCCTACTCGCAAGGGAGATGGACGCCAAGATGCGCAACGAATTTTACCGAAGAATCGCCAGCGAAATCGAGGACTTGCGCAGCCAGGGCCTCGAGAAGCGCGAGCGCGAAATCACCTCGCCGCAAGGCCCGGAAATCGAGGTCAACCACAAGGGCGCGAAGACGCGGGTCTTGAATTTCTGCGCCAATAATTATCTCGGGCTCGCCGATCACCCCGACATCGTCGAGGCGGCGCAAAAGACGATGGACGACTATGGTTTCGGCATGGCGTCGGTGCGATTTATTTGCGGGACGACAGACCTCCATCGGCGCGTTGAAAAAGAGATCGCATCCTATCTCGGTTATGAGGACGCGATCCTGTTCGCCGCCTGCTTCGACGCCAATGGCGGGGTGTTCGAGCCCCTGCTCGGCCCTGAAGACGCCATCATCTCAGATTCGCTGAACCACGCGTCGATCATTGACGGCGTGCGGCTGTGCAAAGCCAAGCGCTATCGTTTTGCAAATTCCGATATGGGCGACTTGCGCGCGCAACTGGAACAGGCCGTCGCCGACGAGGCCCGCACGAAGCTCATTGTCACTGACGGCGTCTTTTCCATGGACGGCTATATTGCCAGGCTCGATCAGATTTGTCTGCTTGCGGACGAATTTGATGCGCTCGTCATGGTTGATGATTGCCACGCCACCGGCTTTCTGGGACCGGACGGCAAGGGCGCGCCAGCCCATTGCGGCGTCGCCGACCGCGTCGACATTCTGACCGGAACCCTTGGCAAGGGCCTCGGCGGCGGCATGGGCGGCTATATCTGCGCGTCTAAAGACGTCGTGCATTTACTGCGCAATCGCGCTCGGCCCTATCTCTTTTCCAATGCGCTGACGCCGGCGCTGCTTGGGGCAACCTTGAAAACGCTGGAGCTCGTTCGCCGCGGCGACGACCTGCGCACGCAGCTTTTTCGCAACGCCGAGCGCTTCCGCGCGCAAATGACGGAGGCCGGATTCGAGTTGTTGCCCGGCGAGCATCCGATCATCCCGGTGATGATCCCTGACGCGAAAAAGGCCGGCGAGATGGCCGACGCGCTGATGGATGAAGGCGTCTATGTGACGGCCTTCTCCTATCCGGTGGTGCCCAAGGGAAAAGCCCGCATCCGCACGCAAATGTGCGCCGCCCATTCCGACGAACAGGTCGACCAGGCCGTGACGGCCTTCGTCAAAGCCGGTAAAAAGCTCGGGGTGATCGGCTGAAACGACACCGCGTAGTTCCTAGGAGGTCTAATGATAAAGCGCATTCTGGTTGGCGCTCTCGCCGCAACGCTTATTTCCATCGCGCCCGCCGCCGCGGAGTGGGCGCTTCTACCTGCCGAGTCGCGGATCGGCTTTATCTCGGTGAAAGCCGGCGAAGTCGCGGAGAGCAATTACTTTCGTGAATTGCAAGGATCGGTCGGCGCGTCCGGCGACGCTGAGATCGTCATTCCTCTCGACAGCGTCGAGACCAATATCGATATCCGCAATGAACGCATGCGCAAATATTTGTTCGAGACCGACAAGCACCCGACGGCTGCGATCACCGCAACAATCGATCTGGACGGCTTGAGCAATCTCGGATCCGGCGCGCGCGAAAACCTCGACTTTGCCGGCGAACTCAGCCTCCACGGCGCGACAACGCCCATTGAGACAACCCTGACGGTGACGCGCATCGACGAAAACCGCGTGCTTGTCGAAACAACCGATCCGGTCATCCTCTACGCAAACGACTTCAATCTGATCGCGGGCGTCAACAAGCTCATGGAGCTTGCCGGGTTACCGTCAATTACGCCGGCGGTCCCGGTGGCGGCATCGCTCGTTTTTGAATGGCGAGATTAGCGTAAGGCAAGATTAGCGTAAGGAATGTCCATGAAAGCCCTGATGAAAGCGAAAGCGGAAGAAGGCATCTGGCTCGCCGATACGGCGCGCCCGGAAATCGGCCCGAACGATGTTCTCATCAAGGTGAAGCGCTCAGCGATCTGCGGCACGGATGTGCACATCTATAATTGGGACGACTGGGCGCAAAAAACGATTCCTGTGCCGATGACCGTCGGCCATGAATTCTCCGGCGAGGTTGTCGACATCGGCTCCGAAGTCCATCCCGAACACGCGACCTTCAGGGTCGGCGACCGGGTCTCGGCGGAAGGCCATGTCACCTGCGGCTTTTGCCGCAATTGCCGCGCGGGCAAACGCCATCTTTGCCGCAACACGGTCGGCGTCGGCGTCAACCGCCCCGGTTCCTTCGCGGAATATGTCGCCGTGCCCGCCTTCAACGTTTATCGCCTGCCCGACGACGTCTCTGACGATCTTGGCGCAATTTTCGATCCCTTCGGCAATGCGACCCACACCGCCCTCGCCTTCGATCTTGTTGGCGAGGACGTCCTCATCACCGGCGCCGGGCCCATCGGCATCATGGCGGCGGCGATCGCGCGCTTTGTGGGCGCGCGCCATGTCGTCGTCACCGACGTAAACGACTTTCGTCTCGACCTTGCGACGCAGATGGGCGCAACACGCGCGGTCAATGTCGCAAAGGACTCCCCGAAAGACGTGATGAGCGATCTGAAGATGACGGAAGGCTTCGATGTGGGCCTAGAAATGTCCGGCGTGCCCTCGGCGTTCCAGTCAATGCTTGAGACGATGAATCACGGCGGCAAGGTCGCAATGCTCGGCATCATGCCCAACGGCGCCGGGATCGACTGGGACAAGGTGATCTTCAAGGGGCTCGAAATCAAAGGCATCTATGGACGGCGCATGTTCGAGACCTGGTACAAGATGGGCGCGATGCTGCAAGCTGGCCTCGACCTTTCGCCGATCCTGACCCACCGCTTCCCCGTCGATGACTTTCAGAAGGGCTTCGACATCATGCGGTCTGGCCAGTCGGGCAAGGTGATCCTCGAATGGTGATACAGGCCGCGGCGACTGCGGCTTCATGACAGCGATCGCCAAACTCTTTGTCGGCGCAGCAATCGTCTGCGCGCTTGGCCTCGCCGCGCAATTTGTGGATCCGTTGCCGGGGTCGAAAGCGGCGGCCGTCGAGAAATTGTCGGCGCTGGCGGAGGAACGGCTGGGCGAGGATCGCGCCTGGGCGCAAACGCGGCTTGATGGGCAGACGATCACTATGACCGGCGATGCGGAGAGCGAAGCCGAGCTCGACCGTCTTAAGGCCGAGTTCGGACGCGGCGACGGTCCCGCCGGGCCCTTCACCCGCGTTCGATACGCTGTCGAAATTCTGCCGCCCATCGCAGATCCGCATATCTGGGTCGCCGAACGCTATGCCGGCGCCGTCATTTTGTCGGGCAATGCGCCGAACGAAGCGGCGCTCGCCGCCATCGAAGCCGACATGCGCGATCTCTTTCGCGACGATGAGATCACGAGCGGCGTGCAGGTCGCCCGCGGCGCGGCCGGCGGCGAGAACTGGCGCGCGGCGGCCGGACTGGCGCTTCGCGCGCTGACGAGGCTTGAGGACGGCGCCGTCACCATTGAAAACGCCGTCATCACCATATCGGGAACGCTGCGCGACGCCGCCGACGCCGGCGCTGTCCTAGACCTTCTGGCGTCGCCGCCTCCGGGGTTTCGCGTTATCGACGATATCCGCGCGCCGGGGCGCACGCCCGGCCCTGCAGGCGACGCCGGCGCGCCGCCGGCCGCGACCATCCCCGACCCAGCCGAGCCGCAACGCCGACAAGCTTGTATCGCCGATGTGAGAACCCTCATCGCCGGCAACGCCGTCCAGTTCGAATTAGGCGCAAATGACCTGGCGCCAGCCTCGCACGGATTTCTCGACGAACTTAGCGACTTGCTGACAACTTGCGGCGGCATTCGCCTGGAGATCATCGGACATACGGATTCCATCGGCCGCGCGTCGCGGAACCGGCGGCTCAGCCTCCTGCGCGCTGACGCGGTCGCCGACTATCTTGGCGCTAAAGGCATCGCGCGCGACCGGCTCGCGACCCGCGGCGCAGGCGAGAACGAGCCCGTCGCCTCGAACCAGACCGCTGACGGTCGTGCCGCTAACCGGCGAATTCAGTTTGCAATCTCGGACGGCCCATAGCAGTAGACACCCCACGCATGATCTGGCTCGCCATACATATGTGGGCGCTTTTGTTCGCCGCTTTTGCGATCGGCGTTGGAACGGGTCTCTGGATCCGCGCCAGCCGTAACGACGATCGCGAAACAGGCGACGCCCCGCTTGGCACGCTGGACGCTGACGCGCCGCTGAACCCGGACCGCGAAGACTAAACTCGTACGGGAGTTTCAATCATGATCAAACGATATGCGCGCGCCGAGATGGCGGAGATCTGGTCGCCGGCGTCGAAATACCGAATCTGGTTCGAGATCGAAGCGCACGCCGCAATGCAGATGGCTAAACTCGGCGTGATCCCCGCTGACGCAGCCAAGCGCGTCGCCGATCAGGGCGCGAAAGCAGTCTTTGATCCTGAGCGGATTGACGAAATTGAGCGCGAGGTCAAACACGACGTCATCGCGTTCCTCACCCATCTCGCAGAGCTCGTCGGGCCAGAGGCGCGCTTCGTCCATCAGGGCATGACGTCTTCGGACGTTCTCGATACCTGCCTTTCGGTCCAGCTTGCCCGCGCCAGCGATATACTCATCGCTGGCGTCGACCGGGTGCTGGCGGCGTTGAAGACCCGCGCGTTCGAACACAAGGACACGATCTGCGTCGGGCGCAGTCATGGCATTCACGCCGAACCGACGACGTTCGGGCTTAAACTGGCGACCTTCTATGCTGAGTTTCAGCGCGGGCGCGAAAGGTTGGCGACGGCGCGCGAAGAGATTGCGGTATGCGCCATTTCCGGCGCCGTCGGCACATTCGCAAATGTCGATCCGTCGGTGGAAGCTTATGTCGCGGAGAAAATGGGCCTGCGCGTCGAGCCTGTCTCGACTCAGGTCATCCCTCGCGACCGACATGCAGCGTTCTTCGCCGCGCTTGGCGTCGTCGCGTCGTCAATCGAGCGGTTCGCTGTGGAGATTCGCCATCTCCAACGCTCCGAAGTTCTGGAGGCGGAGGAATTTTTCTCCAAAGGCCAGAAAGGCTCCTCGGCGATGCCGCACAAGCGCAACCCGATCCTGACAGAAAATCTCACCGGGCTCGCCCGGCTCATCCGCATGTGCGTGGTCCCGGCCATGGAGAATGTGGCGCTCTGGCATGAACGCGACATCTCTCATTCGTCTGTAGAACGCGGCATCGCGCCAGACGCGACCGTGCATCTCGATTTCGCACTCCAGCGGCTCGCCGGCGTCATAGAAAACCTTGTTGTCTATCCGGAGCGCATGCAGGCCAATCTCGATCGGCTCGGCGGTCTCATCTTTTCGCAGCGGGTATTGCTCGCGCTAACGCAGGCCGGCGTGTCTCGCGAAGACTCCTATTCGCTCGTTCAGCGCAATGCGATGCCGGCCTGGCGCGGCGAAGGCGCTTTTCTCGACAATCTGAAAAATGACGGCGACGTCACGAAACACTTGGCGAAGGCGGAGATCGAAGCGCTGTTCGATCTCGGCCATCACACCAAGCATGTCGACACGATTTTTGATCGCGTCTTTAAAAACTAATCCGCGCTGCGTTGGATGAAGTAATTGACGATCGCCGCGATGAGGCCGGCGACGGCGATCGTGAACAGCGCCATTGAGGCCCCTTCTGAAAAGTCGCCGCGCGAGAAAGGCCCGCCCGCCGCAAGCGCTTCAACGGGTTTAGGATCGGCGTATCCGTCGGGGGTCGTCACCCCGAGGAAAGGCGATAAATGAAACAGGACGGCGCCGAGAAACGGCAACACCGCGACCATCGCGCCGAGTTTGCGTGTCGCGGGAACGATCAGCAAAACGCCGGCGGCCAATTCAAGAGCGCCAGTTGCGTAATTGCCGAGGGGATAAGCCAACGCCGCAAAAGGCGCGTTCGCCGCGGCGGCCTTGTATTCGATATACGGAAAAATATGCGCGCCGCCTGTGAACTTCATCACGCCGAAAAATACCAGGAGCCCGCCAAGTCCAAGCGCCAGCGACCATCGCAATATGTTCATGTCACCCTCCTCTTCGGCGCCTCTCATACGCCGTTCTTTTTGATGACCGCGAATGTGGGCGCGCCGCGCCCGCCTCGCCAATCAGATAACAACACAACCCTGTGATGATCGGTCCGGTTGTCAAACCGAAAAAACGAGCCGATATCGCCGCCATGACGTCAGAAACCCAAATATTTGGCGGCGAAGACAGCGGCCGATCCTGGATCGCCGCCATGGGTCGCGGCGCGCGCAAGAAATGCCCGCAATGCGGGCGCGGCCGGCTCTTCAAGAGCTATGTCAAAACCGAAGAGGAGTGCGATACGTGCGGGCTCGCCATCAGCGGCCATGAGGCCGATGACGCGCCGCCCTACATCACCATCATGATCGTCGGCCATATCGCGATCCCTCTGGCGCTGGCGTCAAAACAGCTCTTCGACCCTCCGCTCTGGCAGCAATTCGCGTTCTGGTTGCCGGTGATGGCGCTGGCGACGGCATGGCTACTACCGGTTTCGAAGGGGGCAATGATCGGCCTGCAGTGGGCCAACAGGATGCATGGCTTCGCCATCGCGCGCGAGCCGGAGCCGGCGGCCGATCAGGAATTTTAGCCTCCCGGGCCGCCTTGACTTTGGCTTTGGCATGCGTATTTTCCGGCGCTCTCCGCACCGGCGGACGATCTTTGGAGCGCGATCATGGCAAAGCCGACAACTGTGAAAATCCGACTGAATTCAACGGCGAAGACCGGGTTCTTTTATGTAACGAAGAAGAACACGCGGACCATGACCGAAAAGCTCGTCTTGCGGAAATACGACCCGATTGCGCGCAAGCATGTCGAGTTCAAAGAAGGCAAGATCAAATAGCTAAGCCGTCCAATCGGCTCGCGACGCTAGCGAACGCCGTCCTTTTGGGTGGCGTTTTTTGTATCCGGGGGACGCTGGGCTTGCGTCAGGCGGCGCGGTTGATGACGCAGTTTCGACCGCCAGATTTCGCCTCATAAAGCGCCTGGTCAGCGCGCTTGATCAGTTTTTGCGCGGTGTCGTCTTCGGGGCCGTTCTCCGTCGACGCGATGCCGATGCTTGTGGTCACGGCGACTTCGTCGCGCGCGCCGTTCACCGAAAACTTGCCGCTCGCAATTTCATGGCGCAGCCGCTCCGCGACGACCGCGGCGAAATTCGCATCCGTATCCGGCATGGCGATCAGGAATTCCTCGCCGCCATAACGACAGGCGAGATCAATGCCCCGCACGGAACGATTAATGCGCTCTGCGAATTGCTGAATGATCTTGTCGCCGACATCATGGCCATAGGTGTCGTTGATCTTCTTAAAGTGGTCGATGTCGAGGATGAGAACCGCGAGCGGGCGCCCCGTCCAATAGGCGCGATCAAACATCGCCGACAAATGACTGGCGAGATAGCGGCGATTGTAGAGGCCGGTTAGCTGGTCAGTGACGGCCATTTCAAGGCTCGCCTGAAAAGACGAGCGAAGCTGGTCGACATAATGCTTGCGGCGCAATTGCGTTGCGACGCGCGCCGCCAATTCGTTTCTATCGACAGGCCGGGTCAGATAGTCATTGACGCCGATGTCGAGCGCGCGAACAAGCTTGCGCGTATCGCCCTGGCGCACGACGGCGAGAATCGGCGTCAGGCGCGTTTCGTCAAAGGAGCGGATTGAAGAGCAAAGGCGAAGCGGATCCATCGCCTCAAAGGAGAGATTGACGATGATCAGATCGAAATCGCCAGATCGCGCCCTCGAAATCGCCACTTCCGGTTCGCTCTCCTCGGCGATCTGATATTCCTCGCCGAGCGCATTTTTCAGCCGTTCGCTCTGCTCCTCATTATCATCGATAATGAAAATGCGGTTTTCCGCCTTTTCCGCATCTAGATCGATATTGGAGACAACGCCAAGACCTTTGCCGGTCGCGTAGCGCGCGCGCAGCTCGTCGGTCATCATTTTAAGACGCGTAAGGCTTCGAACGCGCGCGAATAGCGCCAGATCCTCAACCGGTTTTGTCAGAAAATCATCAGCGCCGGCTTCGAGACCCGAAACACGGTCCGCCTGCTGATCAAGCGCCGTCACCATAACGATCGGAATATGCATCGTCTCAGGATCGGCTTTTATGCGCCGGCACGCCTCGAAACCGTCAATGCCGGGCATCATGACGTCGAGCAGGATAATGTCAGGCTGCTCAGAAGCCGCTAACTCGACAGCTTCCTGTCCGGAATAGGCGCCCAGAACGTCAAAATACTCGGCGCGCAATTTCGCCTCGAGCAATTTAACGTTGGGTTCGAGATCGTCGACGACCAAAACGCGCGCCGTCATAGGGCCCCCATATCCGCGGGATGGTTACTGATTAATCAGACCCTAGTCCAAATACCTTTTCACTTTCTCAAGAAAGGCGCCGACAGATATGGGTTTTGCTATGTAATCCTCGCATCCGCCGCGGCGAATGCGCTCTTCATCGCCCTTCATGGCGAAAGCCGTAACCGCGATGATCGGAATATCAACCAGATCTTCATTCTCTTTAATTTTTTCCGTCACCTCGAGACCGGAGACTTCCGGCAACTGAATATCCATCAAGATGAGATCGGGTTTGTGCTCAGCTGCGAGGCGCAGCGCATCTGGACCGGTGCGCGCCTCAAGCGTGTTGTAGCCATGGGCTTCGAGCAGATCATGAAACAGTTTCATGTTCAGCTCGTTGTCTTCAACGATCAGCACCGTCTTTGGCGCTAAAGGCGTTTCTGTTTTCACCATTGCGGACATCATAGGTCTTTTGCGCCCGGGTCACCGCGATCGAATCGGCCATTGCGTTCTCACCGTTTTGGATCAAAGGTCTTAATTGATTGTTTATCCTCACCGCCGCGGCGCCGCGTGGAAAACGGCCCGCCCGGTAACGATTTGTTAAGCCATGCCATTAAGCCAAGTCCCGGCCCTGTGTCTGGCCTGCGACCACGTTTTCGAGGGCGATTCGCGCCAGTGTTCTCAATGCGGCGGCGTGCGAATCACCCGGCATGCTGAATTGTTCGATCTAGAAATAGCCCATCTCGATTGCGACGCGTTTTACGCCGCGATTGAAAAGCGGGACAATCCAGCGCTTGTCGATAAACCGGTCATCGTCGGCGGCGGCGTCCGGGGCGTCGTTTCGACGGCCTGCTATGTGGCGCGCACCTATGGCGTTAAATCGGCGATGCCGATGTTCAAGGCGCTGAACGCCTGCCCGGACGCTGTCGTCATCAAACCCGATATGGCGAAATACGCCGCCGTCGGACGCGCCATCCGCGATATGATGCTGGCGTTGACGCCGATCGTCGAGCCGATCTCCATCGATGAAGCCTTTCTCGACCTCTCCGGCACCAGGCGGCTCCATGGGGCGCCGCCGGCGGTGACCATGGCGCGCTTGCAGCGCCGCATCGAAGCTGAGCTTGGCGTCACCGCCTCCGTCGGTCTCTCCCACAACAAGTTCCTCGCAAAAATCGCTTCTGATTTTGACAAGCCCCTCGGATTTTCGGTGATCGGACGCGCCGAAACCGTGACATTTCTGGCTGCGCTGCCGGTTCGCGCGATCTGGGGGGTCGGCAAGGCGGCGGCGAAGAAGCTGGAATCCGATGGTATTTCCACGGTCGGGCAATTGCAGAAAATGGAGGAAGGCGTTCTCGCGAAACGCTATGGCGAGCTCGGTCTGCGTCTTGCGCGTTTGTCGCGCGGCGACGATCGTCGGAGCGTCAAACCGGTGCGCGAGACGAAGAGCCTCTCATCCGAGACGACATTTGATCGCGATATCTCCGATCCGGGATACCTTGAAGACGTTTTGTGGGAGCTTTGCGAAAAAGTCTCTGCACGAATGAAAGCGGCGGGGTTTGCGGGTCGCGTCGTCACCTTCAAGCTAAAATCGGCGGATTTCAAAACCTCGACCCGGCGGAAATCGCTTGGGGCGCCGACCAATCTCGCGCGCGTCTTGTTCGATGTCGCCAAGGGCCTGTTGCGCGAGACCGCGCCCGGCGGCTCCTGGCGCCTTATCGGCGTCGGGTTCTCAACCCTGTCGCCAGAGACCGGCGCGGCGACAAGCGATCTTTTCAACGCTGACCTGGAGAGGATCGCGGCTCAGGAGGGCGCCGTCGACGCCATACGCTCAAAATTCGGAAAGGACGCGATCGGCGCAGGCCGCACGCTGCGCCAACGCGGCCGGAAAAACTGACCAGCGAAATAGCCGGCTCGTCATTCGATGCCGAGCTGTTTCAACTTTTCTGGATCGAGAAGCGTGATCACCCCGCCTTCGTTCTTGATTACGCCCTCTGATTGCCAGACTTTCATCTGGCGGTTCACATTTTCCCGCATCAGGCCCGCATGAGCGCCGAGATTGCCTTGGGAGACCTTGATGTCGATGCGAACCGACCCATCCTCCTGATCGCTCCCGTAAAGCTCTGACAAGCGCAGGAGCGCGCGGGCGAGGCGCGGCGCGCCAGGAAGCGTCGCAATGTCTTCCAGGTGCTTGTTCGTCTCCCGCAACCGCTGAGACAGCGCCGCAATGATGTGGAGCGCGACGCTTGGATTGTCTTTTAGAAAATTGACGATGTCCTGACGCGAGAGCCGCATCGCCCGGGTCTCGTCGAGGGTCGTCGCCGAAGCCGAGCGCGCGCCGCCGTCAAAGACGCCCATTTCGCCCAAGATCTCGTTCTCGCCAATAAAAGCGAGAACCGTTTCTTTGCCGGCGTCTGAATAAACGCTGATTTTTATACGGCCCGACAGGATGATGTAGAGGCAATCGCTTTCGTCGCCCTGCGCGAAAATCTGCTTGCGAGAAGAGAAAACCGTTGCGCGCGCCGCCGATAAAAGACCTTCCAGTTGATCGTCGCTGAGAGCCGCGAAAAACGCGTGGCGGCGCAATTCCCACTTTAAGCTGTCTGCGATCGCCGTCATGGTTGCCTGGCCTCGCTCGAACGCATGGCCCAAGCGTATCCCATGACTGCGCCTGTTAACAAATGTTTTGGCTTGAAAAGAAGGTCGGCGCGCCCTTCCCCCAGAAAGGACGCGCCGTCTCCCCCTGGCGCCGGCTGAGCGAGTGGAAGGAGGGCCGGCGGCTTGGGCCAGGTTTGGCGGGCCGGGGCTAGGCCCGCCTGGAGGGTGTCAACGCTCGCCGATAAACAAGGTGAGCATCAGTGCGAGGCCGAAGGCCGATGCGCCGAGAACGCCGAATAGGATGGGCTCTAAAAGCATGTCCGTTTCTCCTTTCGCCGCGCTGTTGGTCAGCGTCGTGGGGCTTAGCGCTTGATGACAAAAACGCTGGAGGCGCCAAGGATCGCGTTCGTTGCGATGAAACCGAAGATGATGATTTCGAGTGCGCCCATGATCTTTTCTCCTTTGTTTTGTCGACCGGCTGTTTCGCGCCGCCAACGAGGAGAAAGTTAAGATCAGGGCCGATTTTGCGCTGTGATGGGCGTCACAGGCCGGCGCTGTTAGGTTAAGAAACTATGAACGACTAGAAAATATCGTTTATATTCAATATTTTAAAGGAACGACCAGGCCGGGCGGCATCGCTCTGTGGGGCCTTTTTGACCGCTTTTTGGGTGTAATGGCGTCGCCGGCGCCGGCGCCCGTCCTATTTCTTGTGAGAAACCGGCTCTGCGTCGGCCTTTTCCAGCGCCTTTAAGGCGAAGGCGTAAAGGTGAGCGCGCTCCTCCATCCGCTCAAAACGCGCCGCTGAGCCGCCATGCCCGGCCTCCATATTGATGCGCAGGACGAAAGGGCCGCCGGATGCGTCATCGCGCAGCCGCGCAATCCATTTCGCCGGCTCCCAATAGGTAACGCGGTAATCGGTCAGGCCGGCCGTCGCCATAATCGGCGGATAGTCGGCGTTTTTGATGTTCTCATAAGGCGAATACTCGGCGATCCAGCCATATTCCTCAACCGAGGTTATGGGATTGCCCCATTCCTCCCATTCCGGCGGGGTCAGCGGCAGGTCCGCATCTGAGATCGTGGTGATCACGTCGACAAAAGGCACCGCCGCGATCACGCCGGCAAACAATTCAGGGCGCAGATTGACCGTCGCGCCGACAAGCAACCCGCCGGCGCTGCCGCCATAAATCACGATCTTCTTTTGCGATGTGTAGTTCTTTTCGATGAGTGCATCGGCTGCGGCGGCGAAATCATAAAAGGTGTTTGTTTTCTTCTCTAGCTTGCCGTCGAGATACCACTGGCGGCCCTTCGCAGAGCCGCCGCGCGGATGGGCGAGCGCGTAAATCACGCCGCGATCGACGAGCGAGAGAATGTTGGTCGAAAAACTGTCGGGGATGAACGCGCCATAGGATCCGTAGCCGTAGAGAAGGACTGGCGCCGAACCATCGACAGGCGTCGACTTCAGCCGCAAGGTTACGACCGGCACGCTCGCGCCGTCTTTCGATGGCGCGTCGATGCGCTCGACGATGTAAAGCGAAGCATCGTGGCCGCTCGGAACGGCTTGCGTTTTCAAAAGAGCGCGTTCGCGCGTCTCCATATTGTAATCGAACGTCTGTTCGGGCGTCGACGGGGACTCATACGTAAAGCGTACAGTCGAGGTGTCAAATTCATAGCCGGCACTTAGTCCGAGCGAAAAAGCCTCTTCCTCGAACTCAATCGCGTGTTCGGCCCCGTCGTAATCTGAAACGATGAGACGCGGCAGCGCGTCCGAGCGTTCATACCGGACGATATAGTCTTTAAACGGAACAAACCCGGCGATGTACCGCCCTGCCTCATGCCCGACCCAGTCGCGCCAATTCTCGCGGCCTGGGGACGAGATTGGCGCCTTAACGAGTTTAAAATCAACAGCATCATCGGCGTTGGTCCGGATGATGAATTCATCGCCATAATGCTCAACGTCATATTCAACGCCATTGTCGCGCTCGGCGATGAGCATCGGCGCGGCCAGTGGATCATTGGCGCGGATCGCGCGGACCTCGCTCGTGATCTGGCTGCCGGAATAGATAAAGATGTAATCGCCGCTCTGGCTCTTGGCGACGAACAGAAAGAACGCCGGATCGTCCTCTTCGTATATCAGGACATCGTCCGCCGGGTCGTCGCCAAGCGCGTGATAGCGCACGCGAACCGGCCGCTGATTATCGTCGCGCTCGACATAGAAGAAGCCCGATGAGTCAGCATTCCACGTCGCACCCGACGCATCGGCGCTCTCGATGACGTCGCCGCGGTCTTCGTCAGATGCGATGTCTCGCACCGTGATCGTGTAGAATTCCGAGCCCAAGCGGTCGACGGCGTAGGCCACAAGACTTTGGTCCGGACTGTGATCAACCGCGCCGATAGAAAAGAAATCGCTGCCCTTGCTCTCTGCATCACCGTCGAGGATTACCTGCTCATCAGAGCCATCGAGGCGCGAGCGGACATAAATCGGGTACTCGCCGCCTTCGCGGTATTGAACCCAGTATCGCCATTCGCCGTCGGGTTGCGGCACGCTGGCGTCGTCTTCTTTGATCCGACCGCGCATTTCAGCAAACAGCGCGTCGCGCAGGTCGCCAAGGTCGTCGGTGACCGCCTCGTAATACTCGTTCTCCGCCTCGAGCGCCGCGCGAATATCGGCGTCTAGCTCAGTCGGATCGCGCAGGACCTTTTGCCACTCCGCATCGCGCAACCAGGCGTAGTTGTCGGTGCGCGTAATCCCATGTTGGGTGTACTCAACTGGCCTCTTTTCAACGTCAGGCGCGTCGATTTCAGCGGCCTCGGCAAAGGGTTTTGTAGTCATAGTAACCTGTGATTGCGAAGCCGGCCCAGTGCCCGCATCCCCGCATGAAGCGGCGAGGACAAGCGCGGCGGCGGCGCCGGCGGCCCGTATAAACTTATTCATGAGGACGCACCGTGTTCAGCGCCGCATCCCCTGCGGCGGGAGGGACGTAACCGGAAATCGAGCGGCTTTGCAACGCATAGTGATATACCGGGCGCGCCATTCCTGCGCCGGTTTTCGATCAAATCAGGTTGAGGTCCTGGTTCATCCCTTGCGCCCCTGAAAATCGCGCCCATAAAGAGCTTAAAAAACAGGATGAAAGATGTTTGAGCGTTTTAAAGATGCCGCCGCTGTTGCTGCGATTCTTTTAGCGTCGGCGGCCTGTGCGGCCGAGCCTGAGACAAGTGCGGCTGCGGCGCCAGAAGCGCCAAATGACAAATGGGAGACGGCTGTTTACGCCGGCGGTTGCTTCTGGTGCGTTGAGGCGGACCTCGAAAAGCTCGACGGTGTTGGCGACGTCGTCTCCGGCTACGCCGGCGGCGAAAGCCAGAACCCGACCTATCGCAATCATGAGGGCCATCTGGAGGTCGTGCGCGCGCCCTTCGATCCCTCAGTAATCAGCTATCGCGAGCTGACCGACTATTTTCTTCGGCATATCGACCCGCTCGACGATGGCGGGCAGTTCTGCGACCGCGGATATTCGTACACCACGGCCATCTTTCATCAGAACCCGGCGCAACAAGAAACCGCCGAAGCGGCCGTCGCCGCGGCCGAAGAAGAACTCGGGCAATCGATCGTAACGCCCGTCCGCGAACTCGATGCGTTTTGGATCGCGGAAGATTATCACCAGGACTATTACAAGAAAAATCCACGGCGCTATCAGTTCTATCGCACCGGATGCCGGCGCGACGCGCGCGTCGAAGCGGTCTGGGGCGATTAATCAGTCCGCTGTGCTGGACTCGCCGCCCGCGCCGCCGCCCGGAACCGGAAAGCCGCGGTCTCGCATCAGCGCATCGATTGTCGCGTCGCGCCCGCGGAAAGCGCGATAGGCGTCCTCCGGATCGACAGCATTGCGCGGCGCGAAGAGATGCGTGACAAGGCGTTCTGCGAGTTCGGCGTCGTAAAAACCGCCGGGCGCGTTCACAAACGCTTCCGCGGCGTCTGAGGTTAGAACGTCCGCCCACATATAACCGTAATAACCGGCGGAATATCCCTCTCCTGAGAAGATGTGGCCGAAATGCGGGGAGCGGTGACGCATGACGATCTCGTCCGGCATGCCAAGCTCTTCGAGGGTGCGACGTTCGAATGCGTCAGGGTCAATGCCTTCAGGATCCGTCGTGTGATAGCGCATGTCCACAAGCGCTGAGGCGAGATACTCCGTCGTCGCGAAACCTTGATTAAAGGTCGACGCCGCTTTGATTTTGGCGACGAGCTCGGCCGGCATCGGCTCGCCGGTTTCATGATGAACGAGATAGTTTTGAATGACAGGGTCCGTCGCCAGCCATCGCTCCAGAAGTTGCGATTGAAACTCGGTGTAGTCTCGCACGCCGCCATTGAGCCCCGGATACCGCGCATTCGATGAAAGGGTGTGGAGGCCATGACCGAATTCGTGGAAGAAAGTTTCCGCATCGTCCCATGAAATCAGAACGGGCTCGCCCGGCGCGCCTTTGACGAAATTTGAGTTATTCGCCGATATCGGCGTCTGGCGCCCGCCCTCATAGTTCTCGAACGAGCGGTAGCTTGTCGCCCAGGCGCCCGAGCGTTTTCCGGTGCGCGCAAATGGGTCGAGATACCATAGCCCGACATAGTCGCCAGACGTTTTATCGGAGACCTCCCAGACATTCACATCTTCATGAAAAACAGGAACGGACCCTTCGGCGACCGGCGTAAACTCGAAGTTGAATAGCTCGCCGGCGACAAAGAACATCGCCTCGCGAAGCTTGTCGAGCTGCAGATACTGCTTAACTTCATCGGAGTTCAGATCGTATTTCGCCTGGCGAACTTTTTCCATGTAGTAGCGGTAATCCCACGGCGCGATTTCAATGTCAGCGCCGTCCGCATCAGCGATCGCCTGCATTTCAGCAACCTCTTCTTCGACGCGGGCGATCGCCGCCGGCCACACCGCCTCCATCAGGTCAATCGCGCGTTCCGGCGTTTTCGCCATGCGGTTCTGCAACCGCCACGACGCGTAATTGTCGTAGCCGAGCAGCCCGACACGCTCGTGGCGAAGCTTCAGGATCTCAGCAATAATCTCGTTGTTGTCGAACTCATCGCCATTGTCGCCCCGATCATAGTAGGTGCGCCACACGGTTTCTCGTAAGTCCCGTTCGTCGGAATAAGTCAGGAACGGCGCCATCGAAGAGCGCGTATTGGTGATCGCGTATTCGCCGTCGCGCCCGCGCTCGGCGGCGGCCGCTGCTGCTGCTTTGACAAAAGACCCTGGCAAACCGGAAAGCTGATCGCCGGAAATATACGTCACATAGTTTTCTTCGTCGGCCAGAACATTGTTGGCGAACTGCGTGTGAAGTTCGGCGAGACGGATTTCAATTTCCGCATACCGCTCTTTCGCCTCGCCTGTCAGCGTCGCGCCATTGGACGCGAAATTGTCATAGGTCAGCCAGACAAGGCGCTGCTCGTCCGCGTCCAGCGCATCCATCTCATCGCCTTCGTAGACGGCGCGAACGCGGTCAAAGAGTTGCTCATTCTGAATGATCGTCGAAAAATGCTCCGAGATCGCCGGCGCCATCTCGCGCTGGATTTCGCGGAACTCCGGCGAGGACAGGTTCGACGACCAGATGCCCCAATAGGTGAAAACGCGGCCTAACGCCGAGCCAGACCTTTCAAGCGGAATAATCGTGTTCGCGAAAGTCGCCGCTTGAGGATTGGCCGCGATCGCATCGATCTCAGCAAGATTGCGCGCCATGCCCGCCAGAAGGGCGGGTTTGAGGCCAGCGAGGTCCATTTCGTCGAAATGCGGAACGCCGCTATAGGGCCCGTCATACTCGGAAAGGAGAATATCGCCGGCCGCGTTTTCGGCGTCCGCGGGCGGGATCTCCGCAAACAGGTCAGGCGATCCGGCTTGTTCGGTCTCAGTCAATGAACTGGCCTCATCTTGTCCGCAGGCGCTGAGCGCCGCGGCGACGGCGAGCGTTGAAGCAGCGATCATAGTGCGCATAAGGCGGCGCCTCCTTGAAGGAAATGCTGAAAATATTGGCTGGCGCCCCTCAGCGCCGAGGCCGGTGACTGGCGGATATGGTGATGGGGACTGCGCAAGGACACAAGCGGCGTTTCGCCGCCGGGGGCTCGGTTTGTCGCGCGACAGATGCGGTTCATGGCGCCGCGCGCCATTGCGAGCCCGCTTGACAGGCCCTATATTCGGCCATGCGGATAGTCCGCAGCATGAATCTTCGGGGCGGGGTGAAAGTCCCCACCGGCGGTAATGCGGCAGAAATTAGCGTTTCTACCGATGAGCCCGCGAGCCGATGCAAGGCCGAATGGCCGCGCAAGAGCAGGATTCTGGTGAGAGCCCAGAGCCGACGGTTACAGTCCGGATGGTAGAAGGTTCGAGACAGCTGACGCCAGAGGTCCCATTGCGCCATGCGTGGGGGCGAGCCTCAGGCGTTATTGCATGTCTTGTCGCCCCTTAGACCGATGACGGCCGAGGGGCTTTTTTATGGGCATCGCCCGGACGACACAACAAAAGGCAGACGCGGGCTACATGTCGCGCGCGATCCACCTTGCGGCGCGGGCGTCTGGCCGGACAGCGCCCAATCCAATGGTCGGCTGCGTTCTCGTCAAGGACGGCAAGATCGTCGGCGAGGGCTGGCATGAAGGTCCCGGCCTCGATCACGCCGAAGTCATGGCGCTCAAAGCCGCCGGCCCGGAAGCGGCCGGATCAACAGCCTATGTGACGCTGGAGCCGTGCAACCATACAGGGCGTACGGGCCCCTGCGCTGAGGCGTTGATCGCGGCGAAGGTGGCTGAAGTCGTCTACGCCATCGCCGACCCGAACCCTCTTGCCTCAGGCGGAGCCGACCGCTTGCGCGCCGCGGGCGTCGCGGTGCGCAACGGCGCCGAGCAATACGCCGCGGAAAAACTGAATAAAGCCTGGCTACATGCGCAAAAAACCGGCCGACCTTTCGTCGTCGCGAAAAGCGCCATGAGCCTTGACGGGCGCATCGCGACGTCCGGCGGCGAAAGCCAGTGGATTACCTCGCCTGAAAGCCGCGCGGCCGGCCATCTCCTGCGCGCAGACGCCGACGCGATTTTGGTCGGCGCCGAGACCGTGTTGGCGGATGATCCAGCTCTTACCGTGCGCCTTAACAGTGAGACGCGCCATCCGCTGCGGGTCGTCCTCGACTCGACGGCGCGAACCCCGGCAGGCGCAAAAGTCTATGAGCGAGCCGGCGCGGGCGCCCTGCTGGCGACGACCTCCGCCGCGCCGCCCGCGCGGCTCGCAGCCTTTCGCGAGATGGGCGTCGACATCGCAGTTCTGCCTTCGAACGAGGCGAACCGCGTCGATCCGCATGCGGTTCTCGAGGCGCTGTTTCAACGCGACGTGCGTCACCTCTTGATCGAAGGCGGCGGCGCAGTCCTGGGGGCATTCTTCGACGCGGATCTGATCGACGAAGCCCATCTATTCATTGCACCGGTGCTCATTGGCGGCGGCAAGCCGGCCTTTGGCGGGAACGGCGTCGCGGCGCTCGCGGATACGGCGCGTTTCAACTTCAGCCCCGGCAGACGAACGGGCCGCGACCAGCATTGGATCGGGCGCCGCCCCAAGGAGGACCGCTGATGTTTACCGGACTCGTAGAAGAGATCGGCGTGGTTTCAAATATCGGTCCGCGCGGCGATCATTTCGATCTTGAGATCCGCGCGGAGACCGTGATCAGGGGCGCCGTGCTCGGCGATTCCATCGCCGTCAACGGCGTTTGTCTGACGGCGACGGCGTTTGGCGACAGCGCCTTCACAACAGGACTGGCGCCGGAGACGCTGAAGCGCACCAATCTTGGCGATCTAAAACCCGGCGATCCCGTCAATCTTGAGCGCTCGCTGACCCCGAACACGCGAATGGGCGGTCATTTCGTGCAAGGCCATATCGACGCGACGGGCGTCATTTCATCTTTCAAGGCCGATCGCGACGCATTGTGGCTCACAGTCAAGACGCCGGCTGCGTTGATGAAATATATCGCGCCTAAGGGATTTATCGCCATCGACGGAACCTCGCTCACTGTCGTTGATGTCGGCGATGACTGGTTCAACGTCACGCTGATCGATTACACGCAGGCCAAGATCGCGCTTCCGCGCAAGAAGGCCGGCGACCGGGTCAATCTCGAGGTCGATATTCTCGCAAAATATGTTGAGCGCCTGATCGGGGCGCGCGCAGAGGGCGGGATCACCGCCGAAACACTGATCCAGAGCGGTTTTATCAAGGAAGGAGCGCGCTGATGAGCATCGCATCCGTGCGAGAGGCGGTGAACGCTTTCAAAACCGGGGAATACCTGATCATCGTCGATGATGAGGACCGGGAGAATGAAGGCGATCTCGCGATCGCGGCCGATTTTGTGACGCCTGAGGCGGTGAATTTCTTCGCCAAGGAAGGCCGCGGGCTGATCTGCACGGCGATGGCGCCGGGGCTAATCGACAAGTTCCGTCTGCCAATGATGGTGCCGAAAGACCAGAACCAGTCCGGTTTCGGCACACCCTTCACCGTTTCCGTCGAAGCTGCGCAAGGCGTAACCACCGGCATTTCCGCCTTCGACCGCGCGCACACGATCCGGACCCTGATCGACCCCGCATCAACGCCTGGCGACATCGTCACCCCTGGTCATACGTTTCCCTTGCGGGCGGATCCGGACGGCGTGCTCGCCCGCGACGGCCAAACAGAGGCCAGCGTCGACCTTGCAAAACTCGCCGGCCTGACGCCTGCCGCGATGATCTGCGAGGTCATGAATGACGACGGCACCATGGCGCGGTTGCCTGACCTTGAGGTCTTTGCAGCCCGTCACGCGCTGAAAATCATCACCGTCAAGGCGATCCAGGAATATCGCCGCGCCCAGGAAAACACAGCGCCGTTGAGCGCCGTCGGTTGAAGAGGAAAGACATGAGTAAACGCTTTGAAGGCCAATTGAGCGCCCGCGGCGCGCGGATCGCCATCGTCGCGACCCGCTGGAACGATTTCATCGTCGACCGCCTTGTCGATGGCGCAAAGGGCGCGTTGCGACAGCATGGCGCCGACGACGACGCGATCGATCTCGCCATTGCGCCGGGCGCCTATGAGGTCCCGTTCATTGCGCGCAAGCTCGCTGAGACTGGTCGTTATGACGGCGTCGTCGCCCTTGGTTGCGTCATTCGAGGCGCAACGCCTCATTTCGACTATGTGGCGGGTGAAGCGGCGCGCGGCGTCGCGGCCGCCGCCCATGACACCGGGGTCCCGATCTCCTTCGGCGTCCTCACCGTAGACACCATCGAACAGGCGATCGAACGCGCCGGAACGAAAGCGGGCAACAAGGGCGCGGAGGCCGCCCTCGCCTGTCTCGAAGCAATCTCACTCGCCAAAGCCATTGAGGAGGCCTGAACGTGTCAGCCGAAGCCGTACAGTTGAAACCGGCGCCGCGCGCCACCCGTGAAGAAGCCGAAGACGCCGTCAGGACGCTTCTATCCTATTTTGGCGAAGACCCGGGACGCGAGGGTCTCGTCGACACGCCCCGCCGTTTCGTCGACGCCTACGAGGAATTCCTCGCCGGCTACGCCGAAGACCCGGTGGCGATCCTGTCGCGCACCTTTGAGGAGGTCGAGGGCTACCAGGATATCGTGCTGATGCGGAATATCCGCTTTGAAAGCCATTGCGAACACCATATCCAGCCGATGATCGGCGTTGCGCATGTCGCCTATCTGCCGAGCGCGCGCGTTGTCGGCATCTCAAAGCTGGCCCGGGTCGTCGACGCCTTTGCGCGCCGCCTCCAGAGCCAGGAAATCCTGACCAACCAGATCGCCAACGCCGTTGAGACGGCGCTGCAGCCCCGCGGCGTCGCAGTGCTCGTCGAAGCCGAACATCAGTGCATTTCGACCCGCGGCGTTCACAAGACTGACGTCGCCTGCGTGACGCGGGCGATGACCGGCGAGTTTGCGAGCGATCACAAGGCGGAAGAGCGCTTCCTGCGGCTGATCGGTAAATAGGGCTCGCACGCTCGCGCGCGGCGACACCGCCGGCGTTCCATACGATCAACCAATGAAAAAGGGCGGCCCGGGGGCCGCCCTTCTCGTTTATTGGGAGGGGAACGCTACTTAGAATTCGTACCGAACGCCGAACTGGACAGCCCAGACTGAGTCGTCAACTTCCTGTTCGAGACCACCGAAATCAAAATTGCTGTACACGAATTGATCGCCATCAATTTCGGCTTCGATGACTGGAACGCCCTCGATTGCGTCGCCGCGTTCGAACCGTTCAGACGTATTCAAGCCGTCATCGATGAGGTTGAGGAAGTTCTCAATGTCAGCAAATACCTGGAACCGGTCTGAACCAAAGAAACCCGGCAGGGATTGAGCAAACCGAATGTCCATATCGTGGTTCCAAGGATCCCGGAATGCGTTTCGCGGAAGAATTTGACCGCGGAACCCTTCTAGGCCGTTTTCAGCCACGAATGCATTGAAATCAGCTTCGGTTGCGGCCGAATCGAAGGTGACGATAGGATCGTCAACGAGCGGAATGTAAAGCAACGCCCGGTCTTCATTGTCGTCGAACTCGCCAAAGGTCCCTGACCCGTCTTCAAATACGTAGCTGAAGTTCCGACCGTCACGAGCGTTGTAGAACAGGCTGATCTGGGTCGGATGGTCGTTGATGAACTCCATCGAGTAGGTTGCGCCAATCGTGACGTTATGACGATTGGTGAACGGCGAATCCGCAAGCGGTATATTACGGGGATCGACGACTGACACGTTTTCAAAGTTTGAACCGGCCGTAGAGCTTGTCAGCGGGCTGCGCTCGTTATTGTCGGTGAAAGCGTATCCAAAGCTGAAGTTGAAGCTGCTTGGGACGTTCGCGACATCGAAGTCATAGAGCTTCGAAAGACCAAGCGACGCGGTAATGGAGCGACCTTGATCGCCTTCGACATTCGTCAGAATGAGTTGCTGGTTAACGTCGCCGTCCGCAAAGCATTCAGGCGTGACGTTTTCAAAACCGCTATTGATCCCAATCAACTGGGCGTTACACCCGGTCAGTCGAGGGTCGATTTCTTCAAAAATCGGACGTCCGTCAGGCGCGGTGCCGATTTGAGCGGAACCGAGATCCTGATAGACCGCTGAGTTGCGACGCTGGCTGTAGATAAAGTCGACCTGGGCGTTCCACTCGTCAAAGAAACCGCCGGCGAACCCGCCAAAGTCGGTAAAGTGATTGAAACCGAAATTGTAGCGAATGAGCGACGGGATTTCGAAGTCTGGATCGATCGCGTTCACCGGACCCAAATTCGCGGACGCCTGCGCGATTTGTGCGTCGACGATACACTGCGGAATGCCTGTGAAGTTGCCGGCGCCGTCGATCACTTGAAGATCAGCCGGGGTACAACCGTCGTTTTCGTCAACGTCGGCAATGGCGCCGCCGAAGTTCTGGAAGTTGTTCGCGAACCAAACGGTCGGATCGCCGCCGGAAAAGATGCCGACGCCGCCGCGGAAAGTCGTTTCACCGAAGATCGTAGAACCAGCGTCATAGTTGAAGCCGAAACGCGGTTGAATGATATCCAAGCCTTCGAAGGCCTGCGTGTTTGTGAAGCCGTAACGCTCCTCAAATACAGGGTTCGCATTCGGTTGGTCATCAGACTGATACCAGTCGTAACGCAGACCGATGGTCAGGGTCAGCGCATCTGTCGGGCGCCATTCGTCCTGGAGGTAAACCGTGTGAATGGAGCGGCTGAATTCAGCGGCGGCGTCATTGATGTCGCCGGTGAACGAACCTTGCCCGTCAATCTCGGAGGCGATGCCGTTACGGAAGTCGTCGATATTCAAGAAGCTGATGGTGCCGGTCGCTTCCTGAACAAAGAGGTTGAAGACATCCAGCTGGTCAAGCTCGTAGCCGATCGTAAAGAGGTGGTCGCCGGCTTCATAGTTCGCTGCAAACTTCAGCTGATCGATCTGGACCTGCAGATCATTGGCGGAACGGCTGAAGCCGGGCCCGCTAAGGAAGTTGCTGGTGCCGCCGTTCGGATTGTCAATCTCGTCAATCAGGAGACGCGGAAGCGGGTTCGGATCTTGCGCTTCGCCGCCGCCGACGGGGTCTTGAAGATCCTGCACGTCGATGCGCGACGCGCGGATTTCCGTCGAAAGCTGATCCGTCCACTGCGAGAAGAGACGCGCTGAGTAGTTCTCGGTTTCGGTGCCTTCGATCTCAAAATTGTCGAGGAACGTGAAGTCATTAAAGCGTCCGAAGGCGTCATCTTCATCTTGACGCTCTTCACGCAGACGAGAGTAGGTGAATTCGAGGCGGTGGTCGTTATTGATTTGCCAGTCAACGCGGCCGAGGATGCGGCGGCTTTCGTCAGGCAAAAGACGGGCGATGCCGCCGGATTCGCGGCCATAAACGTCGCGCAAGATCGCGTCGAGCTCGTTGGCGGTCTCTAGCGAAAGGAAGTCCTCATTGGCGAAACCGGCGCCAACTGGCCCATCACTGACAACTGAACCGCCATCTTGCACTTCTTCATAGGCGGCGAAGAACCAAAGCCTGTCTTTGATGATTGGACCCCCAAGCGACGCGCCCCAATTCCAGTCGCGAAACTCGCCGCTGCTGACGGTGTCGCCGTCGATGGTCGATCCCGTCAGACCGTCATTATTGAACACGCCAAACGCGGCGCCGCTGAATTCGTTGGTGCCCGACTTGGTGACGACGTTGATATTACAACCGGTGAACTGGCCGTATTCGACGTCGAAGGGCGAAAACTCAACCGCCGTTTCGCGAACGGCGTCGAAGGGCAACGGCAGGTTATTGCGGTTCGGGAAGCCCGAGGCGTTCAAGCCGAAACCATCAGCCGAGCGCACGCCGTCGATCGTAAACGAGTTAAAACGATTGTTGCCGCCAATACAGGAGATGTTGTCATCGTTCGTGCCATCGATAATGACGCGCGGATCGAGGCGGATGATGTCGCGGATATCGCGGTCAATTGACGGAAAGGCTTCAAGCGTTTCCAGGTTGAACGACGCGCTGGGACCAATCGCGAGCTGTTGGACGTTAGCCCGTGACGCGGTGACGACGATCACGTCGCCAGACGACGCCCCGCTCGCAAGATCAATCGAGAGGTTCGAGACCCCGCCGAGAGCGACGGAGACGCCGTCGAGACGCTCCGGCTGAAAGCCGTCGGCTGACACGGTGACTGAGTATGGACCGCCGACGACGAGGTTGCGCGCAGAAAACGCGCCACTGGAATTGGTCGTCGCGCTGCGCGCCGCGCCTGTACGCGTATCGACGATCGTAACCGTCGCGCCGGCGATTGGCGCGCCCGCGTCGCTGGTGACTGTGCCGCGCATTTCCGATGTTGTGAGCTGCGCTTCGGCGGGTGTCGTCAAAACAACCGTTGCAAAGCCCGTCGTGAGCGCGATCGCAGCCGCGCTCGCGGAGAGCGTTTTCATTAATCTCATTTTTTGAACCCCAAGCTGTAGAAGGAAAAACTGTACTGCGCGTCGCCCCAGCGACCCGGAACACACGATGCGGATAGAAAGCGGAAGTGACACCTTCGTGACAAACGAAGTCACAAAACAGGCTGCGACAAAGTTAGACACCTCCGTCCCTGATGCGCATTTTCCTGCTGCCGCATACGGACGGTTTGAAATATCCGCCGAAAAATGGCGAGTTGCCTGCAAGGATTAATGTTCCTTGGATGCGTACGCGCGGCCGCCTCGCGATTATGACAAAGCCGTAACTTGCGATTGCAAGCTGGTGTTGCGCCCGCGCAACAAATTGTCAGACTACATACGATCCGGGGCGGACAGGCCAAGCAGGTCAAAAACTTTATCGAGTTGGTCAGCGACGCGGACGGCTAAACCGAGACGTGATTTTCTAACAGCATTATCGGCTTCATCGGTTATTCTGCACGCGGCGTAGAACTTGGAAAAGGCCTGCGCCAAGCGATAGGCGTGATCGCAAAGCATATGTGGGAGCCGCTTCTCATAGGCGTCGCGGTGGGCGTCGCCAAAGCCGAGAAGCGCAAGCGCAACATCGCGCTCTTCTGGCGCAACAATCAACGCCTCGCCGGCCTCACCGACGCCGGCGGCCGCCGCTTTTTCTATCACCGAGCGGATGCGCGCACGCGCATAGAGGAGATACGGCCCGGTCTTGCCTTCAAACGCCGTGAAGCGGTCGATATCAAAGACATAGTCGCTTGTGCGCGGATTGGAGAGATCAGCGAATTTCAACGCCGAAACGCCGACGCGGCGGGCGATCTCCTCCGCCTCCTTAGGCGTTACCCGCTCGGCGATGCCGTTTTCCTCGATGCGCTCGCGCGCCTTTTCCGTCACCATGTCAATGAAATCGCGTAATTTCAGGGTTCCGCCCTCGCGAGTCTTGAAGGGTTTGCCGTCCTTGCCGTTCATGGTGCCGAACCACAAATGCTCCATCCGGCCTTCGGGGAAGTAGCCGACCATCGCTGCTGCGCGAAACACCTGCTCAAAATGCAGACGCTGGCGCGCATCGACGACATAGAGCATCCGGTCTGGCTGAATATCGCGGACGCGGTCGAGGATGGTGGCGAGATCGGTCGCATGATAGCCGACCGCGCCTTGCGAATTGCGGAAGATAATCGGCGGAATCGGCTTGTTGTCATCCGCACGTTCGACCCGAATGATCTCCGCGCCATCGGATCGCTCCAGCAGCCCTTTGGCTTGAAGATCCGCAGCGACATCGTCGACGAGCGGCGCAGCGTCGGCCTCGCCCTTCCACAGGTCGAAGGTGACATCGAGATCGCCGTAATCGAGCTTCATCGCCGCTACGGAAAGATCGACAAAATGACGCCACAGCGCACGATATCCGGGCCTGCCGTCCTGCAATGCCTTGGTCGCCTTGCGCGCCAGCTCAGCGCGCGCGGGGTCCGCCTTGCACGCCGCGGACGCCGCCGGGTACATCGCCTCCAAGTCGGCGAGCGTGATCGGCGGCTCGGCTGGATAGTCGCCGTCATGTTCTGGATCGAAATAGATTAGGCCCGGCTCGCGGATCTCCAATTCGGAGATCAGCTGGCCCATTTGCAGACCCCAATCGCCGAGATGGGCGTCCCCAATGACCGTATCGCCGGCGCCCCGCGCAATGCGCTTCAAGCTTTCACCGATGATCGCGGCCCGCAAATGACCGACGTGGAGCGGCTTGGCGACATTCGGGCCGCCATAATCGACGACGACGGTCTCAGGCGCGGACCGTCGCCACGCGAATGTCTCATCGCCGAGCGCGCGCGCCAGCCAGGCGTCGTCAATGGAGAGATTGATAAACCCAGGGCCCGCGATCGAGACCTCGCGGAACGTCGCCGCGCCGGCAAGGCTTGAGGCGATATCTTGCGCCAGATCGCGCGGGTTTTTTTTCGCCGCCTTCGCGGCCGCGAGCGCCCCGTTGCACTGGAACTGCGCAAGATCCGGGCGGTCGGCCCATTTCACCCGCGCCAGCGCCGGATCAAGCCCGGCGGCCTCGAAAGCGCCCCCGAGCTCTTCGCTCAACTTATCAAGTAACGTCATTTAAGATTTGGAAATTTGAGGCTTTTTCCGGACCGATTAAAAATCGCCTGTTCTGTCGTCAAAGAAAAACCGACAATTATTTCGAAATTAACGCCGGACATTCCCTCATTCGCCCGCGGAATGATAATCTTGTCGATCTCATCTTCGATGACGACCACGCGCCGCTTTTCCGAGAATTTTACAGGAGTTGAAAACTCCTTTTTGGTGATGACCTCGAGATCGCGGCGGACCACGGCCACCCAGTAATTGAAGACCTTGTCGTCCTGGTCGGCCTTTGGCCCCTTGCCGAAGGCCATCTCCAGCTCAACCTCGGCATCGATCGGCTCATCAGCAAAGTAACGGCAGGCAATTTCCGCACGCGTGAATTCGCCGGAAAAGGCGACGTCTTCGACGCGCTCCTCGCCATTGAATTCAATAAACCGAGCCGCGTCTGACAGGACGACAATATTCGGGCACGGCGCGGGATTGGCTTCCCGATCGGGCCTGCTGCTCGAACAGGCCGAGGTCGCGGCGAGTGCGGCGATAAGCGCCCCGGCAGTCGCTTTGTGCATGAGTGAGAACCCTTATATATCAACGACAAATCGCCTTGCCGCCATCTTCTTTTGGCCCCGGCGCGGTCGCTTTTTGATGCGACTGGTTTCGTAGCGAGTTGCGCCGCACTGCGCAATGTGAAGATCCGTCGGAGCGGAGGGAAATACAGCCATGGCGTCCGCCGGCAAACCCAAGCTGAGGGTTCGTCTCGCATCGCCGCGCGGATTTTGCGCTGGCGTCGAACGCGCCATTCGCACTGTCGAGGAAGCGTTGGCCGATTTCGGGCCGCCGGTCTATGTGCGCCATGAAATCGTGCACAACACTCATGTCATCGAGCGCTTGTCGTCGATGGGCGCCGTTTTCGTCGAGGACCTCGCTGACGCTCCCGACGATCGCCCCCTCATCGTCTCTGCGCATGGCGCGCCCGCCTCGGTGATGGCAACCGCCGCCGAACGCAAAATGACTGCAATCGACGCGACCTGCCCGCTGGTTCACAAAGTCCATGCCCAAGTTCGCCGTCATGCGCGCGCTGGCCGTCACGTCTATCTAATTGGTCACAGCGGGCATCCAGAGGTCGTCGGCACGATGGGCCAGGCGCCTGCGGGCGCAGTCACGCTGGTAGAGGCGGCCTCTGACGTCGAGTTATTACCTGACCGATCAGGCGACAAAGCCTATGTGACGCAAACAACCTTGTCGGTCGAAGACACATCAATTGTCATTCGCGCGCTCGAAAAGCGCTTTCCGGGCATCATCGCGCCAGCGCGTCAGGATATCTGCTATGCGACGACCAACCGCCAATCGGCGGCCGCCGCGGCGGCGAAAGGCGTTGATCTTTTCCTGGTCTTCGGGTCGCAAACCTCTTCAAATTCGCAGCGCCTGGTCGAAACGGCGCGTCGCGCCGGCGCCGCATCAGCGGCATTGATCGAGGACGCGCGCGGTTTCGATGCGGCCTTGCTTGAAAACGTCGATGTCATCGGGATTTCGGCGGGCGCGTCCGCCCCGGAATATCTGATCGAGGATTTCCTGAAGATGCTGACGGAGCTGAGGACCCTGATTATCGAGACCGTGCAGACCGCCACCGAAGACATCTATTTCAACACGCCCTTGCGGTCGACAGGCTGACCTAGGTACGCGCCGATTGAATGCGGCGCTTTGATAGACGGGAGCGGCTCCTCGATGATCATCATCTATACAGACGGCGCTTGTTCAGGAAATCCCGGACCGGGCGGCTGGGGCGTCCTAATCGAAGACGGCGGGCAATCACGAGAGCTGTTTGGCGGCGAAGCTGAGACCACGAACAACCGCATGGAAATGAAAGCGGTCATCGAAGCGCTGAAGACCGTCGGCGCAGGATCTTCCGTTACGATCTATACGGACAGTCAATATGTGAAAAACGGCGTAACGCAATGGATCCATGGCTGGAAACGCAATGGATGGAAAACATCGGCGCGAAAACCGGTTAAGAATAAGGATCTGTGGGTTGAGCTCGATGCGTTGACGGATGGCCGGTCGATTGATTGGCGCTGGGTCAAGGGCCACGCCGGCGATCCGGGCAATGAACGCGCCGATGCGCTGGCGCGCCGCGGCGCCAACGCATCGGCTTGAGTTATTCAGGCTTCGGCAATCCCGCTTAGAGCTGCGAGAGCATATGCTCGGCGCTGGATACGTCGAAGGCTCCAGGCGCTTCAACGTTCAAAGCCTTTACGACGCCATTTTCGATGATTGCGGAAAAGCGCTGCGAGCGCTGACCCATGCCGAAGCCAGCCCCGTCCATGGTCAGATCAAGCGCCTGCGCAAACTCGCCATTGCCGTCGGCCATCATGACAACACTATCGCCAGCGTTTTGATTTTCCGCCCACGCCTGCATCACGAAGGCGTCGTTCACCGACATGCAAACAATTTTGTCGACGCCTTTGGCTTTAAACGCGCCCGCTTTTTCGACAAATCCGGGCAAGTGTTTGGCGGAACATGTCGGGGTGAACGCGCCCGGCACAGCGAACAGGGCGACCTTGCCCTCGCCTAAAACTTCGGCGGCGTCCGCCTTCTGAGGACCTTCTGCGCTTGCGAGCATTACCGTCGCGCTGGGAACAGGATCGCCAATGGAAATCGCCATATTGATCTCTCCTTTTTTGCAGGGGCCTCTTAGCCTGCGCGCGCTTCGCGGTCTAGACGACAGCGCGCGATTGCGTCGGCGGTGAACGCGAACTAGACTTAAAAACATGCTGCGCGACGTTGAGGATCAAGACTTTCTCGCCGGTCAGATGCTGATCGCCATGCCAAATATGGGTGATCCGCGTTTTGAACGCACGGTCATTCTTATCTGCGCGCACGACGTCGATCACGCTATGGGCGTCATCATCAACAAGCGGGTTGACGACGCCGATTTCGAAGCATTGATCCGGCAACTCGATATCGCGCCGCGCGAAAGCGCAAACGATATGCACGTTTATTTTGGCGGTCCGGTTCAGACCGAGCGCGGACTTGTTCTTCACACGCTCGATTACCAAACGGACCGGACGGTCAGCCTGCCGGGCGGCGTCGGCCTGACTGCGACGCGCGACATTCTCAACGATATCGCCGGGGCGGCGCCAAAGCGCTCAGCGCCGCGCCGCTTCTTGCTCGCGGTCGGCCACGCCGGCTGGTCGGGCGGTCAGTTGGAGCAGGAAATCGCAATGAACGCCTGGGCTCATTGCGAAGCTGATCTTGATCTCATCTTTGACGGCGATGAACACGACACCTGGCGCAAGGCGCTTTCCAAACTCGGCGTGACGAGCGCCATGTTGTCACAAGAATGGGCCGCGCCGCGTGATCTTGAAACGCCGCTGAATTGATCGCGCGGGTATTACGCAAGCTTGAGCGCTAAAAACTGCGGCGCCGCGTCAGCCAGCGCGTCGACTTGCCGCCGTCAGCCGGCTCGGAAATGACTTTCGGTTTCGGCAAGGCGTTATCGGTCTCCGCTTTGTAGTCCGTCAAATCCGTCGCATCGCCCGCCATTGCTTCAGGCCGGTCCGCCCGGTTGGCGGATGCGCCTGCTTTTCGCGACTGCTTGGCGCGGTCCGGCTTGCCAAGGGCAAAGCCTTGGCCGTACGCGCACCCAAGCTTCGCCGCCGCCTTCGCGGTCTCGCGGCTTTCAACGCCCTCGACAATGACCTTGAGGCCCATGTCGCGGCCGAGACCCGCCAGCGCGCGCACAATCTTCGATCCTTCCGCGTCGGCGGTCAGGTCGACAGCGAAGGACTTGTCGATCTTCAGGTAATCAAAATCGTATTTCCGCAAATTGGCGAGGCACGAAAAGCCGGCGCCAAAGTCGTCGAAAGCCAGTCCTGCGCCAATCTTCCGCAATTTCTCGAAAACGGGCGTCGCAGCGGCGGCGTCGCCGATCGCCTCGCCCTCTGTCAGCTCCAAGACAATAGCGCCTTTGGAAAGACCATTCCGTTTGAATGCGTCTTCGACGGATCGCGCAAAGGCCGGGTCTTTCATCTGGCTCCATGAAACATTCATGGCGACGAAGAAAGGGCCATTCCCTTTGTCCTGCTTGCGCTTTGCGGCCAGATGCTCAGCCGCCTGATCAAGCATAGAGATTGCAAGCTCGCTTGATTTGCCGGCATGCGCGGCGGCCCGGATCACTGATGCAGCATCGCTTTCGGCCCCGTCGAGGCGCGCAAGCGCTTCATAACCGACAACCGACATATCCTGCAGCGACAAAATCGGCTGGAACGCAGCGACAACCTCTTTCACGTCGAAAGACTGAATATCCGTCGACGCCGTGTTCACGGCCGTCGAAAGTGCGCCGGACAAAGCCGCGGGATCGCCGGCGCCGGGCGCCATTTCAGCGCCGACGAGTTCGATGAACGCGACAATCCTTTCAATCTCGTGCGCCTCTTCGTGGGCCGCGCGCGCTCCGCGCATTCGGACGGCGCGACCGTCAAAGAGCTTTAGGCGCACGTCGAAAGGCCCGTCCTTGGCCGCCAAGACTTCATCCTCAAGCAGTTTCTGATCATCGCGATGGATAAAGTTCCGCATCGCCTCCGGCGTGAACCCGGCATTTGAGTCAGCGCCGAGGAGTTCGGGCAATGACTCCGTTTGATCGATCTCGTCCGGGCTCCAATCCCAAATGGCGACGCCGGCGTAATCGAGCACGCGCCCAAGCGCGCTATCGATAACGATTTCCGCGCGTTGGCGCTGCGCGCCGGCGCGGCCGTGCGTTTTGTCAGCGCCTGGCGAAAAAGCCGGCGCGGAATTCAAGTCGGCGCCGAAAACGGGCGCGCGCCCGGCAGCCCCGCCAAGATCCGTCAACGCAACAAGGCTCGCGGCCAAAACACCCAATGCAAATAGGCCATGAGGCAGTAATCCTGCGGCGCCGATTTCCACAACGGATAGCGGTCCGACAAAAGGCGCGATCGTCGCCAACGCGGCGCCAGGCAGAATAAGACGCGCGCCTTGATCCCCGCGGAAGGCTTGCATCGCCGACAAGATCACGGCCATCACGCCGACCGAAATAGCGCCCCATTGCAAAAGCGGCTTGACGTCCACGCGATCAACAAAGTTGATGACGCCGAGGCCGGCGAGGATAAGCGCGAATGTGAAAATCGCGCCGCCGATGATCGGGTTGAATTTCGACGCGTTGATGCTTGACGACAAAAACGCGGCCGCAGCCGCCGCAAACAAACCCAAGACGAATGTGGTCCCAACGTCCGGCAGACCCGGCGTCAAGCCAAGCCAGGAAAATTCCAGAACAGCCGCTGCGGCGACCATAATCAAACCACAAAAGGCCAGCCCGCTGCGCCGGATCGCCGCAAAGCCTGCAAGAAACGCAACGCCAACAATGAGCGCGCCCGCAATGGCGCCTTTGCCGAGCGCCGTAACGCCAGCACCGGAATCCACCAGAACGGCGGCAACGCCGGAAGCCGAGATTGCAATCATGTTACCCCACCGCCTTGTTCGCGCCGCGACAAAGGCGCAACGCGAGCATCCCCTTCCACACTGAGCGCGGAAAAGGCGCGCTCGCCCCGAGTTATTAAGTCACATCATCACAAGCGCGGGCCGCTTTCGCAAGACCCTTGCGCTTAAGCGCCTTGCAAAAAAGCCGCCGCGATAGCGCCGTCAGGATTGCGCTGCACTGCAACGATCGCGGGCGATCAGCGCGAAAATGTCATGATCGCGCCAGGCCCCATTGATTTTCAGATAGTCCCGCGCCAGCCCTTCATGGCGAAAGCCCAGTTTCGTGAGCAAGGCCCGCGAAGCGGCGTTTTCCGGCTGACAGGCGGCCTCCAGCCGGTTGAGCGACAGCGCGTCGAAACTGTGGTCGACCACCGCGCGCACGGCTTGCGCGCCATAGCCGCGGCCGACGAAGGGCGCGCCGATCCAATAGCCAAGAATGCCTGATCGCGACGCGCCCAACCTGATATTGGACACCGTTGCGCCGCCCACCAGCTCACTGTCTGCGCGGCGTCTCGCAAACAGGGAGAGCCCAACGCCCTGACGCTGCTGGCGCTCCCAAGCCCGCAGCCGACGTTTGAAGGCGGTCAGCGCCGTCTCCCGGCGCGTCCAGTCGTCCTCCCAAAGCGTTAAGTGCGCGCGGCTTTTCTCACGCAGCGCCATCCATGCCGCATGATCCTTGATTGTCGGGTGATAAAGCTCGAGCTCTTCGCATATCAGCAGAGAGGTAAACGCCACCTCGCCGGCTTGGCTGAACTGAAACATGTCGTCGCCTGGAATTCCGTATCTGCACCGAACCGCAAAGACCGTTTTCCCGATCAAGCCCTGCTTGTCAAAAGCCGCCGCCAGGCCGAGCCATCTAACAAAAATTGCGAATGATTATCAATATTATACTATCGCTTATTCTGATCAAATTGCCATTACGTCGCGTAGACATTCGAAGAAAAAATGACGAAGTACTGAAACGATATCGGCCGTATCCCGGCGGAAGAAGCCGGCGATGAAAAAGCAAAGTATCGCAGTCGATTCTGACTACGGAGCGTATTTGTGGACTACGAGGATTTCTTCAAAGCGAAGCTTGGCGAGCTTCGCGACGAAGGCAATTATCGCGTTTTCGCGCATCTTGAACGGCGCGCCGGGTCTTTCCCGACGGCGGTCAATCATGGCGAGATCGGGCCGGACGCCGTAACGGTCTGGTGTTCCAACGACTATCTTGGCATGGGCCAGCATCCCAAGGTCGTCGATGCGATGAAGCAGGCCGTCGATGAATGCGGGGCCGGGGCCGGCGGCACCCGAAATATTTCGGGCACCAATCATTATCATGTGCGTCTTGAGGAAGAACTCGCAGATTTGCACGGTAAAGAGGCGGCGCTTCTTTTCACTTCCGGTTATGTTTCGAACTGGGCGGCGCTCGGCACGCTTGCCTCGCGCATTCCCGGCTGCATCGTCTACTCTGACGCGCTGAACCACGCCTCAATGATCGAAGGCATCCGTCATTCAAAAGCGGAGCGGCGCATATTTAAACATAATGATACGGACGACCTCGAACGCCTGATGGCCGCCGATGACCCCGACGCGCCGAAGCTCATCGCTTTTGAGTCTGTGTATTCGATGGACGGCGACATCGCGCCCATCGAAAAGGTTTGCGACATCGCAGACCAATATGGCGCCATGACCTATATCGATGAGGTTCATGCGGTCGGGCTTTATGGCCCGCGCGGCGGCGGCATTGCAGAACGCGAAGGCTTGATGGACCGCCTGACCGTCATCGAAGGCACGCTTGGAAAAGCGTTTGGCGTCATGGGCGGTTATATCGCCGCCTCCGAAGCGCTCGTCGATTTCATCCGCAGCTTTGCGTCGGGCTTTATTTTCACGACCGCCCTGCCCCCGACCATCGCGGCCGGCGCGTTGGCGTCAATTCAACATCTGAAGACAAGCGATGAAGAGCGTCTTGCGCAGCGGGACCGCGTCGCCAAGTTACGCGTGAAACTCGCAGCGATCGGCATTCCGACGCTTGATAATCCAAGCCATATCGTGCCGGTGATGGTGAAAGACCCGGTCAAGTGCAAATGGATTTCCGACTGGCTGATGGCGCATCACGGCATTTATGTTCAGCCCATCAATTATCCGACCGTGCCGAAGGGGACGGAGCGTCTGCGCTTCACGCCCTCGCCGGTGCACGCCGACGAAGATATTGATCAGCTGGTCGCCGCGCTTTCGGAAATCTGGTCGCAATGCGCGCTCGCGCGACAGGTCGCGTAAGGCGGCGTGATTGCAACGCTTGTGCGGCCTTAGTTCCGATTCAAAATCAGTCGGGAATAGGCCGCCATTCCCAAAGCGCTTCGATTTCATCGTCACGGCCCGTCATTTCCCACCGGATCAGCGATATCGGGAGACGACCCATCGCCATGAAATCGTCGTGAAAGGTTCGCATTTCAAACGCGTCGCCCATCGTTTCGCGGTAATCCGCGAGAAGTTTTCGCATCTGCAGAGCGCCGATCGTGTAGCCGACGCCGTATCCCGGCGGGCGGCGCAAGTAGATCTCCGCGTCGACCCGCGCGACATTCTCGTCAAGCCATGGTGTTTTCGCGCGCATAAAATCAACTGCTTCCTGAACCGTCATCTCGTTAAACTGCATACCGACATCGGCTGGCACGCGCGCTGCGCGAAAGATTCCGAAAAGATAAATGAGCTCGTCGACCTGCGGCCGCTCTTCCAGAACGCCGGCCTGCAGCATCGCTTCTTCAAGGTAAGTCGCCCAACCTTCGACGCGAACGCCGTCGCGGATCCGTGAGCGGATGGGGTGGTCATTGTTGTCCTCAACCAGTTTGTCGAAGCGATGGCCGGGTATGACTGCGTGCAAATGATCGGGATGCGGATCGCGAAATTGAATCTGCTCCCAGAAATTCAACCCCTGCGGGCGCTCAATGAAAGGCGCATTGAAGCCAAGCACGCCAACATAATCGGGGATCGTGATGATGTCTTCGTTCTTGAGAAAAGCGCGGATGTGCCGATCCGTCTCACTAATGCGGCGCTCATAGTCTTCCTTGTTGTCTGCTGGCGCCAGATCATCCAGAGCGCGATTGCGATGCTGCGCGATTGCATAGAACGACATCAATCGCTCCCATTCGCGATCCGCGATCAATGTGAGTTCGCGACCTCTATAAGGCATCAGCTTCGCATATTTCAGATACCAGTCGTAATGGGCCTCGCCGACGCCCGCCGCCTCATCGAAGTCGTTAAGCCCGCTTTCGAGCCAGACCAGATAGCTTTCTATGCTCGCTTTCGCCGCATCGACGGCGCCGACAAGTTCTGGCTGGAAAACTGCAGCACGCGCGCGCAGATCGTCATACCAACCAATCACGCCCGCGGGCGGCGCGGCGCGATACGGATGGCCGTGTCCCACGCCGTCGGCCGTCGTCAGATTGTGGATCGCCAGCAGCGCGTAGTCGCGCGCGACCGAATCAAGATTACTTTTTGCATTTTCGACGATGACCGACGCGGCCGCGAGTTGGCGCTCCAGCTTCGCCTTTTCTTCTCCGTCGACAGGCAACTCGACGAAAGCAAAACGCAGCAATTGATCGACGTAAAATCCCGGATCGCGCGCCCAAGGGCGCGAAACGCGCAACCGAAACTCCTCTGCGTCGAGCTGCGCGCGCACCGCGAGAAAATCGACCTGGTCGCGCTGTGACCAATCATCGACGTTCAGATCGTTCAGCGCCTTGCGCAGATCGCGAAGGCGTTTCAATCGCGCCTTGTTTGCGCTTTTGGAATAATCCTGAAGCCCATGATTGGGCGCATTCGGATCATTGAAATTCGCGTTCCAGGCAGCCGGCGCCTTGTTCTCAAGGAAGGCGTCAAAAATTTCGACGAGCGCCGGGCGCGCTTGATCTGGATGTTCCGCGTCGACAGCTGCGGCGGCGGCCTCGACCAAAAACCATATCCCGATGGCAATGATCCAAAGGCCTCGAAAAATTCGCATCGCTCGCTCCCTCATCAAATGATGGACGGAGCCTTACACTGCTTTATCGTCCCCGCAACCGCGCGGTCCCGGCGCCATGCAATTGCCTGGACGCCACCGGGGGGCGATCACAACGGTGAGGCAGCGGTCAATTGTTGAGTACGCTTGGGAGTCGAAAACTGATAATCTGCCCAATCAGAACTCGCCGCGGATTGACACGAGCGTGCCGTGGCTCTGATAGAAGTCGCCGAGCTTCGCATTATAGCCGGCGCGCAAGCTGATATTGTCATTGGCGAAGACCGCCACCGAAGCGCCGGCGCTTACGGTGAAATCAATAGGACCAAACTGCCATGTCGGATTTGGTTAACGTCGTTTTATCGCTATATCACTTAGCGATGCGGGGCTTGGCAGCGTTCGATTTGAACCGTCGCTGTGCGCGGCCTTCGACACGTTGCTCTGACGCAAAGCAAGGCCTACGGCGTAACAATTGCATTTTTGAATACAACGGTATGAGTTCGTCATTGATTGAATTCTGCGGGGATTAGAGAAGTGCTTTCACGCAACCTGGCCTATCTTTTTCGTCCATATATCCGCCGGGAGCTTCCGGGATGGGGACGGATTTATCGCGCGCTTGGGATTGCCGGCGTTGACAATCTCAACCCAAAATGGCGGGACGCCCCGAAAAGAGAAACGCGGAATAAACGGACCGGCCATTTGATGGAATTAGACCTAAGCGATGATACTGATCGCGAGACATATTTTTTAGGTCGGTATTATGATATTGAAGTACAATTGCTTTTGGATGAAATTCTTAAAGAAGGCGATACGTGCATAGATATTGGAGCGAACGTCGGTCATTTCTCACTGTATTCATCGCACCGCGTTGGTCGCAGCGGTCAGGTGTTAGCGTTCGAACCGCAACCCGATTGCTGCAAAAAAATCGAACACAAGTTGTCGCTAAACAATATCTCAAACGTTGAGTTGCACAATCTAGCGCTCGGGAACACATCCGGTTCGCTGACGTTAAATGTACTTGGCGGCGGGTCAATCATGGCGGCAATTGCTATCGACCCGGAGATCGATACTTTTGTGCGCGAGTCTTACGAGATTCCAGTTGCCCGCGGCGACGATGTCTTCCCTGAGCATTTGGACGGCGACGTTTTTATCAAGATTGACGTCGAAGGATACGAGCTTTTCGCGCTACAAGGCATGACAAAAGCGATTGACCGTTGGAAACCGGCTTTCTTGCTTGAAGTTGAAAGGCGGTATTTAGAACGAGCAGGCGTCAGCGTCGAGGCGCTATTCGAGTTTCTTTTGGAGCGAGATTATTCAGCCTACGATGTTGATACGGAGTATCTCGCGCTAGGCAAGCATCGCTTGGCGCTCAGCCCGATACCAGATATTGAATCGTACGACGAAATAGGCGCAACGCCGGACCTACTCTGGTTGCCGCCTGGCGATACCAGGATCACGCCCAGTAAGTTTTTTAGATTTTGATCCGCTATCAAGGCGGCGCATTCGCGCGAGGCATTACGCGATTCCGCCCAATCAGAACTGTCCGCGGATTGACACGAGCGCGCCGTGGCTCTGATAGCCGTCGCCGAGCGTCGCATCATAGCCAGCGCGCAGGCTGATATTGTCATTAGCGAAGATCGCCACCGAGGCGCCGGCGTTTACCGAGAAATCGTCAGGGCCGCCGACAAAGGTCTGGAATGAGCCGCCGCCGACACGAAAACGCGCGCGGATCGGATCTGCCGGATCGAGGAATTCATGCTGCAGCCGGACATGGGCCTCCGGCGCAAAAGTGAACTTCGCCCTCTCAACTTCGTAGGACGCAATCAGCCCTACCTCGCCGCGTCCTGAGGCGACGCTGCGCTCATCAACAATCGCGGCGCCAAGCGTCGAGCCGGTCTCCTCATAGGCGTCGGTCTCGATCGACAAGTAGCGGAAGCCAAGCAGCGGAGTGAAAGTCCAGGCGCCGTGCTCCAACGCGTAGCCGAGCTCGGCCTGGGCCGTAAACTGATGACCGTCATAGGAGGCGAGCGCCGTGTCATCGAGCGCGACAATCCTCCGGGACTGTTCATAGTCAGTCCAGCCATAACCGAGAGAGCTTTTCGCCCGCCACGGACCCGACCGCCCGGCAAGATAAGCGAAAACGCCATGAGCCTTCATGTCGAGACTTGTCGAGCTGCGCGTTCCCGTCTCTGTCGTGTCGCCGTCGAGATAATAGTAGCTGGCGCCGACCAAGACCGAGGACGACACTGCGTGATCGGCCCCCGCGACGATGCCGCGCAAATCAGAGTCAAACCCGGTCGTCACAGCGGAGGGGTCGTTGTCGCCCCAGCCGAAGAAACCTTGCGACCAAAAACCCGTCGTTCCCGCTTTCAGTCCGCCGCTCGCGTCATAAAGGTCGCCCTGATTGATGCGGTCGTTGAGAACGCCTGCGATGCGATCAAGCCCCTGAATGCTGAGAAACGCCGCGCCGTTCGACTCATCGAGCACGAAGTCGTCGATCGCCATCGATAATTCGTCCGCGTCTTCAAAAAGGCCAAAGAAGGTCGACAGCGCCATCGCGTCCTCGCCGTCGCCATCGATCGCCTGTTGCAGGGCGTTGGCCGCGCTCTGGCTGCTCGGATCGGACGACGGGACCAGTTCGGAGACCGACATCGCCTGCTCGATGACGATTTGCAGCGTGTCCGGACCATCAAAAACCTTCATAAAGTCGAATAGCGCGGAATTGTCGATCACGACCTCTGCGCCATTGTCGGTCACCATTCCGCCGGTTGAAACAAAGGCGTCGAAGGCGAGCCCGTCCATCAACGCGTCGAAATCGCTGACGTCAACGGTGACGGTGGAGCCGGCGTTAAAGACAATATCGCCGTCGGTTATGATCTGACCGAACCCGCCATCAAAGCCGATAATGGTGTTGGAGTCAGGTCCGGCCGTGAAGCCACCGCCAATGACAGACAACGCCGTGCCAGCGGCGATCGCCGTCGCGCCGTTATTGACGAAACTTGCAGTCGTGAACGTTGAATCTGCGCCGGTCGCCATCAGCGACGCGCCGGGATCGACGACGGTTGATGTCGCGCTGACCATTACGCCGTCAAAGACGGTCATGCCGGATGCAAAATTGACGACATCAAAGCCGATGATCTCATGCGGGCCGCCTGCGCCGCCAAAGAAGAAGCTGCCGTCTGGGCTTGAGGTGAAAACGTCGCCCGCGTCCCCGCCGCCTGAAATCGTAGAATTGATCACTGCGCCGTCGCCGACGATCGTGAAGCTGTCGACGCCGGTTCCAAGGTTAACATCGCCATTGATGACGCCTGAATGGGTGAAGGCGTCGTCAGAGCCAACGAAGGTGGAGTCACCGTTCAGCGTGCCGGCGTTATTGACGACCACGCTCGCATTGCCGTTGCCGTCGACATAAATCGCGCCGGCGCCGCCTGAGACGGACGATGCGCTGGCGATCATGATGGATGTGTCGCCGTTGGCGTTGATGTTGACGCCATAGCCGGCGGTTCCGGTTACCGCGCCGCTGCTGACTGAAATCGCCGTGTCGCCGCCGCCGTCATTTTGCGCATTGACGCCGTCCATGCCGCCCATGACGGTTCCGGTTGAGGTGACGGACAACGCGCCGTTTGAAGAACCATTGTTCACCAGCGCATCAATCGCCGCGCCCGATGCGCCCATGACATTGTTTACGTCGACGACGAGAGCGCCGTAACCGTAATTGCGAACTTGAACGCCCTCGGACGAACCGGACACTGATCCAGTCGCCGTCACTTCAACATCGCCAGTCGCTGATGAATTGAATGTTCTAGCGAATATACCGTCGCTCGCGGTGCTCGTGACATTGAGCACCGAAACTGACACGCCCCCTGCGCCCGCATTGCCGGCGTATACGCCGGACGACGCGCCGCTAATGTCGCCAGTCGCCGTCACGGTGACGCCGCCAGCGGCGGACGAAGTGTTGATGTATGCCTCAATTCCAGCCGCATAGTTGCTGGCGACGTCATTTACGCCGACAAGCACATTGCCTGCCGCGCTAGATTGGCCAACCCGCACGCCGGTGCTATCGCTATCCACCAATCCGCTTGATGAAATCGCGACATCACCCCCATTCACTGAGAGTTGCGCGACCCGCACGCCTATGCTGTACGCGCTTGTCACATCCGCGACATCAACACTGATTGAGCCATCGCCCTGGTTCCGCGCAAATACGCCGTTACTTATCGCCGTGATGGTTCCGGTAGAGGTGAGCGCAATATCTCCGGAGCTCGCGCTGTTGTTAGTTCTCGCATAGACGCCAAATTGGGCAGCGCCGGCGCCGGCGACGGTCACATCGCCGAGCTGGATCGTCAGATCGCCGGAGCCTTCATGGCTGGCGTAAACGCCGCGCACGCCGGTGACGACGCCAGTCGCCGTTATGGTGGTATCCGCAGAACGACTCGCATTCGTATTGTAGGCGCCAAGGCCCGTTGAATTGGCGCTTGTAACATCGGCGACGGAAATCATTGTCGCGCCGTAGCCGTAATTGCGGATATAAGCGCCGCTGCCGCCGGCGTCGATCGAACCTGTCGTGGATATCGAAAAATCGCCGGTCGCTGAGCTGTTCGTCGTTTCGGCGCGAACGCCAAAACTTGATGTCGCCATCACGCCTGTCGCTGTAATGTTGACGCCGCCGGCGCCGTTGTTGACCGCGTCAATTCCTGCGTTCGCCGCGCTCAACATACCCGTTGCGCCAATCGCAATGTCGCCGGTTGCCGACGCAGAACTGTTGATTGCCGAAATGGCGCCCAAGCCGCCGGTGTCGACGATGTTGTAAGCACTGATCGTGATGCCGCCCACGCCGGCATTCTCGGCGCGAATCCCGGCCGCGTTAGATGTAATATTCCCAGTTGACGTGATGGAAATGCCGCTTGCGTTGGAAGCGCTCTTCATTCTCGCCCAGACGCCGTACCCTTGAGCGCTGCTCCCGCCATAAGCGTTTCCGACATCAATATCGATCTCGCCGGCGCCGTAATGTTCAGCGTATACGGCCGCCCTTTGGGCCGCGGCCGCCTCCTGAACATTGACGATGATGTCGCCCGATCCGAAGTTCTCCGCCCAAACGCCCGCCTGGCCGCCGTAAACGTAATCCGATGTGATGGTGAGGTTCGATGTGCTCGTGCCGTTGAGACCGCGGGCGTAGACGCCGACATTGCCAAGCGCGGAGCCGCTCATCACTCTCGACGTATTGATCGTTATCCCGCCGGTCCCAATGGACCGCGCGTAAATCCCTTCATCCGTACCCGTAATATCGCCGCTCGAGGTGATGGAGATGTTCGAGCTGCCCGCAGCGGTGTATGCGAACGCTGTAATCCCGTTGCGGCTGGTGCCGTTGGCCGTGACGTGATTGAGGTTCATGATGATGTCGCCGGAGCCGTCATGGCGCGCATAGACGCCGTTCGCGCTCGCGAGCAGTCCCGACGAAGTGATCGTCATGTCCTGGGCGTTAGAGTCATTGAAGCTCTGGCCGACGACCGCGAAATAATTGGAGCTGTTGGCGTTGGCGGCGTTGATGGAAACGGCGCCGAGGCCTTGCGTTCGGGCGCGCACCGCGTCGTTGTACGATGTCGCCGTTCCGGTCACCGTGATATCGATATTGCCGGCGTTAGCGTTGCCGGCATAGGCGATAACGCCATACTGCATCCCGCCGGTGTTCCCGCCATATGCGTTGTTGGCGTTGATGGTAATGTTGCCTGTTCCGGCGGTGAACGCGTCAATCCCGTCATCGCCGCCGCTGGCGGCTCCCGTCGAGATAATCATAATGTCGTTGCTGTTGGAGCCATTATCAATGAACGCCTGGACGCCATCATAGCCCGCGCCATTGCTCGCAACGTCGCCGACGCTCACATAAACGCCGCCCAAAGCGCGCTGGGAGGCGAAAACGCCGTGTCCGCTGGTCGCCGTGATCGTTCCTGTCGAAGTGATTGAAAAATCTGTCGACGATGTCGACCCGGAACCAATGCGGGCCTGGACGCCGTGATTGGCCGTCGTCGTAACATCATTCACATTGATGGAAAGCGTTCCGGATCCCTCTTTTCGTCCGTATACCCCGAACAAGCTCTGTAACAGTCCGGTCGATGTGATCGTCATGTCCTCGGTGTTGGACGTATTAAAGCTTTGGCCGACGACCGCAAAATAGTTGGAGCTGTTGGCGTTGGCGACGTCGATCGAAACACTGCCCAGTCCGCTGGTGGTGCCGCGCACGGCGTCGTTGTAAGACGTGGCTATGCCCGTTACCGTTATGTCGATGTCGCCTGCATTCGCGGCGCCGGAGAAAGCGCGTACGCCATATTGCGCCCCGCCGGCGGCGCCGCCATAGGCGTTGCTGACGGCGATGGTGATAGCGCCGGTTCCGATGTTGACCGCCTCAATCCCGTCGTCGGCGCCGGTGGCCGTGCCGACCGCCGTCGATCCGCCAATATTGATGGCGCCGCTGCCGGTTACATAAATGCCGTCACCGGCCGTTCCCGTGACGCCGCCGACAAGGCCGACGCCCTGGACCGACGCGTCGCCGGTTCCCGGCGTGAGGATGATGCCGTTCCCGCCTGTGCCGAGCACCGATCCGACATTCGAAACGGTGATGTTTCCAACGCCGGCGCCAGTATCCAGAATGATCCCGTTTCCGGCTTCGCCGGTGACGGAATCGAGCTCAAGGACCGCGATATCGGTCCCCGCGGTCGTGATCTCGATGCCGTTGGTTGATCCGACGACGGACCCCGACGAGCCGCGCACCGTCGCTGTCGCCGATGCGGACGACGCCGCGCTGTCGATATAGACGCCGGCGCCGCCATTGCCGTCGATGACGCCGCTGGGCCCAAGCGTAACGATGACCGGGGCCGCGCCGTTATTGTCAATATCCACCCCGACGCCGGCCCCGATGACAGGCCCGGCGATATCGACCGTGACGGCCCCCGCCATCGCAGTGCCAGCCGCGACATCGATCGCGGCGAATGAGCCATAGGTGCTTTGCGCGCCGACAACATCGATATCGATGACGCCGGTTCCGGAATTGGCGGCGAAGACGGCCGACGCGCCGCTCGTGATATCGCCGGTCGCGGTGACCGAAATCGATCCGCTGGATGACGACTGATTGCGGGAATAGATCCCGAAATCGAAATTGCCGGAGCCGGCGTTGACGGCGCCAACGGATATGGAGACATCCCCGCCCGCGCCGTCATTGAGCGCATCAATCCCGTCATCATTGGTTGCGGTCAAATCGCCCGCTGCGATGGTGATCGACCCGGGGCCGGTCGTCCGTGCGAATATCGCGTCGGTGCTGCCGGAGATATTCCCGTTCGCCGTAAGCCCGCCAATATTGATGGCGCCGCTGGCATTGGAGTCGATCAATATACCGGCGCCCGACGTCCCGGTGAAGCCGCCGACAAGGCCCACCCCCTGAACCGAAACATCGCCGGAACCGGGGTTCAGATTGAGGCCATTGCCGCCTGTGCCGAGCACCGTTCCGACATTCGAAACAGTGATGTTGCCGCCGGCGGAGCGCGCATCGATCCCGTCGCCGGCCTGTCCGGTAACGGAGTCGAGGTTTTGCACCGTGATGTCGGCGCCGGCGGTGCTCATATCAACGCCGTCGGTCGCGCCGATGATATCGCCGGAGGAGCCCTGAAGGGTAATCGAGGCGGAGGACGTCCCGGATGTTGCCTGGACGCCGGCAAGGGACGTCCCTGTCACCGTAGCCGCGTCTGCGATGGTGATGGTCGTGGAGCCAGAGGTATTGTCAGTTAAAACGCCCCGCGTGCCAGTAACGTCGTTTACGCTAATAGAAATATTTCCGGATCCCGCGTGCGACGCGTTGATACCTTCGCTAGCGGCTGACGAAACGCTTCCCGTCGTATTGATTGCAAGGTCGGCGACAGATGAAGCATTGTGAAGACGCGCGAATATTCCGTCGGCTGATCCGCCCGAAACGTCATGGGCGTTTACCGTAACCGATCCGGCGCCAAAACTTGCAGCATATATCCCGTAAACGGATCCAGAGACCATGGTTCCGGCGCCGCTATAGTCTGTATGCGCATAGACATTGCCAGTACTATTGTTCGCGCGGTTAATGGCGATGACGCCAAAACTGTTGGTGCTGGTGATATCTCCGGACGCTCGAACATAAGCCGCGCCGAGGCCGGAGTTGTCGCTACGCAGTCCGGTTGCGCGACTGAGCACGGTTCCGGTCGTGGTAAGCGAAATATCGCCGGTGCTTGAGCCACTTGAGATTGTTCCCCAAACGCCGTTCGAATTGAACGCACGAACGTCGTTTGCGGTGATTGAAACATTGCCTGAACCATTCCTCGTAGCCAGAATGCCACGAAATCCTGTGACGTAGCCTGAGGCGACGATCGTTACATCACCGGTATTCGCGGTGCTGTTCGCGTTGACGAGAATCCCGTGTCCAGAAGACGAATTTGCGTAGACATTGTTTGCGTAAATCGACACGCCCCCCGTGCCATCCTGATCCGCTTCGACGCCATTGCCGTTTGAATTGATCGTACCGACGACGTTGGCCGAAAGGTCGCCGGAACCCGTGCCATTCAGGCTTTGCAATAATACTCCGCGACCATTTGTAAGCGTCGTCGTGATATTATTCGCAAGAACACTTGCATCACCGCTGCCATCATTTCGCGCCAAAATGCCTTGCGTACTTAGGACAAGCCCTGTCGATGAAAATGAAACATTGCCATTATTTCCGCTGTTAAACTGTAAAATGCGCGCTGCATAATCCGAAACGCTCGAAACGTTTCCGGTAGTGACCGAGACGCCGCCCGTCCCAGAATGACGCGCGTCAATGCCGCCAGAGCCGCCGCCAATTTCGCCCGCAACACTGATCGTGATATCGTCAGCGTTGGAAGCGTTGGTAATGCGCATGTAGACGGCCTCGCCGGTCCCGCCGAAAACGTCACCTTCGCTTACCGTGGAAACAGCGCCCGAGGCGCCGCTAGCCGTTACATCAATACCGCGCCCTGATCCGCTTACATCCGAGCCAGAATTGTAGATATTTATTGAGGCGGAAGCGCTAGTGACGACGTTTGCGCCGGTCCCGCCATTATTTCTGACTTCAGTCGGCGTCCCCGCATTGCCGACATTGATCGTTAGATCATCAACGGTTGTCGAGATCGCGCCGATTGGACTCGGCGGCGGCAGGCACGTCACCACCTCGCCCGCTTCAGCAATGTTATTGTTACCGTCCGTACACCCCGCAGGAAGCGCCTGGGCGAACGCAGATTGACCAGGAAGGAGAGAGGTCGCTGCGATGAGCGCGCCTGCAGACCCGGCGAGCATCAATGACCGGTTGAAGCGCTTATGCGCCGCGGCGGCTGGCGCCGGTTTGCACAACAATTCTTGTTGTCCCGCCCGGTTGATCGCCGGGACTGATTTTATTCTCATTTTTTATCGCCCCGCCGTGTTACCCCTGCAGCGCGCGCATGTTCAATTATTAAAATTGGATTAATCCTGATAAGCAAGAATTGTGCAGTGCACTGTCCAGTTTTTTGCCCAACCTGTTGCAATCGGGCCGAAAATTCCGGCATGAAACCGGCATGACGCCAGCATTGGTTAAGCACAACCTGGAAAATCCGTCACATGAATGACACAAAAGACCAATCGCCGGACGGCGCATCGATACTCCGTCTAAAGCTTGCGGCGGCCGAAAATCAAGGACAAGCCGACGACGCAACGGGCGATGGGACGGACGCCGCGCCGGCGCCGGGAACCGGTGCTGCAAATCAAGGCGACGAGAACAAAACCAACATCACCTTTTCCGGCGGGCTGGCAGGTTTTCTATCGTCCAACAATGTGTCCCTCGCCTTCACATCCTATCAGACCGGGCGTCTTTATTTCTTCGGACACGGAGTAGACGGCAAGCTGGCGCTGCACGAAGCGCTTTATCCGCAAGCCATGGGCGTCGCGGGCGATGCTAACCGAGTTTACCTCGGCACGCTGACAAGCGTCGTCCGCATGGAGAACGTGTTAGGTCCAGGCCAGCTTGCCAACAAAAAGCATGACAAGGTTTTTGTGCCGCGGAATTTTCAGACAACAGGCGCTGTCGATATTCATGAACTCGGCGTGCGCAAGAATGGCCGCATCGTCTTTGTAAACACGAAGTACTCCTGCATATGCGAGCCGAGCCTGACGCATTCATTCAAGCCCGTGTGGAAACCGAGCTTCATCTCGAAGATCGTCGGCGAGGACCGTTGCCATCTCAACGGTCTCGCCATGGTCGACGGCGAGCCGCGCTATGCGAGCGCAGTCTGCCGCTCAGACGTCGTCGATGGCTGGCGCGACCGGCGCCATGACGGCGGCATCATCATCGACATGCAGTCAGACGAGATCGTCGCCGAAGGCCTTTCCATGCCGCATTCGCCGCGCTGGCATGACGGCAGGCTTTGGGTCCTGAATTCCGGCACTGGAGAGCTTGGCTGGATTGACGCCGATACGAAGCGGTTTCAGCCCTTCGCGTTTTGCCCCGGTTTTTTGCGCGGGCTCTCTTTCTTTGCCGGCCATGCAATCGTGACGCTTTCCAAGCCGCGCTATGGCCGCTTTGAAGGCCTCGCCCTTGACGGCGCGATGAAAGAAAAGGACGCCGACGCCTGGTGCGGCGTTCAGATCATCTCTCTGTCGACCGGCAATGTCGCGCAATGGGTCCGGTTTGACGGCGCCATTCAGGAGCTGTTCGACGTTTGCGCGCTGCCCGGCGTTAAGGACGCGATCACGCTTGGCCCGCAATCAGCGGAGCTGCGCGACTTCATCACCATCGAGGCGCCAGACTGGGCGATTGAACGCCAGTAAGCTTTTGCGAATGCCGGACGGATTAAACGGCGCCGGGCGACCATCAATGGTGCCGCAAGAGGGACTCGAACCCCCGACCCCCTGATTACAAATCAGGTGCTCTACCAGCTGAGCTATTGCGGCTTTCAGCCCGCTATCAGCGCGGGCGCGCTGAATAGGCGATTGCGGCGCAAAACGCCAGAGGCCCGTCAGACGTCGAAGCCGGGATTTTCGCGGTTGAGTTTGCGAACGAGGCCCGGCCAGGCAAGATTGTCGCCAATGCCTGGAACGAACGCCGGCGCGCCCTGCTGCAGGACTTTCGCGCCCATCGCCGGCGGCTCTTCCCGCGGCGGCTTGGTGTCCGACTGAGCAAGGATCTGCGCCCGGCAAGCCTGCTCGAGGAAATACATGCGCATGAACGCTGTCGCGCAATTGGCGCCCACCGTCAGCGTGCCGTGATTGCGCAGGATGAGAAATCCGTGATTGCCCATGTCGTTGACGATCCGCTCGCGCTCATCGTGATCCGTCGCGACGCCCTCATAATCGTGATAGGCGACATCGTCATGGCAGATCATGGCGAACTGCGAGTAGCGCTTGAGGCCGTCCTGTTGAGCCGAAACAGCAACGCCATAGGGCGTGTGCAGATGGAGGACGGCGTGGGCGTCTTCGCGGGACATGTGAAGCGCGGAGTGAATCGTAAAACCGGCCGGATTGGAGAAGTAAGGCGTTTCCATCGCCACCTGGCCGTCGACATCGACTTTGACGAGAGACGAGGCGGTCATCTCATCGAAGAAGACGCCGTAAGGGTTGATCAGGAACCGCTCTGCGCCGCCCTCATCCGGACACCGCGCCGAGATGTGGGTGAAGATCATGTCGTCCCAGCCATAGAGCGCGCACAGCCGGTATGTCGCCGCCAATTCGCAGCGCAAACGCCACTCCTTGTCGGAGACCTTCCCCTTTAGCGTCGGGAGGTCCTTGGGATCAGGAATATTGAAACCAGGCTCAACGCCTGTGGCTTCAGTTTTCTGTGCTTGAGCGGACATGCGTGTTCCTCCCGTAAACGGCGACGATGTTTTTTAATCCGCCGATGAGCATAGCGCATCGCTTATCAGCAGTCGCGAGCGAGGCGCAGGCCGGAGAACTGCCAGCGCGCCTGCGGCGGGAAAAAGTTCCGATAGCTGAGGCGGAGGTGGCCCGCGGGCGTTGCGCAGGAGCCGCCGCGCAACACCATCTGACCCGACATGAACTTGCCGTTGTATTCCCCGATGGCGCCGGCGGGGGGCGCATAACCCGGATAGGCGACATAGGGGCTCGCCGTCCATTCCCAGACATCGCCGAAAAGCTGCAACAGGCGATCGTCGCCGGATGCGCGCTTCTCGCCGACGAAGACGCCGTCCTGCAGAACGTTGCCTCGTAGTTCGAATAGGGACGCCGCCGCCTCCCACTCAAACTCCGTGGGCAGTCGCGCGCCGCACCAGGCAGCATAGGCCGCCGCTTCATAATAGCTAAGATGACAGACCGGGGTATGCGGATCGATCGCTCGATCGCCAAATAGCGTGAACCGCATCCGATCGCCCGCCCCCTCGCGCCAATAAAGCGGCGCCGACCATCCCTCGCTTTGCACAAGATCCCAGGCGTCCGAGAACCAATAGGAAGGCTCGCGATATCCGCCGTCGTCGATGAATTCCTGAAACTCTCCATTCGTCACTGGCCGGTTCGCCAGCTGGAACGGGTGGAGATAAACTTTATGCCGCGGCCCCTCATTGTCGAAGGCGAAGCCATCGCCGGCGAACCCGATCTCGCAGAGGCCGCCTTCCATCTCCACCCATTGCATATCCGCAATCGCGGCCGGCCCGTCATCGGGGCGCGGATCATACGCCGCGGGCGCGAGCGGGTTCTGGAAGAGCCCGTGCTTGATGTCGGTCAGGAGAAGCTCCTGATGCTGCTCCTCATGCGCCAGCCCGGTCGCGATCAGAGGCGCGATCTTCGCCGCAACGCCGTCGCTCGCCTGCTCAACGAGTGTGATCATCGATTTATCGACATATTGACGGTAGGCGCGGATCTCGTCAGCCGAAGGCCGCGACAACAGCCCGCGATCAGGGCGCGGATGCATCTTGCCGATCTGGTTGTAATAGGAATTAAAGAGGTAGCCGAAGCGCGGATGAAACGGGCTGTAGCCTTCAAGATACGGCCGCAGAATGAACGTCTCAAAGAACCAGCTTGTATGCGCGAGATTCCATTTGATTGGGCTCGCGTCCGGCATCGATTGCAGCATCCAGTCCTCAGCCGAAAGCGGGTCGGCGAGCCGTTCGCTGTTGCTGCGCGTCTTCGCATAACGCGTCAGGACTTCCGCGGCGTTGACGAAAAACGGCGAGTCGAAAGCCATGGGGCGGGCGCATTCCTTTTCCTGCCGGATGCGACTACCATAACGGGTAATGCGGTTAAAGGCGCGGGCCTGAGATAGCGAATGGGTTCAAAAAAGCTGGCGTTCCTGGCGAGCGACAAGCCTGAGGCCGCCCCTGTGCGCGATGCGCTCGTCAAACGCTATGGCGCGACCCGTATCGATGACGCGGATGTAATCGTCGCTATCGGCGGCGACGGGTTCATGCTGGAAACGCTGCGCTCGACGATGGATATCGGCAAACCGATTTACGGCGTCAATTGCGGCACCGTCGGCTTCTTGATGAATCCGCAAGATCTGGACGGTCTCAGCGAGAATATCGAGGCCGCTGAGGCCGCCGTCATCCATCCCTTATCAATGGAGGCGACGACAACTGACGGGCGAATCGAAAAAGCGATGGCGATCAACGAGGTCTCGCTGTTCCGTCAGACCCGCCAAAGCGCGCGCATCCGCATCCTCGTCAACGGCCGAACGCGAATGGAATCGCTGACTTGCGACGGCGTCCTGCTAGCAACGCCGGCGGGCTCGACGGCCTACAATCTTTCCGCCCATGGGCCGATCTTGCCCATAGGCGCCCAGATGCTGGCCCTAACGCCGATCAGCGCCTTCCGGCCGCGCCGATGGCGCGGGGCGCTTCTCTCCCATGACGCTGTCGTGGCCTTTGAAACGCTCAATCCGGACTTCAGGCCGGTTTCTGCGGTTGCGGACAATTACGAGGTTCGCAATGTCGCCAGCGTCACCGCAAAGGAAGATCGAACGATCTCTATGACTCTGCTTTTCGATCGCGGTCATTCGCTTGATGAGCGGATTCTCCGCGAGCAATTCGATTTCTGATGCTGACCGTTTTTTTACCTTAGTATTCGGTTTACGCGCTCGCATGAATCGACGCAAAGCTGTGAAAGCGCCCGGAGTCGTAGGGAAAGCTGCGCATTCAGCGACCATTAACCCGGCCTCGCCGACACTGCGCGGATTAGGGCGACACAGCCGCGTCGGCTGACGGAGGAATTGCGAATGAGCGCGCAGGCTGTTCGGCTTTCGAATGTCGACATCAATAAAGCGCTGGAAAACAAGGACTTCGAAGTTCTCTTTCAGCCAATTTTCGATCTCGGAAATGGCGCGCTGGCGAGGATGGAGACTTTCGTAAGATGGCGACATGAGTCGTTAGGGATCCTCCCGCCTGGCGCCTTCCTCTCATTTTTTGAGAGCCAGGGCAGGATGAGCGAGTTGACGCGCTATGTCCTCGCAAACGCCCTCGACGCCTACGCCGCCTGGCGCGGACCATATTCGCCTGGATTTTCGATCAATCTTGCACTGAGCGATATGATCGACGACGCGTTCGCGCCGCATTTCACGAAGTTGTTGCGCGACAAAAGCTTTCCGACCGACCTGATCACCCTCGAATGCCCGATGCCGCCGATTGACGGCGACATCGAGGCGCTCTCCGCCAACCTCGCGAAATTGCGCGAGACCGGTGCGCGCATGGCGATTGAGGTCCGCGGTCGCGCCAATGACTTCTTGCGAACCATCGATCCCTTTCCCTTCGACGAAATCAAGACCGGCGGTTCGTCGATCCTCCGCTTTGCGCGCACCGTGCGCGGCCCGGGCCTGAGCGCAATCTCCGATCTTCTCGACATCGCGAATCGCGCGAACGCCGTCATCACGGCTGTCGGCGTTGAGGACCAGGCTTCCCTCGCCGCGTTGCGCGGTCTCGGCTTCACCGCAGCGCAAGGCAATCATCTGGCGAAAGTTGGCGCGCTGAGCGAATTTCGCCCGACCCGGGTCAATGACGTGCGCGCGCTTTTGGAGCTGGCGCCCCTTGGCCCTGACGAATTGTCGGCGCTCTTCCGCACTGGCGCGCCCGAGCCGCGCGCGGCCGAAACCGGGCCCGCAGACAATACTGGAGGCGAATCGCCGCCTAAAGCATCGCCGCCTGACCAAAATGAGGAAACGGCTGAGGCCGCCGAACAGGCGCCATCAGCAGCCGACGATGAGACAGAACGCAAGGCGGCGGAGCGCGAAGCGCTTGTCGCGCGCGCTCGCAAAAAAGCGCGAGCGATCGCGCTGGCGAAACGAGCGCGGGCCCGGGAGGCCCGCAAGGCCGCCGCCATAAAGCGCGCACGGGCGAAAGCGGCTCAGCGAAACGAGACCGAGAGCGCTTCGACAGTTTCCGATGAAATGGCGACCGCCTCCGATCGAGAAAATGCTTCGCAAACAGGCGAAGCAACGCCAGAGGCTGCGCCAAGGGCGATGCAAGAGCGGATCGCGACTGAGTTTGTCGAGAGCGGCGCCAAGGCCGCCGCCAAAACCAGCGTTGATGCGACAGAGCAGGACATCGCTCACGACCAAAAGGACGCGCCGCCGACCAAACCCAAAGGCGCTTCGGACCACAGCGACGACGCGAGCGCGGCCGATCCGGCGGAGTCTCAAGGGAAAGAACCGGTAGCAAGCCCGGACCGCGAACCCGCAGCACTCGACTCTGAAGCGAAAACGTCAGCCGAATCGGCCCAACCTGGCGTGTCAGGTGAAGTCGACGAAACTGTGCCTACCGATGATGACAAGCCTCAGAATCAATTGACCGGCAAAGTTAAGCGCTTGTCGCTGTCTGTCGGAAAAGTCCGCACGTTCTTTGCGCCTGGCATCCTGGTGAGCGGAACGCCGGACACCGTTGGCCCGTCGGCTCCGCTGCAAAGAGCCGACCCGGCGCCGCGCGAGCCTCTGCAGCCGGCCGCCCGCGACACTGAACAATTCGTTCCGCCGGCTGTCGATCTCGGCGCCAAAGAGGAACAAGGCACGCTCTTTTCAGAAGCCAGCGAGGTAGAGGCCAGCGAAGACGCCAAACCGGAAGAAACGCCCGCGCCCGCGGTTGCCGCGGCGCCGGCCGCCCGACGTTCTACACGGCCGAGAGAACGAAGTTTCCTCACGCGGCGGTATCGCCTGACGCCCACGCATTTTTGGCCGCGAAGCTGGAAACGCGCTTGGCGAAAACGCCATCATGAAAAACAAGCAGACGCAGAGCGCGATTAACTCGAGTCCGACGCCGCGATGAAGAAATCCTGATACGCGCGTAAAAACGCATCGCGGTCGATTTCATGCGCCGGCGCTTCGAGCAACTTCAAGATTTCTACTGCATTTTCATCGGCGATCCGATCGCCGACAATTTTGGAGAGGCGCCGGCTCGCCTCGCGGGCGTCGGCGCTGATGTAGACGGCCGCCGCTTTCAGGGCGATTTGCGTCTCATCTTCCGTTAACGGCGCCGTTTCGAGTCTCAGCCCGTCAACATAGGCGTCGCCCGCTTCTGCATATCGCTCAAGCTGAGCAAGTATGTCGCCCTTCAAGAAAAAAGCCGCCTTGTCGGTGGGCGCCGCAAGAAGACCAAGAGCTGCTTCTGTTTCGCCGGCGGCGAAATGCGCGCGTGCCGCCAAAACAGCGCGTCTTGCTTCAAGCGTCATCGGCAAGCGCGACCGGCGCGTCTCCATTAAAGCGTTTATCGCGCGCGCGGAATCGTCGAGCGACAAATAGAGTTCGGCGAGGTCAGCGCCGGCATAAGACTTCTCAACGCCGCGCAGCCTTTCAAAGGCCTGATGGCGCAATAGCTCCGACGCTTCCAGAAGCAGATCGAGACGCGTCAGCGTACGCGCCGCATTTCGAATGAGCGCGTCGCCCTCCGCTCCCGGCGGGGCAAGATCGATGTTTTCATAGAAAACCCGCGCTGCATCGCTTGGCGATATCGACGGATCATCAAGGATCAATGCCAGGGCGGAGCGGATCTTGGCCTCAGCTTTGCGAGCAGCGTCTGACGACGGGAAAGCTGTGATCAGCGATGTGCGATCTTCGATGGCGCCGATCGCGTCGCCGGTTTCATCTTTATACGCAGCGCTTGCGACTATCGCATCGCGTTCGAACGTCCCGCCGCTGAATTGGAGGCGCAGTCGCGCAGTCTCAGCCAGCGCATCGACGGCGCGCATATCTCCGGCGCTGGCTTGATCGCGAAGCAATATAAGCTGCGCGCGCAAAGAGATCGGCGCCGGCGCCGCGCCGGCAAGGCGCGTGAGCGCTTCCGTTGCTGCTCCGTCATTGCCCCGAAGCCGCTGCAACAAAGCCTCATTAAAACGCCGGCTCCAACGTTGCTGCGCAGTCAAGGCTTGCCCACGCAGACTGTCGAGCGCTGCCTGCGCGGCGTCTGCTTCGCCATTCGCCATACGCGCCGCGGCTTCACTGAGGAAGTAGCAAGGAACTATATCCTCATATGGAGCCGAAATTTGCTCCGCCATGTCGAATTCCCGCCGCGCCGTCTCAAACGCCCCCAGTTCGCTCAAGGCGATTGCGCGAAAAGCGGCGACGTCGCCGTCGGCTTTCATCGCGCTCCCATCGAGGATCGCGAGCACATCATTCCAACGGCCCATATTGATCGCGGCGGCCGCATGCAGAAGGCGAACATGTTCCGCGCGCTTCGCTGCTGCGATGTTTTCAATCACCGCGACCGCCTCCGCCATCAATCCATGCGCATAATAAAATCCGGCAAGCCGCTCATGCGCAGCGACGCCGCCAAAGGCGGCGTCGGATTGAAGCGATTGTTCGACGCTCGTGAAACCGTCGGCCAGCGCACGCGCGCGCCACATTTCAAAGGCGGTCATGCGTGCGTCGGCCGTTCTTTCATCTGCGACCGCTTCCCTAACATCTTCTGCGAGCTGCAATACCGACAGCGAAAACGCCGGCGCTGCTCTCAGAGCCCGCGGCCGCTTCAGTGATGGCGAGCGGTTCGAGAAAAAATCTTCGGCGCGATCGCGCGCAAGCTCGCGCCAGGAAATGATGTCCGGCGGATCGCCGCGAAAATCCGGAGCGACAAAATCAAACGCAATCACATTCATGGATTGCGACGCATGGAGTCTTACGTCAGCCGCAAGGCGCAGGGCGATCTCGTCGGCGGCCTCGCCCGGCGCAAGATCAATAAATAAATCCGAGGACTGCAGAATCCTTTCCGCCAAATCGGGGTAGGCGCCGTCGCCAAACTCAACTGTAAAAACGTCGCCCGCGATCGCCGCCGCGAATGGCGTCTGTTGCGACGTCGCTATGATGAGGCGCGTATAGCCCTCACGATCTTGCACCTCGATCTTTGCGGGCGAAGCTGCGAACGCCGAAGTGGTCGACAGCGCAATGACGATAAGACAACTTGCGAGAATTCCGCGCCAGGCCATCACTCGCCCTTGGGCGTCTCATCGCCAATGTCGCCGCCGAGCGCTTCTCTTTCCGCCAGCATGACTGTCAGCGCGCGCGCTTTCGCGGGCGCCATCTCGGCGAGAACGCCGGCGAGCGCCTGGGTCCGCATTTTTGAAGCGACGGCCAACATGATGGCGGTATCGAGTTCATTAAAAATCGCAGCGGCGTCGCGCGCTTTCATTTTCTCATAGGCGCTGACAAGCGCCTCAACGCTTTCATTCTCGGACGCCTCGCGTTCATCGCGCAGGGCCTGCAGCTCCGATCGCGCTGTTTCAAGTTCTTCCAGCTGCCGCGCAAGTTTCACTTCCGATGCGGCGACGACCGCTTCACGCGTCAGAAGGCTGCGCTCGCGCTGCTCGATTTCAGTCCGGCGCGCCGCAAGACGTTCGAGAATGCGCCGCTCAACCTTGCCAGGCGCGAGCGTTGGCGCGACCGCAGGCGATTCAACCGGCCCATCGCGCGCCTCGCCAATGACAGAGACCTCGCTCGCATCGGCGGCGGCTTGCGAAAACCCGATCGCGGCCCCGGCGGCCTTTAAAAGCGCCAGGGCGCCGAGCGCGCAAGCGATGAATAAGATTAATCCGGGCGAGCGCGTTTTCATGATGCGAGCCGTCGGCGCCGTGCGTCCAGCGCGCGCACGTCGTTCACCGCTCCCTCAAGGCGCGCAGCGATATTGTCGCCGGCATGTACCATCACGGACAATTCATCAATCGCCGCGTTGGCGCGTTTGGTTGCATCCCTAAGTTGGCGGTTCATCGAAGAACCGGCGCCATTCATGGCGGCGAGCGATTGCTCGGCCCGCGTCACCGCTAAATCAAATGTTTCGATCGTCCGCAGCATGTCCGCCTGACCAGCCTGCAGAGCATTGAGTTTGCGGCTTAGCGCCCAGCAATAAAGACATGTGGCGACTAAGAGCGCAGCGACGAGGAATTCCATGAGAATATCCATCTCAAGCCGCCTCGTGATCGCTTTTGCTAGGCGCTGAGGCGTCGTCGCGATCTTTCCGCAGGCGCAGCGCAATCGCTTGACCGAGACGGCCGACGCCGGCCTCCGCGAGCGTGAGCGCGCCGGCGCGCAATTCAGCGGCGCCGCCAGAGAAACCCGGAAAATCGATCGTGTCGCCGCATTTGAGATCGGAGAGCTCGCCCAGAGAGATTTGCTTTTCCGCAATGACGGCGCGCAGATCGACGCTCGCCGCCGCGAGCTCGGCCCCAAGCGCATCCCGCCAGCTCTGTTCGCCAGCCCCGGTTTCGGAGATGAATTCACGGCACAAAATCTTCCGAACGGGTTCAAGCGTCGCATGCGGGAACAAAATCGCGGCTCGCCCGCCCCTGTCTTCCATGTCGACCCGGAACTTCGCCAGCGTGCAAACGCTGGCGTCTTGCGCGATAGCGGCGAAGCGCGGCGTCGTCTCAAGACGGTCGAGCGTGAAGGTCACATCCGTCACGGGCTGAAAGGCGTTGCCAAGATCCTGCGCGAGCAAGGACACCACCTTCTCAACGAGACCAAGCTCAATCTGCGTGAAGCCGCGAGCCTCGAAGCTCAAAACCGAACCGCCGCGGCGTCCGCCGAGCAGCAAATCGACAACAGAAAAGACCAGCATGGCGTCGACGGCGATCAGGCAATGATTGTTGAGTGAATCCGCCCGCAGTACGCCGACGACGCAAGGCTTTGAAAGGGAGCCAGCGAATTCGCCGAAACGAACTGCGCTGATGTCGTCAAGCAGGCACTCTGCGTTGTCATTCGTGAGATTGCGAAGGCTCGTCGTCATTTGCCGGGCGGCGCGGTCGAATACGACGTCCAGCATCGGCATTCGCCTATGGGAGACGAGCGCGGAATTGATTAGCGCGCGCAAGCCTGATCGATCTTCGCCCTCTTCGGCTGATAAATCGAAGCCGAGCAATTGCTCGATCTCGTCGGCCTTCAATCCGTCGTCCCACTCGACGATATCAGGATCGGTGTGGTCGGCCGCCGCTGTTTCGTTAGGTCCGTGCTCTGCCATCATACGCCTACTGGATTATGATCTCTTCGATAACGACATCGGCCGCGACTTGCGGGGCAAGGACCAGATTGGCGCGGCGCAGCAGCTCTTGCTTGATACGCGCCATCTGCGCTGTTCCCTCAAAGTCGTCTGGGCGCATCTCCCGCAGAAAAAACCCAATTCGTTCGACCATCGCTGTTTCCTGCCTGTTCATGCGCGTGACCGACGACGCCAGCGATTCATCATCAAGAACGATCGAGATGCGCATTCGCAAAAAACGGGATGCGCCGTCGGAACCACGCCGCAAATCCACAAGAAACTCCGGCAGCGGATAATGCGCCAACCGACCGCCGTCGATCGCTTTGCGATATTCAATGGCGGCGAAAGCCGCACGTTGCTCAGCGTTGCGAAGCCACATGCCAGCGCCGATCGCAACGAGGCAAACGGGCAGAAAAAGAAACAGGACAATATGCTTCCCCGGCGTATGCGCGCGCATACGCGGGTTTCCTCGTCCTGCCGTGCGCGCCGTCGCCAACGTCATGCCATTAACCCGATGCAACTCTTCAGCGGCTCGCCCTATTCAGCGCCAAACACGGTTAAAGGTCCGTTTCACAAGCGACTTTTGCCCGGCAAATATTTCCTGTCCGGCGCGCCGCGCATGATTATGACATTGTATTTGCTTGGTTAATTGCTGGCACAGGCATTGCGACAGGAAATGAGCGCAAAGGCGTGCGCCGCCTTCGGTTCGATCAAGCGAGTTAACAAATGGAAAACGCGATCACCGCCGCTCTTTCAAATCAGATCGTGCTTGCGCGCGCGCTCGATATCACGGCGAACAACATCGCCAATCAAACCACCGTCGGCTTTAAGTCGGAGAAGGCGCGTTTCAGCGAATATCTCGCGACGATTCCCGGCAACGCTGGCCCCGGCAACGCTGGCGACGACACGGTGTCGCTCGTATATGACCTCGACAGCTACACCGATTTCTCAACCGGCGGTCTGCAGCAAACCCACGCCGATCTTGATTTCGCGATCGATGGTCAGGGATTTTTCGCCGTCGATACGCCTCAGGGCATTCGCTACACCCGCGATGGGCATTTTGAGCTGAACGCGTTTGGCGATCTTGTCGATCGCAACGGGTCGCCCGTGCTTGATGATGCGGGCGCGCCCATCTTTGTCGATCCGGAATTAGGGCCGGTCATATTGTCGCCTGAGGGCGAGTTACAACAGACAGGAACGCCGATAGCGCGCCTCGGCGTCTTCACCTTTTTCGACCAGAGCGTCCTGCAGCGCGCCGGCTTCGGCCAGTTCGCGACCGACGAGATCGCGCAACCGGCGCTTAATCCGCGCATCCGACAGGGATTTGTTGAAACATCGAATGTCGCGCCGGTCGCATCGATGACGGAAATGATCGAAATCATGCGCGCTTATGAGAGCGCCGCTCAAATTCTCGAAACGGCGAGCGAGCTTTCGCGCAACGCCGTCCAAACGCTGACCCAGGCCGCATAAAGGAGCTGCACGCCTCATGAGCGCCCTCAACACAGCCGCCACCGGCATGCTTGCGCAGCAACGCAATGTCGAGGTGATTTCAAACAACATCGCCAACCTGAACACTGTCGGTTTCAAACGCCAGCGCGCCGAGTTCCAGGACCTTCTTTATCAAACCCTTGAGCGGCCCGGCGCGATCTCATCTGAAACCGGGACGACTGTTCCGAATGGCGTTCAGATCGGCACCGGCGTCAAAACCGGTTCCGTTTATCGCATCGTCGAACAAGGCAATGTGACCGCGACCGGGAATGATTTTGACATTGCGGTCTCGGGCCGCGGTCTCTTCCGAGTGTTCCTGCTGGACGGCGCCGAGGCCTATACCCGCGCCGGCAATTTCGCGGTTTCCGCCGACGGGCGCATCGTCACTGAAGACGGCAACGAGGTCGCGCCGGGCATTATCGTCCCGGAGGACGCCGTCGATATCTCGATTTCGCGGGACGGCACCGTTGAGGCGCGCATCGCCGGCCGCCAGGATCTCGAAACGCTTGGCCGGCTGGAGCTTGTGACCTTCTTCAACGAGTCCGGTCTCGAAGCCATCGGCGACAATCTGTTGCTGGAGACGGCAGCCTCAGGTGAGCCGCTGATCGGCAATCCCGGCGAAGTCGGTTTCGGAGAGATCCTACAAGGCTTTATCGAGACGTCGAATGTCGATCCGGTTCAGGAAATTACCGCGCTGATCGCGGCGCAGCGCGCTTATGAAATGAATGCGCGCGTCATCGAAACGGCGGACGAAATGCTGTCCGTAAACGCTAATCTTCAAGGCTAGGCGGATATAGGCGATGAATTTCGAGCGCGACAGTTTTCGTCCTTCGAACCGCAGCGGGTTGCGAGGGTTCATTGCCTTCATCGCTCTTTCGCTATGGTTTCTTCTTGCGATCCTGAGCGCACGTCCGGCGGCCGCCGCAGAGGCGTCGACCACAACCGCGACTGATCTTATCGCCGAAATCGAAACCGCTCTGATCGAACGCGGCGCCGAGCCTGACATCGAAATCGACCTCGCCGATCCGGATCAGCCCGTCCCGTCAGACGCGCGCATTGCGCATGCGGTCTACAACCCGGCGTCCGGGCGCTTCGTCATTCGCCTCGACCGTGACATGCGCGCCATCGCCGGGATCGCAACCCGCGAATGGACAGCCCCGGTCTTGAAGAGCGATCTTGCGGCGGGCGAAATCGTCACTGAAGCCGACATCGCCTATGCGTCCATGCGCGGCCCGCTGAACCGCGGCGTTGCGCGCGACGCTGACGACATGATCGGCAAGACTGCGCGCCGTCTGCTTGTCGCCGGCGCGCCGGTTCGCGTCACTGATCTCTATGCGCCAGTCCTCGTAAACAAAGGCGCCATTGTCACGCTGACATACGAAGTCGACGGCTTACGCATGACGCATCAGGGGGTCGCAATGGCAAAAGGCGCTGACGGCGACGTCATCAGCATCAAGAGCATAAAAAGCGACCGGATCTTAAAGGGCGTCGTGCGTGGGCCGAACTCGGTAATGATCGCGCCCGTCCGCCTGGCGCAGGAAGGCTGAAACCATGCTTCGCAAATTCTTTAGCGGCCTTCTCGCGGGTCTCGCCTTGAGCGCATGTTCGACGATGGATCGCATCAAGTCGATCGGCGAGGCGCCCGACATGGCGCCGACCGAAAACCCTGCGTTGATTTACGGCGGCCGCGAGGTGGCGATGCCGATGCCGACAGCGACAACCGAAGCGGCGAATGACAACTCGCTGTGGCGCGCCGGATCGCGCGCCTTCTTCAAGGATCAGCGCGCGCGCCGCACCGGCGACATCGTGACGGTTGTCATCGATATCGACGACCGCGCGCGGCTCAACAACACAACCGAACGCCGGCGCGACAATGGCGAGACGGCGGAGATCCCCGCCTTTGGCGGCCTTGAGCAGCGCCTTGCCGACGTGCTTCCCGACGGCGCCGATCCGGCGCAGCTTGTCGATCTCTCTTCCGGATCAAACTCGCGCGGCGAAGGCGCCGTCGACCGGCGCGAGGACGTGCAGCTGACGATCGCGGCCATCGTCACGCAGGTTCTGCCGAACGGAAACATGGTCATCGCCGGCAAGCAGGAAGTGCGCGTCAATTACGAGCTGCGCGAATTGACCGTCACCGGCATTATTCGTCCCGAAGATATCTCAAGCGCCAACCGCATTCGCCACGAGCAGATCGCGGAAGCGCGGGTCTCCTATGGCGGACGGGGTCAGCTGACGGATGTGCAGCAGGCGCGATACGGCCAGCAGCTTTACGACATCCTGTTTCCGTTTTAGAGGCGCAACGCGCTGTCACGCCTCGTGATTGGGGCGCGAACGCGTCCGCCACGGCTCTGAGATGTCGGAGAGATAGGCGTTGATCGATTCAACTTCGAGACGGATCGCGCCGCCGCCGGCGAAATCAATCAAAAGCGCACCGGCGCCGTCTTCGCCGGGCTCAAATCTGAGCGAAAGGATCTCCACGACCGCATCTTTCGCATCAACGCGCAGATGCTGAAACTGAGCGGAGATGACGTCGTCAAAATGAACGCCGGCGCGCACGCGCGCGAATGGCCCGGTCTGCCTGCCGCCGACGCATTCCCACAAAAAACGGTTGGTCACAAAGGCGAACCGGCGTTCCTCTGCGATGTAGGCGAAGTCGCCAAGCTTTGCGATCGCATCCTGAAGACAGGCGGAAATCACCTCGAGGTCTTCGCGGTCGCCCGCCATCAATCGCAGCGGCTTATAGTCAGCTAATCCGGCCAAGCGTCTCTCCAAAAGCGGTCAGTCTTTCACGCGCTCGATCAGAGCGCCGCATTCCTGCAGCTTCTCTTCGAGCCGTTCAAAGCCGCGGTCAAGGTGATAGACGCGATTGACCATGGTCTGTCCCTCTGCGCCGAGCGCAGCGATGACCAACGACATCGAAGCGCGCAAATCCGTCGCCATTACGGGCGCGCCTTTTAGACGTTCGACGCCGCGCACGGTCGCAGTTTGTCCGTCGACCGATATTTTTGCGCCCATGCGCGACAGTTCCGGCGCATGCATAAACCGGTTTTCGAAGATCGTTTCCTTGACCGTCGAGGCGCCCTCTGCAATCGCCATCAACGCCATGAACTGCGCCTGCAGATCGGTCGGGAAACCGGGAAAGGGCTGGGTGATAATATCGACGGACTTGCAGCGCGGAACCGTTTTCTTAACCTTGACGCCGTCGTCGACGGCTGTGACGGTAAGGCCCGTCTCCTCGATCGCGCCAAGCGCAGCGCCGAGCAATTCAGCGCGCGCCCCCTTCAATATGAGTTCGCCGCCCGCGGTCCCCACCGCCATGATGTAGGCGCCTGTTTCAATGCGGTCCGGCAACACCCGGTGCTCCGCGCCGCCGAGGCGGTCAACGCCGTCGATTGTGATCGTCGACTGGCCCGCGCCTTCGATCTTTGCGCCCATCGCGTTGAGGCAATCGGCGAGATCGGCGATCTCCGGCTCGCGCGCAGCGTTTCGAATGGTGGTTCGCCCGTTTGCGATGGTCGCAGCGAGCATCGCGTGCTCTGTCGCGCCAACCGACACAAAGGGAAACGAGATCTCTGCGCCGTGCAGGCCATCGGGCGCCGAAGCGATGACATAGCCTTCATCGAGGTCAATCTCGGCGCCCATTTGCTCTAAAGCCTTAAGATGCAGATCGACCGGGCGGGCCCCGATCGCGCAGCCGCCCGGCAGCGAAACCTTCGCCTTTCCCTCGCGAGCGAGAAGCGGACCGAGAACGTTGAAACTCGCGCGCATTTTTCTGACGAGATCGTAAGGCGCTTCGGTCGACGTGATGTCTTTCGCCCGCAGCGTCAGCGTCGGCCCGTCCAGAGAATGCTCGACGCCATGCTGTTCGAGAAGGCGCAAGAGCATGTGCACGTCGGCCAGATGCGGAACATTTTGCAGCGTCAGCTGTTCGTCCGACAACAGCGAGGCGGCCATCACCTTCAGCGCGGAGTTCTTCGCGCCGCTGATCGGAATCGCGCCAAACAGCGGTCGCCCGCCGATGATCGCCAGTTTATCCATTCATCAATCCTTTATCGTCTCCGCCGCACCCGGTGGTCGCTTGCGCCGGCGCAAATTCTCGCGCAGCGCCTCTGCAAGCCGCGCTTCGCGATCAGCCTGTTCTGGTTTATCAGGCGTTTTCCGCTGCGCCGCCGACGAGCCGTCTGGCGACGCTTTCTTCTTGTCTGGCGGCGTGGGCATGACGGCGGACCATAAGCTGCGCGACCTCGCCGTCAAGCGCGGAATTTGCACCTTGGAAGCCGCGAGGCGATAGGAAGTTTTATGAGAATTTGTGTCTTTTGCGGTTCAAGTCCGGGGCGAAAAAGCGACTATCGGGCCACCGCTGAAGATCTCGGGCGCCGCCTCGCCGATCGCGGTATCGGCGTTGTTTATGGCGGCGCGTCGGTCGGACTGATGGGGGCGGTCGCTGACGGGGCCCTGGCGGCGGGCGGAGAGGTTATCGGCGTCCTGCCGGAGGCCTTGCGCGATCTCGAAATCGCTCATGAAGGCCTCAGCGAGCTGAAAGTCGTCGGCTCCATGCATGAGCGCAAAATGCAGATGGCCGATTTGTCGGACGCGTTCATCGCCCTGCCCGGCGGCGTCGGCACCCTCGAGGAGGCGTTTGAAATCCTGACCTGGTCGCAGCTGGCGATCCATTCAAAGCCAATCGGGCTTTTGAATGTTGGAGGGTTCTATGACGGTCTTTCGGCCTTTCTTGACCATCTCGTCGAGGAAGCTTTTTTGCGTCCCGTCCATCGCGCCATCATGATCAATGACGATGACCCGGACAGACTGGTTGACCGGCTGCTCAGCGCAGAGATTCCGACCGACAGGAAATGGGTCGATGAGCTAAGACGATAAGGACGCGCGGATGCAACATTCACCGCCGAGGAAACTTTCTGGCCATCTCACGGGCGCAAACGCTTTCGAACGGGCCACAATGATGACGCGCACGGCGCTTGCCGAAGACATTGACGAGCTCGGCCACGTCAATAACGCCGTCTATCTCGTCTGGGCCCAGGACGTCGCTGTCGCCCACTGGCGCACCATCGCCAGTCCCGAGCTGCTGGCTCGCTATGTCTGGGTCGCTTTGCGCCACGAGATCGATTATCGCGAGCAGGCCGTCGAAGGCGATGCGATCGAAGTCAGAACCTGGCTCGGCGCCGTTTCCGGACCCCGGTTCGAGCGCCATGTGGACATCCGAAAAGCGGGCGCGTCGCGTTTTTGCGCCAAGGTCCTGACGCAATGGTGCCTGATCGACGCAGACAGCCGCAAGCCGCGCCGGGTCGGCGATGAGATCCTTATCCCGTTCGGGCTTTCCGGTTGACGCCTCAATCTCGCGGCCCGGACGCCCTTGCAATATGAGCCGAAACCGCTAGAAGCCGCGTTCTCATTGGTTCCGCCGCAGTAGCTCAGTGGTAGAGCGCATCCTTGGTAAGGCTGAGGCCGAGAGTTCAATTCTCTCCTGCGGCACCATTTTCAGATAGCCCAATCTGCTACGGCATCATCTTTTCAATCGGCAGAACCAGGATCGCGCTGGCGCCGAGCTTCTTCAAGTCTTCCAGTTGATCCCAGAAAACGCTTTCCCGGCAAACAGCATGGATTGCGACTTTGTCCGGATTGCCGGCGAGCTCGAGGATCGTCGGCGCGTCTGCGCCCGGCAGATATTCCGTGATCGCCGCGACGGCGTCGCGCGGCGCGTTCATCATCACATATTTCGCATCGCGCGACGTGATGACGCCGTTCATGCGTTTGAGGAGCGCGTCGAACACCGCCTGGCGTTCCGGCGAGAACGCGTTCTTATTGCGGATCAGCAAGGCTTCTGACTCAAAGACCGTCGCAAACGGCGCCAGGCCGTTAGCGTCAAGCGTCGCGCCGGTGGATACGATATCGCAAACCGCATCGGCGATCCGCAGCCGTGGCGCGACCTCGACGGAGCCTTTCATCGAGACAACGCGCGCCTCGACCTTTTCGCGCGCAAGCCAGGCGCGCGTCAGCGCAGGATAAGAGGTTGCAATGCGTTTGCCCGCAAGAGTCTTCGGACCGTCATAGGTCCACTCTTTCGGCCCGGCGATCATCAGCTGGCAACGCGCAAAGCCTAGCTTGGCGACCCGCTCCGCGGGCGTCTCATGATTGTCGGCGAGCCGCTCTTCTTCAAAGACGTTTTCCCCGACTATGCCGATATCGCAGGCGTCGTCGGCGACAAATTCCGGGATGTCGTCGTCGCGCAACAACAAGACATCGATGGGCATTTCCCGCACGCGGCCATAAAGTTTGTCCTTGCCGCGCGAAATTTTGAGGCCGCAATTCTTCAAGAGCTCAAAGGAGCCGTCGGACAGGCGTCCCGACTTCTGAATAGCGATGCGCAGGCGATCAGACATGGTCGTTCCTTGTTCGGCCTGTTGCGGCCGGGCGGTCCGGTGTATTCAATCGATCCCGGGCCCCGTCAAGGGCGCAGGCCGATTGGATCGGCTCTCTGCGGGAGACCTTAACGCATGAAGGAGCGCGACCATGGATGACATCGACGATGCGACACGCGACCGGATCGACGCCGCGGCGTTCAGGCGGCTCATCTCCCATCTCGACAACCGCAAGGACGTCCAGAATATCGAGTTGATGGTCACCGCGGATTTCTGCCGCAATTGCCTCGGCGACTGGTGGCGAGAGGCCGCAGCGAGTGAAGGGCTTGAGCTTTCGAAAGACGAGGCGCGCGAGCGGATCTACGGCATGCCCTACGCCGAATGGAAAGCGAAGCATCAGACCCAAGCGACCCCTGAACAAGTGGCGGCCTTCGAGGCGCGCCGTAAAGCGAAGAAAGCCTGATTTCGGCTGGCTTCAATCGGCGCCCCGCTGATCGTGACCGGCGGCATTCAGCGCTGGCGCGCCAGCCCGGCATCCGCTAGTTTTGAGGCGGGGCATGGTAGGGGAATGAAAAGATGAACTTTCTATTGCGAACGCTTGCGAGAATGCCGCAACACTCCGCGGTTCCGGCTGTGGCCGCGCTTGCGGCTTATTATCTTGGCGCAAAATACGGGGCGCCGGATCTTTACGTGAACAGCGTCGATGGGGCGCTCTCGACGTTGGGCGATTTCATTTCCGGTCTCGGCGCCGGCGATGACGGCGCAACGACGGCCGACGGCTAATCGCTGGCGTCGCCGGCTTCGGCGTCGATCGCGTTCGCCCGCAGCACGTCAATTGGTATCGCTGCGAGGGCTTCTTCGTGCGTTGCGGCGAGTATGATCGGCGCAGCGGCGCCGGCGTCGAGGGCTTGCTTCCAGCGCGACAGGCACACGCACCAGCGATCGCCCGGCTTCAATCCGGCAAAGCCAAATTCAGGCCGCGGCGTCGACAGATCATTGCCAGCGTTTTTCTGGTGCGAGAGAAATTCCGCTGTCATCTGTGCACAGACGATATGCAGGCCCGTATCGCGGCCATCCGTGTTGCAGCAGCCATCGCGAAAAAAGCCCGTGAGCGGATCCATCGAGCATGGTTCCAAGGGCCCGCCGAGGACGTTTAGCGCTGAATCCATCACCAGTCCTTCCTCCTCCCAGTCATCGAATTAACTTGAGAATAAAGCGTACGACGGCGTCAGCCTTGCGTCCACGACGGCCAGATGACGCAGGCGCGCGATTGACAAGGCGACGGGTTGCCGTCTGACTCCGCCCTGTCCCAACAAGTCAGCCATGGGGGAGAGATCCATGAACCTGAAACTTGTCGCCGTCGCCTGCCTTGCATGCCTCACCGGCTGCGCCACCTCCGGCGAAACCTCGACGTCCTCTACAAGCGGAAACGGCGGCGCGCGCAGCAGCGCCAGCGAATGCGGCGGCGCTTCCTATTACGCAGACTCGCTCGCCGGCAACTCGACCGCGAGCGGCGAGCCATATACGCCGACCCAATTGACGGCGGCTCACAAGACCTTGCCTTTCGGTACGATCGTTCGGGTTGAGCGCGCCGACACAGGCGCTTCGGTCGAGGTTCGCGTGAATGACCGTGGACCGTTCACGGCCGGACGCGTGATCGACCTCTCACGGGCTGCGGCGGAGCGGATCGATTTGATCCGCGACGGCGTTGCCGATGTGTGCATCTATCCGCAGTGATCTGAGGCTCCGCTGGCGGCGTTGTCGGCTGAAATATCAGCTCCGCGCCAAAACAGAAAACGCGCCCACCGGATGTCTCCGGGGGCGCGTTCTGATCATCCGGCTTTCGCCGGCGAAGCGTTAAACCGCTTGCAGATTGCCGGCGGACGTCTTGCCGCGATCCTGCTGCAGCTCGTAGCTGACTTCCTGGCCTTCGTTCAGCGAGCGCATGCCCGCCGCTTCGACCGCCGTGGCGTGGACGAAAACGTCCTTGCCGCCGTCAGACGGTTCGATGAAGCCATAGCCCTTCTGGGCGTTATACCATTTCACTTTTCCAGTCGCCATGATCGTTCCTTTCAAACAGGCGTTAGCGGCCCGACTGATAATCCGGACCCTGAGGATGCTGCCGATGTTTGGAGGAAGAATAGAATCTTGTCGAAGCAAGGACCTAAAGAACGGCCTTCAATCATGGTAGCGCGGCGGGATATGGGCGTGTTTCGTCCAAAATGCAAGCCATTTCTGGTCCCGCGCCGCGTCTGGCCCAGCCCTGCGAGCCTCGCCTTTTTTGCGCTGCGGCTTGCCGGAACGCCCGCAATGCGGCCAAAATCGCGGTGCGGGCATTGTTGCGTCCTGTCCGGACAATTCAGCAACGATTAACGAAGGGGACTAAATTCCATGAAAAAGCACCTACTCGCCGCCTTGGCGGCGGCGCCGCTTGCCTTTGCCACAGGCGCCTCGGCCGAACATTGGGACGTCATCGCTTTCGAGATGACCGGCGCCTGCACGCTCGGCGAATATATGGAGATCGTCGCCGATACGAATGAATGGGCCGCGCAATATGGCTATCAGGCGAAGGTCGCCCAGCCCCTGCAGAGCGACGATCTGGAGACCTGGTTCTGGATCGGCATATCGGCGGACGCTGCAGCGTTCGGCGCAGCCTATAACGCCTGGCGCGACGGTCTCGCTGATCCGCGATCAACGCCGGCGAAACTCTGGGACCGTTTCCAGAAATGCTCCACCAACTTGAGCCGCGACGGCTATGAGGTCTGGCAATAGGGCGTAAAACAACAATTGGGCGGGCGTTCCGACGAGAGCGCCCGCTTTTGCGCTCTAGATCTTGAACTCAACGCCCAACAATTTCTCGGACAAGGCCCAAAGCCGGTCGCGCAGGTCTTTGTCTTGCGATTTCTCCGTGAACGGAACCCGGCCCGGCGGACCGATGCGCTCGCCCTTGCCGGTCGGCCCGAAAAAATCGCCCGCCTTCACATCCGGATCGAGCGCGGCGTGAATGCTCGACTGCGCGCCTTCGGCCGGCGTTGAGAAACTCATAAACCGCGCCATGATCGGCGCGATGATCTGAACGTGCCAGGGAAGATTGCGCCCCAGGTCGGTCAGCGATCCGCCCGGATGCACGACCACGGCCTTAACGTTTTTGCCCGCCGCCTCGACGCGTTCCTTGAGCCCAAGCGTGAAGAGAATGTTCGCAAGCTTGCTCTGGCAGTATGCCGTAAGCCCCGTCGAGCCCATCAGCTTCGGGCCATCGTCATAGGTCCCCTCGAAATTCAGATTATCGAAATGAATGTCGGCAAAGGGCCGCTTCCCTGCGAGACTGGAGACATTGATGACCCGCGTCTCGTAAGGCTGATCGAGCCGATCGAACAAAAGCTTCGTCAGATAGAAATGGCCGACGTGATTGGCGTCGAATTGCAGCTCGAGACCGTTTTGCGTGATGGTGTGCGGCGGCACCATGACGCCGGCGTTGTTGACGAGAATATCAAGCCGCTCATGGGCCTCGGCGAACGCGGCCGCGAAGGCGCGAATGCTCTCCCGGTCGATGAGGTCGAGCGGCATGAATTCCAGATCCGCCGATGGCGCGGCTTTCCTGATATTCGCCATGGCGGTCTTCGCCTTGGCCTCGTTCCGGCAGGCGAGGACGACTTTGCAGCCCGCCTGGGCGAGCGCGAGGCTCGTCTCAAAGCCAAGGCCGGTATTGGCGCCGGTCACGACGGCGATCTTCTGGTCAGGCGGTGTCATGGGGGCTGTCTCGCTTTTTATAGCGCGGGCGCGCACGGGTCCCCTCGCCTAGCACAGTTTCGCTTGGCATCAGATGCGGAAAATTGCAGAAGCGCCGGATGCTTCGCCGCGTGATTTTTGTATGTCGGATGATGATCGGGACCGCGGCCCGGTGGCCGGTCGCGACTTGGCTCGCCTTCTGGCTCGGTAAGCGTTCGGCGATTTCGCTGGACGGCGTCGATTTAAAGCTGCGCGACGCGAGCTACACCTCGAAAATCGCGGACCTCGCCATGGCCTGGGAGGTCATCGTCGACAAGGTCTATGACGCCTACCCGATCGCGGCGGGGGACGTCGTGCTCGATGTTGGCGGGCATATCGGGTCCTTCGCCGCGAGGGCTGCAAAGGCGGCGTCAGCCGGCGAGGTCTATGTCTGCGAGCCCTTCCCGCCCACTTATCAGTTGCTGGCGCGCAATACGCAAGGCTTCAACAATATTGATGTGAACCAACTGGCGATTTCAGACCGGAATGGAGAGGCTGCGCTTTTCTATTCCAAGGCGAACCCGGCGGAGAACTCGCTCCTGCGCGAGACGGATCACAAGGTCACGGTGACGCTGCAAACACTCGGTGCATTTCTGGATGCGAAGGGGATCAGCAGGATTGATCTTATGAAGGTCGATTGCGAAGGCGCCGAATATGACATCCTCTTCAGCGCGAAAGACCATCTCGATAAAATTCAGAAACTCGTCATGGAAATCCATGAGCCGCGCTTTTTCGGCGTCGATGCGAAATACTCAATCGAGGGCATGATCGCTCTCCTTGAAGACGCCGGGTTCTCCGTCGCCTTCAAAAGAGAGAACAGGTTTCAGGGCTATATCTTCGCGCACCGCTGAAAGGCGCTAAGCCAAGCAATGCTCCTCACCCTGAGGTGCGAGGCCTGAAAGGCCGAGCCTCGAAGGGTCCACGCAAAGCGTGTCCCACATCAAGCAGATGCATCACTTTTGTTACCATCCTTCGAGGCCGCCCTTCAGGCGGCGCCTCAGGATGAGGGTTGAAGTTCGAAGGCAGGACTGCACGCGCGCGCTATTTCCTGACCTTCGCCGGGGCCGGAAGCGGCCGCATGGCGCGACTAACGCGAGACCGTCGCCCGCGCCCGGTCGCGTCCGGCTCGTCCTTCGGCAACAGGAAGACTGCCGTCCCCATGGCCGCCGAGCCCCAGGTGATGGAAAGCACGATGAACAGCATCGCGCCGGCCAAAACCGGCGCGCCAGACGCAATAATCAGCGTACGGAAGCCGGCGACATCAAACCCGAGCAGCGCGGCCATGAACACCGCCGCCGCGCCGACTCCCAGCGCCAGATGCGCGCCGAGAAAGCGCAGCAATCGCCGGTCGGGCCGGCGCGAATGTTGGCGGTGCGGGTTCATGGGAGAGAACTTCTCACGGAGGCCGCCCGCCGGCAATGCGGCCCATTGGCGTGCGGCCTGTTGGCGTGCGCCTTCGACTCCCCTGTCGCGGCGGTCTATTATGGAACCGCTGTCATATAAGAGGGAGAGACACGCATGAAACTTCTAACAGCCTTCGCAGCCATTATCGTTCTTGTCGCCGCCCCCGCTTTCGCGGACGACGCGGTGTCCTTCGCCTCACGCGGCGGCGAGGCCAAGGTCGGCCCCGCCGACAACGAATGGTTTATCGCCGACAGTTTCAGTTTCGGCGTCGAACGCGAAATGAAGGCGTCCCGCGAGGGGCCCGGCACGCTGGTTCTGACGATGCCGCAGGGCTTTAAAGGCAGCGACGCGCTGCGCCGCTATCAGGTGTCCGGCGAGGCGATCCCCTCGCTGTCCCTCATCGCGCCGAGCACCAATGCGACGGGCGAGACGGTCTATCTGCGCTACAAGCTCGATCGCTGTTTCGTGAAAAGCTGGTCGACCAGCGGCGACGCCGATGATCGGCCCACGGAGGAGGTCGCGTTCTATTACAACAAGATCGCGTTCGCCTACGCCAAGACCAAAGACGGCAAGGAGTGGCGCAGCGACCGCCCGATGAAATGGAACAACGTCAAAAACTGAAGCTCGACGGCGGCGACTGCTAAGGCGGAGTTAGTTGGCGCCGGCCGCGCATCGATCGCCTCCCCCGTTTACGGGGGAGGTGTCGAGCGTAGCGAGACGGAGGGGGTTTTTGCAGCAACCGCCGCCGACCCCCATCGTCAGCTTCGCTGACACTTCCCCCATGAATGGGGGAAGAAAGGCCCGCCTTACTCTCTGTACTTGACCAGCCGGAACAGCCCCTTCTCCGGTTTGTAGACCTTGTCCGGAAATCGCTCGCAGAGTTTCCAAACGCACCCGTTCACGGTCTTGGGGTGAAAGCCCACATCAGCCGCCTCGATCATCCTGTTGAGGTCCGCCCACCGAATGCCTTCGGGGTGCTGATCAAGCAGCTTCAGCACGGTCTCGTTGATGCGGGCGGTGCCGGTTTGGATCATTTCGAGTGAAACTAGTACATCAAGAGCAACGTACCCCCTTTGGATCAAAGAGCTGAAAACACAACGAAGCTATTATTGAAATTCAGAGCTGCGGGTCTTGCAATGCTCAATGCCCTGCACGTTGGGGATTATGCGCAAAAATTTTCCGGAGTTTGCACCAATAGTTTGAATTTTTTTTCAATTAACTTGCACACTGAACCGGCCCTACCTTCGACTAAACGCTTTCGTTGGTGCTCTTTGCATTTGCCTTTTAGTTTAGGTTCGTAAAGATCAATATCGAGGGACAAAAGAACTTCGGTCCCAATCGAGACCATCAGGGCAACAAGCTTCGCATCCTTACGCGGAGTTCCCGCCTGAGTTAACACCTTCCTGCAATCCTGATCGGCCGACATTGCTATTATTCTAATGAAATCTGAGGCCAGTTGCTCCGCTATCCAATCTTGAGCAATCTCATTGGAAGTTCCGCCGGTACAATCTGACCATTCTTGCAAAATCCAATTCTTATCATCCAATGGAATGTACGAACCATCCAAACGCATTTTTTCAATAGCTTTGATAGAAGCGCAATCGCTAGACGCAGCAAGTGCATCGACTAGCAACTTGAAACAATTCGCGTCCCAGCCAACTATCATGAATCCAAATACGGAAATACCATTTGATTTTCAACCGACTTAGCCTCATTGCGGTCATGAGCCAAAGCTAAACTCTCCGAGCGTCGATGCGGTAGAAATCCCCCCGGCCATTCCGGCTTAAACGCCCCTCGATCATCGAAACTCATCTTTGAGACATTTCGAGTCCCATCGTCATCGTAGATATAATATATGACTACATCCTCAGCTTTAATGTCGCCTCGGGCGACGTGTCGCGCAATCCTGATTACTAAGTGATCGCTGTGCGTCTCGATGAACAACTGTCCTTTGTAATTAGATAGCCCAACGAAAAACGACCCGAGCGCCGCCTGCGCATTTGGATGCAAATGAATTTCTGGCTCTTGAACCACTAACATCGGCGGAAATCTGCGTGTATACGCCTTTGAACTTAGAAAAAGGTGTAAACCACTAACAAGAACTGGCAATACTTGACTACAGCCAAAGCCAACGTCGCAAATATTGTGCTCTAACCCATCATGATCTACCAAACATATTTCATAGTGACGCGAGGTTAAGTTTCTTACTTTTATTCCCTTCGCAATACCAGTGACTTGAAAGAATGTATTTATTTCATCCAATATTCCGACGCGCTGTGCACCGCGCTTTGAACTATCATTTACGATCAAACTGATTCCGTTGGCGCCTGTTCTGCCGATACTTGTTGGAACTTGCCCCGTATACATATAAGTGCGGTCCGGCTTTTCACGAAACGGGCTTAGTGTGTCAAAATTCCGAAATTGATCTAATAGACTCCTCTCAGCCATTCGCATTGAGCGGCTCAACTCCCGCAATAATCTCCCCTTGCGCGACTCCGCAGATTCGTCATCAGCCATCACTGGAAATCGAATCGATTGATCCCAAGGCCAAAATCCATTCAAAGTCGGCTTACGTTTTTGTGCATTAGGTAGGACATTTTCGATCAGCTGCCCCTTTAACCTTACTTCGTACCCACTCCTGCGAAGTTGATATGAATATACTGGTTTAGTTTGATCACGCAGCGCAAATTTTGATAACTCTATTTCCCTACGTTGAGTACGATATTTGGTATCGAATGAAACGTGATAGTTACCGATTCCAAAATCAAATCCCAACACGCTCCTAGGATGATTACCATGGACTGCATCGATGTATGTTCCGAGCTCTTCATACGGACCGTTGAGCAACAGGGGACCCGGCGACAAATGTCTACTTTGGATTGTCTGAGCAAGGAGATTGATCGCGCTGAGGGCCGATGATTTTCCCGAATTATTCGGCCCCATAAAAATATTGATTTTGGAAAAATCAAACTGTTGTCCGCGGAACGCCCGAAAATTACGTATATTCAGATAGTTTAACATGTGATCATTCTAACCGATTCCTCAAACATGCATCACCCGTCCATACGCATCCAGCACGCTCTCATGCATCATCTCTGACAGCGTCGGGTGCGGGAAGACGGCGTGCATGAGGTCCTGCTCGACGAGTTCGGCTGAGCGGGCCAACCCGAACCCCTGGATCAGTTCGGTGACTTCCGCGCCAATGAGATGCGCGCCCAGAAGCTCGCCGGTCTTGGCGTCGAAGACGGTTTTCACAAGGCCCTCCGGCTCGCCGAGCGCGATCGCCTTGCCGTTGCCGTTGAAGGGGAAGCGCCCGACCTTCACCGTGTGACCCGCTTCCTTGGCCTTCGCTTCCGTCAGGCCGACGGAGGCGATCTGTGGCTGGCAATAGGTGCAGCCCGGAATGTTCGTCACCTCCAGCGGGTGGACGTCTTTTTCGCCGGCGATCTTCTCTACACAGATCACCCCTTCATGGGAGGCTTTGTGGGCGAGCCAGGGCGCGCCGACGACATCCCCTATCGCATAGAGGCCGGGAACGCCCGTCTCCAGCCATTCATTAACGGCGATATGGCCGCGCTCGACCTTCGCGCCCACGGCTTCCAGCCCCAAGTCCTCCGTATTGCCGACAATGCCAACGGCGAGGACGACACGTTCGGCCTCCACCGTTTCGCTTTTGCCGTCCTTGGTCTTGATGGTCGCCTTCGCGAGCTTGCCGCTCGTGTCGAGTTTTTCCACCTGGGCCGAGGTCAGGATCTTCATGCCCTGCTTCTGGAAGGCCTTGTCGGCGAAGGCGGAGATCTCCGCGTCCTCCACCGGCAGGATCCGGTCCAGCATCTCGACGATGGTCACCTCCGCGCCAAGCGCGCGGTAGAAGCTCGCGAACTCGATGCCGATGGCACCGGAACCGATGACGAGGAGCGATTTCGGCATCACGTCGGGCACCATCGCCTCCTTGGCCGTCCAGACGAATTTGCCGTCGGGCTCGAGGCCCGCTTGCGGGATCGTACGCGCCCGCGCGCCGGTGGCGACGATGACGTGCTTCGCCGTCACCGTGTCTTCGCAGCCCGCCTTCGTTTTGACTTTGACGAGCGGCGCGGCCTTGCCCTTCTCCAGCCGCGCGGTGCCCTCGATCACCTGAACCTTGTTCTTCTTCATGAGGTAGCCGACGCCGCCGGCGAGCTTGCCCGCAATCTTGCGCGAGCGCTTGACCACCGCCTCGATGTCGAAGGCGATGTTGTCGGCCTTCAGACCGAACTCGCTGGCGTGCTTCATATTGGTGAAGACCTCCGCAGTTCTGAGCAGCGCCTTGGTTGGGATGCAGCCCCAGTTGAGGCAGACCCCGCCCAGCGCGTCGCGCTCGATGATGGCGGTCTTCATGCCGAGCTGCGCCGCGCGGATCGCCGCGACGTAGCCGCCGGGGCCGGAGCCGATGACGCAAAGATCTACGGAATGGTCGGTCATGGGGCCTCTCTCAATCGTTATAGGATAACTGCTGCGGGGGCTTGGCCGGCGCACCGGCAGGCGCGACTATAGCGGGCAAGCCGGCCAAGGGAAGCCGGCGCCGCCAACGGGAGACCCCGCCATGATCGCCTATGTTCTCTACGCGCTCTTGATCTATCTCCTCTATATTGTTGTTCACGCGCTTCTGAAGCTGCAATCGAGCAAGGGCGAGGGCAATCTCGTCACCGTCGGGCTCGGGCCGCGCGACACGGTTCTCGAAAAATCCGTCTCGTCCCAGCGCTGCGCGCGCGCCCAGCGGAACATGGAAGAGTCGCTGTTCTTCTTCCTGCCCGTCGCGCTCTTGCTGCTGATCGCGGATAAGGCCGACGGGATAGCGCTTACCGGCGCGCTTATCTTCGTCGTCGCGCGCCTCCTCTACTTGCCGGCTTACGCCTATGGCGTCTTCGGCTTGCGTTCGCTGATCTGGATCGTCGGCGCTGGCGGGATCGTGATGATGGTGATGCGGCTTATCGGCTAGCGCTTGAGACCGGGTCATCTATTTTGAAGTCTCGAGAGAAAAGGAGCCCCGCCATGACCATTGAAGCCTTGCGCACGCCGGATGAGCGTTTCGAAAACCTCCCCGACTGGCCCTATGCGCCCCGTTACGTCGACGACCTCGCCGGCTATGAGGGGCTTCGCATGCACTATGTCGACGAGGGCCCTGCCGACGCGGAGACGACGTTCCTGTGCATCCATGGCGAGCCAAGCTGGGCCTATCTCTTCCGCAAGATGATCCCGGTCTTCACCGCGGCCGGTCACCGCGCCGTCGCCGTCGACATGTTCGGCTTCGGGCGCTCAGACAAGCCGATCGACGATGAGGCCTATACGTATCATTTCCACCGCAACGCCCTTCTCGCTTTCGTAGAAAAGCTGGACCTTAAAAATGTCTGCCTCGTCGTGCAGGACTGGGGCGGGCTTCTGGGCCTCACCCTGCCGATGGCGGCGCCGCAGCGCTATTCGCGGCTGATCGTCATGAATACAGGCCTCCCCGCCGGCGAAGAGGCGGGCGAGGGTTTCGCCGCCTGGCGCGCCTATAACCGGGCGACGCCGGACCTGTCTGTCGGCGGGCTCATGAAAAGGACGACGCCGATCCTGTCTGACGCCGAGGCCAACGCCTATGACGCGCCGTTTCCGGATCAATCCTTCAAGGGCGGCGTGCGGCGCTTCCCCGAGCTTGTGATGCTGAGGGAAGAAGGCAAGGAACTGACGCCCTTATCGAAGGAAGGCGTCGAGACCTCGCTTCAAGCGCGCAAATTCTGGTCACAGGACTGGACGGGCGAAACCTTCATGGCGATCGGCATGCAGGACCCGGTGCTGGGCCCGCCGGCGATGCATATGCTCCGTAAAATGATAAAAGGCTGCCCGGAACCGGTAGAAGTCGCCGACGCGGGCCATTTCGTGCAGGAATGGGGCGAGCCGATCGCGAAAGCCGCGCTCGAGAAGTTCGGCATTAGCTGATCGATCGGCTAGTCGGTCAGCCGCTGAAACCTCTCCGCCATTTCACCGGCGGCCGTGATGATGATGTCGCGAATGGTCGATGCTGACTCAGACAGGGTTCGACCCGGGCGCTGGGCGAGAACGAGCGAACGTTCAAGGTGCAGATCGCTGATCGTCTTTTTCACCGGTATGGAGTCGCAAAGAAAATGCGGCATCATGGAGACGCCAAGACCCGCTTCAATCATGTCGCAAGCGATGGCGTCCTGATCGGTCGAGAGACGATTGGTGATGACGACGCCTTGATCGCGCGCAAGCTGGTCAAAGCGCTGATTGAGCTCGCAATGGGTGCGGTTCACATATTCAACCCGCCCAAGATCCTGCAACCGCACGGTCTCCTGCATAGCAAGAACATGCCGTTCGTCCATCGCGAGAAAATATGGCTCATCATAGAGCGGCGTTGTTTCAAATTCCTCTGTATCGTTAACATCGTTGGTGATCACGGCCAGCTCAAGGTCGCCTGTCCGCAGCTCCTCGACAAGTTCTCCTTGCGGAATGAGACGCAGCGAGAGCGATATGCCGGGCGCGCGCGAACGGATTGCCCGAATGATCCGGTCAAAGGGTTCCGACCCGATCGTGCTGATCATGCCAAGCGTGTAAGTCGCATCGTTCAGTGACTTAAACAGCTTTGCATTCGCCGTAATTTCGTCCGTGATGTCCGCAATCGCGCGGAACCGGTTTTCCAGCCGCTTACCGAGCTCCGTCAGCCGCAGCGGACGCGCGCGGCGGTCAAATAACGACCCGCCAAGCTCATCTTCAAGCAGTTTCAACGCCTTCGTAAGCGCCGGCTGCGATACGTTGCTGGCTTCGGCGGCTTTGGTGAGGTTCAACGTCTCACACGTTGCGAGAAAATACCGGATTTGGTACATTTCCATTGTAACTGACCTGCGTTCCCCGTTCTCGCTTAGAAAAATCGTCGGCGCATCTGCGCACGATTTCAGTCTCGAACGCAATTCGTATTTTCGCAGCGCATGATGATTGAATCATAATCATAACCGGCGGTTTGGTTTTCGATTACCAACTTCTATTGGCGCCCCGTCGCGAAGTCGCGATACGGTTTTTTCGGTCGCTAATCTATCCAATTTTCGCATTCAAGCAGGGAGAGACCTCCTATGAAGAAATCCGTTTTCATGACGGCCGCCGGCGCAGTCGCCGTTTCGATTGCCGCTGCATCGGGCAGCGTTGCGGCGGACATCAACCGCGCGAAATTTACAGACGATGGCGCGGCCAAAATCCCCGTGAACTGGCGGCAATGGGTTTATGTCGGCACGCCGCTCACCCCAAACGCGCTCAATGGCGGCGAAGCGCCGTTTCCTGAATTTCACAACGTTTATGTCGAACCCTCCGCATACGCTCATTTTGAAAAGACGGGCGAATGGGCGGAAGGAACGCAGATCGCCAAAGAGCTCGTGCTCGTCCGCGAAAGCGAAAACGGCAACCAGGAAGACGGCTCCGCCTTTGAAGTCAGCGGTCGCGGTTACTTCATGGGCGACTTCGCCGGTCTTGAGTTGACGGTGAAAGACAATGACCGCTTCTCCGATGAGCCCGGCGGTTGGGCCTATTTTAGCTTTGGTCATCAACCTGAACCTTATAACAAGACGGCGGAAGCCTTCCCGACGGAAGCGTGCAATGCGTGTCACGCGGCGAGCGCCGCGTATGACTTCACCTTCACGCAATTCTATCCCGTGCTTCGCGCCGTGAAGGATGAGTAAAACAGACATGACGCATTCACGCTTTTCCTTCGCACTCCGTCTCGCCGCTTCATTGTCGGCGCTTTCGCTCGCCGCGTGCGGCGGCGACGCCGTTAACGCCGCGGACACCGAACCGGCTGATGCAGCATCAAGCTATGGCTTCTCGCCCTTCGTTGACGCAGAGGGCGCTATCTCGAGGCCAACAGGTTTCAAGACCAGCGCTGACTGGATACACCTTGGAACCTGGGCTGTCGTCAATGAAAACGGCGAAGGCAACGGCTTTCACAATGTTTATACGACACGTGCTGCGGCCGATGATTACCGCGCCAATGGCGCCTTTCCCGATGGCGCGCCGCTGGTGAAAGAGGTGCGCGGCGCCGCCGCCGAGCAATTGACCACTGGCCGCGCGCACTGGGCGACGGACAAACAGGTATGGTTCGTCATGATCAAGGACGCCGAAGGGCGCTTTCCTGACAACGCATTGTGGGGCGACGGCTGGGGTTGGGCCCTTTTCAACGCTGAGGATCCGGCCGAACAGGTTGCGACCGATTACAAATCCGACTGCCTCGGCTGCCACATCCCCGCTCAGCAGACGGATTGGGTCTACACTCGCGCCTATTCTGCGGTGCTCGAGGGAAAGTAAGACGGCGGCTTTAGCGACGAGCAGACAACGCGGCGACGGCGCACGCGGTCAGTCTGCTTTTATGGCCTTCGATTCTTCGAGGCGCGCATCGAGGATCGGCGCGAAACGCGCGGTGAACACTTCAGCGTCGCGCGGGGCGAGGTGCGACCATTCCGGAAGATGCAAGCCTTGCAACTCCGGGTAATCGTGAAACGTCACACTGACCGAGCCCGTTTCGGCGACGAGGCGGTCAAACGCGCGCTCGCGCGGAAAGGCGGCGTCCTCAAGCTCCGCATACATGCCATTGTAAGGCATCTGCGCGAAGACGACCTCGCCGCCGCGGGCGCGGATCTTCGCCGCCTTTTCTGAAAAGTCAGCGATAATCCTGTCCATGTTCTCCTGCAATTTCGCCATGGCGTCGGGATCAGGCGCCTCTTTCATGGCCGCCAGCTTTCGCGACAGCCCGTCGGCCCAAATGTCTCGGGCGAGTTGTTGGAAGGCTTCGTCCTCCATCACCCTTGGAGCGACTCTGGTGTTGCGGTCGGCGTCCATGACCATGAGCTTGCGCGGCTCCATGCGTCGCTCCATGCCTTCACGCAGCGGAAATTCGGCGTGATAGATGATCGTCTTGGGCCGGGTGGCGTCATCGGTGGCGGCAAACAGCGTGTCGAAGACCATCCACAAGCGATGGCCGATGCGGCGTGAGATCGACTGCGTCCTCGCATGCTCGACGGCGTCGCCGCGAAGCGCATAGCCGCTGAAGGTGAGGCCGTTAGTGACGCCGACGATGACAAGGCCCTTAAAGTCCTCATCTGCGGCGAGGTCGGCGAGCATGGGCTGCGGGCTTGTCCCTTCAAAGGCGAGTTGAACGGGGCGCACGCCAGTTATGTCCTCCCAGATGTCGAGGTCGATATCGAAGAAGATCCGCGAAGAACCGATGATGACGGTCGCATCGCCTGTCGCCTTGCGACGCTCCTGCGCCCACAGGTCGTCCGTGTTCTTGAAGTCCCCAGGATATTGCCAATGCCCTCGCCAGGAGACCTCCCACGCCGCCATTAGAACGGTCGCCGCGAGCACGGCCATCATCGCGATCCGGCCCCATGGCCGCGCCGGCACCGGCCGATCCACATGTTCGGGATCAAAGAAGGTCAGAATGGGCTTCAGCCCGCCCTTCCCTGTCCCCGGGACCTCAGAACTGGAAGTAGATGAAGGCACTGTCTGATCCCTGACTGATAAGAATAGCAAATATCATGACCGCCCATGCGCCGGCGATAACGATGGGCGGCGTCGCAGCGATGATTTCCTCCTTGGTGGTCGAACGCATTCGCCAATGCGTTGCGACCATGCCGGCGACCACCAGCAGCGCCGGAGCGATTTCGTTAAGATAAAGCGCCTTTTTCGGATCTTCCGCCAACGCAAACATCGACAGCAGCATTGTGGCTGCATCGCCGAAAGACTGTGCGCGAAAGAAAACCCAGGTGATGTTGATAAGAAAATAGGTGAGCATCGCCATAGCGACTTTGAACCAGAAGCTCTTGAACCAACTCTGTTCGGGGATCATCTCGCGCAACAGGCGCTCTCCGGCGAGATAGGCGCCGTGCAGTCCGCCCCAGACGACAAAGGTCCAGCTCGCACCGTGCCACAGCCCGCCGAGCAGCATCGTAACCATCAGATTCACATAGGTCCGTATGCGGCCGTTCTTGTTGCCGCCGATGGGGATGTAGAGATAGTCGCGCAGCCAGGTCGACAGCGAAATGTGCCAACGTCGCCAAAAGTCGGAAAAGCCGATCGCCGCATAGGGAAAGCGGAAGTTGTTCGGCAGGGCGAAACCGAGACACAGCGCCGCCCCGATTGCGATGGTCGAATAGCCCGAAAAATCAAAGAAAATTTGGCCCGAAAAAGCGAGGACGCCGGTCCAGGCGTCGAGCGGGGCGAGCGCGCCCTTGTGTCCAAAGGCTGCGTCTGCGGCCGGGGCGAGAAAAGCATCGGCGAGGACAATCTTCTCGAACAATCCGATGGTGATGAGACCCAGCCCCCAGAACAATTGATTGCTCGTCGCCTGCTTAATCTCTGCGAATTGCGGGATTAGTTGCGACGGGCGAACGATCGGTCCGGCCACAAGTTGCGGAAAAAACGTGACGAACAATGAAAAATCGAGAAGCGATTTCGACGGCGCCGACCGGCGCAGATACACGTCGAGGGAGTAGGCCATCGTCTGGAAGGTGTAGAACGAGATGCCGACCGGCAGGATGATGTTCCATTCCGGCGCCGCATAAGCGATCCCCGCGGCGCCCAGCGCGGCGGTGAAGTTCTCCATTAGGAACTCGCCATATTTGAAGTAGCCGAGAATGCCGAGATTGGTGGCGAGCGACAGGATCAGGAAAGCGCGGCGGCGCGCCTGCGATGTCGCTTTATGGATCCATTGCGCGGCGTGCCAATCGACAAAGGTCGATATCCACAAAAGAATGACAAAGGGCGGCGACCAGGCGGCGTAGAAAAGGTAGCTCGCAATCAGAAGATTGAACTTCTTCAACCGCCAGGGAAAAGGCGCGTAGTGCAAGGCCAGCACGATCGCGAAAAACGCGACGAATGTCAGCGAATTGAATAGCAAGGAAGCGCCCCTCTCCCGGCCCAAGCGCAGGACGCTATTCCAGTTTCTACTCGGAGGGAAATGATTTTCCTCCACAGACGGGCCATGCGCTGATGTGCTGCAATGCAACTCAGTATCGAAATGATCGCTTTATGGCGGTATACTGATCTGGAAGCTGTAGTCCGTTATTGTCATGTGTTGGTCCGTTCGTCCGTTTTTATCCGCCGTCCTCCTATTCGCTGCGCCATATGCGACGGCGGAACCGGTCACCGAGCCGAGTGCGCCGCAAACACCCCCGCTTGCCGATGTAATCCACCACCCGAATGCGGGGCGCGAAGGGATCGTCGTCGCGGAGGAGCGCCTCGCCGCCGTGGTCGGCGCGGATATCCTGGCGGCGGGCGGCAACGCGGTGGACGCTGCGGTGGCGGTCGGTTTCGCGCTCGCCGTCACCTATCCGCGCGCGGGCAATCTCGCCGGCGGCGGGTTCATGCTGGTCTATGATGCCGATACCGGCGAGACGACGGCGATTGATTATCGAGAAACGGCGCCGGCGGCGGCAAGCCGCGACATGTTTCTTGACGAAAACGGCGATATTGACGTTGAATCCATTCTTTACACGCACAAAGCGTCTGCAACGCCGGGTACGGTTGCAGGGCTCCTGCACGCTCACGAGAAGTTCGGCGCGCTGTCGCGAAGAGAAGTTATTGCGCCGGCGATCCGCCTCGCCGAAAGGGGATATGCGCTGCCCTATTACTCAGCCGCGATGTTCGAGGCCTCCCGCGGCGACCTGACCCGCAACGCAGCGGCGCGCGCCGAGTTTTTCAAGCCCGACGGGTCCGGTTACCTTCCCGGCGAGACATATCGGCGCCCCGATCTGGCGCGAACCCTGAAAGCCATCTCCAGGAGGGGCCGCGACGGCTTTTACAAAGGCTGGGTGGCGCGGGCAATCGCCAATGACATGGCGGCGAATGACGGCCTGATCTCGTTGGACGATCTCGCCAATTTTACGGTGAAAGAACGAACGGCGCTGCGCGGCGCCTATCGCGGCGTCGAGATCGTCACCATGCCGCCGCCGAGCTCTGGCGGGGTTCATCTCATCGAGATGCTCAATATGATCGAGACGCGCCCGCCCTATGAGAGCGACGGGGAGTCCGCCGCGCAGGCGCATTTTCTGGTCGAAGTTATGCGCCGCGCTTATGCAGACAGGGCTCAATTGCTGGGCGATCCGGATTTTGTCAGCGTTCCAACGAGTGAACTGACGTCCAAAGGCTACGCCGCAGCGCGCATCGCCGACTTTGACCCGGCGCGCGCGACGCCGTCTGAAGCGCTCTATGACGGCTTCGCCCCGAGCGATGAAAGTCCCGACACGACACATTTCTCCGTCATTGATCGCGACGGCAACATGGTCGCCAACACCTATACTCTTAATCTCAGCTATGGCTCCGGCGTCGTCATTCCCGGCACTGGGTTGTTGATGAACAACGAGATGGACGATTTCGCCGCCGCACCCGGGCAGCCGAATTTCTATGGCCTCGTCGGAAATGAGAGAAACGCCATCGCGCCGGGCAAGCGACCGTTGAGTTCGATGACGCCGGCGCTTCTTTTCAAAGAGGGCGAGCCATGGATGGCGCTCGGCGCGCCCGGCGGCGCGCGCATTATCACCGCGGTTCTCAATGTCGCGCTCAACGTGATCGACCGCGACATGAACATCGCCGACGCCGTTGACGAACCCCGCGTGCATCATCAATGGCTCCCCGACCATATTCTCTATGAACCGGGTCTCAGTGAAGACACCAAAGCCCTGCTGGAGGCGAAGGGCCACAAGCTAGAGCCCTTCGACTGGTTCGCGCGTCCGAACGCGGCGCTCGTCGAGGACGGCTGGTATTTCGGATTTGACGATGAGCGCATGCCGGGCGGCGCCGCCTGCTCTCCAGATGGTGGATGCTGATCTGAGTTTCTGGCGAGACGCCGGCTGGACGCCGTGCTTGCGCGGCGCCATCATTGGCGCATGCCGCACTCAACACACGCCTATGCCCCTGACCCGCGCAATGAATCGATTCTGATCGACGTCAATGGATCGCTCGTTGAACGCGACAAGGCAGTGGTGTCTGTCTTTGATTCCGGCTTCGTCCTTGGCGACGGCGTCTGGGAGGGTTTGCGGGTTCACCCGGGACCTGGAGGCGAAGGCGTTGTCGTTTTTCTCGACCGGCATCTGAAGCGTCTCTATGACGGGGCCAAGACGCTTGATTATGAATTCCCCATCAGCCAAGCCGAACTCGCAAAGCGCATCTACGCCTGCCTTGACGCCAATGACGCCCATGACGGCGTTCATGTCAGGCTGATGACGACACGGGGCGTCAAGTCCACGCCCTATCAGGACCCCCGCGCGACGGTGACGCCGCCGACCATCGTAATCATCCCGGAGTTCAAGCGGCCCTTGGCAGGAACGGCGGAGGCCGGAAAGCGACTATTCACCGTTCATGTGCGGCGCGGCTATCCCGACACGCAGGATCCGAAACTGAATTCCCATTCAAAACTCAATTGCATCATGGCCTGTATTCAGGCGGCGAAAGCCGGCGCCGACGAGGCGCTGATGCTCGACCCTCACGGCTTCGTCGCGACTTGCAACTCCACGCATTTCTTCATCATTCGTGACGGCGAAGTCTGGACGTCAAGCGGCGACTATTGCCTTGGCGGGATCACTCGCGGCCTGGTGCTTGAACTTGCCCGCGCCGACGGCTTGACGGTTTGCGAGCGCAATTTCTCCTTACACGATGTTTACGGCGCGGAGGAAGCATTCATTACAGGCACTTTCGCCGGCCTGACGCCGGTTTCTGAGATCGACGGACGCGCCATCCGGGACGGACGCGGGGACGTCACTGAGCGGCTACAGGCGCTTTACGCCGACCGCATCGCCGAAGAGGCCGCTAAGGGACGACAATCCGTTGACGGATAAGAAAAAGAACAAACCAAACGCGCGCCAACTCGCCGCTCCCGCCTATCGACTCGCCGCGTTCGACCAGGATTTCCTCCTGGACGACGCGATGCGCGGTGTTCGGTTTCATCTCGAATATGAAAAGGCGGAGCGGGCCTTACGCGCCTGGGGCGTTAACTCGACCATTGTCGTTTTCGGTTCCGCGCGGATTACCGAGAACGGCAATGGCGAGCACGGACGCTGGTACGCCATGGCGCGCGAGTTTGCGAAGATTGCGAGCGAGCGCGGCGGCGCACTCGATCGCGATCACTCAGGCCGGCGGGAAAATGTGATCACCACTGGCGGCGGCGGCGGCGTAATGGAGGCCGCTAATCGCGGCGCAGCAGACGCCGGCGCGCCATCGATTGGACTGAATATCCGTCTGCCGCATGAACAAGAGCCAAACGCCTATTCAACGCCGGACCTGACCTTCCAGTTTCATTATTTCGGCATGCGGAAAATGCACTTCGCCATGCGCGCAGCCGCGCTCGTTATCTTCCCTGGCGGCTTCGGCACGCTGGATGAGCTGTTTGAGCTGCTGACCCTCGTGCAGACTGGCAAATCGCCGGCGATTCCGATTGTCCTGTTCGACGAACCCTACTGGTCCGAGATCCTTAATATCCGTCATATTGCCGATCACGGCCTCATCAGCCCGCAGGATCTTGCGCTTTTCCAATATGCTTCGACGCCTGAAGAAGCCTGGCGCAAGCTTGTGGATGCTGGGCTTGCGGGCGCGAGCGCGCCTGGCGGCGCCCCGGAGATTTGACGGCCGTCTTGCCAAATGAGCCGCTTTCCCCAAAGATATCGTCGGGTGTGGAAAACGGGGCGGTTACGGTGAGTGGTGATTATTATCTTTTGCTGGGCGTCGTCGGTTTGGCGGCGGCCATTTTTGGCGTTTTGGCAGGGACCTGGGTCTCCGGACGACGCAACCGCAAACGCATAGAAGAGGTCGGCGAAGAGCTCGTGCGCCTGCAGGATATCGCACAATCAAAACTTGCAGGCGACGTCCCTGACCTTGCGGAGCTTTTGCGCAATCTCAATACGGCTGTCGAGCAAACATACCGATCGGCGAACGCGCTCGAAGACCAGTCGGCGCTTACCAAGCAAAAAACCGAAGCGGCGAAAGAGATCATCGCCTCCTCGCGGCACATCATCATGATGATGGAAGATATGGGGGCGGATCTTCCAGAAGCGGCGCATCGTCCCGCGCCGACGATTGAATTACGCGCCGACGATGCGGTCTCACACGAAACAGAGATCACAGGCGACAAAGCGAAATCGGAAACGTCGCAGACTCCGCAAACGGATCTGCGCTAAGCGACAATCAAAGGGCGAGCGATGATCCGCATCGCGATGTTTTCCGGCCCGCGCAATATTTCAACAGCAATGATGCGCGCCTTCGGCGCACGGCCTGATACGCGGGTCTTCGACGAACCCTTCTATGGCTGCTATCTGGCGTCAACCGGCGCCGACCATCCGATGCGCGATGAGATCCTCGCCGCCTGGCCGACCGATCAAAGCGATGCGGTTGCACGCCTTAAGCGACCAGCGGACGCCGGCGAGACATTCTCATTTGAAAAGCACATCGCCTTTCATTTTGCGCAAGACGAAAACCTCGATTGGCTCGCAGGCTCACGCATCTTTCACCTGATCCGCGATCCGCGATCGATGGTCGCCTCCTATGCGCGCAAGTTTGACGATGTTTCTCCAATTACGCAGAGCTACCGCGTCCAGCGCGCCATCGATGAGCGTTTTGGCCCGGGGCCCGTCGTCGATGCGGACGATGTTCTCGCCCGTCCGGAAAAGACGCTTCAGAAACTGTGCGCGGCGCTGGACGTGCCCTTTAAGCCTGAGATGCTGTCCTGGCCGGCCGGGCCGCGCGCCGAGGACGGTCCGTGGGCCCCGCATTGGTACGACGCCGTCAGTAAATCCACCGGCTTTGGCGCGCCGACGCCGCCGCCCGCTCAGCTGTCGGCGAGGCTTGAAGAGGCCGCCAGCCGTTGCATGGACGATTACGCCTATTTCAGGAGCCGGCGGTTGCATTAAAAAGCCCCGCCGACCCGCTCGCCGGCGGGGCGTAAAGCGCTCGAAGCGGGTCCTAGAGCGAGCCGCGGAACTCGACGCCCCAGATCGGCGGTTCATTGATGAAGCCGACCTGGTTGTTGAAGTCGATGCCGCCGGTCAGCGACTGATCATTGGTGATGTTCCGACCAAAAGCCGCGATCTCATGCTTGCCGTCGTTCCAGACATAGCCGGCGCGAAGGCCGCCCTCGATGAGGAAGTTGTCGCGAAATTCAAGTGACTCATAGAGGAAGAAATTAACCCGAGACCGAAGCGCCCAGTCGGTGAAGACAAAGAGTTCGCCATCGAAGAAGGGAACGCCGTAGCGGGCGGTCCAGTTGGCGATCCAGCGCGGCGCCTGCGGCAGCGGATTGCCATCGACATTGACGATCGACAGCATGCCCGGAAGGCCATTGACCGGGGGCAACGCCGTCGGGTCAGCGACCATCGTGAACGGATCGAGGATCGTGCATTGTTGCGAGCCGCAGCCGGCCACAGTGAGATCGGGATCCTGAATTTCAGTGTAGTTGTAGCTTGCGCCGACCGTCACCTCGAATTGCTCGGTGACCCGCCAGTCCATATCGAATTCAAAACCGTAGCCGATGGTTTCATCGGCGTTTAGCGCGGTGTTGAAATTGCCGCCGCCGCCGACGGCGGTCAGCTGCTGATTGTCAATCTCATAATAAAAACCATTGAGATTGACGCGCCCGGCGCCGCCAAGAATCGTCGATTTGACCCCGGCCTCATAGGAGAGAATTGTCTCCGTGTCCGCGACACTGATCGAGTCCTGGGGATCGTTCATCGTGACCGGGTCGATCTGGAAGAAGGCGATGCGGCCCTGAATGCTCGGGGCCCGAAAGCCTCTCGCGACGCGGGCGTAAAGATTGGTCATATCATCGACCGCGAAGGTCGCACTAACGTCCCAGGTGACGACGCCGTCGTCGGTTGAAACGGGGTCCGGCGTGAACGGACCGCCGAAGAGCAGAAAACCCGGTCGCGTGTCAATCGGACGCGACGCGGTAAAGTCTTTTTGCTCATCCGTATACCGAACGCCGCCACGAAGATTGAACCGGTCTGTTACGTCGATATCGACTGATCCGAATACAGCCCAGGAGTCAGTCTCTTGGTTTTGCAGTCCGACGGCGACCGGCGTGTCAGCGCCAGGGGTGACCGCCTCATCGCCGAAATCCTCCGTGACGATATCGACTTCCTCGGTGAAGTAGAAAAAGCCGAGCTGCCAGTTAATGCGTTCCCAGTCATTGGATGAAAGGCGGATCTCCTGGGTGAACTGATCAAGATCCGGGATCGCGTCGGCGGTGTCGGCGCGGAAGGGAATAAAGCCTGGCCCCATCGGCGTCGGATCGAGCATCAGCACATTTTCAAGGAAGTCGGCCTCGAGGAAATCGCCTGTGCCGCCGTCAATGTCGCCGCGCGAACTTAACTCCGCGGTCTCATAACCGGAGATCGAGGTTAGCGTGACCTGGCCCATATCCCAATTCATCTCGATGATGCCGCCATAGCTGTTGAGATTCTGGAAGTTGGGGCTGTCGACGAAGACCTGATCGCGCTCGAAGGGAACTTGCGTGCCGCTCGGCAGCATCAGCGGTAACTGGTTTACCGTAAGGGTCTCGGGCAGTTCGTCTCCATCGCCTGTCGCAATGTTTGCGCGGAACAAACGCGCCGTGCCGCGCAGACGGCGGCCATGAACATTGCCGAGAACGGAAAAGTTTTCTGTCGGCTCCCACAGGAGCTGTCCCCGGCCGGCGAATTCGTTAAAGCCCTCCAGCGCGTCTTCCTGTTCAAAGCCCGGCGCCAGATTGTCGACCCAATCGTCGCGGCGCTGGAACAGCGTTGAGACCCGCGCCGAAAGCGTGTCGGACAAAGGTCCGCTGAGCGCGCCTTCCCAGTTCACCGCGTTAAACCGGCCGTAGGAAATTTGTCCGTATCCTTCCAACTCGCGTGTTGGCTTGGCGGAGTCGAATTTCACGATGCCGGCTGGCGTGTTGCGGCCAAACAGCGTGCCTTGCGGCCCGCGCAGCACCTCGACGCGGTCGAGGTCGAAAACGGGGAACCCCTTAACGATCGGGTTCTCCAAAATCACATTGTCATAGACCAGGGAAACTGGCTGAGACGCGTTGAGATCGAAGTCGGTATTGCCGAGGCCGCGAATGTAAAACCGCGGAAATGTACGCCCAAAGGAAGATTCGATCTGTAGGCTCGGCACGCGCGCGGACAAAAACCGTACATCGAGACCGCCCGATCCTAGCACGTCCAGTTTCTCGCCGCTGACCACAGCTACCGACAGCGGCACATCTTGAATGTTTTCTTCCTTCTTGGTTGCGGTGACGACGATGACGTCATCGTCCTGCGCAATTGCGCTTGTTGAAAGCGCGAAGCCAAGCGCAACCGCGCTCGCGGTTCCAGCGAATAAATCGCGGTAGGTGTTTCTGTGCGACATCCCTGCTTCCTTTGATCGATGCGAATTTGACCCCCGGACGCCGATCGTTTTTCCGCGCTGCGATTTCAGCCGCTTAATGACAACAGTCATAAGGCCGGCGGAAACAGACGAAAAAAGGAGACGCCCGCTCATTTAGTGCGGCTAACACAATCGACAATTTGGTTAATGGCGCCAACAAGAAGGCGCACGCTGCGCGCCGAAACCCAAATGAATCTCAAGAATTGTGGCAGTTTAGTTACATACGCATCGACGGCGCCCGACGTTTTCAACAGGTTACGGGCAATCTAGACCGCCGCAGCGGCGAACAAATTTTGATTGCGGCGCCGAAAGGCGCGGATCGCTATGCGGCTCTCCGAATCAAAACCGGCAGCGCCGGCACGCCACAGCGGGGCCTACGCGCCGGTCGTAACCGGGCCCTGCGGCGCATATAGCGAGGCTTTAGGCGCCTCGAAAAGTTTCATCACCATCGGCTCGAAGGCTTCAAGCGGCATCGACTCGTAATCGGGATCAAACGCGCACTGATCATATTTTTCGCAGAATTCGGCCGTGCGCTCATAATTCGGATGACCGCGGAACTCATCGCGCTGGTCGCGGTCCATGCCCAGAAAATGGAAAAAATAATAGCCCTGGAAAATGCCATGATGGGCGACCATCCAGTGGTTCTCCTCCGAAACAAAGGGCTTCAGAATCGCCGCCGCAATATCGGGATGGTTGTAGGCGCCGAGCGTGTCGCCAATATCGTGCAGGAGCGCGCACACGACATATTCTTCGTCGCGCCCGTCGCGGTGAGCGCGCGTCGCGGTCTGCAAGGAGTGTTGCAACCGGTCGACGGGAAAGCCGCCATAGTCGCCGTCGAGGAGACGCAAATGATCGAGGATACGCTTGCCGCCGACGGCCGCAAACGGGATGAATTGGCCCGCAATCTTCATCCAGTCTTCTTGCGTGCCTTCGGTCATCGCGCGGAATGAGGCGCGCGGCGCGTTCGCTTCGCCGTGGTCTGGCATCTTGCAGATCCTCCCATATAAACTGGCGACTGGCGTCGCCCAGTCATTTGGCGACAGCATAAGGGGCCGGCCAAGGCGGCGGCAAGCCGGCGAAGCGCCACCCGCGCAACAAACGAGGCCGCCCTTTGGTCGCACGCATTGTAACGACGCTTCTTGGTGTTGCGCTTTTTATCTATGGCGTTGTCGCGGCGATCTCGCCGTTGCCCGTCGGCGCACCGCTCGCAGTCCTTGGCCTTTTTATGATCGCCGGCGCAAATCCAGCCTTTCGGCCATTGATCCGGCGCATGCGGGCCCAGTGGCGCTGGTTCGACAAGCTGGTGCGTCTCGCCGCGCCGCGGGCGACGGCCTCAATCCGCGAGGTGATTGAAGACACTGATCCTTCGGGGCAAGATCAGGCTCGGGGAAGCGGGGACGAGAAGGACCGATGAGGCTGTTCAGGCTCGCCGTTGGCGTTTTCGCGCTGTTGATGATCATCGCCGGCGCGGCGACCGCCGTGACGCCGATCCCGTTCGGCCTGCCGCTGGTGATCCTCGGTTTCTTGCTGCTAGCCACCGCCTCGCCAGCCATGTTGAAGTGGCTTCGCACCCGCTGGCGCTGGCTCAACAGACGGCTTTTGTGGCTTGAAAAGAAACTGCCGCGTTGGATGACCGGTCCGTTGCGCCGCACCGATCCGCACATTGAGGAGGACGAAGCGCGCGGCGACGATGAAGAGCAAGACGATTACGGGCAGGACGACGACGAAAGGCGCGGCGAAGACGCCGCGTCGCCGCCGGATCGCGCAGCGATAGCCCGCAGACTTTTAAAGCGCGCTTCTGATTAATCGCCTTTTTCGACCTGTGAGAACTCTAATTCGACAGGCGTTGCGCGCCCGAAGATCGAGACCGCGACCTTGACGCGATAATTCTCTTCATCGACGCCTTCAACAACGCCGGAGAACGACGCGAACGGTCCGTCGGTGACACGCACAGTTTCGCCAATATCGAACGTGATGCTTGGGCCGACGCGGGTCTCGCCCTCTTCGATCACGCCGCGAATGCGGTCAATCTCTTTTTGCGGCACCGGCATCGGCTTGTTGCCCGAACCAAGAAAACCGGTGACTTTCGGCGTGTCCTTAATGAGATGATAGATCTGATCGTTAAGGTCCATCTTCACCAGGACATAGCCCGGGAAGAAGCGTCGCTCGGTGTTGACCTTGCGCCCGCGGCGCACCTCGGTGACTTCCTCAGTCGGCACATAAACCTCTTCAATGAACTGATCGAGGCTCTTGTCCTTGGCCGAGAGCATGATCGCATCGGCGACCTTCTTTTCGAAGTTCGAATAGGCGTGAACGATGTACCAGTTCGCAGTCATTTTCGTATTCCTGAATCGTTAGTTGCGCCGGCGGCCTAGCCGCACTGGATCGGCAACGCCGAGCACACGCCCCAGCGCAGCGCCTGATCGACGAGGAAGAAAAAGAGCGCCATGATCGCGACCATGATGAGCACCATGACAGTGGAGATCATGGTCTCATTACGCGAGGTCCAGGTGACTTTCGCCATCTCCGCGCGCACCTGTTGAGCAAAGGTGAGCGGATTGGTGCGCTTTTTCTTTTTCGCGGGCTCGTCGGCTTTGCCCTCTATGGTCTTATCGCCAGGAGCTTTGGATTTGCCCGCGCGCTGTTTTGTTTTCGCCATGAACGTCTCTCACGCCTTAACGCCGCCCGTCGGGCAAAAGGGCTCAGCGGTCCGCTTCGGACCTGGACTTCGCTCTTCTGAACTGACGGGAAGATGCGCGCCATACCTAAGCGTTTTCTAGCCGGCGTCAAGCGCTTCGCAGGCCAAACCGGGCGTTTGGGGCCAAGCCGCTCGGTCCCTCAAAATGGCGAAAAATGGTCGGAGCGGCGAGATTCGAACTCACGACCCCTTCACCCCCAGTGAAGTGCGCTACCAGGCTGCGCTACGCTCCGACCTGTCTCGCGCCGCCCGCAGAGCAGAGGCCCGTCGGCGGCGAAGGCGGCGGACTATACAAGCCTCGGCCCCGCCTTCAAGGCGTAATCGGACGCCCATCGCCCTTCAGGGCCAATCGCGCCATAGTGCCCCCATAAAGAGGCCGCCAAGGGGAGATCTTCCGCCGCCATGCTCTTTTTTGTCGCGCTCGCTGTCGCGATCGCCTTCGCCGCCGTCGCCATCTACAACCTCCTCGTCAAACGCACCCAGATGGCCGAGGCCGGGTGGTCCGACATTGACGTCCAGTTGAAACGCCGGGCCGATCTCATTCCGCCCCTTGTCGAAACCGTCAAAGGTTACGCGGGCCATGAGAAAGTGCTGTTTGAGGACATCGCCGAGCGGCGAGCATCGGCCCTATCGGCCGGAGACGATCCGGAGATGCGCGCAGAAGCCGAAAAAGCCCTCGCAAAACCCGTCTCGAAGCTATTCGCGCTCGCGGAGGACTATCCGGAGCTCAAGGCGAGCGAGAATTTTCTCGATTTGCAGCGCCAGCTCGCCGAGACCGAAGACAAGATCGAAATGGCGCGGCGGTTCTATAATGGCGCGGTGCGCGAGCTGAACACGCTCATCGCCAGTTTTCCCGTTAACATCTTCGCCGGCCCCGTGGGCTTTTCGAAAAAAATCTATTTCGAGATCGAGGCCTCGGACCGCGCCGCGCCGCGCGTTGCAATCGGGAATTAGACAATGCCCGCCCGCCTCGCCGTCTTCCTCGCTTTGATACTCACATTTGCGACGGGGGCGGCCGCGCGCGAACAGATTGAAGATTACCGCATCGCCATCGATGTGAAAACGAACGGCGACATCGTCGTTTCGGAAACCATCGCGGTTGCGGTAGAGGGGCGCCAGATTCGTCGCGGCATCTTTCGCGACCTGCCGCGCTACTATGAGAAAAATGGCGCGCAACTTCCCTTTCGCTATGACGTAACGTCTGTGCGCCGCAACGGCGCGCGAGAGCCTTACGCCATTGAGCGCGACGGCAACGCGTTCCGCATCCGGATCGGCGACGCCGATGTGATGCTCCCAACGGGTCGGCATGTTTATGAGATTGTCTATTCGGTCGAAAACCAGATCCGGTATTTTGACGATTATGACGAGCTTTATTGGAACGCCATCGGCCAGAACTGGGCGTTTCCCATAAAGGCCGCGCGCGTGCGCGTCGTTCTTCCCGCCGGCGCAGACGTGCGCGGCGTCGAGGCCTATACTGGCCGTTATGGCGAAGTCGGCGACGCCTATCAGTACTACCGAGACGGGCGCGAACATTTCTTCACGATTACGCGCGCCTTTGCGCCCCGCGAAGGACTCACGATTTCGCTCGCCCTGGAGAAAGGACTGATTGATCCGCCATCCGGCGCAGACAAGCGCAAGGAATGGTGGGCGATGCATGGCGGCCTTGTCGCCCTCGCCGCCGCGGCCTTCGCACTCTTTGGGTTCTATTTCTCAGCCTTCAACAGAGTCGGCCGCGATCCCGTTAAGGCTCCGATTTTTCCGCGTTACGCCCCGCCCGACGGTTATTCGCCGGCGGCTGCGCACCATATTTATTATCGCCGGCTTGCGGGCCACAAGGCGCTCATCGCGTCGCTGATCAACCTCGCCATCAAAGATCAAATTCGCGTTGATTCGGTTAAGAAGAAAAAGACGACGATCACCCGGCTTGAAGCAGCCCAGGCGAAAGCGCCGCCCTTCCCGGCCGAAGAAAAATTTCTGAAACGCTTTCTCTCCGAAGGATCGTCAAAAACGTTTGGCGGGTCTCCCGACACTCAATTCACGAAAGCCTATGGCGTCTTTCAAAAGTTTTCTCGGCGAAAGTTCGGCGCGCCCTATTTCAAGTGGAACTCCGGTTATCTGATCGCCGGCGTCGCGCTATCAGGCGCCGCGATATTCCTTGCCGCCAGCAATTCGCCGATTTGGACATCAGCCCATTGGCTCGGCGTTTTTACGCTGATCGGCTTATCCGCGGCGTTCAGCTATTTCTTGCCGGCCCCGACGCAAAAAGGGCAACAGATCCGTACAGAGATCGAAGGCTTTCGCCTCTATCTTGAAAAAGCGGAGAAACTGCAGCTCAACGCTGCAGAAGTCGGGACTGACGCGCCGCCGCCGATGACGGTTGAGCGCTATGAGCGTTTTCTCCCCTACGCCATTGCGCTCGGCGTGGAGGCGCCGTGGACAAAGCATTTTGAGCGCGTCCTGCCGCAAGAGGCGCAAAGCTATGCGCCGCATTGGGCCCACGGGATCGGACGCGGCCATTCCCTTCACGCCATGAACAGCGCGCTCATTTCGTCCATGAATTCAGGTGTTTCCAGCGCCCTGCCCCAGAGTTCAAGCTCCTCGGGCGCGGGCGGCGGCGGATTTTCGGGCGGCGGCGGCGGGGGCGGTGGTGGCGGCGGCTGGTAAGCCGCCCCTTATTTGCGATCAGCGTCGATCGCTTCCAGCGCCAATGTCGCCTCATCGAGGGCGGCCTCTACCTTTTCCAACCGCTCCAGCAAGTTCGCCAGTCGCCGGCGCAGCGGTTTGGACAAGGCAAGGTCAGCGCTGACTCCATTGGTCAGCTCCAGTACATCGGCGTCGCCACTCGCATTGTCGGCGGCGGCGCGTGCGCCGTCGTCGGGAATCACCGGGCGCACCTCCACCGGTTCGCCCGCAGCGGCGCGCCGTCCGAGTTCGGCGACATATTTGACGCCCTCATCCTTGAATATCTTCTGGACGCCTTTGGTCGTGTAGCGCTGATCGTAGAGGAGAATTCGAATGCCGCGCAGAAGATCGAGATCTAGCGGGCGGTAATAGCGGCGGCCGCCAGCGCGGCGCATGGGCCTTACCTGGCCGAATACCTCCTCCCAATGACGCAGGACATGCTGAGGCACATCCAGTTCTTTTGCGGCTTCCGAAATCGTTCGAAATGCTTCGGCGTGTTTCGCCACGGGAGTCAGACTGCCTCTTTCAAAGTTCAGATTTATTCGGCGGCGTTTCGCATCTCGCGATGGCCGGCGTTGATGCGGTCTTTTAATACATGAGAGGCGCGAAAGGTGACAACACGGCGCGGCGCGATTGGAACTTCTTCGCCTGTTTTCGGGTTACGTCCCATGCGCAGTTTTTTATCGCGCACGGAAAACGTTCCGAAGGAAGATATTTTTACCGTTTCGCCGCGCTCCAGCGATGCAGCGACTTCTTCAAGGATACGTTCAACAAACGCTGCGGACTCGTTGCGCGAAATGCCGACGGCCCGATAAACCGCGTCCGTTAAATCCGCGCGGGTAACTGTGGTGCCTGTCATCGCCCGCTCTCCCCTGCTCCTGAACGTTCATTGACCATCGCTCGCATTCGGTGCGCCATCGCCGCCGGCCCGAGCCCGCGCATAATTAATATTAACGACCAGCGGTGGTCAATAAGGCCTTGATATATATTGTCTGTTTTTCACGCTCGCAAAAGTGCGGCGCCCCAGGTCAGCCCGCCGCCCATGCCCTCGATCAAAACGAGATCGCCTTCCTTGATGCGACCGTCGGCGACCCCGGCGTTGTATGCGAGCGGGATCGAGGCGGCCGATGTGTTGCCTTGCCCGGCGATCGTCGAGACAACCTGATCAGTGCGTAAGTCGAGTTTCTTCACAACGCCCTGAATGATGCGCTCATTGGCCTGATGGGGAACAAACCAGTCTATGTCCGTCACCTCAACGCCAGCGTCAGCAACGACTTTGCGCATCGCTTCGGAAATCCGGTTGACCGCCTCGCGGAAGACCTTGTTTCCTTGCATGCGAACATGGCCGGTGGTCCGCGTGGCGGAAACGCCGCCATCGACATAGAGAAGATCCACAAGCCGGCCGTCGCATCGCAGATAAGAATTCATCACGCCGCGCCCGTTCGCGCGCGCTTCGTCCTGTCCCTCGAGCACAAAAGCCCCGGCCCCGTCGCCGAAAAGGACGCAGGTTGATCGATCCGTCCAATCAAGAATTCTCGAAAAACTTTCGGCGCCGATCACGAGCGCGCGTTCATGCTGACCGCTGGCGATGAATTTTTCCGCGGTCGCGAGCGCGTAAATGAAACCAGTGCAGACCGCTTGAATGTCGAAGGCGGCCCCGAGCTCAATGCCGAGCTTGGCCTGGGTGATCGCCGCCGTCGACGGAAAGGTCAGGTCCGGGGTCGTCGTCGCCACTACGACGAGATCGATATCCGCCGGTTTCCGGCCCGCCGCGTCGAGCGCCGCCCGCGCCGCCGCAGCTGCGAGATCGGAAGTTTTTTCATCATCGCCTACAATGTGGCGTTCGCGAATGCCGGTGCGTTCGCGAATCCATTCATCGCTCGTATCGACCATCTTCGCGAGATCGTCATTGGTCAGGATCTTCTCCGGCAGATACGCGCCGCATCCCGTGACCACCGCTTTCAATGTCATGGGCGTCACTCGCCTTACTGTGCTGCGAACTTTATTTCCGCTTCCGCCTCGCGTTGGCGCGTCATCTCGCCAGACCGCTCAGCCACCGCTGCCACGGTTTGCGCGACCTCTTTCTGGAAGGGCGCTCTCGCAAGACTGGCGGCCATGGATACGGCGCTGGCGACGCCGCGCGCATCCGCGCCGCCATGACTTTTCACGACCAGTCCATTGACGCCGAGGAACACGCCGCCATTGACCGAAGACGGATCGATCCGGTCTTTCAATTTTCGCAAGCCCGGGCGCATCAAGAGCGCGCCGAGCTTTGCGTTAACTGTGCCGGTCAGCGTCTCTTTGACCCAGGAGCCGACGAGACGCGCCGCGCCTTCAGCCGATTTGAGGGCGACATTGCCGGTGAACCCGTCAGTTACGACAACGTCGACAACGCCGCCGGAAATATCGTTTCCCTCAACAAATCCCTTGAACGCCATTTCAGGGTCGGCTTCGCGCAACACCCGCGCCGCCGTTCGGATCAGTTCATGGCCTTTCAGATCTTCCGCGCCGACATTCAACAGGCCCACTGTCGGTTTTTCAACACCCATCAGTGTACGGAAAAATGCTTCACCCATGATGGCGAATTGAACCAGCTGCTGCGCATCGGCCTCCACATTCGCGCCGACATCAAGCACGACCGTGCGCCCGCGCATCGTCGGCCAAAGCGCAGTCACGGCCGGGCGATCAACGCCGTCGATCATGCGCAATTGCATTCTGGAGACGGCCATCAGAGCGCCGGTGTTGCCGCAGGAGACAACGACATCGGCCTTGCCGTCTTTGACGGTCTCGACCGCCATCCACATGGACGTGTCGCGGCCGCGGCGGATCACATGCATCGGCTTGTCGGTCATCGAGACCGCGCGATCAGCGTGGATGACCTCGGCGTTGGAGAGGACAGCGTGATTGCCGATCAACGGACGCAAGACCGCCTCATCGCCAACGAAGAGCGCGCGCACTTTGACGCTCTTCGACAAGGCGCTCGCGACGCCATCAACCACGGCGGCGGGGCCGTTATCCCCGCCCATTGCGTCAATGGCGATTGTAATGCGCTCAGTGGATTTCTTTCGTGTCACGGCGGAGCGACGACCTTGTTTGTTTGGCGCGCACAATAGCGCCATAACGCTGGCATGCAACGCGCGGCGATATTCGCGCGATTTCCCCTCAATTTCGAACAGGGCGTTGTTTTTACTTTGATTTTAATGCATCGCGCAAGGCGGCTGAAAAAGGCGTGACCGAAGCGCCGCCGCCATAGCTTCGCGCAAGGCTTTCTGCGCCTTCCTTGCGCGGAAACGGGTTCATGGCGAGGGAGAGTTGCTGCACGAGGATCTCCCCGATGTCGAGCGCATCGCCGGAATGCGGCTCCGGCTCGTCTACAGCGTCATCCTCAACAATGCCGTGGTCTTTCGCACTATCGACGCGAACAAATTCCAGGTCAAAACGATCGTCGACGGTCTCATCCATCTCTTCGAGGCTTGCAACACACTCGCGTAACATCTGAGCGCGCACGCAGCCGGAAACGTCTATGCGTTGCGCTGTCGCTTTGATATGCACCTCGCCCTCAAACACATCGATGCGCGGCGAGCCAAGACGTGCGGCAACCGCCGCGCGCTCGCTTTCGCTCGGCGCAAGAGAAAACGTCTTGCCCGCCTTCGGCAAGGACGACAGGTTTACGATTACAGAAAATTCAGGCTCGACGCTCACGCGGGAGTCGCCTCCGGGAACTTTGCAACGCCGCCGGCGATGCGCCCGCCCGGTTGCGCCGCGAGAGCGGCGACGGTCCGTCGAACATAATCGGCAAGGCGACCAGCGACAGCGGGGTCCGTCGATTCGTAGACATTGCGCGCTAGCGCGCCCTCAAGGGCGCCGTCTTCCCCGCCGAGGGCGTCATTATATGCAGCGACCCGGCCATAGAAATTCTCGGCGAGCTTGCGGATTTTTTTGCCGACGACGAGATCGCCGACGCCTGTCTCGCGCAGGGCCGCATCGAAGCTTGCGAACATGGCGTCGAAAACGCGTTGAGATACGTCCTTGGCACCCGCCTCCTCTTTCAGACGGCGCAGCACCAGCCAGACGTGAAGGGCGACCAATTCGAACCGGCCCTCAATTGTATCGGGAACGCCAAGCGTTTCGTAAAAGGGCAAGGCCCGGGCTTGCTCAGCCGCGGCGGCGAAAAGCGCGTCGCCGGCGTCGAGCGAGGGATCTTTTCGGAAAAAGGATTTCAGCATGACTGGCTCATTTCCGCCGTTTTTGTTTGTTGCGACCACGGTCGAGATTTGCAGACGGGCGTGATCGCTGGTATTTCGAAGCTGCCGACGTCGGACCTAATGGCCCCGGCGCGGCTGTTCAAGGGCCTTGGCCTTCAGGCTGCGCCTTATGCGCGCCCCGGATGTGTGCGTAATTTGGAGTTATTTCGCGATGCGATTGTTGATGCTTGCAGCGGCTGTTCTTGCTCTTCAGGCCTGCGTTTCGGTGCGTTCGAACCATGGCTATGTGCTGGAGCGCGGGCAGACTGCGCTCGATGGCGAGCCTGGCCTTGATTCGAAGGAGTCGATTCTTGCGAAATACGGCGAACCTTCAATGATCGGCACCTTCAATCCGAACGCCTGGTATTATTTGAACGCCCAGAACACCACCCGCGCGTTTTTCAAGCCGCGCACCCAAGCGCGAAGCGTGATCGCCTTTTATTTCGATAACGAAGGCATTGTTGAAAATGTCGATCAGTTTTCGCTGGCCGACGGCGATGATGTCCGGCTGGTGAGCCGGGTGACGCCAACCCGCGGCAAAGAGCTCAATTTCTGGGAGCAGCTTCTGGGCAATGTCGGCCAATTGCCGACCACTGTCGGACAGGGGCAAACGCCCGGCCAGTAACACAGTCTTTGAAACTGCGCACAAGGCGCATCCTTTTAACCGAAATGATCGTAACCGGCCTTGCCGACAGGAATGTCGCGTCCGCTTTCGTCAAGCAAGCGGACGCCGTCTCCGCGAACAAGCGTTCCAATGCGCGAAACATCCGTACGCGCTGCTTTAGCAGCAACGGTAACGGAGCGGCGCATCGACGGCGGCGCGGAAAACAAAATTTCGTAATCATCCCCAAAAGAAGCAAGCGCCGCGATCGCTTTCCAGCGATTATCGCAACGCGCAACCCAGGCGCCGGCCGCGCTTGAGCGCGGCGCCGAGACAGCGTCGATATCCGCGCGCAGGCCGGAGGCGCCCGCAAGCCGCGCGGCGTCTGCGATCAAGCCGTCAGAAACATCGATCGCCGCCGTCGCGAGGCCAGCGATCGCGGCGCCCATGGAAAGGCGCGGTTCAGGCAAATGATAACGCAGCGCCAATGACGCTTTATCGACGGTGGTGAATTTTTCCTGCTTCTGTAGCGCTTTCAAACCGAGGCCAGCGTCTCCGATGAAGCCGGTGACGTAAAGATCATCGCCGCTCTGCGCGCCGGCGCGCGAGACAAGCCCCTGGCGCGGCGGCTTGCCGAAAAACGTCGCCGATAGAGTGAGCGGGGCGGACTTGACCCGATGCGCCGTAGTATCGCCGCCAAAGAGCGAAATCTTGTATTGCGCCTGATCTTCTCTCAAGCCGCGCGCAAAAAGCTCAATCTGCTCGCGCTTAACGCCCGCAGGCCAGACGCAAGCGAGAAAATAGCCCAAAGGCTTGGCCCCTTTCGCGGCCAGATCAGAGAGGTTCACCCGGATGAGCTTGCGCGCGACGAGGTCAAGCGGATCGTTCGGCCGGAAATGCACGCCGGCGACAATCGCGTCCTTGGTCACCGCGAAAGGCCCCTTTTCCAGGAGCGCGACGTCGTCCTGCAGGCCAAACGCGCCTGGCGCATCGACGGCCAGCGGCGCAAAGACTTCATTGATGATGTCGAATTCGCCCATGATCCGCAGCGGATCAGTCTGCGCGCGCCGAGACTGGCGCAACTTCGTCGGCGCGGGCCTCGCGGGCGGCCGCGTCCAGAACGGCGTTGATGAATTTCGGCTCGTCGTCCTCGAAAAAGGCGGCCGCGACATCAAGATATTCGTCGATGACGACGCGGTAGGGAACATCTGGACGGCGGATCAGCTCAAACAGCGCTGCGCGCAGGATGGCCCGCGCCGTCGCGTCGAGGCGCTTTAAGGTCCAGCCCTTGGCGAGCTGGCGTTCTAGATAGGGATCAAGCCGGCTTTGCGTTTCCACAGCGCCGCGCAGGATATCAGCGAAAAAAGACTTGTCGGCGGGAAAAAGCGTTTCGCCCTCGAGATCGCGCCCGATGCGATGCTCGGCAAACTCGCGGATCACCGCCTCAACGCCCTGCCCTGTCTTTTCCATCTGATAGAGGGCCTGAACCGCGGCGAGCCGGGCCGCTGAGCGCGCCGGCGCGGTCTGCTTATGCTGGTCAGTCATCGCCATGCTCGCCGTCTTCCAGCCCGCCAAGAAACTTCTCGAAATCCTTCGCCTCGCGAAAATCCTTATAGACGGATGCATAGCGCACATAGGCGACGTCATCGAGATGGGCGAGCCCCTCCATCACCAGTTCGCCAATCGTCTTCGAATTGATTTCAGCCTCGCCCATGGCCTCAAGGCGGCGAACGATGCCGGAAATCATTTGCTCGATGCGATCAGGATCGACATTGCGTTTGCGCGTCGCAATCATTACCGACCGCGCCAGCTTGTCGCGATCAAAGGGCGCTTTCTTGCCGTTGCTTTTGATGACAGTCAGCTCGCGCAATTGAACGCGTTCAAATGTCGTGAAACGCCCTCCGCAGGCGGAGCATTCCCGGCGTCGGCGCACGGAGGCGCCGTCTTCCGCAGATCGGGAGTCCTTAACCTGCGTATCTTCACTCGTGCAAAACGGACAGCGCATTTTTTATTTCGTTTCCGCCGTCGTGTTTCCGTCGCGGACCTTTCTCTCAGCGATAAATCGGGAACCGCTGCGTCAAGTCGAAGACGCGCTTTCGAACTGTGGCTTCAGCGGCGTCATTATTCTCCCCGCCGGCCGCAAGCCCGTCCAGCACTTCCGCCATCATCATGCCGATTTCCCGAAACTCGCCGGCGCCAAAACCGCGGGTTGTCCCCGCTGGCGAGCCAATGCGAATGCCTGAGGTGACGGTGAATTTTTCCGTGTCGAACGGAATGCCGTTCTTGTTGCAGGTAATCGCGGCCCGCTCCAGGCTCTCTTCAGCCGCATTTCCCTTAACGCTCTTCGGCCGCAAGTCGATCAGGGCGACATGGGTGTCGGTCCCGCCGGAGACGACCGCATAGCCAGCCTCAACGAGGGAGCCGGCCATCGCCCGCGCGTTTTCGATGACGGCCTGGGCGTAGCTGCGGAATTCGGGCCGCAAGGCTTCGCCGAACGCAACCGCCTTGGCGGCGATGACATGCATTAACGGGCCGCCTTGCAAGCCGGGAAAGAGGGCCGAGCGCACTTTCTTGGCGATGCCGGCGTCGTTGGTCAAAACAAGGCCGCCGCGCGGACCGCGCAGGGTTTTGTGCGTCGTCGTCGTCGCCACATGCGCATGGTCAAGTGGGTTGGGATGGGCGCCGCCGGCGACAAGGCCCGCGAAATGCGCCATGTCGACCATCAAGATCGCGCCGACGCTGTCGGCGATTTCGCGAAATTTCTTGAAGTCGATGACGCGCGAATAGGCGCTGCCGCCGGCGATAATAATTTTCGGGCGGTGTTGATCGGCGAGCGCGGCGACCTGTTCGTAATCGATCAGGCAATCGCCCTCGCGCACGCCATAGTGAAAGGCGTTAAACCACTTTCCCGACTGATTGGCCGGCGAGCCGTGCGTCAAATGACCGCCCGCGGCGAGGTCCATGCCGAGAAAGGTATCGCCGGGCTTCATCAGCGCCATGAAGACGGCCTGATTGGCCTGACTACCCGAATGGGGCTGCACGATCGCTTCGGCGCAGTTGAACAGCCGGCGCGCGCGATCGATCGCCAACTCCTCGACATCGTCGACAAATTCACAGCCGCCATAATAGCGCCGGCCCGGATAGCCCTCTGCGTATTTGTTGGTGAGCAGCGAGCCTTGCGCCTCAAGGACCGCGCGCGAGACGATATTCTCTGACGCGATGAGCTCGATCCCGTCCTGCTGGCGAACGGTTTCTCGGGCGATAGCGCCGAAAATATCAGGATCGGACGTCTCAAGGTCGTCGGCGAAAAAGCCGTCTGGCGTGGCGTAGGTCTCTGTAGCGCTCATGGCGGGCGAACTCCCGGTCTCAGTCAATGGCAACGGCGACGCCGGCATCCGATGATTCGCGGATCTCGGCGCGGGCGACGACGGGTTGCTTACCGGGTTTTAAAGTCAGGCGCCATAGCGCCCGAGATCGCACTCCGCGGCGGGACAGCGCGGTGCGGCAACCTCGCGGCGCCCGGCTCTCTAAGGCGCGTTGAGCGCCACGACACGTTTGGTAGGCCTACGGTCGATTTAGACCAATTATCCATAGGCGAGCAAAGCAATGATCTGCTACAAAAAGGGTGCAGTATTTTATTGATTTCGGCGACGTTGATCTGTACGCGCGAGCGACCCGGCACCGGCGCAATCACTTCCATCGCAAAAACTTAGCAGGTACACGCGGTGGCGCCGCCGGCCGAACGGGCAGCATAAGCGCGTCAGCGCCAATCAAACGGAGAATGACAGAATGTCAAACGGGCAGGAAAGAAAATCACGCGGGGAGGCAATTCAATTGGCGAGCGAAATCGTCGCCGCCTATGTGAGTAACAACCAAGTTGACGCGCAGGAGCTCCCGCACTTGTTGAACGAGATGTACGGTGCGGTCACGGGCCTTGCCGAAAGCGGCGCAGCGTTCACTTACGGGCGTGAACCTGCAGTGCCGATCAACAAGTCCGTCACGCCAGATTTCATCATCTGTCTTGAAGACGGTAAAAAACTGAAAATGCTGAAGCGCTATCTGCGCACGCATTATGATCTTTCACCCGAAGAGTATCGTCGCAAGTGGGGGCTGCCTGCGGACTATCCGATGACAGCGCCGAACTACGCGAAACATCGCTCGAAAGTCGCTAAGCAAATCGGTCTTGGCACAGGATCCGTCAAGAAAGTCGCGACGAAGAAAAAACGCAAAACCACCAACCGCCGGACCAAGCGGAAAGCGTAACGCCGCAAACAAAAAAGCGCCCGTTCTGCGGGCGCATTTTTTGTCGCGTCGGCCGATGCTCTTACAGACGGAAGCGCACCTGGTCCGCCCAGAAGCGCTCAAGGCGCTGCAGGGCTTTGTTTGTGTTGTCCATCAGCGCATGGTCGACGCCGCCGACCTGCTCGACAGATGCGAGCTGACGCTCGAATAACGCAGCCAGGCTGTCGCGAACATCAAGTCCGGTCTCAGTCAGCGAAACCCGTTTGGAGCGGCGATCCGTCGAGGAGCGCTCATCCTTGATGTAGCCCTTCTCAACCAGCTGTTTCAGATTGTAGGAAACATTTGAGCCAAGATAGTGACCGCGCGAGCGCAATTCGCCCGGCGTCAGCTCGGCGTCGCCGATATTGTAGAGGAGCAGGGCCTGAACCGAGTTTATATCGGTCTGGGCCAGGCGCTCCAATTCGTCTTTAATCACGTCAAGAAGCTGGCGGTGCAGCCGCTCAACGAGATGAAGAAGCTGGAGATAGCTCGCTTCGAGCGCCTCCGGATCCGCACCCGTCTTTGTCTGCCCCTCGCCGATCACAGACGATTGCATTGCCCCGTTCAGCGCCATAGGTCTAACTCACTCAACTGCTATCGGATGAGAACGTAGCGGGCAGGACTAAAGACGCCGTTAAGGTCGAATGTTCAATTTGAAATCAAACTTTAGCCGGTGCAGTAATGTGCGAGCAGTTTAGCGAGCTTTTGTAAGGAAAGATGAACAAAACCCCACTTGGCCGGTTTCCCGCGCTGCGCCTGCGCCGGCCACGCAGCGCTGACTGGTCGCGGCGTCTTTTCGCCGAGACCGCCCTCTCGCCGGATGATTTTATCCAGGCGATCGTGCTCAAAGACGGCCAAGGGGTGCGCGAGCCGATCGATGCGCTGCCAGGCGTTTTTCGTCTCTCGCCTGATGAGGCGGTGAACACTGCGCGCGAGGCGCGCGATCTCGGCATTCCCGCCCTTGCGCTGTTTCCTTATACAGATACGAGCGGGCGCACGCCCGGCGGCGAAGAGGCCGTGAACCCCGACAATTTGATGTGCCGCGCGGCGCGGGCGATAAAAAAGAGCGTTCCGGACATAGGCTTGATGGCCGATGTCGCGCTCGATCCTTACACCGATCATGGCCATGACGGCCTGATGGCGGAGGGCCGCATTCTCAATGACGAAACCGTCGAGATTCTCGTCCAGCAGGCCGTCGTCGAGGCCGAGGCCGGCTTCGATATCATCGCGCCCTCAGACATGATGGACGGGCGCGTCGGCGCGATCCGCAAAGGGCTCGACGCGGCCGGTTTCGCGGACGTGCAGATCATGGCCTATGCCGCGAAATACGCCTCCGCCTTCTACGGGCCCTATCGCGAGGCCATCGGATCGTCGGGCGTCTTGAAAGGCGACAAGCGCACCTATCAGATGGATCCGGCGAACACGGATGAAGCCTTGAGGGAGGTCGCCCTTGACCTCGCCGAAGGCGCAGACTCGGTAATGGTCAAGCCCGGGATGGCATATCTCGATATCGTCGCGCGCGTGAAGCAGGAGTTTTCCGCGCCGACCTTCGTTTTCCAGGTCTCCGGCGAATACGCCATGATCAAGGCCGCCAGCGCCAATGGCTGGCTCGACGGCGAGCGCGCGATGCTGGAATCGCTCATTGCATTCAAACGCGCCGGCGCCAACGGGATCATCACCTATTTCGGCATGGAGGCGGCGCGGGCGCTTGCTGCACGCTGATCTGCCTAGCGTTGATCAAATACCGCCATATCCGCCGCGCGGGCGAAGACGCTTGCGCAAGGACCAATAGACCGGGAAGAACGCCCCGGTCATGATCATGTGAATCCCGAAATCGGTGACCATCCAGTTCGCCCAGGGAACGCCTTTTCCGATATAGACCCATGGGAAATACAAGATACCGTAGGTCGCGAAGGCCCCGATGGAGGCGAATAGCGGGGCCCGCCACCAGTCGCCCCCGCCGCGCGCCACGTCATAGACGTTGACGGCCATATATTGCGCCGCCATCGCCGTCGCGACAAAGGCGACCATGAAGCGAGCCGATGGCAAATCCCCTTCTTCGAGAACCGGCGCGAGATAGGAAAGCTCCGCGAAAACCGCGAACGCCGTAAGCGCCCAGGCGGCGGTAACGGCGCGGTTCGCCTCTTCGCCGCCGAAGCGTCGGGCGATCAGAATCGCCGCGAAGGGCGCGGCCGCCATGATCGCACCGCCCTGGGTCAGCCAGTTGGAGGGGCGCAATGAATCTGCACCCATGAACAGCGGATCAAACAGGCGCAACGGCAGATCGAGGGTTAACAGCGCCGCAAGCAAAATGAGAGAAAGCGCGCCGGCGAGCAACAAGACACGGGCAAAAGCGGCGAAGAAATCACGGATATGGCGCGCGAGCCGCTGCAGCCCGGTTTCCCGCGGCGCATGTTTTTCAACGGCGGTCGCGATTTCCAACGCGCTGTGTCCTTCGCTTGCTCGCACGAAGTCTAGCGCGAGTCAGCGCTGTCTCCACCTGTTTTGGAAAGGGCCGGCATTTAGGAAGCTTTGGCCAGCTTCTTCTTCACTTTCAGCGCATTCGGCGAAAGCGCGGCGTCGTCGGCCTTGGTGAGATAAGCGTCGAGACCGCCCACATGGTCCACAGTGCGCAGCGTCGATGCGGCGACGCGGAATTTGAAGCCCTGGCCCAGCTTGTCGGAGTGCAGTGTCACATTGCACAAATTAGGCAGAAAACGACGTTTCGTCTTGTTATTGGCGTGCGAGACATTGTGCCCGGTGATCGGGCCCATCCCGGTGAGTTCGCAGCGGCGGGCCATGGCGTTCGTCCTCAATCATTGCCGGAGCGCGCAAAATCGCGCCGTCTCGGCGTCTGGAATTCCAAGAAGGCGCGTCGTTTACCGGCCGCCCCCCGGCCCGTCAAGCGCAGAATCGCTCAATTATCGCGGCTTTCCGGGTTTTGCGCGCCCATCTCGCTCCCTATATTCCATGCTTAGCGCTGTCGCCCCGCCGCCGCCCCAATTTCCGTCGCCACGAACGAGCCAGCGACCTTGTCCCCGCCTCCCGCCTTTGACGATTTCGCCCCGCCAGGGCGCGGCCGCCTAGTCGCCGTTTTGGGCCCGACCAACACCGGCAAGACCCATTACGCCATTGAGCGGATGCTGGCCTACAAATCGG
>JBCBSE010000006.1:0-113636 GCA_039819305.1 Pseudomonadota bacterium
ATTTGCAAGCCATCGCTCATGCGCGGGAACGCAGTGCGCCGAGATGATGGCGAGATAATCACCCGTCGCCGCCTCGCAGCCCATATTGAGCGAACGCCCGAACGTAAAATCAGATTTTCGAATATGAACGATGCGGCAGCCAAAAGACTCAGCGAGGGAGATCGTCCCGTCGGTCGAGCCTGAATCGACGAGAATGATCTCAAGATCCATGTCATCCAGGACCTGCGCGCGGCTCATGGCGAGCGCCTCGCCGAACCATTTCTCTTCATTCAGCGCGCGAAAGACAATACTCGCCCGCTCGCGCCCGCTCGCCTCAGTCATGGTCTCTTACGCCCTCTCGAAGGTCTCTAGCGGCACTATAACCGCGGTCGTTTCGCCTTCATACCCATCGCCTGACGCAGGAAAAGCGTCGGCGTAAAGGCCTTTTTCACGATGTTTTAGCGGCGGCTTTTTGCGGCGCAGAGGCCGGCGCGGGCGCTTTGGGCGGCGCGCTTTTTTTCGAGCCGGCGCCGTAGACGTCAATCCCCTCGTCAACCGGCCCAAAGAACCTAATGCCGCCATTTTCAACCCAGCAGACTTTGTCACAAAATCGCTTAATGAGATTGTTGGAATGCGACGCCATCACCAGGATGCCCGCCGAGCCCATGACCTTTGCAATCCGCTGGTCGGCGCGCTGCTGAAAGGCGGCGTCGCCAACGCCGAAAACCTCATCGACAATCAAAATCTCCGGATCGATCGCCGTTGCGATCGCAAAGCCGAGCCGCGCGCGCATGCCGTCGGAGTAAAGGCGAATGGGCAGCTCCAGAAAATCTCCGAGATCTGCGAATTCAATGACTTCTTCTTCAATCTCGACAACCTGACGCCGGGACAGGCCGAGCGTGCGCGCGGAGAGGAAGATGTTCTCCCGGCCGCTCGCCATCGGATTCATACCGATCGTGCTTGAGAACAAAGTTGAGATTCTTCCCTGCGCCTCATAAGCGCCGCGCGTTGGCTGATAAATTCCGGCAAGGACGCGCAGCAGCGTCGATTTGCCCGCACCGTTCAATCCGACAATGCCAACGCGATCACCCGATTCGATGTTGATGGTGACGTTGCGCAACGCATGAACAACGCCGCCAGGTCCTTCCTTGCCAATGCGGTCTGACGCGGTGTCGCGGGGCCCGCTTCTCAACAGGGACGAAAATGCGCCGCGCCCAATCGGCAAATCGAGATCAACGTCATTTAGTCTTACGAAATTCATGAATCGGAGACTTTCCGGGTCTTCTACGGTCAGCGTCAAAGGCGATAGATGATGGCGCTGCGAAAGCGCTGCTGCAGCCAAATAGCCAAGCTAAAGCACAAAGCCGTTATCACGCCGACGACAACCCAAGTCTGAAGGGAAGCGATCTCGCCGTTGACCGTCGCGCGCACGATTTCCAGAAAATAAGAGAACGGGTTGTAGTCGGCGAGAATTTTGCGAAACCCTTCATCGCCCTTCCAGAAAATCGGCGTTGCAAAGAAGAGGAACCGCATGACAGTCGGCGTCAGAAACTCAAGGTCTCTCATGAAAGCGTTCAGCACCCCGAGAATAGTCAGGATGGAATACGCGTTGAGAAGGAAGATCACGGCGACAGGCGCCAGCAAGAACAGGTGCCACGTGGGGGCGCCGCCGAAAATGACGATCAGAAAGATGGGCACAGGCAGCTGAAATACGCTTTTCGACGCGATCATGGAAAGCCGGCGCACAGTCACGATCGAGATGTCGATCGGCGTGTTGCGCAAAACGCCAGCCGAGCCCGTCAGAAAAGCCGGCCCCGCGGCAATCGCCGTTGAGAGAAATTCCCACGCGAACATGCCGATGCCGACATAGAGCGCGTATTCGCCAACGCCCTCTCCCAATCGATTGGAAAAAAGCAGGACCAGTGTGCCGACCCAGGCCGCCAGCTGGATCGGCGTCCAGATCGGGCCCAGATAGGACCGACGGAATACGGTCGTGAAATCATACCAGCCGAGCTCCACCGGCCCGCGAAACCGGGCGACGAGATAAAGCAGTCGTCGTCGGTCCTCCGGCAGATTTCCAGACATGTGAGAGGTTTTCTGGGCGGTCATGGCATCGGTCTTCAATCAGGCGGCCTTCGCAGTAAAGCCGATTCGCGCTGTCCGCCCCGCCGCCTTAAACACAACGGTCGGGATCGAGCGAAATAGCGGCGAACGCAAGTCAATCATACAATTCGGGCCTTCGAACACGGCCTTTGCAAATAGACTATCGCGCACAGTAATGACATACCCCACCTCATGGACGCGCCCTTTTCAGAACCCCTTGCTCATTCTCGCATTCGCGCCAGCGACAGCACGGTGTTCGTAATCGGGAACGGACCGTCTTTGCGAGACTTTGACCTTCGCCGTCTCTCGCCATGGGCGAGCATCGGGATGAATGCGGCCTATCGCCACTGGCGGCGCATCGACTGGCGCCCGCGCTATTACGCCTGCCTCGACCTTGTCGTTGGGCTTTCGCACCGGGACGCCATCGGCGAACTCATTGAAGAGGGCCGCATAGAGAAATTTTTGTTGCGGCAAAACCTCATCGATGAATTGGGCGAAGCCGCCAGGCGGCAATCCGTCATTTCTTATGACGCATGCGCCGCTCTCGATCCCCTTTTCGCCGAGCCAAGCGTTACAACGGGGGCGGGCGCAGCGCGCTGGGGCCTGCGACTCGGCTTTTCAGAAATCGTGCTCCTCGGGATCGACGCCCGCTACAAGGAAGTCGTCGACGGCGCCGTCCGGGGCCGCGGAATCGAACTTGAGATTCAGACAGCAAGCGACAACCCAAACTATTTTTTCGACGACTATCAGCAGCCTGGCGATCGGTACAATCTTCCCAATCCCCGGCCTGATCTGCACGTCTCGTCTTTCCGCTCCGCCGGCCGGGACCTTCTGGCGGAAGGGGCGCGCGTCTTAAACGCGAACCCGCAATCGGCGGTCAGCTTCTTTCCGTTCGTTGATCTTGACGATCTTCTTTCCGAAGGCGCCGCGCCGATGCCGCCGCGCGAATCGCTGGCCCCCAAAACCGCCGGCGAAAACACAGCGCATAGAGCGCCGCCGACAAAGCTCGCCGCTTTCCTTCGCCATTCAGGCGCATTGCTCGCCGTTGTCGCCATCGTGCCGGTGGTTGCGTTGGTTGCAATAGGCGCCTTCGGTCCGCCGGCTGCATCGACAATCGTCGTCTTGGCGGCGCTCGCCTTCGCTTGTCTCGCCGCCGGGCTTTTGTATTTGCGCTTCGCCGTCACGCAGAGACTGAGCCAATTGCAAGTCGAGAACGATCGCCTGCGCGCCTTGATAGCCGATTTCGAGCGACGCCTCGGACGCTAGGCGCCGCGCGCGGTGGCCTGGTTCGCTAAAAACCACTCATACGCATTGCGCAAGCCGTCACGCAGGCTGATCTTCGCCGTCCAGCCCATGGCGTAGAGTTTTTCCCCGCTCATCAATTTGCGCGGTGTTCCGTCCGGTTTTGACAGATCAAATTCAAGAGCGCCGTCAAGGCCGACGACTTCCATCACCATGCGGGCGACATCAGCGATCGGCAGGTCTGCTCCGGAGCCGACATTAATATGCTGCGCGCCGGAATAGCTCTTCAAAAGAAACACAAGCGCGTCGGCGCAATCATCGACATGAAGGAATTCACGCCGCGGCGACCCGCTTCCCCAGACGGGAAGATTCTTTTCGCCGCGCAATTTCGCTTCATGCGCTTTCCGGATCAGCGCCGGAATGACGTGAGACGCTTCGAGATCAAAATTGTCGCCCGGGCCGTAAAGATTGGTCGGCATCGCCGAGATGAAATCAACGCCGTGTTGCTTCCGATAGGCTTCGCATAATTTCAGACCGGCGATCTTGGCGATGGCGTACCATTCATTCGTTGGCTCAAGCGGGCCGGTCAGGAGCGCGTTTTCCCGTATCGGCTGCGGCGCCAGCTTTGGGTAAATACAGGACGATCCAAGGAACAGAAGCTTCTCAACGCCTGACCGGTAAGCCGCCTCTATAACGTTGGTCTCAATTACGAGGTTCTCATAGAGAAAGTCGGCCGGGTAGGTGTCGTTCGCGAGGATGCCGCCAACCTTCGCCGCCGCGAGCACGACTGCATCGGGTTTTTTTTCGGCGAACCAGGCTCGCACGCCCGCCTGATCGCGCAGATCCATCGCCGACCGTCCGGCGGTGAGGATCTCGCAATTCTCGGGCTCAAGGCGGCGCGCAACCGCCGCGCCCACCATACCGCGATGGCCGGCGACGAAGATACGTTTATTGGCGAGGGAATAAATCGTCTGTGCTGTCATGACGTTATTGCATTACCGGAAAGAGTTGGCCGTCTAGCGCTGAGGCCGATCATTTTCGCCGATACGCCCGCATAGCGCGCCGCGCATCAGCGTCAAACCGTCCGCGTCCAAATACCGCTTTCTTAAAGGCCGTCCAATCGGCGACACGATATTTCACGCCCAAGCCCTCGCGATGGCATAGATATCAATGGGTTAGTCGCTGTAGTCCTAGCGAGCGACGGGACCTTCCCGATGGCGCCGACGTTTGCGCGTTTGGCCAGAGCGCCATCGGAACGGCTGTCGGCCTCAACCTGCAATAATCGAGGATCAAGGGATTGTTGATCCCTTTTGGCGAGCATATGAGAGCAGCGCAGCGCCTCGGGCTATGACTTTGAAAACAACGATCTTCATCACCGGTGCAGCGGGTTTGGTAGGGCAGAATCTGATCGCGCGCCTCTCCCATGACGACTACCGCTTCATCGCCGTCGACAAGCATCCGAACAATGTCGCCATCTTACGCGAGCTTCACCCCGATATCGACGTCATCGAGGCTGACCTCGCCGAGCCCGGCGACTGGGAGGCCTTGGCGCGCGGGGCGGAGATCCATGTCATCCTCCACGCGCAGATTGGCGGGCTCGACCAAGAAGAATTCGAACGAAACAACATCACCGCCACTAAGCGCATCCTGGCGGCCGCAAAAGCGGGGCGCTGCTCTTACATCGTCCACGCCTCATCGTCGGTCGTGAACTCGAAGGCGGTCGATTTTTACACGGAAAGCAAGAAAAAGCAGGAAGCGCTGGTGCTGGAAAGCGGGATCGCAAGCGTTGTGTTGCGTCCGACGCTTATGTTCGGGTGGTTCGATCGCAAGCATCTCGGCTGGCTGAAACGTTTCATGGAGCGGGCGCCTGTTTTCCCAATTCCGGGTCATGGGAAGTATCTGCGCCAGCCGCTTTATGCGGGCGACTTCTCCGCCATCATCGCGGCATGCCTCTTATCGAGGGTTGAGGGCGTCTACGACATATCGGGCCAGGAGCAGATCGATTACATCGAGTTGATCAGGTCTTTGCGCGAAGCCGCCGAGCTCAAGACGCCGATCGTGACCATTCCCTATCCGCTCTTTTGGGCGCTGTTGAGAGTCTACGCCGTTTTCGACAAGAACCCGCCATTCACGACGGCGCAATTAAAGGCCCTCGTCACGCCAGACATTTTCGAGGTCATTGACTGGCCGGGCATATTCGGCGTCGAGGCGACGCCATTGCAATCTGCGCTCGAACAGACCTTCAATGATCCGCGCTATTCTGCGCTGACCCTTGAATTTTGAAATGTCCGACAAAAAGCGCGTCATCATTGTGGGGGCCGGCCCAATGGGGCTGGCGGCGGCGTATTATGCGACGAAACGCGGCTTCGAGGTCGAGGTCGTTGAAGCCGGCGACCGGGTCGGCGGGATGGCCGCGCATTTCGATTTCGGCGGCCTCTCCCTGGAGCGCTATTATCATTTCTGCTGTCTGTCTGACACCGACACGCTCGCCCTCCTCGACGAGCTCGACATGGGCGATGCGATGAAATGGAAGCGGACGACGATGGGCTATTACATCGGCGGCGCCTTGCACGACTGGGGCGATCCGGTCGCGCTCTTGAAGTTCCCGGAGATGAATTTTTTTCAGAAGCTCCGTTACGGATTGTTGGCGTTTACGTCGACGAAACGCGAAGACTGGGAGCGGCTTGATAGAATCAGCGCCGAAGAGTGGTTTCTCGCCTGGTGCGGGCGCGATGTTTATGAGCGAATGTGGAAGCCGCTTCTCTATCTGAAATTTTATCAGTTCGCCGACAAAGTTTCCGCCGCCTGGATGTGGCAACGGATCAAACGCCTCGGCAATTCGCGCAAATCGCTGTTTGAAGAAAGCCTCGGCTATATCGACGGCGGCACCGAAACGCTGATGAACGCGCTCGCCGGCGCGATAACAGCGAATGGCGGGACGATCCGGCTAAATGCGCCGGTCGCAGCGTTTCGCATTGAAAACGGAGAGGCCAAAGGCGTTCGTCTCGCGGACGGCGCCGAGATAGATGCGCCGCATGTCATCTCAACGATGCCAACGCCGATTGCGGCGAAGGCGCTTTCGTCCTCCGCGCCCGACCTTGCGCCCGCCTATGGGCGGATCAAGAATATCAGCGTTGTCTGCGTGACGCTGAAGCTGAAAAGATCCGTGACGCCGCATTTCTGGGTTAACTTCTCGCACCCCGACATTGAAATTCCGGGGATTGTCGAGTTCTCAAATTTGCGCCCGCTGCCCGACCCGATCGTTTATGTGCCGTTCTATATGCCGCAGGATCGACCGCAGTATAAAAGACCCGACGCCGATTTTGTGAAGGATAGCCTCGCTTGCGTAAACACAGTCAATACGGCGATCACCGAAGATGATCTCATCGCCGCCAATGTCGCGCGCCTGACTTATGCGCAGCCCGTGTGCGAGGTCGGATTCGCTGATCTAATCCCGCCGGCGCAAACGCCGGTAAAGGGCCTGCAAATCGCCGATACCTGCTTTTACTATCCTGAAGATCGCGGAGTATCGGAATCGATCAAATTTGCAAAGCGGATGGTCGCGGCAATCGAAGGCGCGCACGAGGCCGCATGATCAATTTGCAAAACATAATTCGTCTGTATACTTCGCCGCAGTTTTTTCGTTTTCTTCTGGTTGGCGGCGTCGCGCTCGGCCTGCATTGGGCCGCGCGCCTGCTTTTTGACATTTGGACAACGTACACAACAGCGATTGTGCTCGCATATGGCGTCGGGATGGCCTCAGCCTATGCGCTGAATCGAGTATTGGTTTTCCCATTGTCGGGAAACCCAATGCGGATTGAAATCGCATACTTTTTTGGCGTCAACATCGCATCATTCCCATTTGTTTGGGGGGCAGCTGAAGTGCTTGGTCGATATGTCTTCACGGTGTTACTCGAAGCTGACTTCGCTCGCGCTGCTGGACACGCCGTCGCAATAACGCTGCCTGTGTTTGTCAACTTCGCAGCGCATAAATTTCTCACCTTTCGCGAACAAGGTTAGCGTATATGACAGATTTAAAGACGCTATACAGACATCGTTTCGATGAAAGCGATTTACCTGAGAAAAATCGGATTTGGTCTGTACTTTGCAGCGATTACTTCAATAAAATTATTCCAGCAAATGCGACCGTATTGGACATCGCATGCGGTTATGGCGAATTCATCAACAATATCCGCGCCGGTGAGAAAATTGCCATCGACGCGAATCCTGATGCTCAACGCTTTACGCGAGAGGACATCGAGTTTCACAACCGAATGGTGGACGAAATATCAGTAGTGGGAAACGCTCGAGTCGACATTGCTTTCACGTCCAACTTTCTCGAACACTTGCGTTCAAAATCAGACCTGGACAAGCTTTTCGTTGATCTCAAATCGGTCCTGAAACCAGGTGGCAAATTTATCATTATGGGTCCCAATATCCGGTACGTATTCGATAAATATTGGGACTTCTACGATCACTATCTTCCACTTTCGCATTTGTCATTGGAGGAAGGGCTGGTGCAGGCCGGATACGAGATCGACACAGTTATCCCTAAGTTCCTGCCATATTCGACGCGATCCGCTTTGCCCAAGGCATCGTTTCTCGTAGCCGCCTATCTTCGCGTTCCAATCGCATGGCAAATCCTAGGTCGGCAGTTTCTTGTGATCGCGAAAAATCCAGATAAAAGCAGCTAAACCATCGAGGAAACGCGCGTTGAACGAGTCGAAGATGGGAAATCCCTTTGCGGCAACCGATGAACCGCTCCCACTTGTCGTCGATCTCGACGATACGTTGTTGGCGACTGACACGCTGCACGAAACGCTGGTGCAGAATTTTTTCAAGCACCCGATGCAAACGGCCGTCGCCTGCCTTTCGGTGTTCCAGGGGCGGGCGGCCTTCAAGGCAAGGCTTGTCGACATTGAGCCGCCGGACGTTTCGTCGATGCCTGTCAACAATGAGCTGCGGGCCTATCTAGAAAAGGAATCGGCGAGCGGGCGCGACATTCATCTTGCGACAGCGGCTGACGCGCGCATCGCCGAACAAGTCGCAACGCGCTTCTCGTGGATCTCCTCCGTCTCCGGCACAAGCGACGGGACAAACCTAAAAGGCGCAACGAAAGCCGAAAGTTTGGCGGAACGATTTCCAAACGGATTTGTTTACGCTGGCGACAGCAGCGCGGACATTTCTGTCTGGGAGAAAGCGGCGAGCGCCATTCCTGTCAACGTTTCCAGCAACACCGCCGCCGCATTGGAGCAACGCGCCAAAAAAATCGAACGGCGCTTCGACAATGGCTCAGGCGCGTCAGGTCTCAAAAACTGGCGCAAAGCATTGCGCCTGCATCAATGGTCAAAAAACGTCCTGCTTTTTGTTCCGTTGATGTTGTCTCATTCCTATTTCAACCTGGACGCCGTTCTGTCGGTTCTCGCCGGGTTCTTCATCGTCAGCGTTGCCGCCTCGGGGACATACATTGTCAACGACCTCGCTGATCTATCCGCTGATCGCCGTCATCCCACGAAAAAGGAACGCCCCTTCGCCGCCGGGCGACTTCCTGTTCTACAGGGCGCGATTGTTGCGGCGATGCTCATCCTGCTCAGCATTACGGCTGGATTTGCGCTCAGCATTCCTTTCGGCGTCACCCTACTTACTTATTTGGCGACAACCTTCGCATATTCATTTCGATTGAAGCGCGTCGTCTTGCTAGACGTCATTTTGCTGAGCGCACTCTTCACCTTACGGATTTTCATGGGGATCGCGCTTGTCGGCGCCGGCGTTTCGATTTGGCTCATCGCCTTCTCATGCTTTTTCTTCTACGCCATGTCGCTCGCCAAACGCCATGTGGAGCTTATCAACAGAAGCGCGGAGGGTGACGCCGCTCTCATACCAGGACGCGGCTACCGCGTTGGCGACTGGCCCGTCACGCTTGCCCACGGCGTCGCGGCCACCGCCGGCGCCATCATCATCATTGTGATGTATTTATCGCAGGAAGCGTTCCCGTCAGGCCTTTACAGCGAGCCGAGCTGGTTATGGGCGACGCCAGTGCTGATCGCCGCCTGGACGCAACGCATTTGGCTTCTCGCCCATCGCGGCGAGCTTGACGACGATCCGGTATCGTTCGCGCTTCGAGATCCGATCTCGATTATTATGGGCGTCGCGCTCGCCGTCTTCTTTGTTGCAGCGACGGTGTTATGACGACCGGCGCAATTCGGCGTACGACGGAGTGGCGTTCCTGGGGCCGCGTCGACAGAGGCGAGCACTTTGTTGCAACGCCTGGCTACCGCGCCGACGTTATCGACGCTTTCCAATCATTCGCCGACGCGTCGCAATCAACGCTCGCCGTCGGTCTTGGCCGCTCCTACGGTGATTCCGGCCTCAATGTCGGGAATGGTCTGATCAATATGGGCGGCGTTGACCGGCTGATGGCGTTCGACGATGAACGCGGGGTCCTTAGAGCCGAAGCCGGCGCCAGCGTTTGGGACATTCTCGAATTCGCGGTTCCGCGCGGCTATTTTCTCCCGACGACGCCGGGCACGCGTTTCGTCACCCTGGGCGGCGCCATCGCAAACGATGTGCACGGAAAAAATCACCACAGCGCCGGGACCATCGGTTGTCACATTGAACGAATTTGTCTGTTGCGGTCGGACAGGGGCGTCGTGGAGATCGCCGCTGATAAAGAGCCGGAGCTGTTCGCCGCCACCATCGCCGGGCTGGGCCTTACCGGCGTTATCCTGTGGGCCGATCTGAAATTGACGCGGATCCCGTCAAGCGTGGTGGCGGTGGAGACAACACCGTTCGAGAATTTGAACGAATTCTACGAACGCGCAAAGGCGACTGGAGACAAGGCAGAGCACACAGTCGCTTGGGTCGATTGTTTGGCGAGCGGCGACAGTCTGGGCCGCGGCCTGTTCACCGCCGCCGACTGGGACGAAAAAGCAGCTACGCGAAAGATTGCCCGCCCCGGAGGCCTGACCGCGCCTTTCGAAACGCCGTCCTTTTTGTTGAACCGGCTGACGATCGCCGCTTTTAACGAGTTCTATTATCGGCTCGGGCGAATGCGCGCCGGGCGGACAACGCTCGCCTATGACAAATTTCATTACCCGCTGGATGGCGTCCGGGAATGGAATCGGCTTTATGGCCCGCGCGGCTTTTATCAGTACCAGTCGGTCATTCCGCCAAAAGACGCCGCCGAGGCGACCCGCGAAATGCTGCGCGCCATTTCAAAAGAGGGCGACGGTTCCTTCTTGGCCGTATTGAAGACTTTCGGGGCCAGGCGATCGCCCGGCCTCTTGTCCTTCCCAATGGAGGGCACGACCCTGGCGCTTGATTTTCCAAATCGCGGCGAGAAAACGCTGCAATTGTTCGCGACTCTCGACAAAATCGTCATGGATGCAGGCGGACGTTTGTATCCAGCCAAGGATGGCCGCATCCCGCCAGGTGTGTTTCACGCAAGCTATCCGCACGCAGAAAAATTTGCAGAGCACATCGATCCGCAATTGAGTTCAACTTTCTGGGAACGGGTAAAGCGCACATGAATTCGTCTTCAACGCAAAGGCCGCGCAAGGTCCTCATCCTCGGCGCCCTTTCCGGCGTCGCCGAAGCGACCGCGCGCGCAATGGCGCGCGACGGGGCGGAGTTGGCGCTTGTGGCGCGGAACGAAGAAAAGCTCGCCGCCGTTGCGAAAGACCTTGAATTGCGCGGCGCCGGAAAAGTCGTCACTGCGGTCGACGATCTGGCCAGCGGAGAGGACGTCGCCGTACGGATGCGCGGCTTTTCCGATTTACTAGGCGGGATCGATACGATCTTTCTTTTCTATGGCGTATTGGGCGATCAGGACGAAGCGGACCGCGATTCAACAGAGGTGCGCCGCATCATCGACATAAACTTCACGAGCGCCGCGGAATGGATGACCGCCGGCGTCGACCATCTGGAAAACTCTGCGCATGAAAAACCAGCCATAGTGGTCGCGTCGAGCGTCGCGGGAGACCGCGGGCGGCGTTCAAACTACGCCTATGGCGCCGCGAAAGGCGGGCTCTCGGTGTTTGCGCAAGGCCTTGCGCACCGGATGGCTGCGACGGGAAAAACGAGGGTTTGCGTCGCGAAGCTCGGCTTCGTCAAAACGGCGATGACAGCGCATCTGGACCGCAGCGGCCCGCTATGGGCGGAGCCGGAGACTGTCGCCGAAGCGCTCGTCCGCGCGCTGGATAAAGGCGGGCCAATTATCTACGTGCCCGGATTTTGGCGCTTTATCATGCTTGCGGTTCGCGCCACGCCAGCCTTCGTCTTCAACAAGGTCAATTTGTAGGCGGTTCTTCTGTTCGCTCTGCAGGTTTTTGTTCAGGACCGAGCAATTGGCATCGACCATATTGTGATAAGACATCGCGATTTGAGAGGTATGCCTGCACCTCTGGCGGCTGTGGAACGCAAACGACAACTGCGCCAAGCTCTAGTCCACCCAAATATGTGGATGGGTTTTCAAATGCATTTCTCAACCGCTCGCCGCGCTCCTTAGACAGAGCGACCGATTTTCTTTCCGCGTAATACGGAATGACCGAACTCCAGCTATAGCCAAAGAAGTAAAGGGCAGAGTCAGGCGGCGTAAGATCGCGCGCTTCACGCGCAATGATACGCCACTGCGTCAGGAATTCGGGCGGATTCCTAACAGTCTGAAAGTAATGCACCTGGAAATATGATATCTGGCCGGCAAGTATGACGGCGAGAGCAAGCGTTGCGGCGCGTTTCTTTCCAATCTCAAAAAGCGCGGTCAGGGCGATCGCGATTGCGGCGAGCATAAAAACTGAGTTGGCGGTCTGGTAGTAATTATGATGCACATGAAGATTTGTGAAAATCATCATGGGCGTCAGGAAGGCGACGACGCAGAAACCCACAAAGATCGTAAGCCTTAGTGAGGTTAAAGCCGCGAGGCAAAAGCCGACGCCGATTGCCGAAGCAAAGCCCAATATGTCCGGAAAAGTTCTTTGCGCCAGCGTCTCAATCCAAAGCTTTTCACTGAAGCGCAATGGAAACTCGCCGTAATTCCATTTCTTCAATGCGCCCGAAGTGAGCGCAGAGCCGAGTACGCTCTGCTCCTTCAAGCTATCTGCATAAGCGACCCAGGATAGGCCGACGATGTACGGTACAATCAGTGCAATCCCGAAGGCGCTGAGAAACCAAATCGCGCTGATCTCACGCTCAATGACGAGTTTCCGATAAGCCAGATACAAAAAATAGAAGCCGCCAAGAAGCGAAAAGGCCGGCAGCGTTGTTGACTTTGCAAGAACACCAAGGGCGCCGGCGCCAGCGGCGACAACGAGATCGCGAATCCTTCGGGTTTCACCTGCCCGCAGCAGAAACGCCAAACACAATAGGGAAAAGAAAAGCGCGCAACTCTCAATCATGAACGCGCGCGCCCAATACAAGTTAATCGGAGATGCAAAAAAAAGCGCTAACAGGGCGAGGGTCCCGAAGCGCCCCAATCGAAGGCTGCGGGCAATCATGCCGATCGGCCAAGCGCAGGCCAGGAAGTAAACAAAGGCGGCGATCCGGCCGGCGTCGTCGAGCGGTATGCCGATCAACGCCAGCAAGGCTGCCGAATATTGAAAGACTGGGAATTCAAAGGGGATCACCCAAGGAGCGCCTTTGACGGGCGTTTCGTAAGCGATCAACGGCTCGCCCTGCAGCATCCAATATGTTGATAGCGCCGTCTGCGTCTGCCTAAACGAATGCGCTTCAATCAGGGGTTGGCTTATGCTCCACGCTAGCACAAAAATGCTGTAGCCAATGACAACGGCAATTAACGCCAGCAAGACGCGTTCAAGCGCGCTACATCCATTCAACGAGAATTGTGAGCGCAGTCTTATCATCGTTTGAGGGAATCTTGCGGAGAGGGTCATCGAAACTGGAATGATCGCGCTTGCGTCTACCCCGTTCACGTCGACAAAATCAGCCGAAAAAATCCAGTCGCCAAATTACCGGGCGAGGCCCTGCATTCAGAAGCGGTGGTGTGTCACGCTTCCCTGTAGCAGGCAAGTCTTTCGCTCCTGCCAGATCAGCGTAAAAATCGCTCTATGAGCAGACATGCGACGCTGCGTCAGCATCTCGTTCCTCAAGACCGCCTAGCCGGACCGGTCATTGCGCCATTTCTCGTGTTCAATGACCTTTAGGTCGGAGGCGACCATCTCTTTGACGAGATCTTCGAATTTCGTCTTGTGCGCCCAGCCTAGCTTTTTTCGGGCCTTGCTCGGATCGCCGATCAACAAATCAACCTCTGTCGGGCGAAAATACCGAGGATCGATCCGAACCAATACATCGCCGGAAGACGCATCGCGTCCGGTCTCATCGACCCCCTCGCCTTCCCAGACGATCGTCCGTCCGACTTCAGCGAAAGCGCGCTCGACAAACTCGCGCACGGAATGGGTTTCCCCCGTCGCGAGGACATAGTCGTCGGCCTCGTCCTGTTGAACCATCCGCCACATTCCTTCGACATAGTCGCGCGCGTGTCCCCAATCGCGCTTGGCGTCGAGATTGCCGAGATATAGGCTCTTTTGAAGGCCTTTTTCGATGGCCGCGACGGCGCGGGTGATCTTGCGCGTCACAAAAGTCTCGCCGCGGGTCGGCCCCTCGTGATTGAACAGGATGCCGTTCGAGGCGTGCATCCCATACGCCTCGCGGTAATTCACCGTAATCCAATAGGCGTAGAGCTTGGCGGCGGCATAGGGGCTGCGCGGATAAAAGGGCGTCGTCTCGGTCTGCGGCACTTCCTGGACCTTGCCGTAAAGCTCAGATGTCGACGCCTGATAGAAACGCACGCTTTCACTAAGTTTGAGGATGCGGATCGCCTCCAGCAAACGCAGCGCGCCAACGGCGTCGGCGTTCGCCGTATATTCGGGCGTTTCGAAGCTCACCTGGACGTGGCTTTGGGCCGCCAGGTTGTAGATCTCATCTGGTTTCGTCTCCTGGACCAGCCGGATCAGGTTGGTGGAGTCCGTCAGATCGCCGTAATGCAGATAGAAGGATGTTTCATGCTCATGGGGGTCCTCGTAGAGCGCATCGACACGCGCCGTGTTGAAGGAGGACGAGCGGCGCTTAACGCCATGAACGACATACCCTTTCTCCAGGAGCAATTTTGCGAGATAGGCGCCGTCCTGTCCGGTGACGCCGGTGATAAGGGCCGTCTTGTTCGCCATTCGCGGAGCGCTCTCGATCATTCAGAATCAATAAAATGAGGACCGTTATGACCCCAAATGACAGAGCCGCGCAACCGCCCGGCAACGCCCCGGCGCCGAGGCTTGACAAAGACGCGGCGCCCCAGCGACTAACGCCCTTTTAGCGCATCTCCGTCCGCCGGCGAGGCCAGATCAAAATATGAGCCGGAATCAACTAACCGAAGCGAGCTTGCATAGTGTCTGATTGGGATTGGGAGACCAACGCAGCGTCGGCTGACTGGCGCCGGCGCGGCTATGCGGGGCCGGAACAGCTGTTCGAAATCTGGCGAGAAGACAAGAGCCAGTCGCTTATCTCCCTCTTCGCCGCTTTTAATGGGACACAAGACGCGCAGGACGCAATCGAAAGGGCTGCAAGGGGCGGTTGTCGCGACGCGCTCGCCGCCTCGCGCCTTAGCCGCGAGCTTGGCGTTGAGACGCGAAAGATATGGTCGCCGATCAGCGCGGATGACTATCGCCGCCTCAAAGACATTCTCGATAACGATCAGCAGGCTTTGTTTCGGGGCGAGGCTCTTTCGGCGTATCCCTATTACACGCCGGGCAACATCCTTGGCTATGATATCGGTTGGGTGCGCGAAACGCTTGATGACGCCCGTCGTCAGCTCCCGCTGTTTGCGGCCGCGCGCACGAGCGACGTTGCGGTGCTCGTTGGCAATGGCCCATCGCTAAACCAAACCGACCTCGCCCTTTTGAATGGCCACGATGTCTTCATCACCAATTACGCGGTGAAACACCCGATACTGTCAAAAATCGCGAAGGGCGTCGCGGTCACCAACTATCTTGTCGCGGAACAGGAGCCCTATCTATTCACGTTGAAACGCAACGTATGGAAAGTGTTTCCCTTCTGGCTGAGAAACACGATCTATCCTGACGATAAGACAATTTTTCTGAATGCTATGGGAGGCGATCTTTTCTTTTCTGAAAACGTCGCTGAGAAAGTCGGCTGGCACGCGACTGTCACCTTCTTCTGGCTTCAAACGCTTTATCATCTCGGTTATCGCAAAGTCTTGATGATCGGATTCGATCACTCCTACTCGCAAGCAAAGAATCTCAATGAGGGCGACCTGATCAAGCAGGAGGACGACGACCCCAATCACTTCGACCCGACCTATTTCAAGGGCAAGACGTGGCAGGCGGCCGATGTGAACCACATGGAGGCGACATACGCCCTGTCGCGCGAGGTTTACGAGACCGACGGCCGCGAAATCGTCAACTGCACCGTTGGCGGAAAACTAGAAGTCTTTCCCCGAGCCGATCTCAAGGTCGAACTTGCGCCCGAACCCGCGTCTGTCCGGCCAGTGAAGAGTTCCCGGGCGCCGCGCATCGCCATAGTAACGCCGTTCTGGCAAGGCGATGTTGACGCCGCAGAGCGCCACTGGCGCATCATCAATCGTCTTGGACAACCCTCAGCCGATCATATTCATCTTTTCAAACACGGGCGCGAGCAATTGCCGGCGAACACAATGCCGCACGTCGTTTGCGCCGATATTGACCGCAACTATCCTGAGCGGTCGGAGGCTGCTCACCCGGCGGGTCCGAACCTGACCTTTGTCAGCGCCGTCCAGTTGCTGGCAAAATCCGATTACACGCATTTTTTCTGGCTTGAACCGGATTGCATGCCGACTGAAGCGGATTGGCTAGAGCCCTTCCGCGAGGCCGCCGAGGCGCACCCGGATGCGCCGATCGTCGGCGTCGGCGGTGGAACGGTTGTTCCGGACACGCCGCATTGGAAACACCATTTCGCCGGCTGCTCGCTTTACAATATTGATGCGCTCAGCAAGATCGACTGGGCGTCGTTTGTCGAAAAACACCTCGACATCTCGTTCGACGTCTGGCTTTCCGTGACGCTCGGCTATATCGAGCTGCTTGATGTCGATAATGACGACCAACAAGACACCATTATCTTCGGCGCAGACAGGTATAAGTGGCGGCTTCTGAAAAAGCCCGACGCGGTCGTCACCGGCATGTTCGAGCACTGGCGCCCGCAAAAGTTTCTGTCTACAGAACAATTGCGCGAACGCATCGACTCCGGTGATTTTTCTCTGTTTCACGCCATCAAGGATGAGGCGCTGCAGCGGCATATTTACGAAAGCATTCAGCCAAGCGTTTCGACAATCATCATCAATTACAACAACGGCGCGTTCCTTAGGGAAGCAATAGACTCCGCGCTTGCCCAAAGCGAAATCGACCATGTCAATTATGAAGTAATCGTCGCCGATGACGGCTCCACTGACGAGTCCCGCGACATAATCGGGAGCTATTCTGGCCGTATCAGGCCCGTGTTGCTGGAACACGGCAAACTTAGTGGTAACTACAACCAGCAACGCGCGCTTTTGGCAGGAGTGGCAGCCGCCAAAGGCGATATCATCGCGCTGCTCGACGGCGATGATACCTGCTTTCCCCTAAAAATTCGCAAGTTTGTTGACGCCTTTTCTGATCCCGCCGTGGTCATGGCGCAGCATTCCCTCGAACAGATCGGCGAAAACGGGCAGCGACTTGGCGATACGAAGAGTTTCATGGCGAACGCGCCCAGGACAGCCGCTGCATTTCGAAATGCGAAACGTGCGAATTTCTTTCAGCCGACCAGCGGGCTCGCCTTTCGCCGTTCTTATTTGAATGCCGCGAAACGATTTCTCGGACCGGACGTCTTTCACCGGACTTGGCTTGACGTGCGGTTGACACGCCTTGCGCACGCCTTCGGCGAGATCGTGAGCATCCTCGACGATCTCGGCGGCTGGCGTCGTCATGACGCCTCGGATTCTATCGCACGTGACAATCTGCGCGTTCGCCTTGTGGAGCATCACGACTGGCTTGAAGCAAACCGCCGTCCGCTTGGCTCAAAGATCCGCTTCCGCGGCAGCGCGCAGGAGCGCAAACTGGCGGCGGAGGATCCCTTTGCGATGCTTCACGCCGCGGGCGTTCGCCTTTCTTATGCGCGCGGCGGCGCGATAACCGCTGCGGTCAACAATGATGCGCCTGCGGATGTTACCAACGCCTGCCGCGGCCGAATGGCAGTCATCTTGCCGGACGATGCGCCGCTCGGCGAAATAGATTGGGCGATGCTGTCGCGTTTCGATCTCTTCTTGTCAGCCGCGGTTGCGGGCGACGTCATTTTTCGAATTCAAGAATTCCTGCGTCATGCGCCGCCGGATTCGCCCGGCGCCGGATTTCAGGCGGGGTACATTTTTGTTTGCGGCGACAAAGCCACCACGCCCTCGGATATCGGCGCTGGTTTGATCGGCCGTAAAGTCCTTCCGCTCAACACGGGCGCGACGCTTCAAGAAGCAGCGCACATGCTGGGATACCTTTGCTTCGATAGTCCGAATGCGGTGCAAGAGGCATTGTGGACGCCCGACGAACTCGCTCGCGATGATGACGCGCAACGCTTTCAGCGACAGGAAAGCGTCAACGGCCGCATTTTTAACGGCTACGGCTTGGCCGAAGACGCGCATGCGAACGAAGTTGCGTGGCGGCGTGTTTTAGACGAAACCCCGCCCGACCCGTCAGACCTCCCACGCGTCCTTCTCATCGACCCAACGCAGATCGGCGACGCGACAGCCACCGGCGACCTCAAAGCCGCGCTCTTCGCGCACTGGCCGGAAGATAAGATTTTTCAGATTGCAAATGCCGGTCCCGGGCGCATCAGGACACGGTTCAACGGCCGCGCAAAAACGCACCGCATCGGCGCCGGCGCATACCCCCGCAAAGTCCGCGCGCGCATCGCGGAATTCAAGCCGAACTTGATTTTGTATCGGCCGGCGCCGCGTGTCGGCGCGGCGCAGCTCGCCGCCGTCGCCCCGCGCTTCTTTGGCGTTATTCCGCGTCGGAACGATGCGACAGTCTTTCACCGGGCGGCGATGTCGTTCATCAGCAAATCGAAAACGCCGCTCGCCGCTTGGATTGTCGATGACTGGCCGTCTGCGCTGGAAATGGAAAATTCGATTGCTTTTGCGCGGTTCAATAAAGATTGGCGCGCGCTGCTGTCCCGCTCGAAGGTGCGGTTTTCGATATCCGATGCCATGTCGGAAGCCTTCGAGGCGCGTTACGGCGTTGACTTCACCGCGATCTCGAACGGCGTTGATCCCGCCGACTGGCCGCGCGCCGGTCTACCGTCTGATGGCGGCCCGCTGACAGTGCGCTACGCCGGTTCGCTTGCGGAGAATATGACCCTCGAAACCGTTGTTCTCATCGCCGAGGCGGTGGAACAGCTGGCGAATGAAGGCGTCGACATCAGGTTCGAAATCAAAACGCGGGAGCTTTGGCGCGACGTTGCGGGCGCACGCTTCGAAGCGTTCTCGAAAACATCGCTCATTACAACTGATCTCTCCGCCGATGCTTATCGGCAATGGCTCTCAGAAGCCGATGTCGTGGTGATCGGTTACAATTTTGATGACGCGTCTTTGACGTACACAGCCTATTCGCTCGCCAACAAATTACCTGAATGCCTTGCATGCGGCGCAGCATTGCTCGCCGTCGGCCCATTGGAAACGGCGACCATGGCTCGCCTGCAAGCGCTCGATTGCGGCGCGAGAGTCACGAAGAATGACGTCACCGCGATCGCGCAAACCCTTCGCGCGCTAGCGAGCTCTGCAGAACATCGGTATGATCTCGCCAGAAAGGCGCAAACTGTTGCTTTCGAACGCTTCAATATTTTTGATGCCCGCGCTCGTTTTGCCGCCGCGCTTGCGACGGCTTCCGGCGTGACGCGACCGTCACCAGCGACGGGCTATCCCCGCAGCGCGCATGCTCATATTGATGAGACCGCGGTCGTGGCGCGGCTTTTGAATGCGCGCAAGGGGTCCGGCCATGTGATGCTTGATGTCGGCGCTCACGTGGGCACGTCCGCCGCCTATTTCGATAAACTCGGTTGGGCCATCTATTGCTTCGAGCCCGACGCGAAGAACCGGAGCAAGCTAGAGGAACGATTTAAACAGTCGAACCGCATCACGATCGACCCGCGCGCCGTTAGCAACGAGGCTGCGACCGGCGCGTCTTTCTTCACCTCGGAAGAAAGCACCGGCATCAGCGGGCTGCACGCCTTTCGAGAGTCCCACGCCGAAAGCGCGCAAGTTGATATTACGACGATTGCGGACGTTGTTGAAAAACAGAAAATCAAACATGTCGACTTCCTGAAAATTGATGTTGAAGGGTTTGACCTGTCGGTTCTGAAGGGCGTCCCATGGGATCGTTGCACGCCTGACGTCATTGAATGTGAGTTCGAAGACGCGAAGACGCTTTCTCTGGGTCATACGTGGCGCGACATCGCCGACTATCTTTCGGCGCGAGACTATTCAGTCTATGTATGCGAATGGCACCCGATCGTGCGATACGGCGTAAGGCACGATTTTCGCCGCGTCTTTCCGTATGGCGAAGATGATGTCAAACCGACGGCCTGGGGTAATCTCCTTGCGTTTCGCAAAGATCCCGGGCCGAAACCCGTGCAATCTGCATTCGAGGCTTTGATAACGGCCGAAGTAAAGCCGGGCGGCAGGACGAACGCCGCACGAACGATCTCCGGCGCAACAAAATCCGCGCCGCCCGCACCGGGCGAGGCAAAACCACGCTTGATAAACGCATCGATCGATAAAGCCATAGCGCGCAGGTCGCCGCGATTGTTTGACGCTCTCGTTTTGGCGAAGGGCGCGCTTCGCGGACTTTGGCGGCGGCGGCGCTGGACGGTTCCTGCGTTCCTGGCGCTCGGCGCGTTCGCGCTGGCCGCCTTCTTGCCGCCTTTCGCGCCGTTTCGGATCGCGATGATCGGCGCGGCCGCATTCGCCGTTTCCGTCTTGCTGACGCTTTATGTGGGCTTACGCTCCTACCAGAATCTACGCGCGTTAAGCGCAGAAGTGAGCCGTTTGGGCGGCGCTCAGACGACACGGACCGCGAGCGTCGACAAAAGACTGAAAGCCCTTACCAACAGGCTGCAATCCGCTGATGCGACGCTCAGCAGCGTTCGGTCAACGATAAATGCAAACCGCGATAATTTCGCAAAAGAATTTGGCGCGGTTTGGCAAAATGTGGAAAGCCTCTCGGCGACGCTGGACGAAAAACTTCACGCTGTTCGCGATCTCGTCGCCGCTGAGATTGCGAGCCAGTCTGCAATCCTAGGAGAAGTGAAGCAAACGCTTGATGACGCTATCGACGAGAACAACAAGCTTGCAGAGGAAAATCTGGGCGTCGCGCTTCGCCTGCAATCCGCCGCGCAAGGCGACGCGAAAGATCTGCAGGATCAGTACGCGAAGCTACTTGCTGAAAAGGAACGCCAGGACGCGCTTTTGCGCAAGGTGTCTGAAAAACTCGTAACGGCTTCAGAGCAACTGCAGCGCTTGTCGGGCGACGAGCAAACGCACAAGGCCGCCGCTATTCTGAATGATGGCTCGCCCACGAACGGAGCGCTGGAAGAAGGCGACGCTCAGACACGGGAAACCGGGCAATCTGAAACCGCGAGGCGAGAAGGCCGCGAGCGATGACCGGTCCGGCGGAGTTTCGCGCAGCGATTGACGAAACGCTGGCGTTGCTCGCGCCATTCACGGGCGCTGCGAAAGGGGCGGCGCCTACCGAACCGCTATCGGACCTGATAAGGCAGTGTGAAGCGGCTAGCGCGACGATTGAAGCAAGGCCGCCCGAACCCGTGCGAACGCTTCACCATTTCGCCTGTACTGGCGGCACCTTGATTTCGCGTTGCCTGCAGGCGCAGCCCAATACCCTCCTCTTAAGCGAAATCGACCCGTTCAGCGCGTTCCCGCGCGAAACCGTCGCTTTCGCGCCCTATGATTTGTTGAAGCAAGCGCAAACCAGCCTGCGCCCGCTTGCTGATGGAATCGTTGAGGACGTTTTCCTATCGGGCGTAAAAGAGATCTATGAGGCCTCGCGCACGCGCGCTCAGCGCGTCATCATTCGCGACCATACGCATTCGCATTTTTGCACCCATGTCGATCCGGCGTCGCGACCCTTGATCGGCAAGGTCTTGGAAAGGCGCTTCAATGTGAAGAGCCTCGTCACGGTGCGTCATCCGCTCGATTCTTTTTTATCGTTGCGAAAAAACGGATGGGTTCATTTCTCGCCTGATACGCTCGATGACTATTGTCGACGTTATGACCTTTTTCTCGACAGTTATCCGGATGCGCCGATCGTGCGATATGAGGACTTTGTCGCGGATCCAGACGCCGGCGCGCGCCTTATGTGCGAAACCCTTGCGCTCTCCTATACGGAGTCCTGGCTAGACGTTCTCCCGGCCGTCCGCGTCTCGGGGGACAGCGGGCGCAAGAGCGTTGAGATCGAATTGCGGCCCCGGCGCGCCATTGACGACGACCTTTTAAGCGAAGCGGCCAAAAGCAAGACATTCGCTCAATTGTGCGACCGGCTCGGTTACGCCGCCGATACCGCCGCGCCGCCGCTTGAACGAGAAGCTCCGCCGGCCTGATCGACGCGCGCGAGAACCGAAAAGTGAACGCTAAACTGATGCGCGGGGCGGCGTCGACGAATAATAATTGTAGGTTTCTTCGATCCCGTCCTCGAAGGGCGTGAAATTATCGCCCAAGAGCACGCGCACATCATCCGGTGAGGCGATCACGTCGCGCGGTTCGGTGGCGAGAAGTTCACTCGCAGCGATCTGCTTACAGCTCAGCGGATGGCCGGCGGCTTTCTCGATCGCCGTTACAACGTCCATCAGCGCGATCGATTGGCCGGAGCCCAGCATATTGATCCTGTCGGTCGGCTCGCCGCGACGCGCGCGTTCAGCAAGCGTTGCGATCCCGCGGGCGACATCGCCGGCATAGATGAAATCGCGCGTCTGTTTGCCATCACCATTGATGGTCACGCTGTCGCCGGTGATGGCCGCACGGGTAAAGGCGTGGATCGCGCTTTTCTTGCGCTCTGAATAGCGGCCAAAAACATTTGTCATGCGAACTACCGAAAAGTCGCCGCCGCGCATTGTCACAAGTTTCTCCAGGATCATTTCTTCCGCCGCTTTGGTCGCGCCGTAGAAATTCTTTGGACAGTAAGCGGACGAAACGCGCACTTCGAAACTGCCGTCGAAGAGAGCCCCGGCGGTCGAAATCAGAATGAAATGATCGCCTTCACGCACATTCTCCAGAACAAAGCGCGACGGCTCGGCGATGTTCGCGGCAATGAAATCCATGGGCCGGTCTTTTGACTCAGCGACGCGCGTCTCGCCGGCGAGAAAGATAAAGGTGCGCGGGCCCTTTCCGAGTATGCTCAAAAACTCAGAAGCGGCGCCGCTCTGATAAGGCCCGATATGGGCCTTCACGCCTGTCGCCTCATGGCCAGGCGGAGCGTTGGAAAGGTCGTCGATCACAACCGGCTCTAATGCGGCGAACGCGTCGCCGTGAAGCGCTTCAAGAATATTGCGGCCGATAAAGCCGAAGCCGCCAATGAGAACGGTTTTATGCGCCATCTCAGTCAGATCACGCCAGTCGACAGGCAATCATGCACATGAACAAGCCCGATCGGCCGCCCGGCGGCGTCAACGATGAAAACGGATGTGATTTTGCGCTGCGTGAAAATGGAGAGGACGTCTCCGGCGAGACTGTCCTGGGTGACGACAACAGGCTTGGGCGTCATGATGCTCGCAATTCTCGCATCGCTCAAAACATCATAATGGCGCCTCAAATCGCCGTCGGTGACCATGCCGATCAGGCGTTGCTCTTCATCGACAACGCCGACGCAGCCGAACCCGCCGGCGCTAATCGCGGAGACCGCTTTCAAAGCGTCGTCATCCGGCCGGCACAGCGGCATGTCGGTGTGATGCATCAGATCCGTCGCCCGCCGCAGCGCGGCGCCAAGCTTGCCGCCCGGATGAAAATTTCGGAACTGGGATTGAGTGAAGCCCTTTTCGCGAAGAACAGCGACAGCGAGCGCATCGCCCAGCGCCAACATCATCGCAGCGGAGGTCGTCGGCGCCGGTGCGCCTGCGAAGGCCTCGTCGGCCGGCGGGAGCAACAGCGCGACGTCAGCGGCCCTCGCCAGCGCCGATTCGGGCCCCGAAGTGATCGCAATGAGGCCGACCGAAAAGCGCCGCGCATGAGCGATCACATCGCCGAGTTCGGCCGTCTCGCCGGAATGCGACAGGGCGAGGATCAAATCGTTCTCCGCGATCATGCCGAGATCGCCGTGGCTCGCCTCGGCCGGGTGAACGTAGCTCGCCGGCGTGCCGGTCGAGGCGAAGGTCGCCGCGATCTTGCGCGCGATGTGGCCGGACTTGCCCATTCCGGTGACGATCAGCCGGCCGGTCAAGGCGAGACACTTTTGAACCGCCGCATCAACGGCGGCGGCCAGCGCGCCGCCGGGCTCGCGCAGGCGCGCCTCCAGCGCCGCGAGGCCTGCCATTTCCGCCGCGACCACGTCGGCGGCTATCTGGTGCGGGTGTTCGCTCATCAGCTTCGTGTCCCAGAACGACGCATAAACGCCGATGCGTCGTATATTTCGGCTTTGACGGCGGCGAGTTTCGGTTTGAAGCGCCGGCCCATCAAGTCTATCAAACGGATCAATCATGAGTCTAACCGCGAACGCCATCGTTGAAGTCAAAGGACCCGGCCGCGCGCTGAAAATCGGCGCCGATCAGCCGATGATCGCGGTCGCGGGCCCGTGCGCGCTTGAAAGCCGCGCCCACGCCCTTGAAGTCGCCGAAGCGATCAGGGAGATCGCCGACGGCTTGGGGATCGGCGTCATCTTCAAGACGTCATTCGACAAGGCGAATCGGACAAGCGCCAACGCGGCGCGGGGGATCGGGCTCAAAGAGGCATTGCCGATTTTCGCCGAGATTCGCGAATTTGTCGGCTTGCCGGTGGTGACGGATGTCCATGAGCGCGAGCAATGCGCGCCTGTCGCCGAGGTTGCCGATGTCCTTCAGATCCCGGCCTTTCTCAGCCGGCAGACGGACCTCCTGGTTGCGGCGGCCGAGACCGGCCGGATCGTGAAGGTCAAGAAGGGCCAGTTCCTAGCGCCGTGGGACATGAAAAACGTCGTCGAAAAAGTAACCGCCGCCGGCAACCCGAACGTGCTCGTTACAGAGCGCGGGGCGAGCTTCGGCTACAACGCCCTCGTCGTCGATATGCGTTCATTGCCCATCCTTGCGCGCGAGACGGGCGCGCCTGTGATCTTCGATGCGACGCATTCTGTGCAGCAGCCCGGCGGGCGCGGCGCCTCCACCGGCGGCGATCGCGACATGGTTCCAAGCCTTGCGCGCGCCGCGGTCGCGGTCGGCGTCGCCGGCGTTTTCGCCGAGACCCACCCCGATCCTGACGCCGCCCCATCCGACGGACCCAACATGATCCCGTTGCGCCAGCTGAAAGGCTTTCTAGAAGACCTGATGGCGCTCGACGCCCTGGCGAAAGCGCGCCCTTCCTTACACGGATTTTCCTGATGCGAGACGCGTAGCCATGACGGTTGAGACGCTCATCGTCATTCCGGCGCGTTACGCTTCGACGCGCTTTCCCGGCAAACCGCTCGCAGACGTCGCCGGCATGACGATGCTGGCGCGGACCGGGCGGCAGGCAGGCGCCGCGGCGGCGCGTTTAGAGAACGCCGCCTTTGTCGTCGCCACAGACGATGAGCGCATCGCCAAGCATTGCGAGACAATCAATGCGCTGTCGGTGATGACCGATCCTGATTTGCCGAGCGGCTCGGATCGCGCGCTTGCGGCGGCGCTTAAGATCGCGCCTGACTGCAGGTACATTGTCAATCTTCAGGGCGACGCGCCGCTGACGCCGGTCCGGCATTTAACGGCGATCGTCAGGACATTGCGCGAAAGAAAGGCCGATGCGGCGACGCCCTGCGTGCGCCTATCCTGGGACGAACTCGATCAATTCCGCCGCGACAAGATCGAAACGCCGCATAGCGGAACGACATGTCTTGTCGGCGAAGACAATCACGCGCTGTGGTTTTCAAAATCGGTTCTGCCTGCAATCCGAAAAGAGTCCGAGCGTCGAAAGACCGAAGACAAGTCGCCCGTGCTGCGCCATATCGGCCTTTACGGCTTTCGCCGCGACAGTCTTGAGCGCTTCGCTGCGCTGGCGCCGTCGCGGTATGAGAAGATCGAAGGGCTTGAACAACTGCGCATGCTCGAGAACGGCATGACGATCGCTTGCGTCGAGGTCGAGGCCTCGCCGCTCAGCTCGTCGGGGATCGATACGCCCGCCGACCTTGAAAGGCTAAACGCGCTTATTGCGGCCCATGGCGAGCCCGGCGTCGTCGAATGACGGGCGGGACCACGACCTTTTACATTGCGCGGCACGGCAACACCTTTAACGCCGGCGACATCGTCCGCCGCGTCGGTCGGCGCACCGATCTCGCCCTGTCGCAGTCGGGAAAGGCGCAGGCGGCGCGGCTGGCCGAACACTTCAAAGCTGATGGAATTGTCTTCGATCAGATTATCGCTTCGCCGCTGCGCCGCGCGCGCGAGACCGCCGAAGCCATTCTCAGGAATCAAGATCCGGAGCCGCACTTTGAAACGAACGATGCGCTCCTCGAAATTGATTACGGACCCGACGAAAACCAGCCCGAGGACGCCGTGCGCGCGCGGATCGGCGAAGACGCGCTTGCGCGCTGGGAACAAGAAAGCACGCCGCCGCCGGGTTGGATCATTGACGCCGACGCCGTGCGCGCCCGCTGGCGATCACTGATGGGCGATATCGCTGCGCGGCCTGGCGTCGAGACCGCGCTCCTCGTTACCAGCGCCGGCGTCGCGCGTTTCCTGTTCGAGATTGCTGAGGAAGCGCCGCTTGAAGCGACGCGCAAGCTGCGCACCGGCGCCTATGGCGTTGCGACCTTGGATAATGGGCGTCTTGCGATCAATACGTGGAACTTGCGCCCGCCGGCTTGAGCGGCCCTACTCGACCGTAACGGACTTTGCGAGATTGCGCGGCTGATCGACGTCGGTCCCTTTGGTCGTCGCCGTGAAATAAGCGAGGAGCTGGACCGGCGCAGCCAGGACGATCGGCGCCAGAAGCGGATCGGTTTCAGGCGTTTCAATCGCCGCCCAAACATCGCCGGCCGCGGCGATTCCTTTGGCGTCGGAAATCAGAAGCGGGCGCCCGCCCCGCGCAATAATCTCGTGCATATTGGAGATGGTTTTTTCATAGTGCCGGTCGCTTGGGGCGACGACGACGACGGGCACGTGCTCGTCAATAAGCGCGATGGGTCCGTGCTTCAATTCGCCGGCGGCGTAGCCCTCTGCATGAATGTAAGAGATTTCTTTCAGCTTCAGCGCGCCTTCAAGCGCAATCGGGAAGCTGACGCCGCGACCGATATAGAGGATGTCGCGCGCGCGGGCGAGATCGCCGGCGATCTTCTCAATCTGGTCTTCCGCCTGCAGCGCTTTGGCGAGAAGGCGCGGCGTTTCCAATAGCGCGGTGATTTTTTCCGATACGTCGTCATCGGAAAGAACACCGCGTTGGCGCCCGGCCGCGACGGCGATGCAGGCGAGCGTTGCGAGCTGGCAGGTGAACGCCTTGGTGGACGCCACGCCGATTTCAGGGCCCGCCGATGTTGGGAAAACGACGTCCGCCTCGCGGGCGATGCTTGACTCCGGAACGTTGACGACAGCGCCGATGGTCTGGCCTCGCCGGCGCGCCTCGCGCAAGGCTGCGAGCGTGTCGGCCGTTTCGCCGGATTGCGAGATGAAGAGCGCGCCGCCGCTCTTCGGATAAGGCATATCCCGATAGCGAAGTTCGGACGCGATATCGATTTCAATCGGCAGACCGGCCCAGGCCTCGAACCAGTATTTCGCGATCAGTCCCGCATAAAACGCAGTGCCGCATGCAGAGATAACGAGCCGGTCGAGGGATTTGAAATCCATCGCACAGGCCGCATCGCGCAATGTATAGGTCGTCGGGTCAATAAAACGCGCAAGCGTATGGCCGATGACTTCGGGCTGTTCGTGAATCTCCTTCGCCATGAAGTGGCGATAGCCGTCCTTATCGACGAGCGCATCGGAGACCGACGAAACGCTTTCGCGGCGTTTTACGCTTGCGCCGCCAGCATCAAAGACCTCAAACCCGCCGCGCCGGACGATCGCGTGATCGCCCTCTTGCAGATAGGTGACGCGATTGGTGAAGGGCGCCAGAGCGAAAGCGTCAGACCCGACGTAAACTTCTCCATCGCCGCGACCGATCGCAAGCGGGCTGCCCTGACGCGCAGCCAGCAACAGATCTTCATCTTCAGCGAAGATCGCCGCAATGGCGAAGGTCCCGCGGATTTTCGACAGCATCGTGCGGAACGCGTCAATTGGCGCGGCGCCGTCGGCCAGTTCGGCCGCGATCAACTGCGCGATCACTTCGCTGTCTGTCGCCGACTGGAAGTTGCGCCCACGCGCGGTCAGCGCCTCGCGAAGTTCGCGGAAATTTTCGATGATGCCGTTATGCACGATCGCGACGCGGTCCGTCGCATGAGGGTGGGCGTTTTCATCCGTCGCCGCGCCATGGGTCGCCCATCGCGTATGACCGATCCCGGACTCGCCGGCTAGCGGCTCACCCGCGAGACGTTCGGCGAGAGCATTGAGTTTTCCTGCTGCGCGCCGGCGTTCGACCGACCCGCTCTGAACGGTGGCGACGCCGGCGGAGTCGTAACCGCGATATTCAAGCCGGCGCAGCCCCTCGACAATCGGCGCCGCGACGTCTCTTGATCCGAGAATGCCGATAATCCCGCACATGGCTCGTTCGCTCCGGTCTGCCCGCCGAGGCTTAGAATAGGCGAAAAATTAAGGCAATCGCGAGAAACGCCGGAGACCGAATTGGGGCGCAGCCCAGCTTGCGGTCCGACTTATTGTTCGCGCAACGCCTTGTCGCCGACTTCCGCCAACGGCTTCAGGAGATATGCAAGGACCGTGCGTTTACCGTTAAGAATTGAGACATCCGCCGTCATGCCGGACATGATCCGAAGCGAACGCCCCTTGCCCTCCAGAGCATCGGCCGCCGTGCGCACGCGGATTTCATAAAAGCGTTCGCCAGAATTCTCGTCTTCAATGGCGTCAGGGCTGATGGTTTCAATTCTGCCATCGAGCGAGCCGTAAACGGAGGAGTCAAAAGCCGTGATCGACACCTTCGCCTGTTGGCCGATCGACAGGAAGCCAATATCAGCCGGCTTGATCCGCGCCTCGACGACAAGCGTGTCTTCGCTGGGAACGATCTCAACGATAGTCTCGCCAGGCGCAACGACGCCGCCGACGGTTGAGACAAGCACGCGGTTAACAACGCCGGCGACGGGCGCCCGCACGTCAGTGCGCGCGACCTTGTCGCGGAGCGCAGGCAACTCGCCCTCAAGGGCCGCGAATTCGGCCTTGGCGTCGTTAAGCTCGTCGGCTGCGGCCGCCGCCGAAGTCTTGCGAATGCGGTCAATCTCGCCTTCCGATTCGCGATATTCGAGCGCGGAGCGGGAAACGGCGATTTCCGCGCGCTGCATTTCGCCCCGCGCGGCGGCCTCCCGCGTCTGGACGCGCAGGAGTTCAACGCGCGGTTCGATGCCCTTCTCTACCAGCCGGCGGATCATCTGCAATTCCTGATCGGCGAAGGCGAACGCCTCCTTGGCCGTTTCAAATGCGACTTTCGCATCTTCGTGAGCCTCGCGTCGCTGGTCGCGCTTGGCGGTCTCAATATCGATCGCCGCGCCCATCTCCGCCTGCCGCGCCTCATAAAGCGCGCGTTCGCGCGCGACAATTTCAGGCGCCGCTTTTTCAAATGCGGGCGGAAAGTTGAGCGGGCGCAATGACGCCTCGGCCTCAAGCCGGGCGATGCGCGCAGACAGGATGTTAAACTCTTCACGCCCGCGAATGAATTCGACATTCATCTGCGTAGGATCAAGTTTCACCAGGAGATCGTCAGCGCCGACCGTGTCACCCGGCTTGACGAGGATTTCTTTGACGATTCCGCCTTCGAGATACTGCACCTCTTGCAGGCTGCCGGAACTGACGACCCAGCCCTGGCCGCGGGTCACGCGGTCAAGTCGCGCAACGGAGGCCCAGACCAGCGTAACCACAACAAGACCGGCGATGATGTAGAGCAGCCATTGCGCCGCCTTCGCCGGCTCCATCGGCAGGGCGTCTTCAATCTCGATGTCTGTCCCTGCCGGGAGCGTCGTCAAGTCGCGGCCCGTCGCCATTACGCCGCCTCCGTCGAGACGAGCTTCGGACTGGCCCCTTGCGCGAGGCGACGCGCCTTCATCTGGCGGGCCGACGCCATGGCGCTCAAGACCGACTCGCGCGGACCGTCGACGAGGATCCGCCCCTGATCGAGGACGATGATGCGGTCGACGAGCTTTACCATCGACATCCGGTGCGTGACGACAAGTAGCGTTCGACCGCGGGTCGCCGCCTGAAGGCGCGCGATCAGTTTGGCTTCAGCCTGGCTGTCGAGCGCGCTTGAGGGCTCGTCGAGGACGAGGATCGAGGGATCGCCGACCAGCGCGCGCGCCAACGCAATCGCCTGGCGCTGACCGCCTGAAAGGCCCTCGCCGCGCTCGGCGAGCCGCTGGTCGTAGCCGCCGGCGCTTGCGCCCACAAACTCGTGGACGCCGGCGATTTTCGCCGCGCGCAAAACGTCTGCATCGCTGACATCCGACAGGCCAAGCGCGATGTTTTCCCGGATGCTGCCGGAGAAGAGGCAGACATCCTGAAGCACCGCGCCGATATTTGCGCGCAAGTCGCCGGGCTTGATCTGGCGCACATCGGTATCGTCAACAAGAACGGCGCCTTCCGTCGGCTGATAAACGCCGGTGATCTGGCGAATGACCGAACTTTTGCCGGACCCGTTCTTGCCGAGAATGGCGACGCGCTCTCCCGGTTCAATGACAAACGAAACCTCGTCAAGCGCACGCCGGTCTGCGGCCGGATACTGGAAGCTGACTTCGCGGAATTCCAGCTTGCCGCTAAGTTTCGGCCGCGCGAGGTAGTTTCGCGTCGGATCGATTTCTGATTGCGTCGTCATCAGATTGTCGAGCGCTTTGTAAGACGTCATTGCGCCATTGACGCGGCTCAGGAGCGAGGCGACCTGGGCGAGCGGCCCCATGGCGCGACCGGTGAGAATGACGCACGCAATCAGCGCGCCCATGGTGATAGAGTTTGAACCGACGAGGAACACGCCGATGACAATGACGCCCACCTGCGCAAATTGTTGAGCGAAGCCGGCGGCATTCACCGCAAGCTGGTTCAGGAAGCGCGAAATTGTAGAAACCTTGGCCTGACGCATCACCCCGGCGCGCCAGCGTTGGCGCATCAGATTGCCAGCCTCGACGCTTTTGACGGTTTCAAGGCCGGAAAGCGTTTCGATCAGGACGGCTTGCTTTTGGTGGCCCTCCTCCATCGCCTGTTTCGTTCGCGCCATGATCAAAGGCTGAACGACGACGCCGACGGCGATGGCGCCGAAAACAGCGAGAAGCGGCACCAACGCAATCGGCCCGCCGATCATGGCGATCACAGCGATGAAGAGGAAAATGAACGGCAGATCAACGAGCGCGACGAGGGTCGCTGAGGAAAAGAAATCCCGCATGTTTTCAAATTCGCGCACGAGCCCCGCCAATGCGCCGGAAGCGCCGCGGCGCGCATCAAGCCGCATCGCCATCAGATTGTCGAAAACGCTGGCGCCGACGCTGGCGTCAAGGCGCTGGCCCGCGATGTCGATGAAATAGCCGCGCAATGATTTCAATGCGAAGTCAAAAATGTGAGCAAGCAGGACGCCGATCGTCAGTGCGATCAGCGACTCGATCGCCTGGTTCGGCAAAACGCGGTCATAGACCGTCATGATGAAAAAGGACGAGACGAGCCCCAGCACATTGACGATCACCGCGGCGAGGATGGTCTGGCCATAGACCTTTGCGTTCTCGCGCAGCGGTCCGTAAAGCCAATGACTAGAGGGCGCCGCCCAGAAGACGCTTCGCTTTTTAGCCATCATAACCGCCGATAAACTCGTCATTCTCGGCGTCCTGCGGCGAGAAGAACCGCAATAGATCGCCAGTGTGCTCCATCATTGCGTAGGAGGCGAGATCGCGATTGGCGAGGCCTGTGATGTAGGCGACAGCGGCCTCAAAATAATCATTCTCCGCCTGCAGAACATCAATCAGGTCGCCGCGCGCGACGCGGTAGCGCTCTAGAACGAGATCACGCGTTTCGTCATGCGCGATCATGGCGTCAGCCAGCGCATCGAGTCGTTCGCCGGCGCCCTCGCTGCGCTCATAGGCGAAGGCCGCGTCGCGGGCGATCTCTTGGCGGATCTGTTCTTCGGCGAATTGCGCCTGGCGCGCGCGCGAGCCGGCTTCGGCGATGTTCGCTGCGCGCAAACCGCCGCTGAAAATATCATACTGAACATCAACGCCCGCCCGGACATCGAAATCATCGCCGCTATTAAACACGTCGAATTTTACGGCGTCGACGGAGACCCGCACTTCCGGCAGGCGATCGCCTTTCGCAGCCTTGTAATCGGCGGTCGATGCATCCGATCGCGCGCTTGCAACCGCAAGCTCGGGATTGTGGTTCATGGAGGCGGCGACGGCCTCCTCGCGGCTGTCAACCGCAAGAACGCCGATGTCGGGCCGCTTCAGCGCGCCCGGTCGCTCGCCGAAAAAATTCTGATAGCGAACGTCAGCAAGCCGCGCGCTTTCGCGAATCTCTGAAACGCGGGCGCGGGCGGCGGCGAGCCGCGCCCCTGCTCTCGTCACATCTGCTTTTGACCCGGCGCCAAGACGCTCGCGTTCGCGAACGTCAGAAAGGATTTCTGCATGTCTGCGAACGATCGCGTCGCCCAGAGCAGCAAGCGCCTGATGCGTGAGCAGATCGTGATAAATCGTCAGGGCTTCAAAGGCGAGATCATTGACGCGCGCGCTGATCGAATTTTCAAACTCGGATTGGCGGGCGCGCGCGCTTTTGATGCGCTGAAAGGTCGCCCCGCCGTCAAAGACGAGCTGCGATGCAGATAGCCCGGCGGTGAACTGTTCGCGCGGACGCAAGGCTTCAACAACATTGTCCGTGTCGGATGCAAAATCGCGCGCTAGGACGTAGTCGCCGCGAAACTGCGAGGAGATCTGCGGATAAAGCGCCGACCGCGCCCGCTTGCGGCCCGCCGCCGCTTCATCAAGCGTCGAGACTTGGGCGTGAAAAGCGGGGTGCCGGCCGATGGCGCGGCGCACATGTGCGCGGAACGTCTCCCGCGGCGCATAGATGTCGAGGATATAGGCCGCCGGCCCGAGCGCGCGGGCGATTGCCGACTGTTCCGGCGCGATGAGACTGATCCGCGGCGTTTCATCCATGGCGTCATCGGCGCTGACGTCGCCGTCGCCTGTTGCGACGACGATCGTGGCGACAATGTCTGCGGGGTAGAGCGCGCCGCGCAACGCCGGCGCATCTGGATCGGTCGCGCCGGCGGCGCTGATCGCAAAGGCGGAAGCGGCCGACCCCATCAGCACGAAGTGAAAAAATGACTTAGCCATGCGTTCTGCGCCAACTCTCTGTTCTGGCTCGCCAGCTCGAATTGGCCGTCCCGCAGCGGCCGCCGGCGTTAACGTTAATTTTTCGCGACGGTAGTCCGACATCGCTGAGAAAGCCTTAATCCGCGCGCGGCGGATTGCGATCTAGGCTAGAGGGCGAATTAAAATTTTCTCAGAATGGGAAGCGCGCGCTTTTAATAAATTTTTTGCAATCATTACCAGTTTCTTTCCGCTTCGAATGTGATGAAGTCGGACATAGAGGCCGATCAGGCCTCAGGAAAATGAAACTTTGGCCACGCTTGACCAAATTGCGCCGCTGCCCGTTTGTTTGATGAGGCGGCTCCAGAAGGATTGGATAGATTAAAAATTAGGAAGGTATCCGGCTGCGATTAATCTCTCAGCACCAAGATTGACAAGATAACCGATGATCGCGCCAATAAGTCCCACAGCGAAAATCAGGCCTTCTTCTGTAAGGCGCAACAGCCCGTGTCGATGCAGGTGCCAAAGATAATATGGCGCGACCATCGCCTCGGTCAGAAAAATTGCAACGATGAGCCCAGCGGGCCCGAACGCGGAGTATGCGCAATAGCCCGCAGCAAGAATCCAGAGGAGACGGAGCACATTTGCGTGCAGCGCGACCCTAAGAAAACCATTGGTGATGATGGCCTGCTCGGCCGGAAATGAAAAAAGCCGCGCGAAGGGCGCGAGGCAAGCCAGTGAGAGGTAATAGCCTGCGCCAAGAAAGTCTTCATTGTATAATAGGCGTACAATTAATTCGCCGCCGCCGACGAGGCCGCCGATTCCCAGCGCAAAAAACATCATCATATTTCGCCGCGCGGCGTAATAGGCAGCCTGTGCGCGTGCTGCGCCTATTCGGCGCGCCTCGGCGTATAATGGAAAAAAGACGCGCATTATATATTCACCAGACAAAGAGCCGACGGCGCCCGCGATGGTTATGGCGAGCGTGTATCTTCCGAGCTCCTCTAGTGGGAAAAAGCGCGCGACTGCGAACACGTTGGCTTGCGTCAACCCGATGGTGACGATGCTGGACGGAATGATGATCCGCCAAAAGCGCCAAAGGTCAATTACATGATCGCGATTGAGGCTGAAACGAACGGATGGACCCTTCAAAAGCGTATAGCTGATGATAAAGCCAAGAACGGCGCCGGCGAACATCGAGATGACAATCGCCCAATACGTTCTAAAATAGAGTGCTGCGATAATCGTCGTGCTGGTAACAAAGACAAACTTTGCAAAATCGATCGCGGCGCACTTGATCACTTCGCGCCGGCGCTCGGCTAATGGCGGGCCAAGACTGGACCCGGCTTCAATCAGAAACAGAAAAGCGCATACGCGGATCGCCGTTGCAACTTCGGGCGCATTATAGGCTTTTGCAAAAGCGCCGGCGCCGATGAACATCACAAGAAAAAGAACAAGGCAGCGCAAGACGCGCACTGTCCAAACGGTTTGAATCAGTCCGTCTCCGGCTTCCTTGTGTCGAATGATATAAGCGCGAAGGCCCATATCTGAAACCATCACCAAGATATAGGAAACAGACGTAATGACGCCAATGACGCCATAGGCCTCCGGCGACAACAGCCGGGTGACAATCAGACTGCTGAATATCCTCAGGAATAGCTGAACTGACTGAGTTACAACAAGAAACGACGATCCGTCGCCGAGCGTCGGCCGGATGCGGCGCGCCCAGAGTCTCAGTTCAGCGGCGCCGTACAAAACGACCTCCATATGGCGCGGGCGACGGAGGCGGTGCTTCGAGCGCTTCATTGACTGTAGGCGAAGGCGCGGCCGCGACGGCTTGTGTGGATTGGGCGCGCAGGTTTGCGACGACTAGCGCAAGGATTATGTAGGCGTAGTGGGCCGTAAAAGTCGTCAAGCTGATCGTTGCAATCAAGGCGAGATACCCGGCTTGCATCGCGAGGAGGAGCGCGAGCGTCAGTCGGGCGCTCGCATTTTCGGGCGCGGCTCGGTCGAAACGCGCCATGCCGGACAGCGCGCGCAGGCCCCGCTGAAATGCAATTCCTTGCGCGAATAAATAAAGGCAGAGGCCGACCAATCCGTTGTAGAGGGCGATCTGCAAATATCCGTTCACCACATCGACAATGCCTTCACCTTGCACGAGATGTCGAAATCGAGGCGAACTCATGAAATCGACTGACCCGAATAGCGGTCGGTCCGCGATCTGCTGAAAGCTCGTGCGGATCAGCTCGGCCCGATAGCTGACTGAGCCAAAACGGTCCTGCAGCGCGGGACTCTCGGTGTTAATCAGGTATAGTCCGCAAATCAGGGCGAGCGCGAAACCCAGCAACGTCAACCGTCGTAAGGTCTGACTTGAGTAAGCAAAGACATAAAAAAGCACGACGCTTACAAAGGCGGCGATCCAGCCGCCGCGCGCGCCAGTGACGAAACCGGCGAAGGCGATGACGCCGAGCGACGCCATCGCCAGCATCAACGGCGTTTCCTTCAAGCTCCGCGCGCGCAGCATGAACGCGACGCCAACGCCAGCCATGAAGGCCAAGAGAGAAGGGCCCATTGTCGCGCCGACTCGCAGGAAGCCGTTTCGGAAATCGAAAAAGGCTTTACCCGAACCAATATCACTGAGATGCACGTAGTAGTTCCACGACCGCAGCGCGGTAATGGCGGCGATGAAGGAGAGAATTAAAATAGATATGAAGACCGATTGAAGCGCTTCTTCCACATCTTTTTCCGTCGTCAGCATACGACTGATTGTAAGATATGGAACGTAAATCAAGATGAGCTGATCGGCGATCGTGCGCAATACGCTGGTGAAGGGCAGATCGCGAAATGACAAGAGTCCGGTCAGCAGGACGAATGCGAGCAGCAAATGATCTACACTACGCAGGCCCGCCGGCGCGCGCATGAAAATGGCGGTCGCGAAGGCCGGCGCCAGAAGCGTCAACGTCGCAAGCTTCGCATAATCAAGAATGATCAGATAGTTGAGCCCTGGAAACGGCACCACGAATGTCATTGAAATCGGCAGCGCCGCGATGACGCCGAGATATAGTTTGACCGCTCCGCGCTGGCTCATGACGGCAGCGGCGGCGAGAAGGCCGGCGAGCGCCAAGAATGCGAGCATGCGAGACGGCGCAAAAAAAGCGATTGCAACCGCCAAAACCCAAACTCCGCCGATCACGATCGCCATGGACCGGTCGGCAGGCCGCGTCAGCGCGACGGCGCCGCTCACCGCAAGAGTGGTCAAAATCACAGCGATGATAGGGATACTCATGACGCGCGCGCCTTCGCGGTTTTCTGAGTAGCGGCAACGTCTTGGTAAAACGCTAAAGCCTGGGTCACGACGCGATCGGCGGCGAATCTTTGCGCGGCTGTTGAGCGAGCCTGAGCGCCCATCGCCGCTCTATAGTGCGGATTGTCCAGGAGATCTGCGATCCGCCGGCTGAGCGCTGCCGCGTCGCCGATCGCCGTAAAGGCAATCTCGCGATCATCTTCCAGATATTCCGCAAGGCCCATGGTCTTTGTCGCGACAACCGGCGCGCCGAGCGCAAGCGCCTCAATTACCGCATAAGGAAAGGTCTCGTAGCGGGACGCCGATATGCACAGCGCCGCGCGACGGCGCAGCGATTGCAATTCATCGCGACGGACAGGGCCGCGGAAGTCAATGCGCCGACGCACGGCGTCCGGAACGTTGCGCGCGGCATAGTCGGCGAAGCGAACCAATTCGCCGGACGCATTTCGCAGCCCCCGATCGAGGCCGACGAAGGTCAGACGCAAATTCTTTCGCTCCGCCGCAAGCGAGGTGAAAGCCTCAATTGCAAGGTCGGCTCCCTTAACGGCGTCAAACCGGCCGACGAACAAGAGCTCGTTGGGATCGCTCTCATCGAGCGACCAGCAATCGCGGGCGTCCGGCAATTCTATGGGATTGGGAAACACGCCCGCGCGCCCGAGCCGCTCTCCATAGGATTCTTCGATTGCGGAAAGAAGCGCCTTCGACGGCGCGTTTACGGCGCCGGCGCTGAAAAACGCGCGGCCCTCCTCGCGAATTCGCCGTTCATCACTAGGACCGAACGGCGGAGACACGACAAAGCGATGCGGCCCGTGGGAGCGAATCGCCACGGGCGTTCCGATTCGGCCTTGGCAATAGCGGGCGACGCCGAAGCTTTCTTCTATCTCAAAGAGATCTATCGGCTGGTGGCGCGACGCTCTGCTTAGGGTCGCGGCGAGCGCCGCGCCCCAATAGCGCGTGTCGATGGTGTCGTCGCCGCGCAGCGCGCTCCGCGCCTTAGCCATCCAGCCGGCGAAGACAGGATTGTCGGGCTCTCCCGTCTCGATGACATCGCCGTCGCATTCGCCAATGATCTTGCTGGCGAGGATCAGCGTGTCATGGCCCTGCCGGCGCAGCGCTCGGCTCATGATATCAACATAGGTCGCGATCCCGTTATGGGCCGCGGCCGCCGGCCAGGCAGGGGCAAGAAACGCAATTCTCATATCAGGCCCGACATTCGTTCGCACTTACCGTCCAAGCTCAATGACGCCTTCAACCTGAGGGCCATAGAGTAAGGATTTGTTAATACCGAATTTGACCCATTTCGTGGCGATTTTGCACCGCCGCCCTGAGCAATTCAGACAGCGCCCATGCGCCGCCGGCCGTGCAAATTCGCCGCCAAAAGGCCAGCGCATCGCAATGTCGCAGAAAAATGGTACCGCCTCCTGGTCTCGAACCAGGGACCTCTAGATCCACAATCTAGCGCTCTAACCAACTGAGCTAAGGCGGCTCAAACGACCGGCGCAAGGCGCGCCGCGGCCCACGGCGGCGGAACCTACGCCCGGCGCTTTTTGAAGGCAAGGAGTTCGCAGCTCAATTTTCCGGCTTGCGGAACCGCAAGGTCATGCGGTTCGTTTCCCCGATCGCAGCGTAGGCGTCGCGGCCTTTTTCGCCGAGACCAAATGTCGGCGCCAGACGCCAGACGAACTCGCCGGGCTGCGGCTGGTCGGCGGGATTGGCGTTGACATCGCTTGTCGCCTCCAGGCGAAAGCCGGCCGCCTCGATCATATCGATCACAGCTTCCCGGCTCATATAGCCGTCCGTTCCATCGGCGGCGGCGCCTTCCGCGCCGGCGGGCGCTTCGTGTTGCACGACACCGAGAACGCCGCCGGGTTTCAGCAACCGATACGCATCGCTGAGCGCTTCTGCGCCGAACGCGCCGCCGGCGCGATTGAAATTGTGCAAGGCGCGAATGAAGAGGACGACATCGACCTCTCCCTCGAGCGAGGACGGCGCGGCGCCGAACTCAAAGGCGGTCACCGGCTGCGCCGTCTCGGCGATGTCGCGTGCGCTTTCCGAAAAGGTCTCGGCCCATGTCGAGAGGCGTTCGACCAGTTCCGGCGTCGGCTCCGGCAGGATCAGCGGCCACATCCCATCTTGGTAATTCGCGCCGACATAACGGCCCTCAGCGGCGACGTAGGGCAGAATGATGCGGGTGTACCATTCACGGCCCGGCAGGACTTCGACAACTGTCGAAACGGGCGTCACCTCGAAAAAGCCAAGCGTTTCCGCCGGATTGCGCCAACGGTCGCGCGCCTTGTCCTCGTCGCTCCGCGCTTCAATGATTGCGCCTAGTGCTGCCGCATCATCATCGCCAGACGAACTCGTCGCCGCGGCTGCGGTCGCCGCCAACGCCAAGGCTGCATAAGGCAGCGCGATTAATCTTGTCATGTCCATGGTCGCGAATCTCCTTCCCCGGTTCTACGCGTTGCGATGCGTAGACGTTCGAGGCGCGACGCGATCGACAACGAGCTAGTTGAGAAGCGCGATTTCCGCGCGCAAGGCGGCGATGCGCGTTGCGTCAGCGGGGTGGGTCGCCAGAAACTCCGGCGGGCCGCCGCCCTGTTTCTGCGCAGACATTTTCTGCCAGAACCGGATCGCTTCATTGGCGTTATATCCGGCCCGGTGCATGTAGCGGACGCCGAATTTATCAGCCTCAAGTTCGTGCTTGCGCGAAAACGGCAACAGCGCCCCAACCTGGACGCCGAGCCCGAGCGCCTGCATCGCCGCGGCCCCGCTCTGACCGCCGCCCACGGCCGCAGAGGCCGCGCCAAGGCCGACCTGCGCCGCCGTCGCCTGGCTATACCGCTCACCGGAATGATTGAAGTTCACATGCGCGACTTCGTGACCAATAACCGCGGCGACCTGGTCGTCATTTTCCATGATGTCGAGAATGCCGGTATAGATGCCGATCTTGCCGCCGGGCAGCGCGAAGGCGTTAAGCTGGTCGGAGGCGAAAACGCGCACCTCCCATTCGTTTGGATTGCCGCCGGCCGCGCGAATGATGCGCGGCGCGACGCGATTGACGCGGGCGGTGTAGGCCGGATCGGTGCTGATCGGTTCTTGCTGTTTAATGCTGGTCCAGGCGCTACTCGCTAGCTGCGCCATCTGACCCTGGCTGACGAAGAGAAGCTGGTTGCGCCCGAGCGTCTCATTGTAAGCGCAAGAGGGCGCAACAATGAAAGCCAGCGCCGCCGCAAGCACGCGCGCGCCAAACAGTTTGCCGATCGAAATTTTCATGAACTCAATCCTCCGCTACCCCAGCCGCAAAGGACCATAAAGGAGCGCGCGGGCGCCGACAACGACGAGATGAGACAAGGCCGAGGGCAAGAACGACGCTCAAGCGGCCAGCGCGCAATAGCGAGGTCAGGGTTCGAGTTCGGAATCCCAGTAAAGGAAGTCCTGCCAGCTTTCATGCAGGTAGTGCGGCGGGAAGGCGCGCCCGCGCTCATTCAGTTCGAACATGGTCGGACGGCGCGGACGGCGCGCCGGGATCATCCGCGCGTCTTCCGGCATGCGTCCGCCTTTCCGAATATTACAGCCGCTGCAGGCCGCGACGATATTCTCCCATGTCGTGCGTCCGCCGCGAGAGCGCGGCACCACATGATCGAAGGTCAGCTGATCGCGCCCGCCGGACCCGCAATATTGGCAGGTGAAGCTATCGCGCAGGAACACATTGAACCGGGTGAAGGCCGGCGTGCGCGCATGATTAACGTAAGTGCGCAAGGACACGACCGACGGCAGACGCATCTCGAAATTGACGCTGCGCACCGTCGTTTCATATTGCGCGACGACGTCGACACGATCGAGAAACACCGCCTTCAAGGCGTCCTGCCAGGACCACAAGGATAGCGGGAAATAGCTCAAGGGGCGAAAGTCCGCGTTCAGAACAAGCGCGGGACAGGCCTCAGGGCGATGCGCCGCCACGCCCATCAGAAGGCCGCCTTTGAAGGGCGCGCATCATCGACTGGTCTGACCGCGCCGGGATCGTAAATCACGTGAGTGAAAACGCACGCTCCCTGAGTTTCGCTTCCAGCTTAATCAAAATCGTCGCCGTCGGGAAGCGCCTCAATCACGCTATATCTGATTCCCCATGACAGAAGTTTGACGCTTTCGGCGGCATTTTCGCAACACTCGCCAGATTATGCACCTAGGCGGCGCGCCGCGAACGTTAATGCAGGGGCGAGCGGGCGGCCATTCAAATCGGCGTTCGTCCGCGCTGATGCGCGTAATAGGTCCACAGAATATGCGCTGCGACGCCGCGCCACGGCGCCCAGCGCGCGGCCCGCGCATCCATGCGGTCCATCTTGACGGCCGGACGCGTGAAGCCGGCGGCGCGGCGCGCTTCGCAATAGGCGCCGAGCAGCGCCACATCCCGCGGCGGCCAGATATCAATTCGCCCCTCGCAAAAGAGGAGATAGATCGCCGCGCTCCACGGGCCGACGCCCTTTAGAGACTGCAACGCGGCAATCGCCGCCTCGTCATGCATGGTTGAAAGCTTCGCTGGGTCGAACGCGCCGTTCGTCATCGCCGCGGCGAGCGCGAGCACATAACGCGCCTTTGGTCCCGACAACCCGCAGGCCCGTAGTCCGGCGTCGCCCGCCTCAAGCGCAGAATGGGGGGTGAGCGGATCAATTGCGGAAAGGCACCGCGCCCAGATCGCCTGCGCGCTCGGCACCGAGACCTGTTGTTCGACGATGATCCGGAACAAGGCTTCAAAGCCGCCGGGCCGACGACGGATATGCGGCGCGCCGATGGCGTCAAGGGCGTGGGCGAAAACGCGATCCGTCTCCGCCAGCGCGGCGCAGGGCGCTTTGACGTCTCCGAAAACGTCGGGGCGGTTTAGCGAGCGGGCGCGCGGCACATGTTCGCCTCGGCGCGGCACGTATCCTCGCACGCCATCTGACCGGCGCCCGGCGCGGCGCGGCATTGTTCAAGACAGCGCCCTTCGGAAACGCCGCAGCTCGCCTCGCTGAGGTCGAGGGTTGAGCACGCGGAAATTGTCAAAAGGGCGACCAGCGCCGACACTGTCTTCATTACTCTCACCTTCGGACGACTAAGAAGCATCGCCTATGGTTAGAGCGCCCGGCGGCGCCGTCAATATTTACAGTCCTCGAACAGCGCTTTCGCATCGCCATTGAGCGCGTTTAGGAAACGGTCGACCGTAAACTCCCCGATGGTGACGCCGCTCTCAGCAATCTTCACGAGCGGATCGAGATATGTCGTCTCGTCTTCTTTGAGATTGCCCATGCGCGCGCGGCGCTTAAGCCCGCCGCGAGCGATATCGAGGACTTCGAGCGCGATCTCCTGCACCGAACGCCCGCCGACTTCCGCCTTGAAGCCGTGGCGGGCGGCGTCGGCGCGCAGGGCCTCGCGCTCTTCGGCTGACCAGCCCTTGGCGATCTCCCAGGCGGCGGCGAGCGCGTCCTCGTCATAGAGAAGCCCGACCCAGAGCGCCGGCAGCGCGCAGATGCGCGCCCAGGGCCCGCCGTCAGCGCCGCGCATTTCAAGAAAGGTTTTGAGCCGGACTTCCGGAAAGGCCGTGGACAGATGATCTTCCCAGTCGTCCATGGACGGCTTGACGCCGGGGAGCGCCGGCAATTCGCCTTTCATGAAATCGCGGAAGGACTGCCCGGCGGCGTTGATATATTTTCCGCCGCGGCGCACGAAATACATCGGCACGTCGAGCATGTAGTCGACATAGCGCTCAAAGCCGAAATCGTCATCGAAGACGAAATGCAACAGCCCTGTACGGTCCGGGTCGGTGTCGGTCCAGATGTGGGCGCGGTAAGACGCAAAGCCCGAGGGCTTTCCTTCCTTGAGGCCGGAATTTGCAAACAGCGCCGTCGCGATCGGCTGCAGCGCAAGCGATGTTCTGAACTTCGCGCACATGTCGCTTTCCGACGCATAATCGAGATTGACCTGGATCGTGCAGGTCCGGTGCATCATGTCGAGGCCGAGGGAGCCGACTTTCGGCATGTAGTCGCGCATAATGCCGTAGCGCGCCTTCGGCATGCGCGGGGACTCTTCAAGCGTCCAGGTCGGGGCGAATCCCATGCCGAGAAACGCAACGCCCAAGGGGTCGCAGACCTTCTTCACCGCTTCCAAATGGCGATGGGTTTCGTCACAGGTCTGATGAATGTTCTCAAGCGCGGCGCCGGAAAGCTCGAACTGGCCGCCGGGCTCTAATGAAACGCTTGCGCCCTCGCCCTTGAGCCCGATCGGCAAGTCGCCCTCGCGCAGGATCTGCCAGCCGGTCGCCTCGCTTAGCTTTTCGATAATGGCGCGGATGCCGCTGTCGCCCTCGTAAGGGACGGGCTTGATATTCGTTCGGCAGAAAACGAATTTCTCGTGCTCGGTGCCGATACGCCAGTCTTCTTTTGGCTTGCAGCCCGCCGCCAGATAGTCGGCAAGCTGTGTTTTCGATTCGATGATCGGTGAATCGGCGTTTTGTTCTTTGCCGGTGGTCACGAGGCTCGGCTCTCCTGATCATGAATGGCTTTACCATCGCCATACTGGGCGTTCCGGCGCCCGCCAAGTCTTAACCGCATCACGCGTCGGTGATCGCTGGCGCGCGCCAGTCGCCGAGCGCCGCCTGCCACAGGCTGAGCGCCGCGATGGCGGCGGTGTCGGCCCGTAATATCCGCGGCCCGAGCGTCACCGGCGTCGCAAACGGTTTCTCGCGCAACATCGCCCGTTCCGCCGGTGCAAAGCCGCCTTCGGGTCCGATCAGGATCGCCCATTTGTCAGCGCCGCTATCGAACGCCTTTAGCGCGTCTAATGCGGGCGCCGCGCGGCCTTTTTCCCCGCCCCATTCTTGATCCGGGTTATCGCCGGCCTCGTCGCAGAACATGAGGCGTCGATCGGTCGGCCAGTCGTCGAGGATCGCATCGAGCCGATGCAGCTCATCGATCTCCGGAACGCTCAAGCGTCCCGATTGCTCGGCGGCTTCGGTTGCGATCGCCTGCAGCCGCGCGCGGTTGATCCGTGTCGCAACCGTTCGCTCTGTCGTGACGGGGCTGAGGCGGGCCGCGCCCAGCTCGACCGCTTTCTGGACGATGGTCTCAACAGGGCCGCGCTTGACCGCGGCGAACAGGAGCTGAAGATCAGGTTCGGCGTTTTGCGCGCGCGTGCGCTGGCCGATTTTGGCGAGCCCGCCCTTTTTCTTCAGCTCAATGATCTCGGCCGCGAACTCGCCGTCGACGCCGTTAAACAGTAAGACGGGATCGCCCTCGCCCCGGCGCAGCACCGATTTCAGATAATGCGCCTGATCGGCGTCGAGCGGCGCAACGCCTGCGTCAGCGAGGGCGGCGGTGATATAAAGTCGCGGCGTCATGAACCCAACACTCTTCATTGCTCCGCAAAAGCGGAGGCGTCGAAAAGTCCCCAGTCGTAGACGACGCCGCGTGATTTAGGAAGAAGACAAACTTGTCCGGATTTATTGAAACTTTGCTTTCGCGGGGATGAGCGGGCGGATATGTCTGATGGCGAACCCGGACTGGGAACGGATATTAGAAAGAGATGACCAACCCCGCCGCCACGCCTCAGAAAACGCAAGCAACGCCCGACGCCGCGCCCGGCAATTGGGTCGAGCGAATGCCGGCGCGCGCGCAGCCCTTTTTGCGCCTCGCCCGGGCTGATCGGCCGATCGGGACCTGGCTCCTCTGGATCCCGTGCCTGTGGGGGCTTGCGCTGGCCGGCGTCGTCGAAGGCGGGCTCGGCGCGAATGCCGGAGCGTTGCTCTGGTTCGCGGTCCTGACCGGCGTCGGCGCCCTCGCCATGCGCGGGGCGGGCTGCGCCTATAACGACATTGTCGACAAGGATTTCGACGGCAAGGTTGAGCGCACGGCTCTGCGCCCGCTGCCCTCGGGGCAGATCACGGTGCGCGAGGCGTGGATTTTTCTCTTCGCGCTGTGCCTTCTGGGGCTTGCCGTGCTGTTGCAGTTCAATACGTTCGCCATTCTCACCGGGCTCGCCTCGCTCGGACTGGTCGCGGCCTATCCGTTCATGAAGCGCGTCACCTACTGGCCGCAGGCCTGGCTCGGGCTCACCTTCAATTGGGGGGTGCTTGTCGGCTATGCGGCGATCGCGGGCACGCTGCGCGGCGAAGCCTTTGCGATCTACGCCGCGGGCCTCGCCTGGACCCTCGGCTATGACACCATCTACGCCCATCAGGACAAGGAAGATGACGCGCTGATCGGCGTGAAGTCGACGGCGCTCAAATTCGGCGCCGCGACGCGGCCCTGGCTCGTCGGATTTTACGCCGCAACGCTTGTCGCTTTTACGGCCGCCGGCGCGCTCATCGGCGCCGGCCCATTCTATTACCTTGCGCTGGCGCCGGCGAGCCTGCACTTCGCCTGGCAAATCCGGAGCCTCGATATCGACGACGCTCACAATTGCTTGATCCGTTTCAAATCGAACCGCGACGCCGGCCTTCTTTTGCTGGCGGCGCCGATTTGTGAAGGGATCGCCCGTTTGATCTGAGCCGCGATGCGGCTACGTAATCGGACCAGTAGCAGTAAAGGGCACGCATAATAATGACCCGATTGACAAGGCGCAGTCTCGCCATCGGCCTTCTCGGCGCCGGCGCAGCCTGCGCAGTCCGAGAGGAAAGCGCCATGGCGAATGATGACCCGGATCCCAGCACCATTCCCGACTACGAAGAGTGGCAATTGTCGGAAGAGGAATGGAAGGAGCGCCTGACCCGCGAGCAATTCGCGGTCTTGCGTAAAGACGCGACCGAACGCGCCGGCTCGAGCCCCCTGGATGCGGAATACCGGGAAGGGATTTTCGCCTGCGCCGGTTGCGGTTTTGATTTGTTCACATCTGAAATGAAGTTTGACAGCGGCACCGGCTGGCCGAGCTTTTTCGATTACATTCCGGGCGCCCTCGGCACCAAGGCCGACTATAAACTGATCATTCCGCGGACGGAATATCATTGCGCACGCTGCGGCGGTCATCAGGGCCATGTCTTCAAGGACGGCCCAGCGCCGACGGGCCTGCGCTACTGCAATAACGGCGTTGCATTGGTCTTCAAGCCTGCTTGAACGCACGCCGCGCGCCGGGCGGACTCAAGAAAAGATCGGCCTCGGCCGCGCGCCGACGGGTAAGGCCCGGGATTTCGATCTTGCGCCCGTCAACGCTCGCCTTGTTCCACCAGGTCAGTGCTTCAGCGGCCCCGATGCGGTTCTCCGCATTCAAAAGCTTCAGCGCCGTCGCGCGATGCAGCGCGCCGGTGTTGAAATCGAAGGACGCAAGCGCGTCGAACTCGTTCTGATTGATCCTTGTCCGGACGAGCCTGTCGATCTTGGATTCCACCGGTGCGAGGTCTTTGCGCAAAAGACGCTCCGCGGCGCCGGCGCTCACCTCCGCATCAGGGCCAAACCGCCCGTCCCTGAAGCCTTTCGTGTGCCCGTAGCCGATGGTCATGACCCCTGCGACATCGCGATAGGCGTGGGCGACGAAACCCTCCCAGCGCTTGATAAAGGCAAGGCCGTTCTGGCTCGTGCGCATGATCACGTCGCGCGTGGGCGCCCGTCGCGCGCCGCTTCAAGCGCTTTGACGCGGGCGTTCAACGCCTCGATCAGCACGGCTTGAATCTCGACGGTTTCGACAAGACGCTGAATCCACTCGCCGGCGGCGAGCCCCTTTTCAGGATCGAAGGCCGCCTCGTTCGGCATCGCGGTCAGATGGCGTTTTTCTTTCCAGTGCCGGGCGTAGCCGTCGAGGGTCAGCGGGTCGTGATCCCCGCCAATGCGGGCTGCGAATCTGCGCATCGGTTCGTGCGCGCGCGTGATCATTTTTTTGGGCTGAATGATCTCGCCGGATAGGTCATCCCGAACCGCGCGCACGCGCCGGTCCGGAACCTTTCGGTCCCATTTCGCGGCGTCGACACTGCCGTCGAGCGCCTGGTCGAAGACGTAACAGCTGAGAAGCGAGTTATCGTCATAGACCGCTTGCGCGTTCATGGTCCCGCCGCCTTTGTTCCCGCCGGCCGGCGACCCGACGACGACCCCGCCATTCGAATGGATTACAACGCCCGGCTGCGCTGTTGTCGTCCAGAGATTGATGGCGGCCCATGCGCCGCCGCCAATGCGAAGCTCGTCGTCATTCTCGACGATGGCGAATGTCCGAGGGTTTGCATCGGACGGCCGTTTGATCAGAAAGCCGCTGTCAACGGTCGCATTGGTCTGGTCGCCGGCCATGATCCCGCCATCGACATGAAACTTCGCCTCCGGACTAATCTGTACGCCCACATTGCCGGTGTCCTTGTCGATGATCATCGCCTCGTTCCACGCCGCGCCGTTGGCGCTGACCTTGACGTGAAAATCATCATCGCCCGTCAGGCCTAATTCGGCGCGGCCTGAAAAGCCGGTCTGGAAGAGGTGGCTGGCGGTGCCGCCAGCGCCCTGCTTGTTGATCTTGACCTGTGCGTCGCCGCTGCCGGGCGTCACGTCATCATGGCTGAAGAGAACGGCGTCGGATTTAACGCTCAGCCGGTTGCTCGCGTCCGCCGTCGAATTGACGCCGAATTTCTCAGCAGTTTCGCCGCCACCGCCGCCCCCACCGCTGACGACGCCCCAGGCGGCGCCGTCAAAAGCGACAAGAACGTCTTCATCAGAGACCCAGGCGCGCCAGCCTTCCCTGGCGATGATTTCGCTCCAGGCGCCGTCCTGATAGACCGCGATATTCCCCTCACTGAAGGTCTGCCAATCGGCTCCGCTGGGCGCCGCCGGCAGCAAATAAGCGTCGCCCTCGGCGGGCGTCGCTGGCTGGGCGGAAATCGTCCGTGACGCGACCGTTAGCTGTGCCAGCGCGTCAAGGCGACGCAGTGCATCATTCACGGGCACGTGCTTCTGGCTCTGGTTCGGCGCTATATAGGAAAGCGAAAGGCGCGGCGATTGATCCATTTGAGATTAGATCCGTTGACTGTTGATCGAAGCGTCTGCAAAGCCTATGGCCGTCCGAAGCGACGACGATAACTATCGACCAAATGCGGGATTCATGACGATTTTCGCGCAATAGGCGAAAAATTCGCCGTCCTCGCTCGCCTTGCAGTTGCGCCCTTTCGGGGCTTTGCGACGTTCGCTATAGGCCTTCAACGCCGACCGCTTGAAAGGGAGACCCAATGCAATCCGATTCGTCCGCCGCCATCGCGTCAGATGTTGATTTCAATGTTGCGCTAGAGTTCGTACAAGGACTGACCGAGCAAGCCGTTGATTATCTGCCGAATGTCGTCGGCGCGCTCGTTATTCTGGTGCTTGGCATGTGGATCGCCGGGCGCGTTCGAAGCGTCGCGAAGTCGGCTATGGGCCGCACAGGCCGCATCGACGCCACTTTGAGCGGGTTTCTTTCAAGCCTCATCTATTACGGCGCGATCATCCTCGTCCTCATTACGACGCTCGGCCTTTTCGGCGTGCCGACGACAAGCTTCGCCGCCGTCATCGGCGCCGCCGGCCTCGCCATCGGTCTCGCCCTGCAAGGAACGCTCGGCCATGTCGCCTCCGGCGTAATGATGCTCGGCTTTCGCCCCTTCGATGTCGGCGATTATGTCGAAGCGGCCGGCGTTTCGGGCACCGTGAAGCAGATCGGGCTCTTCACGACGGAGATCGCGACGCCGGACAACAAGAAAATCATCGTTCCGAACGGCATGATCTTCGACAACGTCATCACAAACTACGCCGGGTATGACACGCGCCGCGTCGATCTGACTTTTGGCATTGGCTATGACGACGATATCGACAAGGCGATGAAACTCCTCAAAGCCGAACTTGAAAAGGACGATCGCATCCTTTCCGATCCGGCGCCGACGATCGAGGTCGGCAGCCTCGGCGATTCATCGGTCAACATTCTGTGCCGGCCCTGGGTCAAGGGATCTGACTATTGGGGCGTCTATTGGAAGCTGACGAAGTCAGTGAAGGAAAGCTTCGACACCAACGGCGTTTCAATCCCTTATCCCTGCCGGTCGGTTTACATGGAGCAGACGCAGCCGGACCAGGCGGCCTGACGCAGACGCGGGCGACCGGGTTTGTGCCCGCCGCAGCCGACGGCTAGACTGACGCCATCGCGCAAGGGGGGCCGAGCGCTGACGCTTGGTAATGAAGGCGGCCCCAAAGGCAGGTCACTATGGCGAAGGGCGATCACGAACATCCGCGGGCGGACGCCGTCCGGCGCCGTCTGTTCGGCGGCAGCGTTGCGCGCACCATTATACAGCTGATCGTCGCCAGCATTTTTGTCGGGGCGGTGTTTTCGTTTCTCGGCGTCGGCGCGCTCGATTTCTGGGAAGGCGTCTTCAACGCGATCCGCGACGTCGTCGCGGCGATCGGCGACAGCCTTGGCGAAGTCATCGTCAATCTGATCACTTATCTTCTTATCGGGGCCGCCATCGTGATCCCGATCTGGCTGATTGCGCGGATCCTGACCTCTAGACGGGGCTGAGGCGGCGTGGCCGCGCGGCTCAACCGGCGCATGGTTGTCGGCGCTCTCGCGGCGGCGGCGCTCCCGAAACCCGTCAGCGCCGCGACCGGCGTCTACGAAAAGACCATCCCCTCTACAGGCGAGGCCGTTCCCGCAATCGGCATGGGCAGCTGGCGGACGTTTGATGTCGGCGGGGATGCGGCGCTTCGCGCGCAACGCACGCAGGTGCTTGAGCGCTTCTTCGCCGGCGGCGGGCGGATCATCGACTCATCGCCCATGTATGGCTCATCGCAGGACGTAATCGGGGAAGGCCTTCAGCGCCTCGGCAGGACGGGCGACGTCTTCGCCGCAGACAAGGTGTGGATCCAGGGCGGGCGCTTCGGGCCATCGCAGATCGAGGAGAGCCGGTATCTGTGGGGCGTCGACGGGTTCGATCTCCTGCAGGTCCACAATCTCGTCAGCTGGCGCGCGCATCTGGAAACGCTCTTCGCCATGCGCGCGGAGGGCCTTCTGCGTTATGTGGGCGTGACGACCTATGCGGGCCTGCGCCACCGCGAGATCGAAGACATCATCGTCTCGCAGCCGATCGATTTTATTCAGCTCACCTACAATATCGCCGATCGCGAGGCTGAGTCCCGGCTGTTGCCACTCGCCCGGGCGCGCGGCGTCGCGGTCATCGCCAACCGGCCGTTCGGCGAGGGCGCGCTGATCGACTATGTCAGCCGCTTCGAGTTGCCGGACCTCGCAGGAGAAATCGGCGCCGCGAACTGGGCGCAGTTCCTGCTGAAATACATCATCTCCCATCCCGCGATCACCGCGGCGATCCCCGCAACCCGGCGGGTCGATCATATGGCGGAGAATATGGGCGCGCTAACGGGACCCTTGCCGGACGCGGACTTGCGCCGGCGGATGGAGGCGGCGTTTCAGGCGCTGTGAGGCGGGGCGTCCCGAACCTTAATTTGATTGACGTCAGCGTTCTGAAGAGGCGTTCAGCACCGGGATAATCTGGACAACGGCGCCGTTGGCGAGGTCGTAGATCACCACTGCTTCGCCGTCGGGCCCGTCAACGCGCAAGGCGAGGCGGTCGCCGTCGAGCGCCATGGACCCGATTTCGGCGCCCGCCGGCAGCGAGATCGCATTCGCCGCAGCTGCAGCCGCCGCCGTCGGCGCGACGACGCCCGGCGCAAGAGGCTCGGATAGGGACGCGACCGGCGTTGAGCGCACAATTTCCGTGCGCGCGGCGACGGGTTCAATTTCTTCCGCATCGCGATTGCCGAAAATGCCGATGATCGCCATTACGACCACCAGGAAGACAAGCGGCATTGTCACGATAATGATCATCAAATTGCGCGCGCCGATGGACGCTGCGAGAGAGTCCATCGCCTGCGGCGCCTCGAGATCGATTGTCACCTGTTCGTCGTCTTGCGGCTTGTCGTTTTTCGTCTTCATGGCGATCCGCCCTGGCGTTTGAATTCTCGTCCGTTTGACTTGGCGCGCCGGCGCGCTTACCCCGCCCGTCCCGGAAGGAAACCGCGCTTATGACCCGCACAAGCCCGCCCCACAACCCCGACGCGCCGGAGGCGGCGCATGCGGTGGAAACGGGACCGATCGAGGCGGATAATGCCGGCGCAAGGCTTGATAAATGGTTGTCGGAACGCATTGAGGGGCTGACGCGCACGCGAATTAAGGCCCTGATCGAAGGCGGGGCGCTGGCGCGCGACGGGGCGACCTTCACCGATCCCTCCTGGAAGCTAAGAGAGGGCGAAACCTACAGCCTCACTGTGCCGCCGGTTGCTAATCCCGAGCCCGAGGCCGAGGCGATCCCGATCGACATCGTCTTTGAAGACGCTGAACTCATTGTCGTCGACAAGCCGGCGGGCATGGTCGTTCACCCGGCGGCCGGCAACTGGTCGGGCACGCTCGTCAACGCGCTCATTCATCATTGCGGCGATTCCTTATCCGGCATCGGCGGCGTCGCGCGCCCCGGCGTCGTTCATCGCATCGATAAAGAAACCTCCGGCCTCCTTGTCGCCGCGAAAACCGACCGCGCGCATCAGGGTCTCGCCAAGGCGTTTTCAACCCACGACATAGAGCGCGTCTATGAGGCGATCGCCGGCGGCGCGCCGCGCCCCGGCGTCGGGACAATCGACGCGGCGCTCGCGCGCGCTAATGCGGACCGAAAAAAGATGACCGTCGTCGAGGCGGAGATCTGGGACGCAGAAGCGGAGGAATATGTCCCGAGACCCGGCGCGCGACGCGCGGTCACTCATTACCGCCTCATCGAAAGCTTCGGGCGATCGCGCGCGAAGCTGAAAGGCGACGCCCTCGCCTCGCTGATCGACTGCCGGCTGGAGACGGGCCGCACGCATCAGATCCGCGCGCATCTCTCCCATATCGGCCATCCGCTGATCGGCGATCCCGTCTATGGCCGCGGGCCCGGCCTTGCGGGCCTGAAGCCCGGCGACGCGGCCGCCGACCATGCAATCAAGGTCCTGAAAAAATTTCGCCGCCAGGCGCTGCATGCGCGGGTTCTGGGGTTCGCCCATCCCGTCACCGGCGAGGCTTTGCGCTTTGAGCGGGCCCCGCCTGAGGACTTTGCACACCTGCTCAGCGCGCTTGGCGCGCTGTAAAAGCGATCAGCATCTATCAGGCGCATGGCTGATGGGGCGTTGCGGCGCCGTGATCGGCGCTCGCCCGGCGCCAATGACGCATTTATTGCAGCGCGCGCCGTCAGCGCTGCTGGTCGAGATACGCCAGATACGCGACAAGGTCGTCTATCGCCTGTTGGTCTGCAATTTCCGGCGCCGGCATCAAAACGCCGGGCGCGAAGCTTTGTGGATTGGCGAGAAACGCGGCGAGATTGTCTTCGCTCCAGCGCCCGCTCTGCCCCTTTAGCGCCGCAGAATATCCGCCATAGGCGCCCGCGGCGATCTTGTCGCCATAGATGTAGGCGAGATTGGGCGCAGCAACATCATCTCCGGGCGTGAAGGCGTGGCACTGAGCGCACGCCGCCACCGCTTCAACAAGGCGCGCCTTGCGCGTCTCCGACAAGGACGCTGTGGACGCAAAATCTGCGGTCCGCTCGGCAGGCGTCGTCAAGGCGTCAGGCGTTAGGAACAAAACCACGTAATCGTCGGTAAGAACCGCGATACGCCCATCTGTATGCTGATGGAGATCGCGAACGCGAACGTCGAGAGAAATATACTCCGAATAAACGGCGCGATCGCCATTCAACCGTACCCGGAACATGCCGCCCTGACGCAGGGAGCCGGCGATAACGTCGCCATCCCAGGCGGGATGGAATTCGTCTGCGACCATGAGGCTCGAAATCGCCGGCGAAGGGATCCAGGCATGCGCCGGCGCGGCGAAGTTATCGTGGCGTCCGATGACTTGCGACTGTGGCGGCGCCGTCATGGAGTAAAGCGTTCCAAGCGATTCCAGCGGCCAGCCATAGTTCCCGCCCGGCTGAATGATATTGAGCTCATCGCCGCCGCGCGGGCCGTGCTCAGCCCCGAACACAACCCCGTCCGCGCCGAGGGCGAGCCCTTGCATATTCCGATGACCGATGCTGATGCGCTCGGCGTCGCCCGTCACAAGATCGACAGCAAGCAGCTTTCCGTAATCATTCGCGGGGTCCTGGGCGAAGGCGGGACCGTCAGCGCGCACGCCGTCGAAACCAAGATCGCCGACGGCGAGATAGAGCGCGCGCTCGTCTTTAAGCGCAATTCGCCCGGCGGCCATATGCCCCGCAAGCGCAAGATTTTTCGACTTGAACGGCAAGCACGGCGACGTTCTGAAAAAGATATTCCAATCGGCAGGTCCGGCCTCAATCTCGTCAATGCGCATAACGCTTTCGGCGAGCGGCAGCTGCGCGAGCGAGAGCGTGGTGCAGTTTTGATCGGGATGGAATTGCAGAAAGGAAACGACCAGCCCGCGGAAGACGGCGGTCTCAATGAATTCCAGATCCTGGTTGCGCAAATAATGAAGTCCGCGACTCGCGATGACGGCCCCGCCCTCGCCATCGAGAATTGCGCGATAGGCGCGCTTATAGGCCTCGCGATTGTTTTCCGGCAAAGTGATTTGCGAAACGCGCGGCGCGCCGTCTTCGCCAATGAATATGAGACGCCGGTCATAGGTCAGGACCAGAAGGTCCTCACCGAAGGACGCCAGACCGCCGCCTTTTTCGTGATCGGAACCGCGCTCGAAGTCGAGTTTGACCGGCTTGATCTTGAGCTCAATGAGGCCGGTCTCAATAACGCGTTCTGTCAGATCGGGCTCTTTGAAGTATTGCGAGATGCGATGGTCGATCTTTTGCAGGATCGAATAGGGAAAAAACTGGCGCAGCGCCGATTCGAATCCGGCGATGAAGGACACGCTGGCGATGCCGGCGATAAAAAGCGCGAGCAATGCGATCCGGGCCCGGCCGGAAATCCCGCGCGCCGCCGCCCGCGCTCTGGATATCATCGACCGGCGCGATTTGGATGCATTTTTCTGCAAGACGATTTTGCGGCCGCCCGCCGCCCCCCGATTAACGTCCATTCAAATACGCGCCCCGGCGAAACGCGGCAAGAAAGGCCCCCTCGCTCACGCCATCGTGCCTCGCCGCTAGCGCCATGTGACTGGAGAAACGCCATAATTCCGGCCAAAATCGCCGGTAGACGCGAATGTCGGCGGCCTCTTGGGATTACTGGAATAATGCCTATATCCAATCCAAACGCTTTTGCAGGGCGTATTCTAGGGGACTTCGAGACAAGAAAAGCCCGTTTTCGCGCCAATCCTGGTTTTCAGGACGCCTGCGACATGATTTCGGCCGGTGCTGAGCCGGCCTTAGAAAGCGGCTTTGACTGAGGAGAGAAAAGGCACGCCATGGCGAATGCTCTGACCACATCGGGCGCGGCCCTGACGCCGGAAGGCTCATTGTCGCGCTATCTCGCGGAGATCCGGAAATTTCCGATGCTCGAGAAGGACGAGGAATACATGCTCGCCAAGCGTTTCGCCGAGCATGAAGATCCGGACGCCGCCCAGAAACTGATCACCAGCCATCTGCGGCTCGTCGCCAAGATCGCCATGGGCTATCGCGGTTACGGCCTGCCCATCGGCGAGGTCATCTCCGAAGGCAATGTTGGCCTTATGCAAGCGGTCAAACGCTTCGATCCCGAAAAAGGCTTCCGCCTCGCGACCTACGCCATGTGGTGGATCCGCGCCTCGATCCAGGAATATATCCTGCGCTCGTGGAGCCTTGTGAAAATCGGCACCACCGCCGCGCAGAAAAAACTCTTCTTCAACCTGCGCAAGATCAAGGGCCAGATCGACGCCGTAGACGAGGGCGATCTCAACCCGGAACAGGTTGAACATATCGCGACCAAGCTCGGCGTCACCCATGACGAAGTGATTTCCATGAACCGGCGCATGGCCGGCGGCGAAGCCTCGCTCAACGCGCCGATGTCGAAAGACGCCGACGGCGGCGGCGAATGGCAGGACTGGCTGGTTGATGAAAATGCGGTCAACCCGGAAGCGAAGCTCGCGCGCGAAGACGAATATGACATGCGCATGGGCCTCCTCGAGGAGGCGCTGGCGACGCTCAACGAGCGCGAGCAGCACATCCTCACCGAGCGGCGCCTGAAAGATAACCCGTCGACGCTCGAAGAGCTGAGCCAGGTTTACAATGTCTCTCGCGAACGCGTCCGCCAGATTGAAGTGCGCGCGTTTGAGAAACTGCAAAAGGCGATGAAACGCCTCGACAAGGAAGCGCGCCAGCCGCGCGAGGTTGAAGAGATCGACGCCTAAGGCCTCGCGCCACCGTCACATCAAGTTGCAAGAAAGCCTGTGATCACCTCACAGGCTTTTTTCGTGTCTTCCAGCTCAGGGAAATGGCCGATGTCGTCGAGTTCGACGACCTCGGCGGCGCGCGCAAGATGACGCGCGCGCTCTATCGACTGGCGGCCATGAGAGCCGTCCTCCTTGCCCCAGATGACCAGCGTTTTTTGGTCAGGCGTCGCCAGCGGCGAGGCACCGTCAAAAAGATAGCGCTGATAGGCGCTGGCAAGTTTCCACCCTGACCCGTGCGCATGGGCTTCGGCCGCGCAGTCGCAAAAGGGTGTTATTTTTTCCCGAACGCCGACGACGAGATCATACCACATCGGCGCGCGCGAAGCGGCGAGCCTTTTCATGGCGACTTGTCCGATGAACGGTTTTCCGAGAATTTTTTTCGGGTCGCGCCCCGCTTTCCAGACCTTATAGCCTTCCCAGTCGGTCACCTGCAGCAAGGTCATCGCTGAGACAAGCTGCGGATAGCGCGCCGCGATATCGACCGCCGCTAATCCCGCAACGCAGGAGAAAGCGAGGATCGCTTGGGGCCCGGCGACGGCTTCGAGGAACTTTGCAACCTCGTCATTGGTTTCGCGAAACCCGAAGCCGTAAGACGCGCGCGCGGCGGAGAAGCCCATCGCCGGCAGCTCAAAAATCACGACGCGAAAATGCGCCGAGAAATGCGCGATCATTTCGTCGTAAAGCTCCAACGTCACTGGCGGGTCGGCGGTGAAGACAATGGTCGGGCCCTGCCCGCGAAGGCGATAGCGAAACTGCACCTTGCCGGTATCGAAGAAGGCGATGTCATCGCGTGTCTTCGCCGGCCAGCCGGCCTTGAACGCCGCCGCTTTGCGCGCTCCGTCCCACGTATCGACATAGGCCGCCAGCCGCGAAAGGCCCATTTCCAATGCTCCGTACCAAATGTATCCATTGGATACTTTACGGTTGAACCATGGGCAAGCGCAAAATGCAGCTTTAAAAACCGTTACGCTTTGAGGGAGGCGACGAGGCGCTCGCCGACGCGCATGAAAAACGCTTTGCGTTCAGAGGCTTTCAGCTTGATGCGGCCCACGACACATTGCGAAATGACGCCCTGCAGGCCGCCCCAGTAAAGCGCCGCGGCGAGATGCCCGTCGGCTATAAACCGGCCCGCGGCGGCGCCCTCGCTGATGGGCGTTGTCACAAGGCGCCAGCTGCGCCGCAACGCGGCTTCCAACTCGGGATAAGCGCCGCTTGTGTTGAGGCGAGGGCCCGTCATCGCCAGAAACATCTGCGGCTCGGCGAAAGCGAACGCCGCATAAGCGACCGCGATCCGCGTCAGGGCCTCTTCATGGTCGTCAGGACCGTCGGCGCCCTTCAGCGCTTTTTCAAGCCGCCTGCGCAGACGCTCATAGGCGGCCGTAATCGCGGCGGCGATCAAGGCCTCCTTGTCGGCGAAGTGCTGATAGGCGGCGCGGTGGGCGACGCCGGCCTCGCGCGCCAGGGCGCGCACGCTAACCGCATCGACGCCGTCTTTTGCAATTCGCGCCGTCGCCAGCTTTAACAGCGCATTGCGCAGATCGCCGTGATGATATGAAGACGCGTCGGCCATGCGTTTTTGTGGCGCAAACGCTTCGCCTTAGCAATTCGCAGATTATGAAAGCTGCGGCGTTTTTTTCGGCCAGCCCCCGCGCCTATCCCGTCTTGCGCCGCGTGAAGAAAAGCGTTCGCACGAGCCAGAACAGCATCAGTACAATGATGATAAGTTCGGGCAAGGACAGGACGCCCGACTCGCGAATGAACTCGGGGAAAACAGTTGCGCCCGGGCCGGTAAAGGCGGAGCCGGCGGCGATGAAAAAGCCGAAGCACATGCGCCACAAATGGCGCGCGATGCGATGGCGATCGGATAATGCGCGCCGGAAGACCAAGGACGCGTCGCCGATGACGCCAACGCCCGCCATGCCGGCGAGGAAGAAATAATTCTCGCCCGCAAAGCCGAGAAAGGCGCCGTCCGGCGCGCGGACCGCCAATATCCCCATCGCGATCAGCGCGCCGAAATTCGCAACATTCAACGCGCCGAGCGTTGCGGCTGCGCCGCCGATGCGGCCCGAGGACAGATGCGCGGACAGCCAGCCGCTGGCGATGAGATAAAGGGCGAGGACGCCCGCGTGAAACGTGATGTAAAACTTCTCAGCATTCAAAAGCCCAAGGCCTGCGCCCGAGGCGGCGGAGATCGCCATCAACCCGGCGAAGCTTCGACCGCCGGCGATGTGAACGCTACCGCCCTTGCGCGCAGAGAGCGCCACTGCGCCCGCCACTACAGCGACGGCGCCGGTCGCAATATGAGCAATCATCAAGGCTTGCATGCTTTATCCTTTCGTTACGCCAAAAGCGCGGGCGCGATCGCCGCGAGCGGCGCCTCTGTATTCGCAAAAACCGGGTGGTCTCGACCGGCGCCTCGGATAGAGTAGCGGCGACAATAATTGCTGCGTTTGTTTTCCGCCGCCGCCCGCACTCCCTTTAACCAGAGGCTCCCATGACATCCGAAAAAACCGATCGCTTTCGCGCGCTGCACAAAAAAGGCGCGGCCTTTCTCATCCCCAATCCTTGGGACGCCGGCTCGGCGCGCATTCTTCAGAAGCTCGGCTTTGTCGCGCTGGCGACGACGAGTTCCGGCTTCGCGCTGACGCAAGGCCGACGCGATTACGCCGTGACACGCGAAGACGCCATCGCCCACTGCCGCGCCGTCGCGGGCGCTGTCGACATTCCCGTCACCGCGGATCTGGAGAACGGCTTTGGCGATACGCCCGAAGACGTAAGCGAAACGATCCGCCAGGCGTCCGAGACTGGCCTTTGCGGCGGCTCTATCGAGGATTTTTCGGGCGATGAGGCGAACCCGATTTATGATCAGGCCCACGCCGTTGAGCGCATCGCCGCGGCGGTAGAAGCTGCGCGCGCAGCGCCCGCAGGCTTTGTGCTCACCGCGCGCGCCGAGGCTTTTCTGCACGGACAGGGCGATCTTGATGCTGTGATCGCGCGGCTCAATGCTTTCGCTGCGGCCGGCGCCGAGGTTCTCTATGCGCCGGGCCTGCCGGACATGGACGCGGTGCGCGCTGTCTGCGCCGGCGTTGAAAAGCCGGTCAACGTTCTGATTACCGGCAAGCTTCGCCGGCACAGCGTGGCGGACTTCGCCGAAACGGGCGCAGCGCGTTTGTCGATCGGCGGGACGCTCGCCTACGCTGCTTACGCATCGCTCGCTGACGCCGCCGGCATGCTGTCGGACGGCGCCTTCGACGCGCTCTCCATCGATCGGGAGCGCGCCGCGTTGGTGAGCGAGGCTCTTAAGGACTGAACCTTTCATCGTCGCGGCGCCGCTAGAGATACGGCCCCCACATAAAGGCGACAGTCCCGAATATGCCGACCGCCATCAGGCCGGTCATGGCGAGCACCAGAACCGCTGCGCCGTATTTCGGCGCCGCGCTTTGGCTGCGCTGGGCCGCGAAATAAACCTCCAGTACGGCGAGCGGTATGAGGTAGCACCCGAAGGCGATGGCGATATCGGCGGGGCCGTCGAGATTATTCGTCATGCCGACGGGTCCCTGGTTGAGGATAATCCAGGCCATGATCATTACGCGAAAGAACCAGACGCCGTTGACGACGATAAAGGTGCGCATCGCCCAGCGGCGGTGGGCGTCAAAGTCGCCCTTCACCGCAAGGCGCCAGGCGACAGCGCCGAAGGCTAGGATCAGGAGCCCGTCAATCGTGATCGCGATCCCGGAAATCGGCGAAAGATAGGTGCCGCGGCCCCAGGTCAAGACGATGCCGCCAAGCGCCAGGCCGTAGGCGATGAACAGGAAGAGGCGGCCGTTCCAGCGATGCACGGCTGGAAAGCGATCGCGTAAATTCGGGATGAGCTGGACAAGGCCGCCAAGGGTGATCACGGCGGCGGGGAGCACATGCAGTGCGAACATGACATTGCCCATCCGGTCGCCGGGCGTGTAGCCGTCGATCAGCGGTTTCTCGTTCCACGCAGGATAATCGCCGGCGAGCGTTCGGCTCCAGTAATAGGCGACGATGAAATAGATGAAGCCGGCCTGGCCTGCGGCGGCGGTGAGATACCAAATGAGGCCGGCGGTCTTCAGCGACTTGACGCCGTCTTCCGTCGGCCTTGGTTCTAACGCAATGGCGGCCTGGGCCATGACTTACTCCTCTGACTGGCGCGCTTTTCCGGCGCAGCGGTGCGAATTCAGACGAGCAGTAGGATCGGTGCGATGGGCGATCTCGCCGATTTGGAAATCGGCCAGTATTATTTTATGAAACGAGCGTTTTTTGCGGTGCGCGGTTCTCTTTAGAGCGCGCGGATGCGCCGACGGGGTAAGCTTTCCATGATGGCCGAAATTGAAATTCTGGAAATCTCGCGGGTTCTGACTGCGGCGATGGCCGTTTTTTGCATCGTCTTCGTCCTGCGCTTCGCGCCGCGAACGCCGGTCGCGACATACTTTGCGCTCTTTGCAGCGGCCATGCTATGCGCCGCCCTCGCCAATCTTTTCGGCGATGCGCTGGGCCCGCTAGCGCCCGTGATCGCGCTCGGCGGGTTCGCCGGCTGCGGCTGGGCGTGGCTCTTTTCGCGCTCGCTGTTTCAGCCGAAACCGGACTACGAAATCTGGCCGCTGGCGATTGTCGGCCTGATCCTCGCCCCTGAAATCGTTAAGCAGGCCTTGCTGGCGGGCGGTGTCGTCGCCGCGCCGCTCGAGGGTCCAGTCTGGAGGATCGCGGGTAACCTGCAAAGCCTTGCAAGCTCGGCGGTGCTAATCCTCGCCCCCATTGAGGCCTTGCGCGGTTATGCGCCGTCGCTTCCGACGCGAGAAAAACGCTTTCGCCTGCTCTTCGTCGCCGGCTATGCGAGCCTCGTTGCGGTTGCGGTCCTGTGGGTCCGCCAGTCAGCGGATGGCAGCCTCGCCGCGCAACTGGAAGAGAGCGTTCAGGCGGCGGGCGCTTTCGCCGCCCTCGCGGCGGCGACGCTGGCCGCGCGCTTTCGCTTCGCCTTTCCGGTCCCGGCGGCGCAAACAAAGCCCCGCGCCCCGCGCGGCGGCGAACCCGCCGATCCGGAAATGGACGCCCTCGCCGTGAAGGTCGCGCGCCTCTTTGAGGAACGCGAAATCTTCGCAACGGCGAACCTGAAAGTCGCCGACATCGCCGAGATGCTGGATGAGCCTGATTACAAGGTTTCACGCTGCATCACCGGGGCGATGGGCTTTTCGAATTTCAATCGCCTCGTCAATCACCACCGCGTCGAGCGGGCAAAACGCATGCTCGCCGATCCAACCCATCGCGATCAGTCGATCCTGTCGATCGGCCTCGACTGCGGCTTTGGCTCCATCGGTCCCTTTAATCGCGCCTTCAAGGAAGCGACGGGCGAGACCCCGCGCGCCTATCGCGCCGGACCGCGCCAGGGTGAGACGGCCGCGCGTCTCACCGAACAAGCGGAGGCCAAGCGCGCCGGCGCCGATCAAGGCTGGCTTAACGCCTGAGGGAGCGCGCCAAAAAACGCCGCCGCTTGCAAGCGACGGCGTTTTGGCTCAGCGAAAGGCGACGCCTTAAGCGGTAATTTTCGTAATGACTTCTTCGCGCGCAGCGTCTCGGTCATGTTCGCAATAGGCGTCGGCGAGCGCGTGGTTGACGTCGCGGTGGCCAGCCTCGTCGGCTCGCACCGCAATCACAACATCGCGCAGGCGCGCATCTTGCGGCAGTTTCCAATAGTCGATGGCGATCTGCGGCGCCGGGATGTTCTCGACCTTGCCGGCGTCGATCTGCGCCAGGTAATGGGTGTAGCTGACGACCGCCTCTTCTTCGAAATAGCCGATGATGCGGTGGGCGGTGATCGGCGAGACGAGATAAATAAATCCGTACCCGAAGAAAAAGGCGCCCTGCGCGAACAGGATAATCGCCCGTTCGATGAAGTTCGGCTGCGCAATCTTGACGAAAGTCATTAGATGCATGCGCTCGTTTTCCGCCTCTTCAAGGAGAATGCGGATCCAGCCCTCGTCGTCGCGCATCAGGCGCAGCGACCGGAAGTGCTGGAGCATGGCGCCGACCATTCCGGGCACGCCGGCGACGGTTTCCAGAACGATCGCGCGGTGGCCGTAGCGTTCGGCGAAAAAGGTGTCGGCGAAAAAGCGCATCGCTTTCGTAAACCACAAAGCGATGATGTCGCGCGGTCCTTGCGGCGGGCGATGGTGGGAGAGCGCAATTTCTGTGTTTCGTCCGAGCATTTTCCTGCCTCTTTTGTGAGGCAAATGTGGGCGCCGCGCCGCCGAAAAGAAGAGAAATGCGCCGATTTTTCAATCGATTTTTGCTATCGGAATGAATAGCGGTATCAATAAAGAAAATGAGTGGGCGCCGCCGCGACGGCATCGCCTTTCTGTCGCGAAATCAAGCCCTTAGCGGAGCGCCGCAATTTCCTCGGCGACCTTGGCGCCTTCCTCGGCCCGCGGCTTGGCGAGCCCGGCGAGGAGAAGGAACGCGACCGGCACCAGGAACAGCGTGAACAGGGTCGCAAAGCCGAGCCCGCCGAAGATCACCCAACCGAGCGCCGCCCGGCTTTCCGCCCCGGCGCCGGAGCTTAAGAGCAGCGGCAGGCTGGCCAAAAGTGTCGAGAGCGCCGTCATCAGGACCGGGCGCAGCCGGACCATGGCCGCGCGCTCGGCCGCCTCGCGCACGCTCGCGCCCTTGTCGCGTTCCTGGTTCGCGAACTCGACGATCAGGATGCCGTTCTTGGCCATAATACCGATCAGGAGGACAAGACCGATCTGGCTGTAATAGTTGATCGAGCCGCCCGTCAAAAAGATCGCATAGACCGCGGCGGCGAGCCCGAAGGGCACCGTCACCATGATGATCAGGGCGCTGACAAAGCTTTCAAATTGCGCAGCGAGCACAAGAAACACAATCAGCGCCGCAAAGCCGAAGACGATCAGCGTCGCCTGACTGGAGTCGCTCAAGACCTTCGCCTCGCCGAGAAGCGCGACCGATAGATTGCCGTCAAGCGTTTCGTCAGCGACGTCGAGCATGGCTTGCGCCGCCTCGCCAAGCGACACGCCCGGCCCGAGCTCAGCCGACACAGGCACCGCGCGCCGGCGCTGTTCGCGCGCGAGGCTCGAGGCGACCGCCTCCTCGCGAATGGTTGCGACGGTTGAGAGCGGCACGAAATCACCATTTGAGGCGCGCATGAAGATATTGGCGAGATCGGTCGGATCGTTCACCGGCTCGCCGGCGCCCGACATCATGATCTCGATGATGTCGTCGCCGACAAAGACTTCCGCGGCGCGAAACTCATCAGCGAGCACCTGCACGGTGCGCGTGATCGCCGAGATATCAACGCCGAGCGCCGTCGCCGCCTCGCGGTCGATCTGAATTGTAATTTGCGCTTGCGATGTCTGGAAGTCGGTGCGCACGTCGCCGAAGAGCGGGAGCGCGCGCAGTTCCGCGTTCAAGACATCAGCGGCGTCGGCGGCCTCAGCGTAATCGTCGCCCACGACCGCAAAGCGCAGGCCCTGGCCGCCGCCGCGAATGCCGAGAGAATTGCCGCCGCGGATGATGGCGATGACGCCTGGAATGTCGCTGATCATGCCCCGGACCTTGGCTTCCATGTCAGCTTGCGTGAAGTCGCGCTCCGACCAGGGTGGCAGGCGCAGGATAACGAAGGAACGCTGGCCGCCGCCGACGCCGTTGATCGAGATCACCCGCGAGCCCTCGCCCGATTCAACGAGCGACTGCAGGCGGTATTCAATCTCGAGCACTTTCTTGTCGAGAAACTCAAAGCTGGAGCCGTCCTGACCGAAGGCCATCATGAAGACCCGGCCGCGATCCTCGCGCGGCGTCAGTTCTTTCGGCACGAGCTGGAACGCGCCGACAGCGCCGGCCGCGAAAATCAATGACGCGGCGACGGCGACGAGGGGCATGCCGAGGGCCATGCGCAGAAAGGGGCGATAAATCGCCGTGAGCGCGCCCTTCGGCTCGGTTACGGCCTGGTCCGGATCATCCATCTCGGCGCGATGCTCGCGGCCCAGCCGCACCGTCAGCACAGGACACAAGGTGAGCGCGACGAAGGAAGAGACCATCACCGCAAAGGCGAGAACGAAGCCGAATTCCGAAAAAAGCCGGCCGGCCTGTCCCGGCAGAAAGGAGATCGGTATGAAGACGGCGGCGAGCGTCGCGGTCGTGGCGAGGACGGCGAAGACGATTTCGCGCGCGCCGATGATCGCAGCGGCCCGTTTGCCGGCGCCCTTCGCCCGCCAACGCTGAATATTTTCCGTCACCACGATGGCGTCGTCGACGACCAGCCCCGTCGCCATGACGAGCGCGAGCAGCGTGATAAGGTTTACCGAAAAGCCGGCGAGATAAAGCGCAGCGACCGTGCCGAGGAGCGAGATCGGGATCGTCACCGCCGGGATAAACGTCGCGCGCGCCGACCGCAGGAACGCGAAGATAACGATGACGACAATCGCCGTCGCAAAGAGCATGCTCTTGAAGACTTCGTTGACCGCCGCTTCGATGAAAATGGAATCGTCGACCGGGATCGTCAGCGAGACATTGCTCGGCAGCGTGCGCTCAAGCTCGGCGACAGCGGCGCGCACGCCCGCAGATACAGCCATCGTGTTCGACTGCGCCTGACGGACTATGCCGATGCCGATGCCGGGGTCGCCGTCGATGCGCGCGGTCGTGGTTTCGTCCTCATAGCCCCATTCGACAATGGCGACGTCGGAAAGGCGGGTTTGTTCATCAAGGCGCAGGGCGGCGATGGCTTCAGGCGTTGTCGCCGGCGCCTCGGCGCGAATGAGGATCTGCTGGGTCTCGTTGCGAAGCCGGCCTGACGGCGTTGATTCAGCAGCGGTGCCAGCGAGGCGGGCGACGTCTTCAACCGTAAAGCCCCGGGCGGCCAGCGAAACAGGGAGCACGCGAATGCGGATCAGCTTGTTGCGCACGCCGTAATCATCGGCCTGAGCAACGCCTTCAACCGCCTCAAGGCGCGGCAGCACCACATCATCAACGAGGCGCGCGAGATCGCCGGGATCCATGCCGACGGCGGCGACGCTGATGCGCATCATCACCGTGCCGCTGGAATCGGCCTTGCGCACGCGCGGCAGCTCTATTTCTTCCGGCAACTCATCCGTGATCGATGCAATCGCGTTCTGAATATCCGCCGCTGCAATATCGATATTGGCGGTGTTGGAGAATTCAGCCGTCACATCGCTGCGGCCGAATTGCGAGGATGACGAGATATTGATGACGCCGTCGACTTGCGCGACGGCGCTTTCGACGATGGCGGTGACTTCCGCATCCACCGTTTCCGGCGTCGCGCCGGGATAGCGCGTGTCGATTGAGACGACCGGCTGATCAACGTCAGGAAGTTCGCGCACCTCGACGCCGAAAAGCGCGGCGAGACCGGCGATGACGATCAGGAGGCTCAATACGGCGGCGAGGATTGGGCGCTGGATGAAGGCGCCGACAAAACCGCCGCGGTTTTGAGCCTGAAGAACTTCGCTCATGACGGCCTAAAGCGCCGCGGCGGCGGCGACGCCCCCGCCGGCAGTCGGCAGATCGGGGAGCGGAAAGCCCGAGCGCACGCGGTCGGCGCCCTCAACCGCGATCACGTCGCCGGCCTTTAAATCGCCCTCGACCAGCACCTGATCATCCGTACGCTGCAGGATAACAACGCGCGCGCGTTCGGCGAGGCCTTCTTCATTGCGCCGCCAGACGAATGCGCCGCTGCGATCCCATTGAACGGCGAGGCCCGGCGCTGCAATCGCCGGTTCGCCTTCGGCGGTCGTGGAGACTGCAAGGACGGCGCCGGGAATGAGCCGGTTGGAGACATTCTCCACTTGCGCCTCGACGCGAAGCGTGCGCGAGGCGGCGTCGACGCGGCTGTCGATGGCGGTGATCTCGCCGGCATAGGAAACGCCAACGTCGGAGGTCAGCTTCGCTTCGACGGCCTGGCCGATATTGACGAAACCCGCCGCTTCCTGAGGCACTGAAAATTCCACAACGATTGAAGAGGTGTCGTCCAGAGTCGTGACGACGTCGCCGACGCGCACATAATCGCCGACTTCCAGATCGGTGAGACCGGCGATGCCGTCAAAGGGCGCACGGATCTTGCGCAAGGCGACAGCAACTTCCGCCGCGCGCAAAGCCGCCTCGGCGGCGACAAAATTGGATTGCGCCTGTTCGGCCTCAAGTTCAGACGCGGCGGCGTCTGATTCCAGATCGCGATAGCGGGCCGCATTGTCACGCGCGATGGGATAGTCGGCGCGGGCGCGGGCGAGCGCGACCTGCTGTTCATCGTCGTCGATCTGGACCAGCACGTCGCCCTCTGCGACGCGCGTTCCGGATGCAATATTGATCGCTTCGACAAGCCCGGCGACCTCTGCGGTGATGGCGACGGCGCGACGCGCGCGCGCCTCGCCGATCACTTCAACCTTGCGCGCAATCGACGCCGCCTCCGCCGCTTCCATGGTGACAACCGGCCGAAAGCCCCGGCGCCCGCCGCCGCCTTGTCCGCGACCATTGGCGGGCCGGGCCGCGTCGCCCCCGCTGGCGAGGCCGCGGGTGACGGCGGAGAAGGACGCGGCGACGAAATCGCGCGCCTTGGCGGCCGCATCGAGCCCGCCCGGCAGGCTGCGCGGCGCAAGCACGCCAGCCGCCAATCCGAGCACCAGGCCCGCTGTCAATATCCATGCCGATTTCTTCACGCGCGCCTTTTTTGTCCGCGAAAGTGTGATTTTATCCGAAAAACCGCTAAAGAGTCCCGAATGTTTGGCGATCGCGCCGAAAATGTCGCGAAATCCGGACGTTGCCCCGCTAAAACGTCTGGTAGAGCTACGGGCCGTCGCTTGTTTTCGATCACAAAAGCGGACCTCGCGCGCGTGTAACTGGGGCCCGCCGCGATCACCATTTCGCGAGGACGCGCCGCGCCTCGTTTCAGACCCGCGCCCGGCCTATAGTGCGGGCTGATCCGCAACCGCAGACAGAAAGCCTCCAAACCATGACTGACCGATCCCAACCAGCGCCGACGCGGCGCGCCCTTCTCGCCGGCGCCTCGGCGCTCGCCGCCGCAGCTGTCGCCCCGCGCGCCACAGCGCAAAACGCCGACGCCGCAGCGCCCGATTTTTCCGGCAAATCGGTCCTGATCACCGGCACAAGCTCCGGCTTCGGCCAACTGACCGCGCTCTATCTCGCACGCGCCAGCGCTACGGTCATCGCAAGCATGCGCAATCTTAACGGCGGCGCGCGCCAGGAGGCGCGCGATCTGATGGCGATCGCGGCGGGTGAAGAACTTGATCTTCATGTCGTTGATATTGACGTCACAGACGACGCGCTTGTGACGTCCGGCGTCGCAGAAGCCGAGACCATCGCCGGCGGCGCGCTCGACGTTGTCGTCAACAACGCCGGGATCGGCATGGCGGGCCCGGTTGAGATCAACGACATGGAAGCGACGCGGCTCATCTTCGAGACCAATCTTTACGGCTATCTGCGCGTGGCGCGCGCCGCCTTGCCGGCCATGCGCGACGCCGGCGAAGGGCTCATCGTCAACGTCTCCTCGCAGCTTGGGCGCTTTGTGATCCCCGGCCTTGGCATGTATTGCGCGACCAAGTTCGGTTTAGAGGCGATGTTCGAGACCCTCGCTTATGAACTGGCGCCCTTCGGCGTTGAGACGACGATCGTCCAGCCCGGCGGCTATCCGACCAAAATCTGGGAAAACGGCGTTCGGTATACGGAAGATCTTGTCTCCCGCGTGGAAGAGACGCGGCGCGAGGCCTATGGCGGACATATCGCGATCTCCGAAGGCATGATGACCGGCGAATATTTCACCGACCCGATGGACGTGCCGCGCGCCATCGCAGAGATCATCGCCATGCCGGCGGGCCAGCGCCCCTTGCGCCGGCCGGTGCACCCGAACCCCGCCGCCGCCGTCGCCGCCAACACCGCCCTCGCCGGCGTTCAGGCGCAAGTGCTGGGCGGCGGCCGGTTTGCGCCCTGGCACGCGGCGGTCACCGACTGACGCTTCCGCCGCCGCGGGCGTCGCTCCCGCCCGGACTTTCATCGGCGCAGAGAACGCTGGTAGACGAGGCGCGCCGTTGGCAGGGGCGTTCGCAAGCCGTCGCCGCGGCGCCCGCCCGTTGACGACCCGCGAGACACTTGCCCGATGGAAATCGCTTTTGCGCTGCTGATCATGCTCAGCGTCTATGTCGCGCCGGCGATCGCCCTGCGCCCGCGCCTCATTGCGGACCCGGCGGCGGCCGCGGCGATCCCGTTCGTCGGCATTATCGCCGTGTTCCTCGTTCAGTCAGCGCTCGTATTGAGCGGGCTTTATGCAAGCCCCGGCGCGCGCCTCGTCGTCATCGTCGTCGCGGCGATCGCGGCGGCGCGCCTCTTCGCATCACGCCGCGAGCTTGCTGCAAGTTGGGCGTGGACGCGCCGCGACGCCTACGCGCTTGGCGTCGCGCTGGCCCTCGGCGCTTATGTCTTTCTGCGCATCCTCGAAAACGGCTTCAACCAGCATGACGAGATTTACAGCTGGAACCTGTGGGCGCTGCAACAGGCGGCCGGGACGCCGCCGGATTTCACCTACACGGCTGCGCCTTATCCGCAGCTCTTTCCCAAGCTCTTGTCTTTTAAATACCTCCTTATGGGCTCGACGGCGGCGCAATTGCCGGTCAAGGCGAGCCTCGTCATTTCGTCGATCGCGCTCTTCTATCTATTGGGCGCGCCGGGCCGGGCCCGCGACGACCGCATGATCTTCGCCCAGGCTGCGATGGGACTTTTCCTCATGAAAGTCGCCGGCTTCGATTCCATTCTCGACGACGGCATGCCCGATACGATGATGACCGCCGCCATCGTCGCGTCGATCTTTTTCTATGTCGGATATGAAGAATCCGGCAAACGCGAGGCGCTTGTCGTCAGCGCGCTCTGCGCAAGCGTCGCCGTTTTGTTGAAGCAGCCGGCGATTATCTGGGCGGCCTTCGCCCTGCCGGTCCTGTTCGCCGTGGGCGCATGGCGAGGGCGCGGGCGTTGGCGCGACGCCTGGCTCGCCCTTCTCCCCGCATTTGTTTTTTTCATCTGGACGCTGACGGAGGGCCGCGCCTTTCACGCCAATGACGGCGTCGTTGCGATGTCGATGGAGGGCCGATCGATCGTCGAGCAACTCATCTTCACCTTGCGCGAATGGGTGATCGGACAGCCCGCGTTGCCCGCCTTAGCGCTCTTCGCCGCCGTCGTCGCCTGGCGCAAGGGAACGGGCCGCGCCATCCTTGCGCTTTACGCAGCGCCGGCGGCGATCAGCTGGCTGATCGTCGCGTCTTACGACGTTCGCGCCGGTGCGCCAGCGATTGCGGCCGCCGCGCTCGTCGCCGCGCTTGGCGGCTATGGCATGACGGCTTTCGCCGGACCGGCCAGGCTCGTTGCGCTTAAAACCCTTGAGCGGCGCGGCGCATTGTTCGGCCTCGTCGCGGCGATGATCTTCGCCGGCGCCTATGAACTCCATCTTTACGCGCGCGACAATCCGGCCTGGCGGTTCGGCGAGACGCAAACCAACAACCTCATCGTCGTCTTCGCTGATGACGCGCCGATCGTCTCAGCCGCCATCGACGAGCCGGGGGCCGTCGTCTGGACGCCGACGCCTTACGTATACGGACTTTTCTATGACCGCGCGGCGCTCATGCGTCCCCAAGCAAAGACCTATACGCCCGCCAGTCTGCTGGCGGAGCTGCGCGACGCGCAGCCTGATTTCGTCGATGACGGCGGGGTGATCTCTTTCGGTCCGGCGGGCCCGGCCCTGGCGTCGCTTGCGCGCGCCTGTCCTGATCTCTTTGACAGGGTGGCCGGGCCGGCGACGCGCTACAAGATCACACTTTACCGTGTCGACCGGCGCGCGCTTGCCTCAAGCGCTTGCGCGCCCTGAAGCGGAGCATCGCTTCGCCGCTTTTGGGGAGAAATCTGTCGCCTTCGGGGTTTTCCTTCGCGCTCTGTTCAGGTACAGCCGCTCCTCCGAGCCCGCGCCGGGTCAGGCGCGCAATGGCGGAAAGTTTGGCATGAGCAATGACGGCGGTCGCGAAAGCACTGGCCGGGTCCCGATGGGAGCCCTGGCGGCGCGAGTTTCTCGCGCTCTTCGCTATCGGCTTGCCGATGGCCGCAACGCAGCTCGTCCAATTTTCGATTAACACCATCGACGTTTTGATGATCGGTCGGCTGGGCCCGGAGGCCCTCGCCGGCGCGTCGCTCGGCCTCGTGATTTTCTACGCGATGTTTCTCGCTGCCATGGGACCCGCCATGGCGGTGACGCCCATGGTCGCGCAGACCCTTGGCGAGAACGCGGAAAATCGCACTGACGCGCGCCGGTCCGTGCGCATGGCGTTGTGGGCGTGTTTCATCACCTGCGCGCCGATGGCGGGCGTCTTCTTCATGACCGAGCAGATCGCCCTCGCCTTCGGCCAGCCGCCTGCGCTGGCGAAAATGGCCGAGCCTTACGTTTTGGCGCTGGCGCCGGGCCTGCCTTTCGCGCTCGGCGTCATCGTCATGCGCAACTTTCTCGCCGCCATCGAGCGAACGCGCGCGCCGCTCTATTTCATTATCGCAACGACGCTGTTCAACGCTTTCGCCAACTGGCTCCTGATTTACGGCAATCTCGGATTTCCGCGCCTTGAGCTTGTCGGCGCCGGCATCGCGTCATCGATCTCTCATGCAGCCGGATTTTTCCTGCTCGTTTTTTATGCGCGCATCGAAAAGGCCGCGCGCCGCTTTGATCTTTTCACGCGCTTTCTAAAGCCGGACTGGGAGCGCCTGCAGGAGGTCTTTCGCCTCGGCTGGCCGATCGGGATCACCTTCATGTTTGAGGCGATGCTGTTCAACGCAGCCGTTTTGTTGATGGGCCGGATCGGCGTCAACGAGGTCGCGGCCTACCAGGTCGCGCTCAATGTGGCGGCGCTCGCCTTTATGGGCCCCTTCGGCCTCGCCATGGCGGGCGCGACGCGGGTCGGCCTGAAAGCCGGCGCGCGCGACGATGCGGGCGTGCGCCGCGCGGCCATGGTCTCGATCCTCGCTTGCATCGGCGCGATCATGCTGGTCGCCATTCCGATGATGGCCGCGCCGCGCTTCATCGCCGGGCTCTATCTCAATGCTGACCTTGCGGAAAACGCGCCCGTCATCGCGCTCGTCGCTTCGTTCCTGCCGATCGCGGCGGCGTTCGCCCTTTTTGACGCGACCCAGGTTGCAGCCAACCAGGCGCTGCGCGGTTTGAAAGACGTCCGTATTCCGATGATCATCACCTTCGTCAGCTATTGGGTTGTCGGCTTTTCGATTTCCGCAGGGCTCGGCCTCGGCACGGGGCTCGGCGCCGTCGGCGTCTGGTACGGACTGCTCGCTGGATTGGCGGCGGCCTCGGTGCTCCTAAGCGCGCGCCTTTGGATGATCACGCGGCCATCGCGGTTCCGCTTGAGCCCCTGACGCCAACGCGCCTTGCAACAGAAAAAAGCGGCGGTCATTGCTGACCGCCGCTTCACTGCGTTATGGGCGCCGAATTACCAGGCGAGCGAGGAAAGCGTTCTGTATTCGGCTTCGATCGCTTCCATCTCGGCAGCGCCCTCGCGGACAAGGCGTTCGCCGCGTTTCACTTTCGATCGGCCGTCGGCGACATTGTCGCGGCCGCGCCGTTGCTTTTCTTTCGCGTCGCGCAAGTCCGTTTCCGCTTCCTTCACGTCTTTTTCGAGCGCGCGAAGACGCTTGGCTTCAGCTTCCGCTTCCGCAGCGTCATTGGCGGCGCCGACAGCATCGGATTCGAGATCGCGCCGGCTTTGCGCCGCTATAAGCGCTCGCTCGGCGCTCAGCGCTTCGGCAGCGCCATCGGCTTGCTGCTTGTTGCCTTTTCGCACCTGGTCGTTGCCTTCCTTGATCAGCTTCTCGCCGCGCGCGACCTGATCCTCGGCGCGTTTCCAGTCCTTGGAGACGGAGGCGATCTGATCGCCGAAATCTGGCGTTGAGCTGCAGCCGGCGAGCGCGAACCCGGCGCCGGCGAGCAAAGCGGCGACAGCGTTTTTCAAATGACGATTGAACATGGCTCTTTTCCTTTCATCGGCGTTTCTTTGCCGACGCCGCGAAGATGGGGACTGGCATCAATTCGTGCAAACGAATATAATTGCAATTTAATATCGAAAACAGCGAACTAAAAATATGGACGTCACACAGGCGAGAACTTTCCTGGCGATCGTGGAGGCCGGCAATTTCGTCGAGGCGTCCAAACGGCTCTTCGTCACCCAGTCGACAGTGAGCGCGCGGATCAAGGCGCTTGAAGAACAGCTCGGCAAGACAGTGTTCGAGCGCTCAAAGAGCGGGTGCGTGATGACGCCGGCGGGCCATCAGTTTCATCGCTTCGCGCGATCCATGGTGCATGTCTGGGAGGAAGCGAAACACCAGGTCGCGGTGCCGGAGGGCTTCGAGGACACGCTGATTGTCGGCGGCCAGTACAGTCTCTGGAACCGGCTCTTGCTGCGCTGGGTTCCCGCCTTTCAGGGCGCGATGCCGAATGTCGCCCTGCGCTGCGAGATCGGCATGCCCCATCGCCTGATGCGCGAGATGAGCGAAGGGGTGATGGATCTCGCGGTCATTTACCGGCCTGAACACCGGCCCGGCATGATCGTTGAAGAATTGCTGGAGGACAGGCTGGCGCTTGTCACCGCCAATCCTGACATTCCGTATCAGGATAATTATATCTTCGTCGACTGGGGCGAGGCGTTTCTGGCCGCTCATGCGGCCGCTCTCCCGGACATTCATAATCCGGGCCTGACGATCGACCTTGGCGCGCTGGGCGTCAATTTGCTGATCAACGCCGGCGCGTCGGGCTATTTCCCGGAACGCACGGTGGAGGCGCATTTAAAGGAGGGGCTGCTTCACCGTGTCGAGGACGCGCCGACCTTTCCCTATCCGGCTTACGTCGTCTATCAGGAAGAATTCTCAACGCCGGAGATCATCGAAACGGCGCTTTCAACCTTGCGGCGGATCGCAAAAGACGCGGTGACGGGCGACTTGCCGCCGCCCTTCTGGGCCGGATGACTTGATCGCTTATCGTGCGTTCGGAATTGGCGAACCGGCGCGAGGCTCCGTCTTCTGGAAAAGGCGCTGCGCCTCAAAGCCCCATTGAGGCGCGGCGGGCGTCGACGGCGAGCTTCGCCTCGCGCAGGCCGACGCCGGCGTGCTGACGGACAAGCCGGACCGCCTCGATTGTCTTGCCTTCCTGAATCTTTGCATCGATTTCCTGTTGCGCGGGGCGCGGCAGGCTAGCGAAGACATGTTCGGCCGCCTCGCGTTGGCGCATGGCTGCGAGTTCGCGATTGCCGCTATCGCCGCTCCTGTTTTTCGTCGCCCGCCCAAACAGGAAAGCGACATAGGCGACAGCAGCCAAGACGAGCCAGAATTGAATGGGATCGAGGTCTTCCATCGCGGCGCGCATCCCTTTCAAAGACGACGCAACTTATAGGGCGCTCGGCGCAGGCGCGGCAACCGAAACGATCGCGCGCGCGGCTCCCGCGTCGCCCTCGCCGCTAAAGCATATTTGAATATTTCTTGAATTCGAGCTTGGAAATCGCCCGGCAATGAACCTCGTCGGGCCCGTCGGCGAGACGCAGCGTGCGGATGCCAGCGTATGTGCTTGCGAGACCGAAGTCCGTGGTGACGCCGGCGCCGCCATGGGCCTGGATCGCGTCGTCAATGACTTTCAGCGCAACGCGCGGCGCAGCGACCTTGATCATCGCGATTTCGCCTTGCGCGCCCTTATTGCCGACATTGTCCATCATCCAGGCGGCTTTGAGCGTTAAGAGCCGCGTCATCTCGATGTCGATGCGCGCCTCGGCGATGCGTTGCTCCCAGACGGTTTGCTTGTAGATCGGCTTGCCGAAGGCTTCGCGCGTCAACAAGCGTTTCACCATTTTTTCAAGCGCGACTTCCGCCGCGCCAATGGTGCGCATGCAGTGATGGATGCGCCCCGGCCCGAGCCGGCCTTGCGCGATTTCAAAACCGCGCCCCTCGCCGAGCAGCATGTTCGACGCCGGCACGCGCACGTCTTTTAATTCGATCTCCATATGCCCGTGGGGCGCATCGTCATAACCGAAGACGGGCAGATGCCGGATCACATTGACGCCGTCGGCGTCAGCGGGAACGAGGATCATCGACTGTTGCTTGTGGCGCTCGGCGCTCTTGTCGGTTTTGCCCATGACGATGAAGATCTTGCAGCGCGGATCACCGGCGCCTGACGACCACCATTTGCGCCCGTTGATGACATACTCATCGCCGTCGCGAACGATATCGGTTTCGATATTTGTGGCGTCCGACGAGGCGACCTGGGGCTCTGTCATCAGGAAGGCCGACCGGATCTCGCCTTCAAGGAGCGGCTTCAGCCACGCCTCCTGCTGCTCGGGCGTTCCGTATTTCATCAGGACTTCCATATTGCCGGTGTCGGGCGCGGCGCAGTTGAAAACCTCCGGCGCGATATGGCAGCGGCCCATTTCTTCGGCCAGCGGGGCGTAGTCAGCGTTGGAGAGACCGGGGCCCCATTCCTTATACGGATGGAACATGTTCCACAGGCCGGCGTCCTTCGCCTTGGCCTTTAGCTCTTCGATGACGGGAGGAACTTTCCAGCGCCCGTCGCCGGGCCCGAATTCCTGGTGCTGGCGATGATAGGTCTCTTCGCCCTCAAAGACATGCGCGTCCATGAAGTCGCGCAGGCGCGTCAGATAGTCCTTGCAGCGGTCGGAATATTCAAAGTCCATGATGTCGCCTCTCCGATAGAATTCACCAATGCCCGGTGCCGGGCGCGCCCTTGATCGGGCCCTTTATGTCTGACGTGACCCAGCCCGCATAGAGCGAACCGGGCTGCGGCGTGACTTTTTCTTCGCCGACATAGCAAGCGTCAACGCGGCCCGGGTAAAATCCGAACCAGCCGGCGATGCGCAGAAAACCGACGCCGAGATCATCAAGCGGATCCGGATAGGAAAAGGCCGCTTGTTCTGAGCGTTCGCCGCCGACAATAAGATCGTAATAGATAGCGGCGCCTTTCCATTCACAGATGGAAACGCCGTCAGCGCGCTTTAGCGCATCTGTCATGACGTCCGCAGGCGGAAAATAATAAACCGGCGCGCCCGCCGTCTCGACAACGCGCAGCGCGTTTTCACTGTCTGCGACGGTCTCACCTGCGAAAATTACGCGGGCCCGGCCCCGCGCGGGGCGCAGCTCAGGCGGGCGCGGATAGTCCCATACGGATTCCTCGCCCGGCCCCGCCGGCTCCGGCGTCACGTCGGCGGGCCGCGGCGACCATTTCGCGCGATAGGGCGCGACCTCGGCGAGCAGGCGCTGTTTGTCGGGCAGGTGTGCCATGGGCCCCATGATAGCGGCGCGGAAGCCAAGCGAAAGCGTTGCGAGCAGCCAAGACGGCCCTTCGCGGCGCCGACCAACGCTAGCGCTTCATTAGCACCGGCGTTTCGCTCTCATAGATCATGGCGCGGGTGAGCCCGCCGAGCATCGCCTGTCGCCAGCGGCTGTGCGAATAAGCGCCCATGATGACGAGATCGACCTCGGCGCCGGCGAACCGCTTCATCAGCGCATCCTGCGCGTCAACGCCCTTTTCAAGGCCGATCTCGCTCGCAGCGGCATTGACGCCCTGAAGGCGCAGACCCGTCGAGAGGTCATCGATCGAGGCTTCCTGTTCAGGCGATTCGCTTACGGACAATATGCGCACCGTTTCAGCGGCGGAGAGGACCGGCGACGCCGCGCTGACCGCGCTCGCCGCTTCCGCGCTTCCGTTCCAGGCGAGAGCCGCGCGGGCCGGAAATGATGGCATCCCCATTTTCGGACACAAAAGGACGGGCCGACCTGACCGAAACAGAAGCTCCTCAACAAGCCGCGACTGAAAATATGCATCGCGCGTCGTCGGCTTCATCGTCGCAATGAGATCAAACCCGGCGCCGGCCTTGGCGTAAGCTGTGGGCAAATCGCCCTTCTCATCCCGCCAGGACGCCGTCGCGTCCATCGAGGATTTATGTTTTTCCATCGCGACAATGCCGACTTTGTGCTCGTCGCACAGATCATCAAAAAGCTGATGCAGCTGCGCTGCATGTGCGTCCTCGGCCTGCTTGAAGGCGTCGTCGTCATCGGGCGGAAAGGCGCCGCCCAATGGGAAATAGACGGCCTGCGTCGGCATCGGCCGCTGGCGCAAATGCAGCGCAACGATATGGGCGTTGAACTTCTTCGCGAAAACGGCGGCGGCGGCGAAGCCGGCGCGTGCTGTTTCTTCTTCGACGAAGGGAACGAGAATGGTTTTCCACGTCATGGGCAATCCTCCCATAGGCCGCAAGTCTATGCCGCCCGGATGTCAACCAATTTGCGCTAGATCAAGAGCGGCGCGGCGGCGCTATGAGCGGCGGGCCTTGAAAAAATCCTTGAGCAGCCGGCCCGCCTCGTCCGCAAAGGGCCCTCGTGCGATTTCGGGCCGCCAATGGCAGGTCGGCTGGTCAAAAAACTTCGGCCCGTTCCACACCGCGCCGCCTTTCGGGTCGGAGGCGGCAATGACAAGGCGTGCGACGCGGGCGTGGGAGATGGCGCCGGCGCACATGGCGCAGGGCTCAAGCGTGACGAACAAAGTCGTGTCAGGCAGACGATAATTGCGCTGCGCCAACGCGCCCGCGCGCAGGGCCCTGATCTCCGCATGCGCCGTCGGATCGTGAGACGCAATCGGGGCGTTGCCCACCGCCGCGATCACCGCTCCCTGCGCGTCGAGGAGGACGGCGCCGATCGGCGCCTCGCCGGCGGCGGCCGCCGCGCGCGCTTCATCAAGCGCGAGCTTCATATAATGATCGTCGGTTTCCATTTCCGCCCAGCCATAAAGCGGCGCGCAACAATGCGCCAGCAAGCAACACAAATTGCAAGCAACGCTAATTGATTGAGCGGCGCGCGCGGCCTATGGCTAGGGGTCCGTATCCGACTGGAGCGCCCTTTGCGCCATGACCGCCGACACCGCGCCTGAAACAGACAAAGGCGAACGCATCGCCAAATTTCTCGCCCGCGCCGGCGTCGCCTCGCGCCGCGAGGCGGAACGCCTGATCGAGCAGGGGATCGTCACCGTCGACGGCGCCGTCCTGACGACGCCGGCCTTCAAGGTGACGCCGGAGATGGATGTGCGCGTCGACGGAACCCGCGTCGGCAAGGCGGAAAAGCCGCGGCTATGGCGCTATCACAAATCGTCGGGCCTGATGACGACGCATAAGGATCCGCAAGGGCGCCCCACCGTTTTCGGCGCGCTTGAAGGGCGCCTGCCGCGGGTCATCTCTGTCGGCCGGCTTGATCTGACGACGGAAGGCCTATTGTTGCTGACCAACGCCGGCGATCTTGCGCGCAGGCTTGAACTGCCGTCGACGGGCTGGACCCGGCGCTATCGCGTGCGCGCTTATGGCCGCACGTCGCAGGCCGCGCTCGATGCGCTGAAAGACGGGGTAGAAATCGACGGGATGCGCTATGGCCCGGTGCGCGCAAGCCTCGACCAGACGCAAGGCGGCAATGTCTGGATCACGCTTTCGATTAATGAGGGCAAAAACCGCGAAGTGCGCAATCTGATGCGCCATCTCGACCTGCAGGTGAACCGCCTCATCCGCACCGCCTACGGACCCTTTCAGCTCGGCAAGCTCGCCAAGGGCGAGTTCGAGGAGATCCCCGGCAAGCAATTGAAAGAGCAATTGGGCAAGGCGATCTGCGCGGAGATTGGGCTGTGAGCAATATCGTCAATCTCAACCGGTTCCGAAAGAAGAAAGAGCGCGCCGAGAAAGAACGCGAGGCGGAGGAGAACCGCGCCAAGCATGGACGGCGCAAGGGCGAGATCGCCGCGGAAAAGGCTAAAAAGAAAAAACAGAACGACTTTCTCGACGGGCATAGACAAGACGACGACGAGGCGTGACCCGGCTTTTCGACGTCTATCTCATCATTGACTGGTCCGGCGCCAATTCGCCAAAGCGCGGCAAGGATTCGATCTGGGTCGCAGAAGTTGCTCGCAATAAAGGCCGCATACGGAGCACTACGCCGGTCAATCCGCCGACCCGCGCGCATGCCATGGCGCTCCTCGCCCAGCGCATCGACCGGCATCTTGGAAAGGGCCAGCGGGTATTCGCGGGCTTCGATTTCCCCTTCGGTTATCCGGCCGGCGCCGCAAAAACGCTGACCGGACGCAGCGGCTGGCGCGCGTTGTGGACGATGCTCGCCCGCGAGGTGGAGGACGGCGAGGACAACGCCTCGAACCGCTTCGCCCTCGCCGCGCGCTGGAACGAAGAGCGCCTGAGGGCCCCGCATTTCTGGGGGCGCCCGCACGCCCGGGAAATACCTGGCCTTCCGGCGACGAAACCGACGGGCGCCGCCTTCCGGTCCCGCGAATATCGCATTGTCGAGCGCTGGCGCCCGCCGGCGAAATCGGTCTGGCAGCTTGCTTACAATGGCGCGGTCGGCAGCCAGGCGATGCTCGGCATGGCGCGGCTTGAGGCGTTGCGCAAATCCTATCGCTCGTGCTGCGCGATCTGGCCCTATGAGACGCGATGGGCGTCCCGCCTTGATCGACCGCTGACGATCGCCGAAGTCTACCCGTCGATGATGACGCCGAAGCTCAAGCCCGGCGAGGTCAAGGACGCCGCGCAAGTGCGCACGGTGGCGAGCGCTTACGCCCGACTTGATTCAGACGGCGCTTTTGGAGACATGCTGGCGCGGCCCGCCGGCCTTAGCGCAAAAGACAACCGCGCCGTGCTCGCCGAAGAAGGCTGGATCGTCGGCGCCGGTCACGAAGGATAACGTTTTCTATGCGGATTATCGGCGGGAGATTCGGCGGGCGCGTGATCGAGGCGCCGAAGGGCCGCTCAACGCGTCCCACAGCCGACCGGACGCGCGAGGCGATTTTCAACAGCCTCGCCGCGCGTCCCGATTTCGAATTCGACGGCGCGCGGGTCATCGATCTCTTCGCGGGCTCAGGCGCTTTCGGTCTTGAAGCGATGTCGCGGGGCGCGGCCTGGTGCCTCTTTGTCGAGACCGATGCGGCGGCCCGCGGCGCCATTCGCGTCAATATCGAGACGCTCGGTCTCTTCGGTGCAACCCGCATTCACCGCCGCTCGGCGACGGCGCTCGGCGAGAAACCCGCTGGCGTCGGACCGCCCTTCACCCTCGCCTTTCTCGACCCGCCCTATGGCGAAGGGCTCGCAGCGATCGCATTGGCGACGCTTCGCGACGGCGACTGGCTGGCGCCGGGCGCATTTCTCATTGTCGAACAGGGAAAGGACGAGGCGCCTGCCGCCGTCGACAGCTTCCTTGAAATCGACCGGCGCGCTTATGGAGCGGCGCAGATTGGCGTTTATCGTTTTAGTCAAAGCGCGCCCGCAGCGCATTAACCATGCCGCGCTGCCCGTCAGGGCAAAGCCCTTGCAGTCCGGCGAATGCGCGCCGCTGAACGCCCGGCGAGGGTTAAAAACATCGCTCAAATGTCATCGGCGCCGTTCATTTTTCTTTTTCCAATTCGACTTAATTTTAGCGGGTCGATGGAGGGCGAACCCCATGATCACAATCTTTGACATTTACGCGCTGGCTTTGCTGGTGGTGTCGATGGCGCTTTTCGTGCGTCGCTACATGACCCAGAACCCGCCGGTCTATCCTTACCTGATCATCGCGCTGACATGTCTTGTTGCGAATTGGCTTGGCGAAGCGGGCGGCGGCATTTTCGCGCTCGCGCTTTTGGTCGCTGCGTCATTTTCGTTTCTTGGCTGCCTGCTTTATCCGAGCTGGCGACATATGGGACAATCTCGTTCGGAGATCAGCCGCAAAGGCTGAGGGTTCCGGCCCCTTTACCCACGCGTAAGCGATCCCTATCTTCGATCGGCTGCCCGGCCCGTCAGGACCAGATTCCCCGGGGCCTTAGCTTTTCTATCGGGAGCTGCCTCTGGTTTGGACCCTGGTCCTTATCACGCGGCGCCCACCTGGTCCTTAGGGTCCAGGGTGAACAAGGGTCCGACGGCCAGGGCGGCGCTTTTCTTTCACGCAACTCGTGTCGCCGAGATGCCGCCGCCCATCCGCTCTTTCTTCGATCCGAAACATGTCTGGCGCGAGCGCATGAAGATTACGCGGCGCGCAGCGGCGGATAAGCGCCCCGATGCGGCGCGCCACGCGGCGCGGGTGTTCCTCGACGCAATCCCGATCGACGACAATGCGATCGTCGCCCTCTATCATCCGATCCGCGACGAGCTTGATACGGAGCCCCTAGCCGCAGAGCTGATCGGGCGCGGCATTGCGATCGCCCTTCCCGTGGCGGCGAGAAAACCGGCGCCCCTCGTCTTTCGCGCCTATGCGCCCGGCGACGAGCTGAAGCGCGGCGCCTTCGGCGAAATGGTTCCGTCAGAAGACGCCGCCGCCGTCACGCCGCATATCATCGTCGCCCCGCTGCTCGGCTACACACGCCGCGGCGACCGGCTCGGCTATGGCGGCGGCTATTACGACCGCACTTTGGCGGCCCTGCGCGCGGAAAGCGCCTTTCTTGCGGTTGGCTATGCTTTCGCCGATCAGGAAGTTGACGCGCTGCCGGTCTCGCCCCTAGATCACCGCCTCGACTGGATCGTGACCGAGCGCGGCGCCATGCGCTGCGCGCCCTGAGCAGAACAGAAAGCAACACTCCATTGCGCCTTGCAGTCTTCGGCGACGTCATGGGACGCAGCGGCCGGCACGGTCTTATTGACCGCCTGCCCGGGCTGCGCCGTCGTCTCGCGCTCGATTTCGTCGTCGTCAATGCGGAGAACGCCGCCGGCGGCTTCGGCGTCACGCGGCGCATTGTCGATGAACTTTTCGAGGCCGGGGCGGACGTCCTGACCACGGGCAATCACGCCTTCGACCAGCGCGATGACGTTGATCTCTTCGACAAGGAGCCGCGCCTGTTGCGGCCGGTGAATTTCCCGCCCGCCAATCCGGGGCGCGGATCGATCATGGCGCAAACGCCGGACGGCCGGAATGTATTGGTCGTTCACGTTCAGGGGCAACGCGCCATGCCCCAGCATATCGACGATCCATGCGCCGCCATCGACTGCGAGCTTGATGGCGTCTCCCTCGGCCGCGAGGCGGATGCGGTCATCGTCGACTTCCACGCCGAGACGACCAGCGAGAAGTACTCCATGGGCCATCATGTCGACGGTCGGGCGAGCCTCGTCGTCGGCACGCACACGCATGTTCCGACAGCGGATCATCAAATCCTTCCCGGCGGGACGGGCTATATTACCGATCTCGGCATGTGCGGCGACTATGACAGCGTCATCGGCATGGAGAAATCCGAGCCGTTGCGCCGCTTCGTCAACAAGATGCCGGGCGGGCGCTTCTCGCCGGCGGCGGGCGAAGCGACGGTCTGCGGCGTCATCATCGAAACTGACGATGCAAAAGGGCTCGCGACCGCCATCGCGCCGATCCGCCTCGGCGGCCGGCTCGAACAGGCCGGCGCCGAGACGTTCTGATCGCCCGCGCGTCTTTCGCTTACGACCGGTTGTCGAGTTGCGAGCGGACCGACCGGCGACCCAACGCCGTGATCCGATAAGGCCCGCTATTTGCTGACGCGACGAGCCGGCGCCGTTTCAGCCTCTGGAAAACGCAGAGCGTGCAGTCTGCGAGGGTCCAGCCCTCGCGGGTGATGCAGTTCACAACGCAGATTTTACCCGCGTCATTTTTTTCGACGAGGATTGCGCCACCGCGCGCGAGCACGTGCAGCGTGCGCTGCTCCGCCTTGGAGATGTTCATGGAAGTCGCCTGAGAAGAAACTGAATGCCTGGCGCGGCCCGTCGTTAAGGCGCGCGCTGCGAAAACGGATTCAGCTGGTCACAATCTCTGGCATAGGAACCTTACCTCGGCGGCGAGGTAGCAGACGGCGCGCCCGTGAGCAAGCCGCGGCTTACGAACCCTGGTTGACGCCGCGCGATGATGAGACTTTTCGCGCGAAGCGCTGCAGATAAGGTCGCAAGGGTAGGAAGACCTCATAGGCGGCGTTGATCAGCCAGCGGAAGGGCGCGCGGGCGAACAGTCGGCCCGCCCAGGCGAATCGCGGCAGGGCCCGCCATAATTCAGCAAAGGCGACGCCGCCGGAAATGAGCTCGCCCTCCGCGTCCCGAACGTGGAACCGTCCGCGGGCGGCCCCGCGGCTCAAACCGGGCGCGACCTCGCCGTCGCCGGGGCCAGAAATATCAACCCAATCAATGGCTTCAGCGCCGGATTGGCGTTGGTAAAAACCGATTTCGGAGCGGCATAAGGGGCAGGCGCCGTCAAAATAAACGGTCAGCGTAGCGTTTTCAGTCATGCCCCGAGCTACGCCCGCGCGCGGCCCGCCAGACCGGCGGTGCTTCGTCGCAGGCGCGCAGAATGATCGGCGGCGGCGCCCGCTCCGTAGAAGGATCGGAGGACGTAATGACCGACACGCTGAATACCCACACGTTGAATGTAGAAGAAACGACCTTGGCCGATCCGCTTCCACAGGCCTCGTCCGCGGAGAAAACGCTGCTGATCGTCGATGACGATGACGCCTTTCGCGAGCGTCTCGGCCGCGCCATGGAGAAGCGAGGTTTTGCCACCACGCTTGTCAGCTCGGTCAGCGAAGCGATCAATATTCTCGAAACCAAGACGCCGGCCTTTGCGATCGTCGATTTGCGCGTCGGCGACGGCAATGGCCTCGACGTCGTCGACGCCCTTTCCGATCGGGCGGAGAATCCGCGCGTCGTCGTATTATCCGGCTACGGTAATATTCCGACCGCCGTCGCCGCCGCGAAAGCCGGCGCCATCGACTTTCTGCCGAAACCAGCGGATGCGGACGATCTTGAAAAAGCGCTGACAGCGCCGCGCGACGGCCACGCCGAACCGCCGGTGAACGCCATGTCGCCCGACGATGTGCGTTGGACGCATATCAAGCGCGTCTTTGAAGAGAATGATTGCAATATTTCAAAGACGGCGCGCCAACTCGGGATGCACCGCCGCACCCTGCAGCGGATGCTTTCAAAAAAGATGGAAAGCTGAGCTGTTTTCGCGCGGCGAGGCCGAAAGGCTAATTGAGAATTTCCGATCAAAAGTCTCTATCACGTCATCTGAATATGATAGACAAATAGGAATTCGCGCGCCCGGCCGATGGTGCATGAAGCGTTGTGCTGACAGGGTTTTTTGAATGAGAAGGCGGCATGAGACGCCTTCTCAGAGAATATCAGCGAACCCATTCAACGATCCCCGTCGCAGCGTTTCAGAAGCGCTGCTTTCAGCCTCGTATTGTTCACGGGCGCGCAGCGTCCTATCTCCCCTCAAACTGAATTGAGCGAACGTTGCTCGGCCATCAACGGATCACGCGAATGAAGGTAAAGTCAGTATGCGTAGCACTCGCCGCAGCCGGGTCATTGTCGGCCGTTTCTACAGCGAGCGGTCAGGACATCGAAAGCGATACCCAGCTTTGGAACGCGATCGCCGTCGCCGGGCCGGTTAAGGAAAACAGCCGGCTGTTGCTCTGGTTTGACGGTCATGCGCGTTTTCGCGACAACACCACCGATCTCGGCGTTACAATCATTCGCCCCGCCCTTGGCTGGCGGGTGAATCCAAATCTCGATGTCTGGGCCGGCTACGCTCGGGTCGTCTCACGCGGCGAGGACAGGCCCGACATCGAGGAAAACCGTTTCTGGCAGCAGGCGACTTATCCGCTTCCAGAGCTACTCGGCGGTCGTTTGGGCGGGCGCTCTCGCCTGGAGCAACGATTTCGCGAAACCGGCAACGACACCGGCTGGCGGTTTCGCCAATTTGTCCGTTGGGAGCGGCCCATTGGCGAAAGCGATATCTCCGTCGTCCTCTGGGATGAGCTCTTTCTCAATTTGAACGACGCCGACTGGGGACAGGACGGCGGGTTTGACCAGAACCGTCTTTTCGTCGGCGCAGCATGGCATCTTACTGACTCGGCGCGCATCGAGACCGGCTATCTCAACAACATCCTCAACATTCCCGGCGCCACTGAAGATCAGATGAACCACAATGTGTCGCTGACGCTGTTCTGGAACCTTTAAGGCGCGGCCCGCGCGGCGCGTTACGCCGAGGCGCGTTTGCGCGCTAGCGCTGTCATCCAAGCGGCGGCGTCCGCAAGAATGAGATAAGGCGTCGCCTTTGCGATCAAGACATGGGCCGCTTCCAACGGATCATGAAGCCACGGCGTGTCGCCGACAGGGCCCGGGATCACGACCCAGTCAAAGATCTTGAGATCGGCGCCATATGTCCAAACGACGATCGGGCCGGAGACGATCAAGAAGACAATGCTGAGCGCCATCAATCCAAAAAGCGCCCTCGAAACGGGGCGCGTTTCGCCGCTCCTTACGTCGCGAAAGCGAAACCAGAGATAGGCGATGAGGGCCGGCGCCAGAACGACGCCATGACCGACATGGCGCCAGATCGCGGCGATCAGCTCGGCGCGCTCGGTCTGCACGCCGATGTCATGGCCCGTCCAGTAAACCCAGCCGAAAACAGCCAGGCCTGCGGCGAGCGCGACCGCGCGCGCAAGCGTAAATCGTGACCGCGGTCCAAAGCTGTTCTTCACGCCGCGTCCTCGGCGATATCGTCGATGCAGCTCAAGAGCCAGAAGCGGTGCTCTTCAAGCTTTTCAACGAGCGTGTCGTCAGGTGGCGCGCTTGCCGCGCATTCGTCAATCCAGAACTGCAATACGCGTTCCTGGCTCGTGAGCCATGCAAGGAGCGATCGTGTTTCGCCGCGTTCGATAATCATTTGGCCTTCCCGCTTTGTCCGCTCACCGATCGCCTCGGCGTTTTTATGCGTGACCGGTTATGTCTGACACCGGCCCCGTGACGCGCTTGTCGCGAATCGTAATTTCGATCGCCGGCGGCGCGATCAGCCAGCCGTGCTGGGTGAACACCGCCGCCGCCCGGCTCGCGGCGAGGACGCCGGCGTCTTCATTGCGACCGCCCATCAACCAGCTGAGGTGGGCCTTGCAGGCGACGTAGTCATCGGCCTGCGCGGCGGCGAGCGTTGCGACGACGCTGAGCTCGTCCGCTGTCACGCCGCAGCATCCCGCTTCAGCGAGGAGGAGCCGGCGCCGGCCGGCGTTGCCAAGAACGCGCGTGAAGCGCCGAATTTCCTCAAAAGCGAGCGGGCCGTCCTCGCCGAAAATCGTTCCGAAACCGCGTTGCAAAACCGCGCATCCGCCGCAGCCCGACGCGATGGCGCGAAACGACCACAGGGCGAAACCGCCGCCGTCGCCAAGACCTTGCATGGTGACGCCGTTCACATAAGTCACAGGATTAAAACCCTTTCCGCCAGCTGATCGCCGCCTTGAAATTGCGGCCGGGCTGACTGACGCCGGCGGCGACGACCTCGTAATCCGTATCAGCGATGTTATCGACGCCGAGATCGATGCGCAGACCGTTGAGCGCGCCCGCCGCTGGCTCCCAGACCATGTAGAGATCGCCGACCGTGTAGCCGTCGCGCGCCTCGACGGGATCGTTGACCTCGTCGAAGTCGCTGGCGACGAGCACGCGACCGCCCAGGCGGATATCGGCGGCAGGCCATTTGACGCCGGCGTCGATGAAAAATGTCGACGGGGTCAAAATGCCGACGAAGTCGTCCGTATCGACGTCGCGCCCGTCGATCGTCGAATAGTTCGCGCGCGTGTAGAAATAGTCCGAGTCATAAAATGCTTCGACTTCAACGCCTTCAAGTTCGGCGTTGGTGACATTCACATTGCGGCTGAAATTGCCCGCCACTTCGCCGGAACCGCAGGGCGGCGCGAATGGCGGCAGCTCGCCCGGCGATAAAAAGCACGTAAACGGAATATTGACCTCAAGATCGATCAGATTGTCGACGTTTGACTCATAGTATGAACCTTTCGCCGTCAGCGTGTCGCCGTCAAAGAGAACGTTGGCGAGGTCAAAACCGGCGCCGACTTCCCAGGTTTGCGATTCCTCCGGCACGAGGTCCGGATTGGCGACGAAGAAATTCGTCACGAAGGCCGGCGGACCGAAGGGTCCGAACGGGCCCGGCACGGAGAGGTTCGGGATCTGGAAATGAACGCCGTCCGCATAAAGCTCGTTGAAGGAGGGCGCGCGGAAGGCTTCCGCCCAATTGCCGAAAAAGATCAGTTCCTCGATCGGTTTGTAAGAGACGCCGACTTTCGGCGACGTCGCCTCGTCGTCGGTTGAGATCTCGCCGACCGCCTCGTTCTCGAACTTGTCCCAGCGGACGCCGGGAATGATCGTCAGAACGCCCGGCGCGCCGAGGGGCTTGTTGAGCGCAAGCTCGGCTTGCGCAAAAAGGCCATAGAAGCGCCCCGTGGCGTCGGAGACGCCGCCGCGCGTTCCATCGACCGTCGTATTGTCGAGACCGATCTGTTCGTCGCGGTAGTATTCGCCGCCATAGGTCAGGTTCAGCTCCGCCGCGGCGCCGAAGGTGAAGCGCGAGCGGTTGTCGGCCGTTACGCCGATAGTTTCGACTTCCCGCGAAATCAACCGCGTTGAATCGACCTCGTCTTCGTCAACGATGTTGCGCGTGAAATAGCCGACCACATTAAGATCGATCAGATTGGAGCCCGCCGGCGCATAATTGATCGCCCCTTGCACGGTGTTGGCATCAATGTCGCGGAAGACTTCGCCATTGCCGTCTCCGGCGATATTATTTCCTTGCGGATTATTGGGGTCGACCGCCTCGCCGTCGAAGCGGATCCACGAAGCCGACAGTGTCAGCGCGTCTGTCGGACGGAACGTCGTCTTGAGAAGCGAGGACAAGACCTCGTCATCGGCGGGGAGCGTCAGGCCATTGCCGAGCTCGATGTCTTCTGAGTTTCGCAGCGTGAAATTGCCGACAACATCAAAGCGGTTGTCGTCCGTGCGCCAGGCGCCGGTTGTTGTAACGCGCCATTCGTCGTTGACGCTTTGAAAGCCGCCGCCGACCTTCACGCTCGCCGTCTCGTCGTCGCGCATCAGGTCGTCGGCGGTAACGGTGCGCAGGGCGATGACCCCGCCAAGGGCGCCCGATCCGTAAAGCGCCGAGGTCGGCCCGCGCACCACTTCAACCGCCTGGATGAGATCGGGATCGACGAAGAACCGGCCGTCATGACCGGAAAGAAAGCTCTGGCGCGCGCCGTCAAAGAGAACGAGAACGCCCTCGCCGGAAAGACCGCGAATGTCCGGCGTCTGGCCCGAGCGGCGGGGCCCGCCGCCGATATTCGAACCCGGGACGGCGTCGAAAATGTCGGCGATGGTCGACGGGTTGAAGTCGTCGATCACATCCTTGTCGATGACGGTGACCTGGCCCGGATAATCGAACGCCTCGATCGGATTGCGCGTCGCATAGACCGTGATCGTGTCCGCGGACGCCAGCAGGAATGGCGATATATCGACGCTGACCTCAGATTCGCCCCTGTCCTGCGCCGCCGCAACGCCGCCCATAGCGCTCAACGCCGCGCACCCCATCAAAAATCGCTTCATCGGCCCCTCGCTCCGTACTTGAGAATGATTCACAATTGCAATATCCATAGATCACGCTTTTTGCGGTTGCAACTTAGAATCATTCGCAATATAGATTTTTTGGAATTCACTAGCGAGCGGGCGATCCTCCCCTCGCGCAACGCCCATGGGGACCGAAACCGATGAACCGAACCGCCGCTTTCCTCCGCCCATTCGCCGCCGGCGCCCTGCTCGCCCTTGGCGGCTGCGTCACCGCCGCCGAGATCGCCGAGACGCCCGCGACATCAACCGTCGCGACGCAGGAAAAATTTCAACAGGACCGCGAGGCGATCCTCGCCATGGCGGGCGACTTCCGCGTCCAGTTCGACTTCATTGAGACGGTCGCCTTTGTCGACGACTATGAATTGAAAGACCGCAAGCTCAGCGGCGGCGACGAGATCGTGCGCGTGATCGAGGACAGCGGCGATTTCATCAGTCTGCAACATATTCTCGTTGTCGGCGGCGACGACAAGTTTCCGGTCAAGCACTGGCGCCAGGACTGGCGCTATGAGCCGGCAAGCGTCCTTGTCTTTGTCGGCGGCAATGCGTGGGAAAAACGCGCCGTCTCAGCGAGCGAAGCGAAAGGCAAATGGTCGCAAGTGGTCTATCAAGTCGACGACGCGCCGCGCTACGGAGCGCTAGGCGCCTGGACCCATGACGACGGCGTCTCGCAATGGACGCCGCCGCGCGAGATGCGCCCGCTGCCGCGGCGCGATGCGACGACGCGCGACGACTATCAGGCCGTGGACGCCGTCAACCGTCACGCCATCACGCCGGACGGCTGGGTGCACGAGCAGGACAATTCGAAACTGATCCTGAAAGGTGAACCGCAAACGCTGGTGCGCGAGATCGCCATTAACACCTATGACCGGTTCGATGATTTCGATACGGACATTGGCGATGACTACTGGGCGAAGACGAGCGGCTTTTGGGCCGGCGTGCGCGCGGAATGGAACCGCATCGAGGCCGAGAACGACGCCTTCGGCCTGACGATCCAGGGCGAGCCGGAGCCGCTCTACAATGAGATCCTAGGTCTCGCCGTCGCCGTCGCCGACGGCGAAATGTCGACGCCGGAGGCGCTCGGCGAAGCCAAAGACGTCATCGCGCAATATGTTACGACAGAAATTGGCGGCCTGCAGGTGCGCCTTGCGGAAGCTGACTAACCGGCGTCCAGCCCCTCACCGCACATAGCTTGCGCCATTGATGTCAAAGGTCGCGCCGGTCGCTGACGCGCAAGCGCCCGTCAGAAGAAACGCGATGAGGGCCGCAACCTCTTCGGGCTGCGCGACGCGGCCAAGCGGGATGTCGGCGACGGCGCGCTTGCGCGCTTCGATGTCTTCCGGCGCCATGCGCGTTTCGACCCAGCCGGGGGCGACCGCATAGAAAAGAACGCCCTCGCCGGCGAGCGCGCGGGCCCAGGTCTTGGTCATCGCAAGCACCGCGCCCTTGGACGCGGCGTAGGCGCCGTGATCCGGCCCGTCGCCGCGATGGCCGGCCCGGCTCGCCACATTGACGATGATCCCGCCGGCGTGGGTCTGCATATGCGCCGCAACCGCCCGGCTGATATCGGCCGGCGCCTCGACATTGACGGCCAGCGTCAACCGCCAGCCTTCGCGCCACGCCGCGCGGTCGCCATCGAGCGGCGAGGCCTCGTAAACGCCAGCGTTATTGACGACGCCGTCCAGCGTCTCGGCGCGGGCCAGCGCCTGCTCGACAAGGCGAAACCCGGCTTCGGGTTTGCTCAAGTCCTCATAGAGGATGTCCTCGGGGCGGGCGCCGATGACCCGCGCGGTCTCGACGGCCGCATCGCTCGGAGCGGAAGCGTGCATCAGGACCCGCGCGCCGGCCTCTGAACAAGTTTTCGCCGCCGCCGCGCCGATGCCGCGCGACGCGCCCGTAATCAGGATCGTTTTTCCCTCTAATGACATCTGCGCCGCCTTTGTTGCTGTTATTTCATGACGCGCAAGCTTCGCTTTGAAGACGAATGAGGGCAAGAGGTCGCTCGCGCGCGCATCTGTCGTGGTCCCCAATCAGCACGCGCGCCTTGCGGCTTGAATGAACTGGACGCGCGGGCTACATCCGCCGCTCTTCATCACTCATCAAGCGTCGCGAGGAACGGGGTCGCCATGGCCGGACACAGCAAATGGGCCAATATCCAGCATCGAAAAGGCCGCCAGGACGCCAAGCGGTCGAAAATGTTCTCCAAGCTTTCCAAGGAGATCACGGTTGCGGCGAAAATGGGCGCGCCCGATCCGGAATTCAATCCGCGCCTGCGCCTCGCCATCGCCGCGGCGAAAGCCCAGTCGATGCCGAAAGACAATATCGAGCGGGCGATCAAGAAATCGACAAGCGCGGACGAGGCGAATTTCGAAGAGATCCGTTACGAAGGCTTCGGGCCGGCCGGTGTCGGGGTGATCGTCGAAGCGCTGACCGACAATCGCAATCGCGCGGCCAGCGAGGTGCGCGCAATCTTTTCAAAGAATGGCGGCAATATGGGCGAGACGGGGTCGGTCTCGTTCATGTTCGATCTTGTGGGTTATATCCAATATCCGGCCGATGCGGCGAGCGAGGACGAGATGCTTGAAGCCGCCATCGAAGCCGGCGCCGAAGATGTTCAGTCATCGGAAGATGGCCACGATGTTTATTGCGCTTTTGACAGGCTCGCCGATGTCGCCGCGGCGCTTGAGGGAAAGTTTGGCGAGGCGGAGACGGCCAAGCCGACCTGGAAGCCGCAAAACACGATCCCTGTTGAAAGCGACAAGGTCGAAACGCTGATGAAGCTGATGGACGCGCTCGATGATTGCGACGACGTTCAGAATGTCTATGCGAATTTCGACATTTCCGACGAGGATATGGCGCGCCTGGAGGACTAAGGCGCTTAGCCTGTCGCCGCCGTCGGCGCGGCCTCGCGCAGCCAGCGCGCCAGCACGCGATCGAGCTTGTCCTTGCTCACCGGCTTTGAGAGATAGTCGTCCATCCCCGCCTTGTGCGCCATCTCGACATCCGAGGCCATGACATGGGCGGTCAGGCAGACAATGGGCGTCGGCTTGCGCCCCGTTTCCGACTCGAAGGAGCGGATCTGGTTGGTCGCCTCATACCCGTCCATCTCAGGCATGGAGACGTCCATCAGGACAAGGTCAATATCGTCGACATTATCCTTGAACTGATCGACGGCTTCGCGCCCGTTCCCGGAAACAAGCAATTCGTAGGCGTTGGGATCAAGCATGTGGCGGATCACCAGCTGGTTCACCTCATTGTCTTCAGCGAGCAATATCCGCCGGCGCACTGCCTGCGCGGGGCTCGCCTCGCCAAGCGCCTCGACGGCCGCCTCGCCATCGGCTTCGAAGGACAGGTCCTGCCCGCCTTCGCCCCGCAGGATATTGGCGAGGGTCTCAAACAAAAGCGCTGCGCGCGCCGGCTTTACGAGATAGGCCGCAACGCCGATCTGGCGGAACCGGCCGGCGTCGCCGCCGCGATCGACCGAGGTCAGCGCCACGAGATGCGTGTCGGCGATATCGGGATCGGTCTTGACGCGGCGCGCCAGTTCTTCGCCGTCCATGCCCGGCATGTGATAATCGATGACCGCCAGTTCAAAGGGGTCGCCGCGCGACTGCGCCCCGCGCAGCATCGCCAGGGCCTCAGCCCCGCTTGCGGCGGAGACGACGGAAAAGCCCCAGGAATCGAGCTGCTCGAGCAGGATCTGGCGGTTGACGTCGATATCGTCGACGACCAGTACGCGCCGATTGGCGGGATCAAAGGTGCGCGGCGCGTCGTCGGCGTCGCGTTCGCGGGTCGGCAGCATCACCTCAAACCAGAAGGTCGAGCCAAGGCCCACTTCTGAATGAACGCCGATCTTGCCGCCCATGGTCTCGATCAGACGGCTTGAAATCGAAAGGCCAAGGCCGGTGCCGCCAAACTGACGGGTGGTGGTCGTATCGGCCTGCTGAAAGGCGTCGAAGATGTGCTCCAGCTTGTCGCCGGAAATACCGACGCCGGTGTCCTGCACCTCAACCCGGATCGCCGCTTCGTCCGCGCCGGGCTTGCCGGAAACATTGATGAGGATATGGCCGGCGCTCGTAAACTTGATCGCATTGCCGACGAGATTGGCGACCACTTGCCGGATGCGCCCGCCGTCGCCGATCAACTGGCTCGGCAGATCGGGCTGAAAACGAACGATGAGTTCGATCTTCTTTTCCTGCGCGCGCGAGGCGAAGAGCGCGGCCACGTCCTCAACTGATGCGCGCAAGTCAAAAGGCGATAGCTCCAGTTCAAGTTTGCCCGCCTCGATTTTCGAGAAATCAAGAATGTCGTTGATGATGGTCAAGAGCGCCGCGCCGGACTTGTGAATGGTGTCGGCGAAAATGCGCTGGCGGCTATTGAGACGGGTTGAGGCGAGAAGCTCCGTCATGCCGAGAACCCCGTTCATCGGGGTGCGGATTTCGTGACTCATATTGGCGAGGAACATCGATTTCGCTTCCGATGCGCGCTCCGCGGCGATGCGGGCGGCGGACAATTCTGCAATCAACTCCCGGCGTTCGCGCGCGGCCCGGTCAATGTTCGACTGGGCGAGATAGCCGAAGGTCAGCACATAGCCGATGGCGGCGGCGAGGACCGGCGTCGCGGCGAGCATCGGCGCGAAATAAGGACCGCCATAGGTCGTCGCTGCGCAGAGCCCAAACGCCAAGGCGTATGGCGAGGTTGCGATCAGAGCGTTGACCGGCGTTGATCGGAATTGCGCGAAGGCCAGCATGTAGCCGGTGACAATGAGAAACATCGCGGCCGCGACGCTGAAGTCGTGTCCAGATTGAAACGCGATCACCGGCGCCGCCGCCCAGAAGGAGCAGGAGAACATTGCGACCACCGCGTAGCGGCGCTTTTTCGGGTCGTCGGCGCCGTCGCGTCCGCTCGCCTTCATGCGCGCCTCGACAACGGTGCGCAGTACGCCGGCGGCCATGGTCAGAACATACCAGACGGCGACAATCACAAGCGGCGCGATCATCGCCAAAAGCAGCGCCCAGCAGGAAATGTGGACATAACGTACGACCGGGGTCGACTGAATGATCCGCAGGGAAACGGCGGCCGCATCGTCCTCGCGCGGCGCTTCGATCGCTTGCCCCCTCAGGTCGTTCATGTCCTTGTCTGCTCTTGGCTGCCGGCGCGGTGGAGAGTATTGAAAGAAGGCTTAAGGCATTATTGAAAAACGCCCCGGTGCTCGCCGCATTAACCTCGCGTTAATGTAAAATCGCCGCAGGCTGGCGGGTGTTTTCAAAACGCCGCTTTCTTTAAACTGCAAAATTGATCAAGCTTGGCGAACCGCCGCCAAAAGACCGGGAAGAAGGAATAAAATCGTCATGGCCCAACCGATGCGCCAGGAAGAAAGCGTCTCGGGCGCTGAAACGGCGCCCGCTCCGCGGCCTGCTCGCGCCGAGGGAAAGAAAACGCAGATCGTCGTTGTCGGCGGCGGCGCCGGCGGGCTAGAGCTGGTGACCAAGCTCGGCCGGCGGTTCGGGCGAAAGGACTATGACATTATCCTTCTGGAGCGGAACCCGACCCATATCTGGAAGCCGCTTCTGCATGAGGTCGCAGCCGGCTCGCTTGACGCTAATCTCGACGAGATCGGCTATCGCAGCCACGGCCACGCCAATCGCTATCGGTATTTCCTCGGCTCCCTGCAGGACATCGACCGGGAGCGCGGCCAGGTCGTCGTCGCCCCGCTCTATGATGAGAACGGCTCGGAGATCATGGGCGAACACCGCATCCGTTATGATTACCTCGTGGTCGCCATCGGCTCCGTGGCCAACGATTTCGGCGTCAAGGGCGTTATGGAGCATTGCCTTTATCTTGAAAGCCGAGCCGAGGCCGACCGGTTTCGCACGAAACTGTTGAACCAATGCCTGCGGGTTTCCCGGGCGATGAGCATTTTTCCCGATGCGGATGAATATGTGAATGTGACGATTGTCGGCGGCGGCGCCACAGGGGTCGAGCTCGCCGCCGAGCTCTATAACGCCGCCGGCGGCCTTAAGCATTACGGTCTCGAGGTGTTTGACGAATCGCGCCTCAAGGTGACGCTTCTCGAAGCGGGCCCGCGCATCCTGCCGGCGCTGCCGGAAGAACTCGCGGACGCGGCCCGCGAGGAGCTGGAAGCGCTCGGCGTCAAGGTCGTCACCGACGCGCAAGTCGTCGAGGTCACGCCCTACGGCATGGTTCTCAAAAACGGCGATACGGTGCGCGGCGATCTCAAGGTCTGGGCGGCGGGCGTCAAGGCGGCGGACTTCCTGCACGAGATCGCCGGACTCGAGACGACGAGGGCCAACAAGCTGGTCGTCAAACCGACCCTGCAGACGACCCGCGACGAGCGCATTTTTGCGATCGGCGACTGTGCGCATTTTATCCCGGAAGGCGACGAGCGGCCAATCCCGCCGCGCGCCCAGGCCGCCCATCAGATGGCGGACACGGTCTTCGACAATATCTGTGCGATGATCAACGACAAATCGCTAAAATCCTTTCAGTATAAGGATTATGGATCGCTCGTCTCGCTGTCGCGCTTTTCAACGGTCGGCAGCCTGATGGGCAATCTCGTCGGCGGGCGCATGGCGGTCGAAGGACGGCTCGCGCGATTGATGTATGTCTCGCTCTACCGGATGCACCTCTTCGCCATCCATGGCTGGTTGAAGGGCGTCTTCATGATCTTTGTCGGCCATGTGAACAATGTCATCCGGCCGAAGCTAAAACTGCATTAGGGCGCGATCGCGGGCCGGGCCGAACATTAAGCTCAGCTATCGATCTTCAGCGCCTTGATGAAGGCTTCCTGCGGGATTTCAACGCGGCCAAACTGGCGCATGCGTTTCTTGCCCTCTTTCTGCTTTTCGAGGAGCTTTCGTTTCCGCGTCGCGTCGCCGCCATAGCATTTGGCGGTGACGTCTTTCCTCAGCGCCGCGATTGTTTCGCGCGCGATGATGCGCCCGCCGATCGCCGCCTGGATCGGGATCTTGAACATGTGGCGCGGGATCAAGTCTTTCAGCTTCTCGCACATGGCGCGCCCGCGCGTCTCCGCCTTGTCGCGGTGAACGATGATGGAAAGCGCGTCGACTGGCTCGTCATTGACGAGGATCTGCATTTTGACGAGCGCCTCGGCGCGATAGTCGAGCATCTGATAGTCGAAGCTCGCATAGCCCTTGGAGACCGATTTCAGCCGATCGTAAAAATCAAAGACGACTTCGTTGAGGGGAAGCTCGTAAACCACCATCGCCCGCGAGCCGGCATAGGTGAGGTCGACTTGAACGCCGCGCCGCTCCTCGCATAGCTTCAAGACGCCGCCGAGATATTCATCGGGCGTCATGATCGTCGCCTTGATCCATGGCTCTTCGAGGTGATCGATCTTGACGGGGTCTGGCATGTCCGCCGGGTTGTGCATCTCGATCATCGCGCCGTCGGTCATGTGCACGTGATAGACGACGCTCGGCGCGGTGGTGATGAGATCAAGATCAAACTCACGCTCAAGCCGTTCGCGGATGATCTCGAGATGTAAGAGCCCCAAAAATCCGCAACGGAAACCAAAGCCGAGCGCGGCGGAGGTTTCCATCTCGAACTCAAAGCTCGCATCGTTGAGGCGCAGCTTGCCCATGGCCTCGCGCAAGTCTTCGAAATCGGCGGCGTCGACCGGGAAGATGCCACAGAAAACAACGGGTACGGAGGGTTTGAAACCGGGAAGCGCTTTTTCTGTCGGGCGGCGATCTTCGGTGATGGTGTCGCCGACATTGGTGTCCGCAACTTCCTTGATCGAGGCGGTGATATAGCCGATCTCGCCGGGACCCAGCGCATCGACCGGCGTCTTCTTCGGGGTCGAGACGCCGACCTGGTCGACGCCGTAGACGGCGCCGGTCGACATCATGCGGACTTTCATCCCCTTTTTAAGAACGCCGTCGATAATCCGGACAAGGACAACAACCCCGAGATAGGGGTCATACCAGGAATCTACGAGCAGCGCTTTTAAGGGCGCTGTCTCGTCGCCCTTGGGCGCCGGGAGTTTCTCAACGATGGCTTCAAGAACGTCCGGCACGCCGGCGCCGGTCTTGGCTGAAATCTCCAGCGCGTCGCTCGCATCAAGGCCGATCACGTCCTCAATCTGGGCTTTAACGCGTTCGGGGTCCGCGGCCGGCAGATCGACCTTGTTGAGAACCGGCACGATTTCGAGATCAACCTCGATCGCCTGATAGACATTGGCGAGCGTCTGCGCCTCGACGCCTTGGCTCGCGTCAACCACAAGCAGCGCGCCCTCGCAAGCCGACAAGGACCGCGAGACCTCATAGGTGAAATCGACATGGCCCGGCGTGTCGATGAGATTGAGGACATAGTCTTCGCCGTCCCTGGCCTTGTATTTCAGGCGCACGGTCTGGGCCTTGATGGTAATGCCGCGCTCGCGCTCAAGCTCCATCGAGTCGAGCACCTGCTCCTTCATCTCGCGCGTCGTCAGCCCGCCCGTCACCTGAATGAGACGGTCGGCGAGGGTCGACTTGCCATGGTCGATATGGGCGACGATGGAGAAGTTGCGGATGTTCTTAAGCGGCGTCATTCAGCTCAACTTTATAAGAGAATGCCCGCATATAGACGCGGGCGCGGCGGCCGACAACGCGGCAATTTCACGTTTGCGCCGCCTTCTCCAAAGCGCCGATATCGCCCCCGCAGATCGCCGCCTCATTCTTAAGGATCCGTTCAATCGGCCAGTCCCACCAGGCGATCTCCTTCAGACGCGCGATAACGTCGTCGGAAAACCGCATCCGCCGCACGGACCCCGGATTGCCAGCGACGATCGCGTAATCGGGAACGGCGCCGGAAACGACCGCGCCTGCGCCCACGATAACCCCGTCGCCGAGCCGCGCGCCCGGCAGGATCATGGCGCCCTGCCCGATCCAGACATCGTTGCCGATAACAGTGTCTTTTCCCGGGCCCGGCATAGAGGGGCGCCCCTCGACGGGACCGCCGCCAAAAACCGCGAAAGGAAAGCTCGAAAAACCGTCATAGCGATGATTGGCGGACGCCGTCACAAAGACCGCGCGATCAGCGATCTGGCAAAACTTTCCGATCGCGAGTTTCTCGGGCGAAAAATCATAAAGATGCGGCGCCAGCCGCGACGCCCAATTGCTCGGCGGATCGAAAGTGCTAGCGTAGCTATAGTCGCCGATCCGCCAGCGGGGATGATCGATGACCGCCTTCAGGAACACGGTTCCCGGATGGCGCGAACCATCGGGCAGCGGCACGGGGAATTGGGCATCGGGCGGCGGAAACGGACGGGCGTCGTCTTGAGACATGGCGAATCCTTTCAGTCGAGAACAACTTAAACTCAGACTGCGGATTTGTTCACCGGTCCCTCCGTGGCAAAAATGAGGGTCTAGGTCGTCCGCCCCTGGAAAGCAACGCCGCTAAAAGCAAAAAGACCCGGCGCGGACAGTCGCGCCGGGTCTTTTCACTCACTGGCTTGGGTATTTGAACTCAACTACGGGCCCTGAGGGCGTCTCGGATCTCCTCAAGAAGCACAATTTCACGCGGCGGCTGAACCGGCGTTTCCGATTTCGCCGGCTCCTCCTCGGCCTTTTTCTTCAGACTGTTCATGGCCTTAACGAGCAGGAACACCGCCCAGGCGACGATCAGGAACGCGATCACATTGTTGATAAAGGCCCCGATATTGATCGCGACGGCCTCTGTTTCCTTGGTCGCGGCCTTCAGCGGAATGACGATATTCGAAAAATCGACATTGCCGAGCGCCAGCCCGATCGGCGGCATGATGACGTCATCGACAAGGGATTTGACGATGGTGCCGAAGGCGCCGCCAATGATGATGCCGACGGCCATGTCGACGACATTGCCCTTTACGGCGAAGTCCTGAAATTCCTTGATGATCCCCATGCGGGCGGCGCTCGCCTGAAACCGTTAGCTTCGCGCGGGACGCTAGGGTGATTTGCGAGGCCCGCAAACAGTTCTTTTCCACCGACGCTTGGCGGCGGGGAGGACGGCCGGTTCAGTAGACCGTCATGATGTCGGCGAGGGATTTCTTGATCAGCGCGTGGTTCGGGATCTCAGCGTCATCCGCCGGCTTGCCGACGACGATAAGGAGATAGGGTTTTTCGCTCGCCGGCCGGGCGAGTTTTTCGTTCAGGAAGCTCATCGGATTAGGCGTATGGGTCAGCGTCGCTAGACCCGCGTGATGGAGCGCGGCGATGAGGAAGCCGCAGGCGATGCCGACGCTTTCATTGATGTAGTAGTTCTTCTTGTTCTCGCCGACGCGCACGCCGCCGCGGCGTTGCGCGAAGACCGCGATCAGCCAGGGCGCGGTTTCAAGGAAGGGCTTGTGCTCATCCGTGCCGAGAGGATCGAGGGCGTCGAGCCATTCCTCGCCGGCGCGCCCGGCGTAGAACGCCTTTTCCTCTTCCTCCGCCGCGCGGCGAATACCGCGTTTCATCTCAGGCGAGCCGACAAGGGCGAAATGCCAGGGCTGATGATTGGCGCCGGAAGGCGCGCGCCCCGCCGCCGCGATGCACTGTTCAATGACGCTTTGCGGCACGGCGTCCGGCGCGAAAGAGCGCACAGTGTGGCGCCGTTTGATGTCGTCAAAAAACGCCGCAGCGCGCGCCTGCATTTCCGCATCGGCGCGCGCGATGAAATCCCCGAGCTCGTTGAGCGCGGTAAATCCCTCATCGGCGTCAGTCGTCGCTGTATTTGTCACTGGCGTCCTTTATTTCCGTGCGCTTGCCGAAGAGCGCGTCGGCCTCGTCGAAAAACAAGGGCCCCGGATCGTCGATCTCGCGATAGACCATCCCCTCGCCTTCCGACATCTCGCCTGTCTTCTTCACATGACGCGAGGCGACCCGCAACGTGTCGCCCTCCAGAACGACGTCGGAGTGAACTTCCGCATAGTCCGAATGGCCGATCACCGTTTCAACCGCGCTGAACCCCTTTTCCGTTGGCTCGATGACGCCGGTCGTATGAAAGCCGGCGGTCGTGAAATAGTGGAAGATGTGCTGCTCCGCAGCTTCATCGTAGAAAATGATGGTGCGCCCGCCATAAACGCCGCTTTCAAGGCGATGGGTCGCCTGAAAGGCTCGCCCGCCGAGGATCATTTCGTATTTCGCGATATCGACGATGGGCGCGCCATCCGGGCCCGTCCCCTCGCCGCGCCAGGAGCGCCCGGCGAGTTCGGCGAACACGGCCATGGGCTCATAAGCGGTTTTCTCTTTCTCGCCATGCCCATCCGCAAAGGCTGTGCTGAATGGGGCTGCGCTGAATAGCGCTGCGCCGAACAGGGTTGCAATCGCGGCCGCGATCATCACCGGAATTCTCATGGCCCTTCTCTCCCTCGAATATTATGTACCATATTGGTTACATATAATCGGGATTGTCAAGCGCCTCACCGCCGGCCGAACAGCCGCTCGATATCGGCAAGCTTTAATTCCACGTAGGTGGGCCGCCCGTGATTGCACTGGCCGGAATGGGGCGTCGCCTCCATCTGGCGCAGAAGCGCGTTCATCTCCGGCGCGCTCAAGCGTCGGCCCGAACGCACCGAGCCATGACACGCCATGGACGAGCACACCTCTTCGAGCCGCTCTTTCAAAGACAGGCTTTCGCCGAGACCGGCGAGATCATCCGCAAGCGCCGTAACCAGTCCCTTGATGTCGGCCTCGCCCAGCAGGGCCGGCGTCTCGCGCACCAGGAGGGCATCGTCGCCGAAGCGCTCCATGACGAGCCCCAACTCGGCGAACTCGTCGAGGCGCGGCGCCAGACGATCGGCCTCGTCCGTCGTCAGCTCAACGATCTCTGGGATCAAGAGACCTTGCGACTCGGCGCGGCCCGCGGCGAGGCGCGCTTTCATCTTTTCATAGACAAGACGCTCATGAGCCGCATGCTGATCAACGATGACAAGCCCGTCGGCTGTCTGGGCGACGATATAGGTTTCATGGAGCTGCGCGCGCGCCGCGCCCAGGGGAAAATCGCCCGCGGGATTGACGTCGCGGGGTTCTTCGCGCGCGCTCGGGGCCTCAGCGCCGTCAAAGACGCGGCCACGATCGGCGAGCGCTTCGGCCGAACTTGCATCCGTGGTCGACCCCGACTGGAAGGGCCGGAACGGATTGGCCCGCGGCGCGCTTTGATAGGCGCCGCCCTGATAGGCGCTTGCCTGCGGCGACATTTTGCCGAGCGCGTAAGAGGCGACGGTTGTGGACGCGCGATGGCCGGCCTCGGCGAGACCGTGGCGCAGCGCGCTGATCAAAAGCCCGCGCACGCCGCCGGCGTCGCGAAAGCGCACCTCCGTTTTCGCCGGGTGCACATTGACGTCGACCATGGCCGGCGGCAGATCGAGAAACAGCGCCACAGCCGGATGGCGGTCCTTGCTCAAGAAATCGGCGTACGCCGCGCGCACCGCGCCGACAATCAGCTTGTCTCGAACGGGTCGTCCGTTTACGAACAGATACTGCCGATCCGGCAGCCCGCGATTATAGGTCGGCAAACCGGCGAACCCTGAAACGGATACGCCATCGCGCGATGCGCCGATGGGAATAGCATTTTCGCCGAAATCGCGCCCCATGATCGCGGCGAGGCGGGCGAGACGACCGTCATCGTCCGAGGTTTCCGCCGTCAGCGACAGGATCTTGCGTCCCGACGACGTCAGGGAAAAAGCGATGTCGGGCCGGGCCATGGCGAGGCGGCGCACCGCTTCGCCGACGGCGGTGGTTTCGGCCTGATCGGATTTCAGAAATTTAAGGCGGGCAGGCGTCGCATAGAAAAGGTCGCGCGCTTCGATGCGCGTTCCCGCGCCCGCAAAGGCAGCCGGCGCCGGTTCGCCGGCCGCGCCGCCGGCGACGTCGAGACGCCAGGCCTCGCCTGCGCCCGCCGCCCGCGACAGGATGGAGAGGCGTGAGACCGCGCCGATCGACGGCAACGCCTCACCGCGAAATCCCATGGTCGCGATATTGGTGAGATCAACCTCGCCGTCGCCCGTCGGCGCCAGTTTCGACGTGGCGTGGCGCTCGATGGCGAGGAGCAAATCTTCGCAGCCCATGCCGCAGCCGTCATCGGTGACGACGAGGCGCGTCTTGCCGCCGTTCTGGATTTCAATGTCAATGCAGCGGGCGCCGGCATCGATCGCGTTCTCGACGAGCTCTTTCACCGCCGCCGCCGGCCGCTCGATCACCTCGCCGGCCGCGATACGGTTGACCGCGCCGACCGGCAGGCGCCGGATCGTGCGCGCGGGCGGAATTGATTGCCTCGCTTGATTCGCCATGGGGCATTATCGCGGCTTGGCGCATCGCCGCCAAGCCGCATGGGGAAAAGGGAATAGCCAAGCGTGCGGTTAAAAAACGCCCGGCAGGTTCAGCGCTTTTGATTTCCTGATTTCAACTTCGCCGTCCTCGCCGATCACGTCCTTGATCCGCTCTTCACGCAGGGCGAACCACTCTTCCGGATTGTCGACGCGGAGCGGCGCTGCGGAGTCATCAACCTCGCCGCCTTCAAGGAAACGCCAAAAGATAAGCTGATTGGCGATGCTGCGGTCTTTTTCGCCGCGCGCGCCAACCTCGGCGTTGAGGATGTTGCGAATATTGGCGTCGGCGCCAAGCGCGCCCGCCTTGCGCAGGAAAAACTGCTCGCCTTCGGTCGGCGGGGCCGCATTCGGATCGCCCAGCAACACCTCTCGCGCGCGTTCCGACGGCGAGAGTTCCTGCGGGCGCGACTCGCCGGGCTTCGGCGGGCGCAGCGCGTAATCAGGCGGCACCACGAGCGGCGCCTTGGTGGCGATGGCGAATTCGTCGGGCGGCTGTTTGCCGCCGCCAAGCGCTTTGCCGACGCCGCATCCGGAGGCGGCGAGACCGGCCGCCGTCAGGAGGGCGAGCCCCGTCAATTTCAATCCGCTAGTCATCTTTTGTTACTCCACGTCATTCGCCCCGGCGAAGCGGTTATATAGCCCCCGCCCGGCCCTGGCGCAAAGGCCTATCGCTCGCCGCTAGGCGCGCTTTTCTTCTCCCGGGTCAGCCAGGCGTCGAGAAGAATCAAGGCGATGCCGACATTGATCGACGCGTCCGCGATATTGAAAACCCATGGAAACATCAGCCCCGAAAAATCGAGGAAATCGACCACATAGCCATAGGCGAGGCGGTCATAAAGATTGCCCAGCGCGCCGCCGACCACGAATGCGACGCCGGCGGCGGGGATCGCGCGCCTAAGATTGCCGAGCCAGTAAAGAAGGCCGATAGAAATCCCGATCGAAAGGGCGGCGAGGAAATAGCGCATGCCCGACAGCATGCCGAAACTGGCGCCGTAATTCTGAACATAGGTGAGATCGAAGACGCCGGAGATCTCGATCTTGCCGCGATCCGGCAGCCGCACCTGCTGAACGATCCAGTATTTCGAAAGCTGATCGAGCGCGGCGATGATGACGGCGGCGCCGGCGCCGCGCCAGAATAGGGAATTGCTGCGGGCGTGAGCCCACCAGTCGCGCGCGCGCGCTGAAAGGTCAGTCGCGCCGGTCACGCTGTATCGGCGCCGACAACGCCCGCCCCGACAACGCCGGCGCAGCGCCCGCAAAGATCATCATGCGACGCAATCGAACCCACTTCAGGGAGAATGCGCCAGCACCGCGCGCATTTTCGTCCGTCAGCGCGGGCGATCGTCACCGCGACATCCGCCGCCTCGCCGTCAAGGCGGAACGCCTCCGTCGGCGCGGCCTTATCGGTCAGCGTCGCGCCGGAGGTGATGAAGATTTCCGAGACGTCGAGATCGTCGAAGGCGGCGCGCAATGACGCGTCCGCGACGTGAACGACGGGCGCGGCTTCAAGGCTTGCGCCAATGCGTTTCTCGCGACGCTCGACTTCGAGCGCGCCGGTGACGACGCGGCGCACCGCGCGCACCTTGCGCCACTTCTCCGCCAGCGTTTCGTTTCGCCATTCCGCCGGTGTTTCCGGGAATGTCGTCAAGTGAATCGATCCCTCATCGGAGGGTTTGCGCGACAGCCAGGCTTCTTCCGCCGTGAAAACGCAGACCGGCGCGATCCAGGCGATCAGGCGATCAAAGACCGCATCCATCACCGTGCGCGCCGCCCGCCGGCGCTTCGCATCCGGCGCGTCGCAATAAAGCGCATCTTTGCGGATATCGAGATAAAAGGCCGAGAGATCCTGGGCGGCGAAATCAAGCGCCCGCCGCCATGCGGTCTTGAAATCAAAATGAGCGTAGGCCTCGCGAATCTCCACGTCGAGCTTCGCCGTCCTGTGCAGGATATAACGCTCCAGCTCCGGCATCTCTTCAACGGGCAGCGCTTCGCCCGCATCAAAGTCATTGAGGGCGCCCAGGAGATAACGCAGCGTGTTTCTGAGCTTGCGATAGGCGTCGACGGCCGAACCGACGATTTCATCAGAGATCCGCATGTCCTCTGTATAGTCAGAGCTCGCGACCCAGATGCGAATGATCTCCGCGCCATATTGCTTGATGATTTCTTCGGGCAGGATGACGTTGCCGAGCGACTTCGACATCTTGCGGCCCTCGCCGTCGCCGACGAAGGCGTTGGTGACAAGATGATCGTAAGGCGCGCGCCCGCGGGTGCCGCAAGCCTCCAGCAAGGACGACTGGAACCAGCCGCGATGCTGGTCCGAGCCTTCGCAATAAACATCCGCGGGCCATTTCAGGTCGTCGCGCGCCTCCAGGACGAAGGCGTGCGTCGAGCCTGAATCAAACCAGACATCGAGAATGTCGTCGATCTTTTCATAGTCGTCTAGATTATAGTCCGCACCCAGAAAATCCGCGGTGGATTGTTCAAACCAGGCGTCGGCCCCGGCCTCTGCGATCGCCTCCAGGACGCGCTTGTCGACATTCGCATCACGCAAGATCTCGCCCGTCTCCTTGTGCACGAAGATCGTGATCGGCACGCCCCAGGCGCGCTGGCGAGAGATCAGCCAGTCGGGCCGATCCTCGACCATGGAGCGGATGCGGGTGCGCCCGCGCGGCGGAGTGAATTGCGTCGCGTCGATGGCGGCGAGCGCATTCTCGCGCAGCGTCTTGCCGTTGGCCGTCGGTTGATCAAGGGCGATGAACCATTGCGGCGTATTGCGGAAAATAACCGGCGCCTTCGACCGCCAGGAATGGGGATAGGAGTGAGTGAGGCGTCCGCGGGCGAGCAACTTGCCATGCTCGATAAGCGCGGCGATCACCGCCTTGTTGGCGCCGGCATCCTTGCCCTTTTTCTTACCCTCGGTGACGATCACCTGTTCGCCTGTAAAACCGGGCGCCTCGTCCGTGAACGCGCCATTTTCATCAACCGTATAAGGAATTTCCGCCTGCGTCCCGAAGGCGGAGACCCAGGCGATATAGTCTTCCTGGCCGTGGCCGGGCGCGGTGTGGACAAAGCCGGTGCCCGCCTCGTCGGTCACGTGGTCGCCGGCGAGCAGCGGGACGGGAAACTCATAGCCCTCCTCGAAACCCTTTAGCGGATGATCGCAATGTACAATTTGTTTTGGATCAACGTCGGCGACGCGCTTCCATTCCGCGATCAGGCCCGCCTCGCGAACGCTTTCGGCGAGCGAGTCGGAGAGGATCAGCTTGTCGCCCGGCTTCGACCATGGCTCGAAATCGAGATCGGCTTTCATGGCGACGACTTCGTAAAGCCCGTAAGAAAGTTTCGGCCCGTAACAGATCGCGCGGTTGCCGGGGATCGTCCACGGCGTCGTCGTCCAGATGACAACTTCGGCAGTTTGAAGCGTGCTCAATGCAACGTGACCAGTATCTTTGCTTTCCATTACGGAATTGACTGGAAACTTCACCCAGATCGTCGTCGACTGATGGTCGTGATATTCGATTTCGGCCTCAGCGAGGGCGGTCTGCTCGACAGGGCTCCACATCACCGGTTTCGAACCGCGATAGAGAAGCCCGAGATCGGCGAATTTCAAAAGCTCGGCGGCGATCATCGCCTCCGCTTCGAAGTCCATCGTCGTATACGGATTGTCCCAGTCGCCTTCCGGCCCCAGCCGCTTGAACTCCTCGCGCTGAATGTCGAGCCATTTTTGCGCATAGTCGCGGCAGGCGCGCCTGAATTCGCCTGTCGGCACATCGCGTTTCTTGCGGCCCTTTTCGGCGAACTCCTTTTCGACCTGCCATTCGATCGGCAGGCCGTGGCAGTCCCAGCCCGGCACGTAATTGGAATCGTAGCCGGCCATCTGTTTCGACCGCACGATCAGGTCTTTCAGGACCTTGGTGAGCGCGGTGCCCATGTGAATATGGCCGTTGGCGTAGGGCGGCCCATCATGGAGGACGAATTTCTCGCGGCCCGCCGCCGTCTCCCGCAGGCGCTTGTAAAGGCCCATCTTCGCCCAGCGGGCTAGCAGCTCCGGCTCGCGCTTTGGCAGGCCGGCCCGCATCGGAAAGTCGGTTTCCGGCAGGAACAGCGTGTCCCGGTAGTCCGTCGGTTTCGATGCGTCATCGGGCATCGGTCAATCTCGTCTTAGCTGGTGAGGAAACGGTGAAGCAAAGGCCGGTCCCGGGCGCAAGCGTCAATCGCCGCCCGTCCGCCGCGGCCCTCGTATTACCCGACGAGGGTCGGGCTGGTAATTCGAATCGCCGAAATGAAAAGACCGCCATTCATAAATGGCGGTCTTATCGGGCTTGTCGGAGCAAGTAAAGGAACGCGGACGGTCAGATTAGTTCAAGGAGATAAACCCGGTCGGCGTCGGCCTCGCAATACATCGCCCGGCTCCAGCTCTCGCCGTCGCGGGCCTGTGCGGACACGGTCGCCGTCATCTTCCACGCCGCGCCGACATCTTCGGCCGTATCGGGATCGGGCGGCGCGGCGAGGCGGAACCCGCGTTCTGAAAGCGCGGCGCGCGCATGGGTCATGCAGGCCTCATAGGCGGCGGCGGCGGAAAACCGGATCGGCTCCGGCCCGCCGTCGCGGCGGAATTCATCCGAACGCGCGCCGTCAAGGCGGTTCTCGAGATCGCGATCATCGACATCGCCCTCGCGCAAATCGCGGGGAGCGCGGTCTTCCAGATCGGCCGCGCGTCCTTCCGCATAGCCTTCCTCAAACCCGCGCTGAAACGCGCCGCGGTCGTCGTAGGACCGGGCGGACGGGGCGACGCGCGTCGCATAAGGATCGTAGGCTCGTGGATAGCGCGTCTCGTAAAAGCGCCGCTCGGCCCGCGCTTCTGCAAGCTCGTTTATGATGATTGCGCCGCCGACAGCGCCGAGCGCAATCGCTGCGGCCCGGCCGCCGCCGCCGCGGCGATGATAGTGGCGATGACGAAAATGCCGGTGGCGAAAACCGCGCCGGAAATGCCCGCGATAGCCATAACCGTAGATCGGTCCGCCATAATAGCCGCCTGCATAGCCGAAGTGTCCGAAATAGCCGCCGGCCGATGCGGGGGTCGGCGCGCTAATAAAGAGGGCTGTGGCCGCCGCCGCGAACGGGACGAGCAGCTTGCGGGATATTCTGAACGCCATAACGCGGCCTCCGAAAAACCGTTGCAACCTGCAAATTCTGTTGAGTCTTTGTGTCGACAATGTGGCCTCGCGAGGCGGCGGGGCGTCGCAAAGGCCCGGTTTCTGCGGGTTTCAGCCCCTCTCACTGTTGCGTGACCAGGCGCGATAGGTCGTGATTTCCTCTATAAAAATCAGTAGGATACCGCATCTACGCGTTGTTTGTGCCGTCCAACCTGAATGGAGGAAACCAATGCGCTTCATTAATGATCAACTGCACGGCGTCATCGATTATCTGGCGGCGCTCGCCCTCATCATCGCCCCGTTCGTTCTGGGCTTCACCGGCCTTGCGCAACTCCTTTCCGTTGCGGCCGGCGTCGCGCTCATCATTTACAGCCTGTTGACGAGCTATTCGTTGAGCGCGCGCAAGGCGATACCGTTCAACATTCACTTGATGATCGATTTTCTGGCCGGCGCCGCTTTTGTCGCCGCGCCTTTCGTTCTCGGCTTTGAAGGCCTTGTGAAAACCTATTTCCTGGTCATGGGCGGCGCGGTGATCCTGGTGGTCCTGCTCACCGATCCCAATACGGCGACGGCGGAAGCCTAAACGAGCCGCCGCGCGCGAGATCAGGCGAGCATCTGCTTCGCGCTTTCGCAGTCGGCCGCGATTTGGGCCTGCAGCGCCTCGATCCCGTCGAATTTCTGTTCGTCACGGATGAAGCCGACGAACTGAACCTCGATCTCGCGCCCGTAAAGGTCGCCCTCGAAATCGAAAATGTGGGTTTCAAGGCGCGGGGCCGCGTCTTCCACGGTGGGACGGCGCCCGAAATTTGAAATCGCAAGATGGGCGGCGCCGTCGATCAGCGCCCGCGTCGCGTAAACGCCGCGCCGGGGCTCGACCAGGTCGCCGAGGGAAAGGTTGGCGGTGGGAAACCCGATGGTGCGCCCGAGGCGCTGCCCTTCGGCGACAACACCGCGCACGCTCCAGGCCCGCCCCAGGAGCCGTTCTGCGGCGACGACGTCGCCGTCTTTCAGCGCGGCGCGCACTGCGCTTGATGCGTATTTCTCCGGCGCGCCGTCCTCGGACACCACCTCTGCGATGCGGATCTTCAGCCCCGCCGCCTCGCCGACGGTCTGCAAGGCCTCGATGCCGCCGGACCGACCCTTGCCGAACCGGAAATCAGCGCCCGCGACGACGCCGGCGAGCCCTAACCGCTCCTTGACGACGCCCAGCATGAAGTCTTCCGGGCTCATCGCAGCGAGCCTGGCGTCAAACGTCAGTACAAAGACTTCGCGCGCGCCATGGTCACGCAACAGATCGTCCCGCATCGTCGGCGTCGTGAGCAGGAAGGGCGGATCATCGGGGCGAAAAAACCGGCGCGGATGCGGATTAAAAGTGAGCGCAGCCGGCGCGGCGCCGTGGGCTTTTGCAAAGGCCGCGGTCTCGGCGAGGAGATGCTGATGGCCGCGATGCACGCCATCGAAATTGCCGATCGCCGCAATCAACGCCTCGGACGTCACCATCTCAAGCCTTCCATCACGGCGCGCACCGAAAGGCCGCGCGTTTTAAGCGCCGAGGCGATCTCGTCGCGGCCGGACGCGCCGTCAAGCAGCCCGCCCTCGCCGGCCACAAGAAGCGCATCGAAGCCCTGCCGGTTCGCCCCTAGAATATCGGTATCGAGCCCGTCGCCAATAGCCAGAATGCGGTTCGCCGCCACCGGTGCGCCAGCGGCCCTCTCAATCTCTTGCGTCACCGCCTCGTAAATCGGCGCGAATGGCTTGCCGCCATAGATGGTCTCCCCGCCGAGAGATTCATAAAGCTGCGCCAGGGCGCCGGCGCACCACATATGCTTGCCGCCCCAATTCACCGAGACATCAGGATTGGCGCAGACCATAGGCAGGCGCCGCTCAGCCGCGCCGGCGAGCCGCTCGCGATAATCCTCCGGCGCTTCGTTGAAGCCGTCGTCGAGGCCGGTGCAAACGATAAATTCGGCGTCCTCGGGCGAGGCGAAGCGCACCTTGGCTCCCTCGAATAGCGCATCATCGAAACCGGGCCCGATGCGCCAGGCCGGCGCCGGATAATGCTTTTCCATTTCCAGCCGCGTCGCATCGCCGGAGGTGACGATCCCGCTCCAGGCGGCGCGCGGCAGGCCGAGCCGGTCAAGCTGGGCGGGAATGATGGCGGAAGGTTTGGGCGCGTTGGTGACGATTACCACGGGCCCGCGCGTCTCCTGAAAGCGGCGCAGCGCGTCGGCGGCGCCGGCGAGAAGCTTGCGGCCATTATGGATGACGCCCCAGGCGTCGCAGGCGAGCGCATCGTAATCGCCGGCGATAGCCTCTAGACTGTCGATATAGGGACTGTCGCTCATGGGGCGCCGGCCTATGGCGCCCGGCGGCGCCGGGTCAAGCGCGAAGGCCTTAAGCGCCTTGTCAGGAAGCCTCGGCGAGCTCCAGCTTGGGCCGCGCGTAAAAGGCGACCGGTCGCGGCGCGCCGAAGAGTTCGCCCTGGCCGTAATCAATCCCGAGCGTCAGGATTTCCGGCATGTGCGATTCAAACTCGATTTTCTCGACGATGAGATCAATCTCGTTTTCGCTGAGGCGCTGACGGAAGGACCGCACCCGCCCGCGCGCCGTTTCCCCGCCGTGATTTTCGGCCAGCAAGAGCGCGCTCGAGCATTTGATGAAGCGGAAATTGCGCGCGCGAAGTTTTTTCCAGTTGAGATCGAACCGGCGCACATGGTCGACCGAAAACGCGTAGCCGCGCCGCGCAATCGCATCGAGGCGAGCCTCGATCTCGGGCGACATCATCTCGACGGCCGGATACGTAAATTCAAAGACAAGGCGCGGCGCGAGGTCGGTGTTGGCGTCCAGATAATCGGTAAACCGACCAAAAAAGTCCGTATCGAAAATCGTCGCCGGCGAAATGTTGCAGAAGATGCGATTCTGGTGGCCTTCGGCGGCGAGATTGCGCAAGGCCTGGACTGAACGCAGCAGGATCAGATTGTCGATGGCGCCAATGCGATTGGCGCGTTCTGCGGCGTCAAGATAATGAGCCGGGCGTAAAATCGTTCCGTCTTCATTGCGCAGACGGGAGAAGGCCTCGAAATAGCGGACCTTACGCTGCGGCAGCGAAACGATGGGCTGGAGGTACAGATCGACCCGGTCGTTCTCGATCGCCGACTTGACGCGATCAAGCATCATGGCGTCCGGCGCCGCCACGTCTTTGGCAGCCGTTATATCGACCGACGGCATTTCTGAATTCTTCGCGTCGTCGGGAATTTTCTTCACTTCCCGTTTCAGCATGTCGATTTCCTGCGCGGCGCGGCTCAGGGCAAAACCGGCGCGGGCATGCAGGATGAGCGAGGCGAGCAAGGCCGCGCCAAGCCAGATCTCAATATCGGGCACGAAGTTGGAATTGATCGTCTCGGTGACGATCAGGACACTGTTGATCCCCGCAAGGAACAAGACCGCTGCGCTATAGCGCGATGTCCGTTGGCGCAAATGCATATTCAACGCCCCGCTTCCGGCGATCTTCCTGGCCCACGCGCCTTCGCCGACGACTGACAGTTAGGCTTAACCGATGCGTCTTTAAAAGCGATTAAGGCTGCGGCCGTGATGCGCCTTTAACAAAGGATTAAGCCGCCCGCCGCGGACACCGTCCGCATACGAAAAACCCGCCCGGCGGGGGCCGGGCGGGCTATTCAGTAAAGCGCAAAGAGAGGCCTAGAACTGGGCTTCCACCGGATCGATGGTGATTTCGACGCGGCGGTTCGCGGCGCGGCCGCCTTCGGTGGTGTTCGGCGCGACGGGGCGCGTTTCGCCGAAGCCGATCGCTCTCAGGCGGCTCGGCGCGACGCCTTGGGCTGAGAGATAGTTCGAGACCGACCGGGCGCGATCTTGCGATAGGCGCTGATTATATTCCTCCGGACCCGTCGAATCGGCGTGGCCGGCGACCGTGATCGTCGTCTTCTTGAATTCGATGAGGACTTCCGCCACGGCGTTCAGGGTTTGATAGAAGCCCGGATTAATGTCGGACTGGTTGACGGCGAAGGTGATGTCGGACGGCATCAGGAGAATAATGTTGTCGCCGTCGCGCTGCACTTGAACGCCGGCGTCAAGCAGACGCTCGCGCAGCTTCGCCTGTTGCTGGTCCTGATAAATTCCGATGCCGCCGCCGATGACCGCGCCAGCTGCTGCGCCGATGGCCGCGCCCTTGCCGGGGCTGCCCGCGATCGCGCCGCCAATGGCGCCGGCGGCCGCGCCTGCGGCTGCGCCCGCTGCGCCGGATGTGGCGACGCGGCCTGCGCGTCGTTCGCCAGTGTAGGGATTGGTGGTGCAGCCGACGATCACCGCTGCGATCGCGCCGAGAATGAGTGCCTTGCGCATGGATGATTGCTCCTTTGACCTTGCGTAAGTGAAAAACTTTCGCCGGCGATAGGGCGGCCGGGTCGCCATTTCGTGAAGATTAAAGCCCTTATGGATGTAACGCGGTTCGACCCGCATTAAAAAGCCGTAATTACGGCGAGAGTTCGAAGATTGGATCGCTTAATTGAGGCGTTCGTAACGCTTGCGTTATCGCCGCGCATCCGTCAATCGCAGCGATAAGGGGTGCGCGCAGCCCCGACGCCCGAGCGCCCGCGGCGAACGCCGCCGGGCCGGTCGGCGCCCGCGCGCCAAAACGCCCCCGGAATCAGCCCCCTCGCAGCAATAGAGCCCTTGACGGCTCGCCATTCGGCCCCTAGATGCCCGCTAGCACTCGCTAATTGTGAGTGCCAGCGCTCGGCTCTGACCGGCGCTTTGCAGTTAACCGGTTGTTTTGAATAACAATATCAGCCTAGGAGAGAAGAAGTCATGGCATTTCGGCCGCTTCATGACCGCGTGCTGGTCCGTCGCATCGAAGAAGATGAGAAGACCGCTGGCGGCATCATCATTCCCGACACCGCAAAAGAAAAACCCCAACATGGCGAAGTCATCGCCGTCGGCTCCGGCGCACGCGCCGAGAACGGCGAAATCGTCGCCCTGGACGTGAAAGCCGGCGACAAGATCCTGTTCGGCAAATGGTCGGGCTCGGAAGTCAAAATCGACGGCGAGGAGCTCCTCATCATGAAGGAGTCAGACATCCTCGGGATCGTCGACTAACCCCCAGATTCATCAGTTTAAGGAGAAGCATCAATGGCTGCTAAGGAAGTCAAATTCGACGTCGAAGCGCGCGAGAAAATGCTGCGCGGCGTCGACATCCTCGCCAATGCGGTGAAGGTCACCCTCGGCCCGAAAGGCCGCAATGTCGTCATCGAGAAATCCTTCGGCGCGCCGCGCACGACGAAAGACGGCGTCACAGTCGCGAAGGAAATCGAGCTCGAAGACAAGTTCGAGAACATGGGCGCCCAGATGGTGCGCGAAGTCGCGTCGAAAACCAACGACGAAGCCGGTGACGGCACGACCACCGCAACCGTTCTCGCCCAGGCGATCGTCAAGGAAGGCGCCAAAGCCGTCGCCGCCGGCATGAACCCGATGGACCTGAAGCGCGGCGTTGATCTCGCCGTTGCGAAAGTCGTCGAGGACATCAAAGCGCGCGCGACGAAAATCGCTTCTTCGGAAGAGATCGCGCAAGTCGGCACCATTTCGTCCAATGGCGAAAAAGAAATCGGTGACATGATCGCCCAGGCCATGGAAAAGGTCGGCAATGAAGGCGTCATCACAGTCGAGGAAGCGAAGTCTCTCGAGACCGAGCTCGACGTCGTTGAAGGCATGCAGTTCGACCGCGGCTACCTCTCGCCCTATTTCATCACCAATGCGGACAAGATGATCGCGGATCTCGAAGACCCGTACATCCTGCTGCACGAGAAAAAGCTCTCCAACCTGCAATCGATGCTGCCGCTGCTTGAAGCAGTTGTGCAGTCGAGCCGTCCGCTCCTCATCATCGCCGAGGACGTTGAAGGCGAAGCGCTGGCGACCCTCGTCGTCAACAAGCTGCGTGGCGGGCTGAAAGTTGCGGCCGTTAAAGCCCCGGGCTTCGGCGATCGCCGCAAAGCGATGCTCGAAGACATCGCAGTGCTGACCGGCGGCCAGGTCATCTCAGAAGACCTCGGCATCAAGCTTGAAAACGTGACGCTCGACATGCTCGGCACGGCGAAAAAGGTCTCGATCAACAAGGACGACACGACGATCGTCGACGGCGCCGGCGAGAAAGCCGACATCGAAGCGCGCACGTCGCAAATCCGTCGCCAGATCGAAGACACGACGTCCGATTATGACCGCGAGAAACTGCAAGAGCGTCTGGCGAAACTCGCCGGCGGCGTTGCGGTGATCAAGGTCGGGGGCGCGACGGAAGTCGAAGTGAAAGAGCGCAAGGACCGCGTCGATGACGCGCTCAACGCAACCCGCGCGGCCGTTGAAGAGGGCATCGTCCCCGGTGGCGGCACGGCGCTTCTGTTCGCCGTCAAGGCGCTCGATGGTCTTGAAGGCGAGAACCCTGACCAGAACGCCGGCGTCAACATCGTGCGCAAGGCGCTTGAATCGCCGATCCGCCAGATCGTCCGCAATGCGGGCGGCGAAGGCTCGATCGTCGTCGGCAAACTGCTTGAGCAGGACGACGTCAAGCGCGGCTTTAATGCGCAGACGGACGAATATGTGAACATGATCGACGCCGGTATCGTCGATCCGGCGAAAGTCGTTCGCACGGCGCTTCAGGACGCGGCCTCGGTCGCCGGTCTCCTCATCACCACGGAGGCGATGGTCGCTGAAGCGCCAAAAAAAGATGACGCCGCGCCGGCGATGCCGGGCGGCGGTATGGGCGGCATGGGCGGCATGGACTTCTAAAAGTCCTGACCGGCGCCCAAAACGCCAAAACAGTCAGTTGCGTAAGGAAAGAGGCGGCCCCGGGGTCGCCTCTTTTCGTTTGTCTCGAAAAGACTTTCCTATCAAACGCCGCGGCGGACGCGATTGCGAAGGGCGCAACGCCATCGCACCCGGCAGCGCCGTCGCAATGCAACGCATACGTGCGTTCAAATTACGCCGAAATGGCGAATAAAAGCGCTGGCTGCGCGGGCCGCAGAGAGCGCACAATATTTGCATCCTGAGCGCCAGTTGAGGTACGGGTGGCCGTTCTGTGGAGCCGCTTTCGGGTTTGGAGACGCGTTTTATGACGAGCATGGACCGCTCGCCAGTCAGTTTGGAGATGCCGACGCCGGAGCGGGTGAAATGGGGGCTTCTCGCCCTCAGCGTTCTGGCGCTTGTTGTCTTTTTCTGGGACGCGCTGGGCAATCTGTGGGCGCGCTGGGGCGGCCAGCAGGAATTGTCCCACAGCTATTTCATCCCGGTGATTTCGGCCTGGCTCGTCTGGACCAATCGCGAAGCGATCCGGGCGAGCGTCGGCGCACCGTCGATCGCAGGAGCGTTCATCCTTTTGGCTGCGGGCCTCGTCGCGCTTCTGGGGCAAATCACACATATCTACGTCTTGCAGCATTTAGGGATCGTGATCGCGATCGCCGGCCTCGCCGCCGCCTTCGGGGGCCTGTCACTGTTGCAGGCGACCGCCGCGCCGATCGCCTTTCTCCTGTTCGCCGTACCCCCGCCCTTCTGGGTGATCACGGTTCTCTCATGGAAGTTCCAGCAGATGTCCTCTGTGATCGGCGTTGCGATGATCCATGCGATGGACATTCCCGCTTATCTCTCGGGCAACATCATCGATCTTGGCGACTACAAATTGGCGGTCGCGGAAGCCTGCAGCGGTTTGCGCTATCTGTTTCCGTTTCTCTCGATCGGCGTGATGGCGGCGTATTTGTTCAGGGGCCCCCTCTGGGGGAAGCTCCTCATCGTCGTCGCGACCATACCGATCACTATCTTGATGAACTCGTTCCGCATCGCCATGACCGGCGCGCTGGTTCAGGCATACGGCACCGAACACGCGGAAGGCGCCCTACATTTCTTCGAAGGCTGGGTCGTGTTTCTCCTCTGCCTGATCGCGCTCTTCGCCGTCGTGTGGCTGATCACCCGGGTCATGCCGCGCAGAATCAAGGCGATCGACGCCATCGGCGCGCCGAATCTTAGCCCAGTGCGGCCGAGCCAGAGCGGCGCCTCCATGCCGGTCGTCGCCGGCGGCGCGGCGGCGCTTGCAGCTCTCTTCGTCGTCGTCGGCGCTAATCTGTCAACGGACAATCTGATCATCCCCGAGCGAAAGGAATTCGCCGGCGTGCCCAATGAGTTCGAAGGGTGGCGAACCACCGTTCGGCCGATGGAGGCCTCCGTCGCCGAAGTGCTGGCCGCGGACGATACGATCGTGGTTGATCTTGTCTCGCCTGACCAGGAACTCTTCAATCTCTATATCGCCTATTTCGACGCACAGCGCGACGGACGCTCATGGCACAGTCCGCGCCAATGCATCCCCGGCGGCGGTTGGCAGATCACGCAGCATGACGTGTTGCCGTTCGACGGGGCGGCCGGCAAATCGTTCAACCGTCTCCTGATCGAAAACCGGAACTCGCGACAGCTCGTTTATTACTGGTACGACCAACGCGGCCGCATGGTCGCCAACGAATTCATCATGAAGCTGTGGCTGATGTTTGACGCGGTGACGCGACAACGCTCGGACGGGGCCATGGTGCGCCTGATCACGCCGGTCATCGACGGCGAGCCGATCACCGCCGCCGACGCGCGGCTTGTCGAGATGATGAGCGAGCTTGAGACCTTTATGCCGGCTTACGTGCCCGATTAAGTGGGTAACCGCTCACTCGCAAATTGGTTTGTTTGTGCGGGAACAACGAACCCGCATTGAGTGCTTCTGTGCAAGCGTTTTTCGCCAACCAAAAAGAAGCGCACGCTGTACGGCTGATTAACTTGAAAATCCGCCGTGTCGATAAGCAAGGCAAACGTTAACACTTCATCGCTGACGGCAACGTTCTCGCTATAGTAGAAAGGAATTTTCTTCCAATATATTTCACCCACCCTACCACATTCATTATTGCCACGATCCACTAACTCTACAAAATCGTTCGTGCACTTTATTTCTTGACCCATGCAAATCGACATATGAGAAAGTAATTTCCCGTCTTGAGGCGATATAAAAATAAAAGCAGTGTCTATTTGCTTGCGATGTCGCCCGCGATTTTCGACTGAAGTGTTGATCTGAAGCGTTTTCTCCTTGTTCAGCAA
>JBCBSE010000007.1:0-110821 GCA_039819305.1 Pseudomonadota bacterium
GTTGAACCCCGCTGCCTACAGGCGCGCCGGACTGGCACGTCATCTCGTCCGCTGGCCAATCATCTGACGACGAACACGACATCAAGTTCGCTTTTTCCTGCATGGAGGAGGCGCGCGCCTATGGCCGCGACGCGGCCTATCGCTATGCGGCCGCGCTGCGCCTGAAACTTATTCGGGGCTCGTAAGCAAGACGCCGAGCGCCTTATTTCGCCGCTTCGCGTGCTGCGTCAATCGCAACCGCCAGCCTCTCGGGATTGAAGCCCTCAATGACGTCGACATAAGCGCCGTCAACTGACGCAATGATAAAGGCGGGCGTTCCCGATACGCCCATCTTGTCGGCGAGATCGTATGTTTCGATGATCGCCGAGGCTACGGCGGGACTCCTGCGAGATTTCTCAAGTTTCGAAAGATCGACGCCCTGTTTTTTGGCGATATCCTTGATGCGGTCTTCGGTGAGCACGCCCGAAGCTTCCATCATCGCAAAATGCATATCAAGGAATTTGCCCTGATCGCGGGCGGCGAGGGCGACCTCGGCGGCGTAATCGGATTCCTCACGCAGGATTGGATATTCGCGGAAAACGATTTTCACGTCCTTTTCCTGTTCGCTGATCATCTTTACGAACGGCGCGGCGCGTTTGCAGAAACCGCAATGGTAATCGAACATTTCAATGACGGCGACTTTCGCTGCATTCGGATCGCGCGCCGCGACATAGCCGCCGGCGGGATCCAGGAGCGCGTCTAGATTGGCTTTTGCAACAGTGCGTAGTCTCTCGGCGGAGAGCGCCTGCTGGCGCCGGCTATATTCATTGACCGCCTCGATAATGATTTCCGGGTTTCGCATCAGCGTGTCGCGAACGAGGGCGCGGATGTCGTCCTCTTCAAGGTCAGAAAAAGACGTATCGATCGGCGGCGCGTCGTCATCCGCCGGGACCGCTTGCGCCGCTGCTGAGCCTGCTGCGGACGCGGCGGGTGTCGATTGTTGGGCCGATGAGAAGGCGATCACGACTGCGCCGAGGGCGAAGGCGGCGAGAAGAGCGACGCCGACGCCGAGTTTGGTTCTCAATTCCACTATGCAACTCCTGATTGCGCGCTGCCCGCCTACGCGTGATTTCGCGTGGCTATAGACCGGATTTATGGCCGTGAGGCAATGTCGGGTCAGGCACATCTGGCGTTTCTTTTTTCTCCGGCGCGGGCGCGCGGGGCGCCGGCGCCTCGACGCCGGTCGGCAATGGCGTCGAAGCGCCCTGCGGCTGCGTCGCTAAAATGATGTCAGACGCTTGTCGCCATTCCGGCGTCCCGCGCTGCAGGCCGGCCATCGCGCGGCGCGCAAATTGATTGGCGTCCGCGTTCGCGCCCACATGATAACGCGACTCCGCCGTCGCCAGGAGCGCCATGTGTTCCTGGTCAAGAGCGCCGTAGGCGCGCGCCAATTCATGCCAACCAAAGGAATTGTCGCCTTCGAGGAGAAGGGCGTTCTTAAATTCCTGCACGGACTGTTCGATTTCTAGCGGGTCGCTCGTTGCAAGAAGCGCCCGTCCAAGATTGATCCGCAGGAGCGCATTGTCAGGCAGCAGCCGAACAGACTGGCGATGCGGAGCGATCGCCTCCTCGGTGCGCCCGAACTCAAACAGCATCTGTCCTTTGAGCTCGTGAAAGAAGGGATTCTCAGGCGCCTCGTCGATCAGCGTGTCGATTTCCGAAATCGCCTCATCCATTTTCGCGACGCGATAATAGGCGACGGCTCTGGCGTAGTGAGCAGGACCGGATTGATCTGTAAGCGGATAGCGCCGCAAGGCGTCGTTGGGTTCGGTTAGGAAGCCGTGGATTTTGGCTTGGATATAGCGCAGCCTCTCGATTTCCGCTTCGCTGTCCTTAACATCGAAAAAAGGGGAGGCCTCAGCCCGGGTCTTCAGCGCGGTAAGACGCGTATTGGCGAGCGGGTGGGTCTGGCGGTAAGGATTGATGGTCCCGCCGCGGATGATTTGCGAGTTGCGTAACTTCGTCCAGACCTCAAGCGCGCCTTTGCTCGATTTGCCGAGCCTATCGAGATAGGTAATTGAGGATTGGTCGGCCGTCGCTTCCTGCCCGCGGCTGTATTTCAAAAAATTCGCCGTGCCGACGGTCTGGCCGAGTCCGAGTAGGCCAATGCCGGCCTCCGGCGCGCCGGCGGCGATGGCGCCCGCCGCAAGAACGAGGCTCAACAACATAGGACGGGTCGCCGCCGCAATCGCGTCTTGCGTGCGGGCGGTGTGTCCGCCGGCGAGGTGAGCCGCTTCGTGCGCGATAACGGCTTCAATTTGATTGGGCGTATCGGCGATGATGAGCGTGCCGGTGTTCATGCCCATATACCGCCCGCCGGCAAACGCATTGAACGAATTGTCGCCGACGATCAGGATTTCGATGGCGTCCGGCGACAGTCCGGCGACCTCGAAGATCGGTCGTGAATAATCGTTTAGAAATATTTCCATTTCCGCATCGCGAATGAGCTGCAACCCCTGCGCCTGCGCGGCGGGGCCGGCAAAAAAGAGAATTGCAACCGATGTTAGCGCCAGAAACTTGCGCAATTGGGTCATGACCGACTCCGAAAACAAGCCTTTAGTCTACAGGCCAAGCTTGGCGATTTCGAGGCGCGAAGGCCCCGGCGCGCGCGGATTTGATCCTGCTTTAACGCCGAAGTCGGCTGAATCTGTCGCGCTGGAGAGAGCGCAAGTTGCGCTCCGCCAAATCTAGGCGCGGCTCCACCAGCCGCGCCGGGCTTTCTTCTTTTCTGGCGACGCGTCGTCTGCATTGCCGTCGGCCGCCGCTGCAGGCTCGGCCGCCAGCGTTTCGGTTTCGATTTCCGGCGTCTGCTCTGCGAGTTCAGCGGCCCCGTTAACATGATGGGCTGGCGTTTCGCTGTCGTCGGCGCTCGCCGACACTGGTTCCGCGACGGCCTTCGGCTGACCCTCAGGCATTGTTTTAGGCGCTGATTCAGATGCTGGCGCATTATCGCTCGCGTCATCGCGATCGGCGCCGCCGTCTTTGTCCGCAACCGGCGACGATTCGGCGGCTTTATCCGCCGCCTCGTCCTTGTCCCCGGCGCTGTCTTTGTCAGCATCTTTTTGTTCGACGTCATTGTCCCGGCGATTGCGCCGGCCGCCGCGGCGGCCGCGCCGGCGTCGTTTGCGGGGCTTGTCGTCCGACGACCCGTCGCCGTCGGCGCTAGCGTCCTGTTCTGCGGGTGACTCGTCCTGGTCTTTTGCTTCCGTCTCGCCGGTGTCTTTGTCACGGCGCGAACGGCGCCGGCGCCGACGTTTGCGCCCGCCAGATTTCTCTTCGCCGTCATCGGCCCGGGCGTCGGCGTCATCATCGGAGCTTTGCGCGCCGTCCTCGTCGCTGTCTTCGGCTAAAGTCTCGCTCTGGCTCGCGGTCACCACCTGGCGATCGTCGGCGACGTCGCGCGGCGCGCCGCTTTTCTCCAGATCATATTCATCGCCATGTTTCGCCGGGTCGGCGACAAGCTCGATCTGGACGCCGTTATTCACTTCGATGCGTTGGATCCATTCGCGGTTATGATTAAGAACGTGCAAGGCGACGTCGATAGACGTGCGCACGCAGATCAACCCGACCTTGCCTGAAATCGCTTCGCCCTCGACGGCGCGCAAAATGCGCAAAGCCGCAATGTCGTGCGAGCGAATGACGCCGGCGCCTGAACACGTCGGGCAGGCTTGCGTGGTGCCGTCGACAATGCCCGAACGACGCCTTTGACGGGACATCTCAAGAAGGCCGAAGGGCGAAATGCGCCCGACCTGCAGCCGCGCCCGGTCGGATTTCAGCGCTTCCTTCAGCGCCTTTTCGACCTTTCGGTTATTGCGCGGCTCTTCCATGTCGATGAAGTCGAGGACGATGAGGCCGGCGAGGTCGCGCAGCCGGAACTGACGGGCCGCTTCCTCGGCGGCCTCGACATTCGTCTTCAGCGCTGTCTGTTCAATATTGCGCTCGCGGGTCGCGCGGCCCGAGTTGACGTCAATGGCGACCAGCGCCTCGGTCTGATGAATGACGATATACCCGCCGGATTTGAGCCGAACCGTCGGCTGGTACATGCCATCAAGCTGCGCTTCGACGCCGTGCTTCAGAAAGATCGGCGCCCTGTCCTTATAAGGTTGCACATGTTTGGCGTGGCTCGGCATCAGGAGCTTCATGAAGTCTTTGGCTTCGCGATAGCCGGCTTCGCCTTCAACAAGCACTTTTGAGATATCTTTGTCGTATAAATCGCGGATGGCGCGCTTGATGAGGCTCGCCTCTTCATAGATCTGGCACGGCGCAATAGATTTTAATGTCAGGGAGCGGATGTTCTCCCACATGCGAAGAAGATAATCGTAGTCGCGCTTGATTTCGGTCTTGGTTCGTTTCGAGCCGGCCGTTCGTATAATGAGCCCCATGCCCTGGGGCACGTCGAGGCTGTCAACGACGCGGCGCAGGCGCCGCCGGTCTGAGCCGTTGGCGATTTTTCGCGAAATGCCGCCGCCGCGCGCGGTGTTCGGCATCAAGACGCAATAGCGCCCAGCGAGCGAGAGATAGGTCGTGAGCGCCGCGCCTTTGGTGCCGCGTTCTTCTTTGACGACCTGGACGAGAAGAATTTGCCGGCGCTTGATGACTTCCTGAATCTTGTAATTGCGAAGGAGGCTGGAGCGTTTGCGCTTGGCGTCCTTATAGCGTTCAAAAAGCGCCTCGCGGCTGTCGGCTTTCTTCGTCTTGGCGCCGGCCTTTTCTGCGTTTGCATCGGCGGCGCTGTCTTCGTCCGCGTCGGCGTCGTCATCGCCTAAGTCTTCGTCTTCGCCGTCGTCAGAAGCCTCGACGCTTGCTTCAACCGGCGCATCATCAGCGTTTTGGTCTTTATCCGCCGATTTCTTGTCAGCGCCGGACAGGCCGTCCTCAGAGGCATCGTTGTCATTGTCCTCGTCGGCGGCTTCGTCCTTCTCTTCCTCTTCCTCCTCCTCTTCAACCTTGGCGCGACCGGCGGTGTCGGCGTCGTCGTCAGCGTCTTCTTCTTCGCCGACGTCGTCATCATCGGAGGAGGCCGCTTTTGCGCCGTCATCCGTTGCTTCGTCACGCCCTGCGTCAGCGGCGTCGGCGTCGTCTTCCTCGTCGTCGCCGCGCTGGGCGAGTTCGAGCTCCGCTGCAAGCGCGGCGACTTCGCGCTCCGCCTCCTGCAAAGCTTTGCGGTCTGAAACCGGGATCTGGTAGTAGTCGGGATGGATTTCGCTGAAAGCGAGAAAGCCGTGCCGGTTGCCGCCATAATCGACGAAGGCCGCCTGCAGCGAAGGTTCGACGCGCGTGACGCGCGCCAAAAAGATATTGCCTCTAAGCGGTCGCTTGGAGGCGGACTCGAAGTCGAAGTCTTCGATTTTGTTTTGCGATAGAACCGCGACGCGCACCTCTTCCGGGTGGGCCGCGTCGATCAGCATTTTCTTGGTCATTTGTTCGTGCTCCGCAATGCGGCGGCGCCTGCAAGAGGCGGCCGGGGGCATCGCATGTGTTGGGTCGCTGGCCAGCCGCATCGACAGCGCGCCGCGCCGCGGAGGCGCTCTGATCGCTTGTCTGTAGTGGGAGCGGGTTCATCAGCGAATTTTCAATTCCGCCGGCGTTTTGGGACCGGCATTGTTTTCTGTTGTGGCGCTAAACGACGTCCGCGCCGGCATTGTGCTCCATCCGCGCTGCATTTTCAGATTAGCGCGCGCCGGCGGTCGGGAGCCCCGGCGAAGTAACCGGAACCGGGCGCCGCGTCCGCCCCAGGCGGCTTGGGTCATCCGGTTCGGAATTCCGATTGGCCGTCCCGCGTTTGGCCTCGCCAGCGCTGGACGGACTTTCCGATAGAAACGATTTGGCGAATGAACGCCCGAATCGCAAGCGGTTTTTCGCCCCGGCCCCGTGGAAAAAGAGAAGGACGCGAGACCGCCGACTCAGTCTTTCATGGGAATCCAAACTATTCCTTAATGGCGCCTTAACGCTCTTTGGGGAAAATCTGCGTTCAGGCTTCGAACGCCGAAACGGCTCTCCGCTGTGGGTAGAAAACTGTTTTCGCCGCTGGCGCCGGCGCGTATGGATGGGTGGACAGTATGAAGAAATTCGCCGCCATCATGGTCTCCGTCATCGCGGGGCTCTCTTTCGCGGGCTCCGTTTTCGCGGCGGAGCTCATTGGCGTGCGGTTTGGCCCCAGCCCGGAAAAAACGCGAATCGTCTTCGATATCAACGGCGCGCCGAAATACGCAATGACCGGAGACGAGCAGGGCGCGGGTCGCTTATTCATTGATTTTGCAGACTTTTCGGTTGGGCCCGTCGGAAATCAGCCAATCGCCGGAAAAGGCCATATCGGCTCTTACGTGTTCGCGCGGCGCGCCGACGGCGGCGTGCGCGCTATCGTGACGTTCAAGAAGACCGCCAAAATCGCCGAGCAGTTCGTGATCGAACCCTCGCCGGGTGTCGCCAAGCACCGGCTCGTCATCGACGTGAAGACAAGCGATATGCCGAGCTTCATCGCCAGCATTCCGTCGCGCTATCCCGATCTCGGCGCGGTGATCGAACAGGCGACAACCGGAGCGGGAGCGGCTCAACCGGTCGCGCCGAGCCGATCCATGACGCGAGAGGTGCAGGCGCCGCTGCAGCCTCCAGAAAAGCGCGTCATCGTCGTTGACGCCGGCCATGGCGGCAGGGATCCGGGTGCGCAGGGCCAGAGCGGTACGCTGGAAAAGCATGTGAACATGAAGGCGGCGCTTGAACTCAAGGAAATGCTTGAAAAAACAGATCGTTATACGGTAATTTTAACCCGCGAATCGGACCGCGATCCAAAGATGGCCGCCAGTCAGCGAGAAGAGCTCGCCCGCCGCGAGGCGATGGCCCGGGCGGTCGGGGCCGATCTCTTCATCTCGCTGCATGCAGACGCCCTGCCGCAAAAGGCAGTGCGCGGGGCCTCGGTCTATACGCTTTCGCAGGAGGGCACCAAGCGCTCGGCCCGGCTCGCAAAAGAGGCCGGCAATTACACTGTCTACGAGCTTGATGCGAGCGAGTATCAGGATGAGGCCTTTGTCAGCGACATTCTCCTCGATATCGCCCAGAACGCGACGAATAACGCGTCTTCGCGGTTCGCGGAGATATTGCTGGAGAACCTGGAGGGCGTGACGCCCTTGCTCAACAGGTCGCATCGCACCGCCGATCTGAGGGTGCTTCTGGCTCCTGACGTGCCGGCGGTTCTCTTTGAAATGGCCTATATTTCGAACGCCAAGGACGAGGCCAATCTCAATTCGCCAGCCTGGCGCCGGCGCACCATGAGCGCGGTTGCAGCCGCGATCGACGCCTATTTCGAGCAATATGACGAGCGCCAGTTCGCGCAGAACGGGGCCGCGGCGACCAATTGATCGCGCACTGGTGAATCGGGCTCTGGCAAACGCAAAATTAATCTACATTCCGCCTTGTTGCGCCTCGCTGGCGCCGTGATTATGGGCTAGTACGGCCCCGCGCGCCGGGCCCCCGCGGGTCTGGGACGCTGTTTCGGCGACACAGTTGCGGCGACGGGGCGCGAGGGGATAACAGTTGAGGACCGCCGCAAAAGCCATGCGGCGCGGTGAATGCGATGAGCGACGATAATTCTCGCAAGACCACGTCATCGGGCCAACGGCCTGGTCAGGCTCCGGGTCAGGGACCTGAACGGAGCGCTGACCCGGACCGGGCGGGCGGCGAAATCGAAAATGACATGTTCGCGCCGGACGATGAATCAGCCCGCGACGCTGACGCTGACGCGGAGGATGCCGGCGAAATCGTTCTCGGCCAAGAACACGCCGCTCGCGGCGAGGGCGTTGACGAAGATGGGTTCGGCGATGACGATGCCGAATATGACGATGGTCTCGACGATGACGGGTTTGGCGGCGCGGACGAAATCATGCTTGGCGAAGAAGAGCGCGCGCCCGTTCGCCGCGGACTTGAATTCGCCGCGCCGCGTCGCGCCGCGCCTCAGGCGGAGGAGCCGGCCGCGCCGGCCGGCGGCGGCGTCTTGAAGACGATCGTCAATCTCGCCGGCATCGGCTTTGCGGTCGCCGCCCTCGGCGCCATTGGCGCCGTTATCTTTGCGGCGATGTATCTCGCCAATCTCAGCGAAGACCTGCCGCCCTATGGTCAGCTTGCGGAATATGCGCCGCCGGTGACGACGCGCGTTTACGCCGGCGACGGCACGCTGGTCGCGGAATTTGCGCGCGAGAGACGCCTTTTCGTTCCGATCGAGCAGATGCCCGATCATGTCACCGGCGCCTTCATATCCGCTGAGGACAAGTCCTTTTATGAACATACCGGGCTTGATTTTCGCGGCCTTGTGCGCGCACAGATCTCAAACGTCTCCAACATTCTGAACGGGCGCCGGCTTGAGGGCGGCTCGACCATCACGCAGCAGGTCGCGAAAAACTTTCTGCTGACCAGCGAACAGAAAATCGATCGCAAATTGCGCGAGATGCTGATCTCCCGGAAGATGGAAGCGGCCTTCACGAAAGATCACATCCTTGAGCTTTATCTCAACGAAATCTATCTCGGCAATCGGTCCTATGGCGTCGCCGCGGCCGCGCTCAACTATTTTGACAAGCCCCTCAGTGAACTGACGGTCGCCGAAGCTGCTTATCTCGCCGCGATCACCAAGGGCCCGTCGAATTATCACCCGATCGAAAATGAAAAGCGCGCAGTGACGCGGCGAAACTGGGTGATCGGGCGCATGCTTGATGACGGCCGGATTTCCGAGGCCGACGCGATTGAGGCCCGCGCCCTGCCGCTTGGCGCGCGCATGGCCGATCCGCTGGGCGCGCGCGAATGGACGATGGAGTATTTCGCCGAGGAAGTGCGCAAGGAGATCGTCGAGCTTTACAGCGTTGAAGCGCTCTATGACGGCGGGCTCGCTGTTCGGACCTCGGTTGACCCGGCGCTGCAGCGCTCGGCCGGTAAGGCCTTGCGCCGGTGGCTTGTCGAATATGACCGCCGCCATGGCTGGCGCGGGCCCCTCGACGCGATGGACGTCCCGGCGGGCGGCGACTGGAATGAGCCGTTTACGGAGAAAATCGCCGAGATGGTGAGCGCGCGCGCCTTGTCCGATGATCTCGCGCCATGGCGTCCGGCCCTCGTTCTTGACGTTGAGGCGGCGGGGGCGACCATCGGTTTCGGCGACGGCTCGACAGGGCGCATCCCCGTTGAGCAATTGTTCTGGGCGCGCGAGCATATTTCAGCCAACGAACGCGGCGAGCCCGTGGAAGCGGCGACGCAGGTGCTTTCCAAAGGCGATATCATTTACACCGACATTGCGCGCGAAGTCACCGAGGATGAAAACGGCGTTAAACAGATCGCGCCCGACGCGCCGGAAATTGAAGGCGTCTACGCCCTGCAACAGCCGCCCGCGGTCAATGGCGGATTGATCGCAATCGATCCGCATACGGGCCGTGTGCTCGCCATGGTCGGCGGCTTTTCTTTCCGGCTTTCTGAGTTCAATCGCGCGGTGCAGGCCGAACGCCAGCCGGGATCGACCTTCAAGCCGTTCGTCTATTCCGTCGCCCTCGACAGCGGCTACACGCCGGCTTCGACGGTGCTCGATGCGCCCTTCGTCGCGCCGGGCGAGGACAGCTGGTACAAGCCGGGCAATTATGTCGAAGGCCGCTTCGGCGGGCTGTCGACCTTGCGCACCGGCATTGAGAAATCGCGCAACACCATGACGGCGCGGCTTGCGCAGGATCTCGGGATCGGTCCGATCATGGACTATATCGAGCGCTTTGAATTATCAGACCGCCTGCCGCGGGAACTGGCGATCTCGCTCGGCTCAGGCGAGACGACGCTGGAACGCATCACCGCCGCCTACTCGATATTCGTCAATGGCGGCAAACGCGTCGAACCATCGCTGATCGACCGCATCCAGGATCGCACTGGCAAGACGATTTACGCCCGCGACGATCGCGTGTGTTCTGCTTGCGACGCGCCGTTCTGGTACGGCCAGGCGCAGCCGCAGCTCAATGATCCGCGCGAGCAGGTGCTTGATCCGCGTACGGCCTATCAGATCACCTCGATCCTGGAAGGCGTCGTCACCCGCGGCACGGGCAGCGCCGTCCGTCGCGCGTCCGACAAGCCGCTCGCCGGCAAGACCGGCACCACCAATGATTACAAGGACGCCTGGTTCGTCGGTTTCTCGCCGGACCTTGCGGCTGGCGTTTTTGTCGGCTTCGACATGCCGCAAACGCTTGGCCAGGGCGAGGCGGGCGGCAAGGTCGCCGCGCCGATCTTCGCCGACTTCATGGTCGAGGCGCTGAAGGACGAGGCCGGCATCCCGTTCCGCGTGCCGTCCGGCGTGCGCCTAGTGCGCGTCAACGCCAAGACCGGCCGGCCCGCAAACGCCTATGACCGGAATGTCGTTCTGGAGGCCTTCAAGACCGACGACATCATCAGTTCCGGGCCGACGAGCGAAGAGCTCATTCTCGATCCCTTGAGCTCGGCCGGCGTTCAAGAGCCGGAGGAAGAAGACCTCAACGGTCTTTACTAAAAGCTCAACGGTTATTACTTCCGGTCTCATTCTCGTGTGCCCCGGAGAGGACCCATGCGCGCCGAAATTGAATCGCTCGCCGCTGAAACCAGGCAGTCATTGGAACTGCTGAGGAGGCGTCTTTGACTGGGATAAAGCCCGGCGGGACCTCGACGAATTAAACGCGCGCGCCGAAGACCCCAAGCTCTGGGATAATCCGGAAGAAGCGCAAGGCCTGATGCAGCGGCGCAATGCGCTTGAAGCGCAGATGAACGCCGTCTCAGAAATCGAGGCAGAGCTTTCCGACATGCTTGAACTCGCCGGCATGGCCGACGAGGAAGGCGATGACGCCAGCCTCGACGAGGCGCAGGCGATGTTGAAAGCCTTGCGCGACCGCGCCGCCATGGCCGAAATCGAAGCGCTTCTCTCCGGCGAGGCCGACGCCAACAATGCGTTCGTGGAAATCCATCCGGGCGCCGGCGGCACGGAGTCCAATGATTGGGCTTCTATGCTCTTGCGCATGTATGTGCGCTGGGCCGAGGCTCATGGCTACAAGGTCGATGTCATCGAAAGCCAAGCCGGGGACGAGGCGGGGATCAAGTCCGCGACCATCCACGTCAAGGGCCACAACGCCTATGGCTGGCTGAAGACTGAATCGGGCGTGCATCGCCTCGTGCGCATCTCGCCATATGATTCAAACGCGCGCCGCCACACGTCGTTTTCCTCGGTATGGGTTTATCCGGAGATCGACGATCGCATCGAGGTCGAGGTCAATGAATCCGATTGCCGCGTCGACACATTCCGCGCCTCAGGCGCCGGCGGCCAGCATGTGAACAAGACCGACTCGGCGGTGCGGATCACGCACATCCCGACCGGCATTGTCGTTCAGTCGCAGAACGAGCGCTCGCAACACAAGAACCGCGCGACCTGCTGGAACCTGTTGCGCGCGCGGCTTTATGAACTTGAGCTGCAAAAGCGCGAGGAAGCCGCGGCGGCGACCGAAGCGTCGAAATCCGATATCGGATGGGGCCATCAGATCCGCTCTTATGTCTTGCAGCCCTATCAGATGGTGAAGGATTTGCGCACGCAAGTCGAAAGCCCGAGCCCCGATGCGGTCCTCGACGGCGATCTTGACGAATTCATGTCGGCGGCGCTGGCGGCGCGCATTGCGGGCGATGCGGGCGAGGCGGCTGCGCAATGAAACGCCCGCCGCTTCCCCCACCCTTGCAAGGGCTTCTCGCCGCGCTGTCGATGTGGGGCGTTGCAAGGTTCGGCCCGCCGATCGCCGTCGCCTTTCCTGGACAGGGCGCCATCGCGATCGCCATCGCCTCTGTCGGCCTCGCCATCGACCTCATTTCCGTCGCCGCATTCCTGCGCGCGAAAACAACGGTCAATCCGATGGCGCCCGAGCGCGCCGAGCATCTCGTCGTCGACGGCCTTTACCGCATAAGCCGCAATCCGATGTATCTGGGCCTTCTGTTGATTTTGATCGGCTGGGGCGTCTGGCTCGGCAATCCGCTTTCGCTTTTAATCATTCCCGCGTGGATGTTTGTCATCACCGAAATTCAGATCAAGCCGGAAGAACGCGCGCTGTCGCAGGTGTTCGGGGACGACTACGACGCCTATCGCCGGCGCGTCCGTCGCTGGATTTAAACGCGGCGCCGTCAGCATCAGTGTCGCGCCGCGCGCGACAGCATTCTCCGATCACGGCGCCTAAAGCGCTGCGATTCTCTTTCTGAGGAATGCGGCGGCGCCCAAAAGTCGCGGAAAAGCGTTTCAAACGCCGATCAGTGCGGGCCGCGGCTCCCTTCGCATCTGTTCCAATGAACACCCCTGCGGGCCGCTCTTATGCTCGCGGCCATGAATGTTTCAGCCGGATATGCTGCGCAACGCCTGCGACCCATTGGCCGGGCGCGCGTTTTGGCGCCAAGGAACTGCTGCAAATCTTGGAAAAGGCCGCGCCAAGGCCTTGGCAAACCCTTGCGGCGCCCGCTAAAACCCGCGCCGTTTTATGACGTTGGTCCCGACGCCGCATCGCGGCCTGGCGCCGACGCCGTCCATGTTACCGGCGATCCCGCCGGCCCCGCCGAGTTGAGGAAGACGCCGGTTCACTCCCTGAAACGGCAAACGCGCGCATCTATGATCGGAGCCATCGCCTTTTACGTCTTCGCCTTCGCCGCTATCGCGGCGGGCTTCATGGTGATCGCCGCGCGCAATCCGGTGCATTCGGTCCTGTTCCTGATCACGGCTTTCATCTCCGTCGCCGGCCTTTTTGTTCTGATGGGCGCGGAATATCTCGCGATGTTGCTGGTGGTTGTTTATGTCGGCGCGGTCGCGGTCCTCTTTCTCTTCGTCGTGATGATGCTCGACGTTGATTTCGTCGAAATGAAGCAGGGCTTTCTTCAATATATGCCGATCGGCTTTGCGCTTGCGACGCTCGTCGTCATCGAGCTGATGCTGGTCGTTGCGGTGTGGGCGTTCCCGCCGGAAGCCGCGCTCGCACGCGCCCATCCGATTCCGACGGCGGCGGAGACGGTCGCCGATCCCAACGGGCCGACCAATATCGAAGCGCTCGGCCTCGTCCTTTACACGGACTACGTCCACTTTTTTCAGATCGCCGGCATGGTGCTGCTGATCGCCATGATCGGCGCCATCATTCTCACCTTCCGGACCCGCGAGGGCGTGAAGAAGCAAGATCCGGCCGCGCAGGTTGCGCGCGGCAAGGAGGTCGAACTTCTCGACGTCCGGTCAGGGCAGGGGCTTTCCTAATATGGACAACAGCTTTGTCGACATCGGCCTTGGCCATTATCTCGCTGTCGCGGCGATCCTGTTCGCGATCGGCATGGCCGGCATTTTCCTCAACCGCAAGAATGTGATCGTCATCCTGATGTCGATCGAGTTGATGCTGCTCGCGGTCAACATCAATCTCGTCGCGTTTTCACAATTTCTCGGCGACCTTGTCGGCCAGGTCTTCGCTTTCATGGTGCTGACGGTTGCGGCCGCCGAGGCGGCGATCGGTCTTGCGATCCTGGTGGCGTTCTTCCGCAATCGCGGCGACATCGCCGTCGATGACGCCAATCTGATGAAGAACTAGGGGACGCTCAACGAATGGAAGCCTGGGTCGTCCTTCTGCCGCTGATCGGCGCGCTCGCCGCCATGCCGGCCGGCCGCATCGCCGGACCGCGCGCGGCGGAGCTGGTGACGACGCTTTTGCTCCTCGGCGCTGCGATCTTGTCGTGGTTTTTGTTCTTCGACGTTGCGGTCGGGGGCAACGCGCGCACCATCGTTCTTTTCGAGTGGATCGCGTCGGGCGGCTTCAAGGCCGATTGGGCGGTGCGCCTCGATACGCTGTCAGCGGTGATGCTCGTTGTCGTGAACTCGGTCTCGTTCCTCGTTCACACCTATTCCATCGGCTACATGAAAGAGTATGGCGAGCAGCCGCGCTTTTTCGCCTATCTCTCGCTCTTTACCTTTGCGATGCTGACACTGGTAACAGCCGACAACTTCCTGCAGCTGTTCTTCGGCTGGGAGGGCGTCGGGCTCGCCTCCTATCTGCTGATCGGCTTCTGGTTCAAGAAGAAGTCCGCCAATGACGCGGCGATCAAGGCCTTTGTCGTCAACCGCGTCGGCGATTTCGGTTTCGCCCTAGGCATCATGTGCGTCTTCTTCGTCTTCGGCTCTATCGAATTCGATGCGGTGCTGGGCGCAGTTGCGGCGAACGCCGTCATCGATCCGTTTGGACCGACGGCCGCCGCGCCGATCCAGGAATTGCGCATCAATTTCCTCGACAATGACTGGCATGCGCTGACTGTCATCGCTGTTCTTCTTTTCATCGGGGCCATGGGCAAATCGGCGCAGTTTCTCCTCCACACATGGCTCCCCGACGCCATGGAAGGCCCGACGCCGGTCTCTGCGCTCATTCACGCCGCCACCATGGTTACGGCCGGCGTCTTTCTCGTCTGCCGCTGTTCGGTGATGTACGAATATGCGCCGAGCGCGGCCGCGCTTGTGACGCTGGTCGGCGCGGTGACCGCGTTCTTTGCGGCGACGGTGGGGCTCCTGCAGGACGACATTAAGAAGGTCGTCGCCTATTCGACCTGTTCGCAGCTCGGCTACATGTTCTTCGCCGCGGGCGCTGGCGCCTATGACGCCGCGATGTTCCATCTTTTTACGCACGCTTTCTTCAAGGCGCTTTTGTTCCTCGGCTCGGGCGCCGTGATCATCGCCATGCACCATGAGCAGGACATCAAGAAGATGGGCGGGGTCAAAGACGTCTTGCCGCTGACGCATATTCTGATGGTGATCGGCACCGTCGCGATCACAGGCGTCGGCATACCGGGCTTCTATCTCTTTGGCGCGCCCTTCGGCACGGCCGGGTTTGTTTCAAAAGACATGATTATTGAAGGCGCCTTTGCAGCCGGCGAGGCGGGCCGCACCTTCGGCTACTTCGCCTTTGTGATGGGCCTCGCCGCCGCCGTGATGACGGCGTTTTATTCCTGGCGGCTAATCTTCTTGACCTTCTGGGGCAAATCGCGCGCGCCCGAGCATGTCAGGAAGCACCCCCATGCGGTGCCTGACGCGATGATGGGTCCGCTTATTCCGCTTGCCGCGGGCGCCCTTGTTGCGGGCATGGCGTTTTATGGCGACTTTGTCGGCAAGGAGAAGGAAGCCTTTTGGAACGGCTCTCTTTATTTCTCCGAAGCCCATCACGGCGACGAAAAAGCCGCGGACGATCACAGCGGCGACTATGCGGTTGGTGGCGAGCATGGCGAAGACTACGCCGAGGGCTCCGCTTATGCCGCGGACGACGAACACAGCGCTTACGAAGAGGGCGGCCATCACGTGCCGACCTGGGTTTTGTGGTCGCCCTTTATCGCCATGCTGATCGGGACCTTCGCCGCGGCGAGCCACTATCTTCAGGGCGATCCTTTACGGCCCGGTCTGTTGCGCCCGGGCGGCATGATCTACGCCTTCCTGAAGAACAAATGGTATTTCGACGAGATCTACGATTTCATCATCGTGAAGCCGGCGCTCGCCATCGGTCGCTTCCTGTGGATCGACGGTGACGGCAAGACGATTGACGCGGTCGGCCCTGACGGCATCGCGTCGACTGTCGCCGCCAACGCCCGGCGCATCGTCAAGCTGCAGTCAGGCTATCTCTATCACTACGCCTTCGCGATGCTGATCGGGATCGCCCTCTTTGTGACCTACATTCTCATTCGGTCAGGAGGCGGGCAATGACCGAAACTTTCGCCGACCAGCCCTGGCTGTCGATGATGACATTCGCCCCGCTTGTCGGCGCGGCCTTCATCATGTTGCGCCGGATCATCGCCAAAACTGATGAGACGGGCGCCATGAGCGAGACTGAGACCGAACAGGTGGCCTCCGTTTCGCGCTGGGTCGCGCTCGCTTTCACTGTCGGAACCTTCGCGATCTCGCTCGGCGTTTACGCGCTCTTTGATCCGTCCAATGGCGGCTTCCAACTGGTAGAGGAAGCGGCGTGGATGGGCGGCGGCATCCAATACAAGATGGGCGTCGATGGCATCTCGATCCTGTTCGTGTTGCTCACGACGTTCATCATGCCGATCTGCATTCTCGCTTCGTGGACGTCGATCAAGTCCCGCGTCGCCGATTACATGATCGCCTTTCTCGTCCTCGAGACCTTGATGATCGGCGTCTTCTGCGCGCTCGACCTTTTCCTGTTTTACGTTTTCTTCGAGGGCAGCCTGATCCCGATGTTTCTGATCATTGGCGTCTGGGGTTCAAAAGGAACGAAGGAATTCGCCGGCGTCTCGATGCCGTCGAAGGTCTATGCGGCGCTGAAATTCTTCCTCTACACGCTTGTCGGCTCGCTGCTGCTGCTGGTCGCCATGGCGTGGATGTATGCGACCGCCGGCACCACCGATATCCCCACCTTGCAGCAATATGACTTTGCGCCGGGTGTTCAGACCTGGCTGTGGCTCGCCTTCTTCGCGTCCTTCGCGGTGAAGATGCCCATGTGGCCGGTGCACACCTGGCTACCTGACGCGCACGTTCAGGCGCCGACCGCCGGTTCCGTCGTCCTTGCGGCGATCCTTCTGAAGATGGGCGGGTACGGATTTTTGCGGTTCTCGCTGCCGATGTTCCCCGACGCGTCGATGGACTTCTCGCCGCTCGTCTTTGCGCTCTCCATAATCGCGATCATCTACACCTCCCTCGTCGCGCTGGCGCAGGAGGACATGAAAAAGCTCATCGCTTACTCGTCGGTCGCCCATATGGGCTTCGTGACCATGGGCATTTTCACCGGCACCAAGCAGGGCATCGAGGGCGGGCTTTTCCAGATGCTCTCCCACGGGTTCATCTCGGGCGCGCTCTTCTTATGCGTCGGCGTCGTCTATGACCGGATGCACACGCGCGAAATTGCGGCCTATGGCGGGCTGGTCCATCGCATGCCGCTCTATGCGTTCCTGTTTCTCTTCTTCACCCTCGGCAATGTCGGCCTGCCGGGCACCAGCGGCTTCGTCGGCGAGATCCTCGCCATGACCGGCGCTTTCAAAGTGAATTCGTGGATCGCCTTCTTTGCGGCCTTCGGCGTCATTCTTTCCGCGGCCTATGCGCTGCGGCTCTATCGCCAGGTGATTTACGGAGAACTCACCAAAGACGCGCTGCAGGCGATCCCCGACGTTAATACGCGCGAACTTGCAATGCTCGGCGCCCTGATGGCCTTTGCGCTCTTTCTCGGCTTCAACCCGGGGCCGGCGCTCAGCGTCTTTGCGCCGTCGGTGGATATCCTGATGCAGAATATGGACGCCGCGCTGGCGGGGACGGGCTAGGCCGATGGATATTGCAAGCTCCCTTCTCTCCGCTTTGCCGGAACTCGCGCTCGCTGTCGGCGCTATGGCGCTTCTCATCGCCGGCGTTTTCATGGGCGATAAATCGACGCCGCAGATCTCCATGGCCAGCATCGCACTCCTCGTGCTCGCGGCCGGGCTTGCGCTCTTCGGACCGTCGGCGGCGCCCGCGAGCCTCTTTGACGGCGCATTCGAGATCGACGCCTTTGCGAAATTCGCCAAGGTCATCATTTTTATCGCCGCCGCCATCGCCATTCAGATGTCGGCGCGGTTCTTCGAAGGCGACGCCGCGCAGCGCTTCGAGTATCCGGTGCTAATTGTCCTCGCGGCCTTCGGCATGTCGCTGATGGTCTCAGCGAATGATTTGATCTCGCTTTACATGGGTGTCGAAACGCAAAGCCTTGCGCTCTACATCCTCGCTTCGTTCAACCGCGACAGCCGGCGCTCGACCGAAGCAGGGCTCAAATATTTCGTGCTCGGCGCCTTGTCCTCCGGGCTTCTCCTTTACGGCGCGTCTCTTGTCTACGGTTTTTCAGGCTCGACCCAGTTCTCCGACATCGCCCGCGTCGCCATGTCAGAGGACAACAATATCGGTCTCGTCATCGGCCTTGTGTTCCTGATCTCAGGCCTCGCCTTCAAGGTTTCCGCCGCGCCGTTTCATATGTGGACGCCCGACGTCTATGAAGGCGCGCCGACGCCGGTGACGGCCTTCTTTGCTGCTGCGCCGAAGCTAGCCGGCATGGCGCTATTCGCGCGCGCGCTCGTCGTCTCATTCCCTGGCGTCATTGATGACTGGCAGCCCATCATCGCCATCATCGCCGTCGCCTCGATGGCGATTGGCGCCTTCTCCGCGATCGCGCAGACCAACATAAAGAGGCTGATGGCCTATTCCTCGATCGGGCATATGGGCTACGCGCTGGTCGGCCTCGCCGCCGGCACGGCCGAGGGCGTCTCCGCCGTTCTCGTTTACATGGCGATCTATGTGGCGATGACCATCGGCGCCTTCGCCTGCATTTTGATGATGCGCCGGCGCGGCGGCATGACCGAGAGCATCGAAGACTTGTCTGGCCTCACCAAGACCAACATGCCGCTCGCGGTCGTCTTCACGATCCTGCTCTTTTCGCTTGCGGGCGTGCCGCCGCTCGCCGGTTTCTTCGGCAAGTGGTTCGTCTTTTTCGCCGCTGTCGAGGCGGGGCTTGTCTGGCTCGCTGTTGTCGGCGTTCTCGCCAGCGCGGTGTCGGCCTTTTACTATCTGCGCATCGTCTGGTTCATGTGGTTCGACGAGCCGGCGCCGGCTTTTGAACGCGACGCCGGATCGACCTTGCGCCTCACCGCATGGGGCTCGGCCTTGCTGATGCTCCCGGTGCTGCCGATTTTCATCGGCCAGCTGAACCGCGTCGCGCAGACCGCCGCTGCGGCGCTGTTTTAGCGCGTGACCGCATTCGTCGGCGAAACGCGGTTCGATCTCTTCGAGACGCTCGATTCAACAAGCGCCGAAGCGCGCCGCCGTGCGGCGGCCGGCGAGACGGGACCAGTCTGGATTATCGCGCGCGAGCAGACCGCCGGTTACGGCCGACGCGGGCGGGCCTGGGAATCGGGCGCCGGCAATTTCGCCGGCACGCTGCTTTTCCGGCCCGACGGTTCTGTCGCGCACCAGGCGCAGCTTTCTTTCGTCGCCGCGCTCGCCGTTTTCGATGCGCTTGAGCCTTTGGCGCGACAGGGCGCGCTGTCTCTCAAATGGCCTAACGACGTTCTGGCGGGCGATGCGAAAATCTCAGGTCTCCTTCTCGAGCGCCTCGACGGCGACGGCGGGACCGTCGGCATCGGGCTCGGCGTTAATCTCATCGCTGCGCCGTCAGACCTTCCCTATCCGGCTGCGCGATTGATCGACGTTATGCGCGAGGGCCTTGAAGCGCCAACGCCGGAGGAATTTGCACGATCGCTCGATCGCGCGTTCCGTCGACGCTATGAGACATGGCGGGGCGATGGCTTCGCACCCGTCCGCGCCGCCTGGCTTGACCGCGCCGCCGGCCTCGGGCGCGCCATCACCGTGCGCCTGCCGGCCGAGGAGCTGGAAGGCGTCTTTGACGGGCTCGACGAAGGTGGAAGCCTGGTGTTGCGTCAGGGCGAGGAAAAGCGGATTATTTCCGCAGGCGATGTATTTTTCGGCGCGTCCAGCAATTAGGCGCGGGCGCGAGCGAGAAAAAAAGGCACCTATGCTTCTTGCGATTGATGTCGGCAACACAAATTCAGTGATTGCGGTTTTTGAGGGCGGCTCGCCGACCGCGGTGTGGCGCACATCGACCTCTTCGACGCGCACGGCCGACGAATACGCCGTTTGGCTTTCAAGCCTGATGGCGATGGCGGGAAAAAAATTCGACGATGTTTCCGATTGCATCATCTCAAATGTTGTGCCCCAGTCGATGTTTCATTTGCGCAATCTCTCGCGCCGCTATTTCGGCTGCGAACCGATTGTCATCCGTCACGACAATATTCCGGGCGTCGAGGTGCGCATTCCCAAGCCGTCAGAGGCGGGCGCCGATCGCCTCGTCAACGCCGTCGGCGCCTTTGTCGCCCATGGCGGGCCCTTGATCGTCGTCGACAGCGGCACGGCTACGAACTTCGATATTGTCGGCGCCGACGGCGCGTTCGAGGGCGGGGTCATCGCGCCAGGCATCAACCTCTCCATGCAGGCGCTCCACGATGCGGCCGCGCGCCTGCCGCGGGTCGCCATCGAATGTCCGCCCAAGGTCATCGGCACCGACACGGTCGGCGCCATGCAGACCGGCGTCTTCTGGGGCTATGTCAGCCTTATTGAAGGGCTGATCGAGCGCATTCGTCAGGAATATGGAAACCCGATGACCGTCGTCGCGACCGGCGGCGTCGCGTCATTGTTCGAAGGCGCGACGCAATGTATCGATATCTTCGACAGCGATCTCACCATTCGCGGTCTTTATGAGATCTACACCCGGGTGAAAGCCAGCTGATGTCGCGCAAGGAACTTGTTTTTCTCCCTCTTGGCGGCTCCGGCGAAATCGGCATGAACATGAACCTTTACGGGTTCGGCACGCCGGCCAACCGACAATGGATCATGATCGATTGCGGGGTCATGTTCGGCGACCTGACGACGCCGGGCGTCGATCTCATTTGTCCGGACCCGTCCTTTATCCTCGATGAGCTGGAGGGCCTGCACGGGCTGTTGCTCACCCACGGCCATGAAGACCATATCGGCGCGGTCGCGCTGATGGCGCCGAAACTGAAATGTCCGATTTACGCAACGCCTTTCACCGCCGCGCTCGTCCGGCGCAAGCTCGAGGAATACGAGATCGACGGCGCACGTCTCAATGTCATCGACATGAACGAGAAATTCTCGCTCGGGCCTTTCGATCTTGAATATATGACGCTGACCCATTCGATCCCGGAGCCCTCCGCGATCGCCATCCGCACAGAGCTCGGCGTTATTCTGCATACGGGCGACTGGAAGATCGACCCGGCCCCTACATTGGGCCCGACTGCCGACGCCGCGGCCGTCAAGAAGCTCGGCGACGAGGGCCTTCTCGCGATGATCTGCGACTCTACGAACGTCTTCACTGAAGGCGTTTCGGGGTCGGAATCGAAAGTGCGCAGCCATCTCGTCGAGGTCATCAGCGCGCAGCCGGGCCGGGTTGCGGTGACAACTTTCGCGTCCAATGTCGGCCGCGTGGTTTCGATCTGCGAGGCGGCGGCCGCCGCTGATCGCAGTGTCTGCCTTCTCGGCCGCTCGATGCTGCGCATCGTGGACGCGGCGCGCGAAGCCGGCATTCTCCCGCGCGGGCTCGACTTCGTGGAGCCGCGGGACGCCGGCCATTTCCCGCGCGAACACGTGCTTTATCTGTGCACGGGCAGTCAGGGCGAGCCGCGCGCGGCCCTATCGCGGATCGCGCGCGGCGAGCATCGCGATCTCGCCCTTGGCGACGGCGACACGGTGATCTTTTCGTCAAAGGTTATTCCCGGCAATGAGCGCGAGATCTTCAATCTGCAAAATGCGCTCGTCGATATGGGCGTCAAGATCATCACCGAAAAAGACGAGTTCATCCACGTCTCGGGCCATCCGTGCCGGGATGAGTTAAAAGACATGTATCAGTGGGCGCGTCCGCAAATCGCCATTCCCGTTCATGGTGAGGCGCGCCATCTTGAAGAGCACGCCGATCTCGCTTTGTCCCTGGGCGCAGAAGAAGCGCTCGCCCCGCGCAATGGCGATCTCATCCGCATCGCGCCGGACGGCCCGGAAGTCATTGAAGAAGTTCCAACGGGCCGCATGTATCTTGACGGCGACGCGCTCCTGCCGGACGGGGCGGCGCCCATGCGCGAGCGGCGCAAGCTCGGCTGGGCCGGCGTCGTCTCGGTGTCGGTCGTGCTCGATCATGGCGGGCTGCGCGTCAGCCCTGTCGAGGTCTTTCTCTTCGGCGTCTATGCGGGCGACGACGAGAGCGCGCTGGCCATGGAGATCGCTGAGGCCGTCGACGATATGGCGCGCGCGCGCCGCAACGACGATGATGCGGTGGCCCTTGTGGTCCGTCGCGCGGTGCGCGGTTTTCTTGATGATGTCTGGGGCAAGCGCCCGGTCATCGACACGCATATTCACAGGTTGTCGCCATGAACATCGCCGGGGTGGTCGTGATCTTTGTCATCTGGTGGTGGGTCGCATTCCTGGCGCTGCTGCCGACAGGTTTAGACAGCCGCGGTGAGGCGGGCGAGGAGGCCGTCAAAGGCGCAGATCCAGGCGCCCCGAGCAATCCTGCGCTTCGCAAAAAAGCATTGCGCGCGACCATCGCCGCCGCGGCGCTGACCCTCGTTACATCACTGATCATCATCAGCGGCGTCATCGATTTCCGCGAGTAACGACGCGTCTTGCCAAGCCACGCGGGCTGGCTTAGAGCGAGCGCGATCTTGTCGCCATACGCGCGCCGCGTTGTGTCTCACGCGGCGCGGCGCGCTTTCTAGGACCACGTCGCAACGGTTTGAAACGGACGCAACGCCATGAGTGAGCCTACGCCTGGGCAGGAGAGTGAGCTGGTCGAGCCGACACAGATCGAGCCAACACAGGGCGAGGAAACTCAGTTTGCGGAAGACCGCACGCTAAACCCAGACTTCGTCGACGCCGTCCACATTGCCATTGAAAAATCGGACAGCGTCGAGATCGAGACGCTTGCCGGCGAACTCCACCCCGCTGACATGGCGGACCTTCTTGCGCTCCTGAGTGACGAGGACCGTGAGAAATTCATCGCGCTCAAGGGCGGCGAATTGCCCCCCGAAACGCTGGCCGAGCTCGACGAGGACTTGCGCGACGAGGTCACAGCGGCGATGGGCCCGTCCCGCGTCGCCGAGGCGGTGGTCGAGCTCGACACCGACGACGCGGCCTTCGTTCTGGAGGATCTCGACGAGGAAAGGCGCGCGGAGATTCTCGCCGAAGTCCCGCTTGAGGATCGCCTGGCGCTGCGCGCGGCCCTTGAATACGCCGAGGACTCCGCCGGGCGGCTCATGCAGCGCGAATTCTTCGCTGCGCCAAGTTATTGGACTGTTGGACAAATCATCGACCGGCTGCGATCAACCGAAGAGCTCCCCGATCGGTTTTACGACGTTTTTGTCGTCGATCCATCTTTCAAGCCGATCGGCGAGGTGCCGCTTTCATCGCTCCTGAAACGCTCGCGCGAAACGCGCATTGAAGACCTCATGGAAAGCCAAGCCATGCGCAAGATCCCGGTCAGCATGGACCAGGAGGAAGTCGCCTACATTTTCGAACAGTACAATATGATTTCCTCGCCAGTGGTCGACGACGCCGGTCGCCTCGTCGGCATGATCACCGTCGACGATGTGGTTGAGATGGTGCGCGAGGAGACCCACGAAGACATGCTCGCGCTCGCTGGCGTCGAGGCCGACACCGGGCTTTCCGACACGGTCTATCAGACCGTGCGCTCGCGCTTTTCCTGGCTTGCCGTAAACCTCATCACGGCGATCCTCGCCTCGGTCGTGATTTCGCTTTTCGATGCGGCGATAGGCCAGATCGTCGCGCTCGCCGTACTGATGCCGATCGTCGCCTCCATGGGCGGCAACGCCGGCACCCAGACCTTGACGGTCGCCGTGCGCTCGCTCGCGACAAAAGACTTAACCGCCTCGAACGCGGCGCGCATTGTCTGGCGCGAAGCGTTGGTCGGATTGACCAACGGAATGCTCTTTGCCCTGATTATGGGTGCGCTCGCGGGGCTTTGGTTTTTCATGGCGGGCTGGGGCACGCAAAGCCAGGCGTTGGAACTGGCCGGCGTGGTCGGCGTCGCCATGATCATCAATCTTCTGGCGGCCGGGCTCGCCGGCATCTTGGTGCCGTTAGGCTTGCAGCGGGCGGGGCAGGACCCGGCGGTCTCGTCCGCCGTCTTCGTCACTACGGTGACCGATATTACAGGGTTCTTCGTCTTCCTGGGGCTCGCCGCTGTCGTATTGCTCTAGCGGCTCAACCGTCACTTGCGCGCGTAGCGCCAGGTGAGAATTGCGCCGAGCCCGATCAGGATCATCATATCCGGCTCCGGCATGTCGACGGGCGGCTCTTCGTCGTCATCGTCATCATCATCGTCGTCGGGCGGGATGACCACGGGCGGCACGATAACGGGCGGAATGATCAGGGGCGGCGGAACGAATGGCGGCGGTCCGCCGATAAAGATAGGCTCGTCCGGCGGGAATGGCGCCGGGGGAACCACCGGCGGCGTCGGGGCCGGCGGCTGCGGCGTTGGCGTCGGAGCCCGCCCAATTTCGATCGCCGGCGCCGGAACGTAATCGGCGAGGCGGGTCGGAACGGGGCGGGGCGCTAAAAAGAACGGGCGGCGGCCCTCCGCTGGCCTTCGCCGCCTTCACCGCAGCAACCGCAATTGACGACGATATCATTCCGGATATCGCCGACGGCGCGCGTCAGCCATTCAGCATATTCGTCCTCGCCGACGCCGCGGCGCGCGCTGTCGCCAAAACCGCCGGTCCAGACAATCGCCGCGGCGACGATCAGCGCGGCGACAATATTGGCAAAGCCATTCGCAGCAAACATGTCGAACTCTCTTTCGCTCCCACAAGTCGAGGCCGCAAGCGCGTCCCCGCTATCATGGCCCCCCACAAAATTGCGCGACGGCCCCGGCCTCTCTCTCCCAAGTCTCGTGCCAAGGCCGATCCTGCGAAAAACATTCAGAAAGAGATGAAAAACAGAAGCTTAGGGTTAAGCCGAATAAACCGCGACGACCCGGCTACGGGGCCGCAAACCCAGCAATCTGTCCCAGAATCGACCGATTTCCGGGCCGCCGTGCAGAATTGACACATCGAATCGGTTCGCAGTCGCGGTCCGCCCACACGGCTACCCATGGCGCGGAGGCTATGGTAATTAACGATAACGCATGTCGGCGGGGCGGCGGCGTTGAGCCGGCGGGTTGCGCGGACGGGAGTTTGACGAGGGGTTTCAAGGGGTCTGATGCGCACTGGCGAGACCGGTCTTAATCTCATCAAGGGCTATGAGGGCCTGCGCATGGCGGCTCACTATGCGCCCAGTGAGAAATGGACTGTGGGCTACGGGCACACAGCGAATGCCCGTCACGGCATGAGCGTCACCGAAGGGGACGCCGAGCGCCTCCTGCGCGACGACGTCAAACCAATCGAACAGCTGCTGGCCGACACGGTGCGAGCGCCGCTCAATCAGAATGAACATGACGCTCTGGTCTCGCTTATCTTCAATATCGGCGAGGAGAATTGGAAGCGCTCCACAGTGCTGCGAAAGCTCAATGCGGGCGACAAGATCGGCGCCGCGAACGCTTTCGAACTGTGGACAAAGGCGTTCGTCAATAACGAGCTGATCTCGCTTGACGGGCTGGTGCGCCGGCGCGCCGCTGAGAAGTCTTTGTTCCTTATGCCGACGGACGCTTCGCTCGTGGTGCCAAGCTCTGATGTGGCGCCCGCCGCCGAGTGCGAGCCGGAATTCGTCTCCGACCGGGTTGCGACGGCAAAGCCCATCGTCGACTTCCACGAAATTCGCGAAAATCGGAAGAAGGCGTTATCGCCGGAAGAAAAAGCGGCCCGCACGCGCGCGCTTTTTGCGGCGACGCAGGCGCTATCGGGCGACCCGACCAAGATGATCATTTCAAAGGAAGAAGAATACGCCGATATCGGCGTCACGATCGGCGCGCTTCTCGCCGGGCTGCTCGCTTTCGCCCTGACCGGCGTCGGCGTGATTTTGTTGATCGGGCAAGAAGCGCCAGGCGTCGCCGAACGACTTGGGCTTTCCTATGATCGTTTCGCGACGCTCTTCGAAAACTTGCCCATGTGGCTCGCGGCGATCGGCGCGGCGATGTGCTATTTCATTCTTTATATCCTCGTTAAGCGCGCTTCGCGTCACGACTTGAAGAAGCGCCGGGCGCAGGATGTCGCTCGCCTGCAAATCGCCGAATAGCGGCGAGCCTGACCGGTTTCATGCCTTTACACTTGGTGAAATTGTGCGTGGGCGCGGCCAGCGTGGATGACCAGGCGCAATGGGTCCGTCGGCGCACGGCCGATAACAAGCGGGCGGGGCGCGGCGCGCGCCATGATTGCGTGACCCGCATGCGCCCTCGACGCACCGATGAGTTGCTTGACGGCGGATCGATCTACTGGGTGATCAAGGGCGTGATCATGACCCGCCAGACCATCTTGGCGATTGAACCGCGCGCGGGCGCTGACGGTATTGAGCGCACGGCGATCATGCTTGAGCCGCAGCTTTTTTTAACGCAGCCTGCGCCTCGCCGCGCGTTTCAGGGCTGGCGCTATCTGAAACCGGAAGACGCGCCAGACGATATCAAGGATGGAGCCGGCGAGGCGCCGCCGGAATTGGTGATGGCGCTGGCTGATCTCGGCCTCCTGTAACTCTGAGGCGGGTCGCGCCGATAACGGATCGATGAATGACGCATAAAAACCATAAAAAATTCGCGCTCTGCTTCGCCGGCCTCGTTTTCGCAGCGACGCTCGCGTCCTGCTCCAAAGACGAAGGAGAAAAATCGCGCGCGCCGGACGCGCCCGAACCGCGCATCGAATCGGCCGAGGCCGACGACGATCGCGAAATCTGTCTTACCGGCGATCTCGATTTTCTTCCCGGCGACCAAGTGGGCTGTCACTCGATCCAGAAAATCAAGGGATGGCGACGGGCGCCGCTGGAGGATTCAGATCGCGGCGTCTTAAGCGTAAGCATGACGCATCCAACCGACCGCACGCGCGATCCCGCTTTGTGCCGGACATGCGCTGACTACCGTGAGCGCCTATATGACGGCTATTACGCGATGTCAGGCCGCGATCGCAGGCGCGAGGCGTTTTTTATTCGCGCCTGCGGCGTCATCGAGATGCTGCTTCGCGCGGCGCCTGGCGGGGTTTCGCATTTCGACGGCGGCGTCGAAGAGGGCGAAATCGCGTCTATCGGCGCTGAGCGCATGTTGCAGCTTGGTGATGATCCAAGGCTCGCTTCGGTTCCGGGCGACCCTTCGATTGAGCGTATCGGCGCCGGCCGATGGCGCGTCGCGGCAGGGGGCCAGACAATATTTATCGAGGAGATCGCAGAACTCGATTTCGACGCTGATGGCGTAACGGAAATTCTCGCCTTCTTGTCGGCTGGACCCGTTTTGGCCACGGCTAGGGTCAACGATGTAGCATTGCTTGAGAAGGACAGCGAAAACGCGCCTTTGCGGCTGACTGCGCTGAAGTTTCAGGAAAACTGAAACCCGGCCTTGCGATTCCGGTGTTTCTCGCCTTGGATCGAGATGACGGGGCCGCTATGATCAGCGATGCCTAGCGAGTCGGAAAACCAGATGCAAATCGGCGAAATCGGCCCTTCAGCGTTCAGCCTGAAATGGCTTTTGATTGCGTGCTGCGCCGCGTTTGCCTCCGCGTGTTCAACGTTTTCCGGCGACAGCGCTAGCGAACCGTCGCTCGCCGATCCCTACGCCGATGCAAAGACTGTTGAATTGCAAAGCAAAGTTGCGCGCCTGCAGACGGAAAATGCGCGCCTTGCTTCTCGCGTTCTTGAGCTTCAACGCGAAAATGAGAAGCTCCGCTCGTCTGACGAAGAGGAAATCGCCGGCGCGCCCTTGTCCGAAGAGCCCATGGAGACGGCGGTCGCCTTGCGCGAGCCGGCGGCTTTATCAAATCCCGTGATCGACAATCCGGACGCGCCTGAGGTAGCCAGGACGGACGTTCCCATCGAACCCGCCCCGCGGTTGACCCAGCCGACTTTCGCCGCGACTGATGCCGTCTTTGAGAACGAAGCGGAGAGTGACGCGCTTGCCGAAGTCGGCGAGCTCTTCGGCGTGCATCTCGCCTCGTACCGTCAAATGCGCGAGGCGAGCGAAGGCTGGCGGAAATTACAGCGCGACAACCCGGACGAACTCGGGCTTCTTGAACCCCGGATCCAGACCGTCGCCATTGATGGCAGAGGCGAATTTCTACGCCTCATCGGCGGCGGTTTTTCCTCGCGTGAAAAAGCCGATGCCTTGTGCAAGAGCTTGAGTTCGCGGGGCCTCTATTGCGCCGTATCGCCATTCGGCGGCGAGCGCCTCTCGGTCGCCGACACGGGCTAGGGCCCGTCGGGCGGCTTGATGCGGAAACTGCGTTCATCGAACAGGCGCCCGTTATACTCGTCGGCGCCCTCGTAACGGATTGTCAGTTCGCCGGCGCCCAGCGAAAAAAACCCCAGCGGCAATTCGAATCTGCGCTCTGTCGCGTCGATATAGGCGGCGACATTGTCGCGCGCGGCGAGCCTTTGCGGCGCTTGTGCGCCGTCGGCGTTGAACTCAACGGTGAGCGATCCGAACGCAGAGTGTTCGCCGGAGGAGACGATCGTCGTCGACAGCAAAAGCAAGCCGTCTGTATCGCGTAAGAGCTGCGTTTCGCCGATCGTTACGTCCGCCGCGCCGTCTCCGCGCAAGAGAACCGGCGTTGAAACGCCGGCCCCGATATCGACCTGAAGGCCGATATGGCCCGCCTTGCGCAACAAGGTGCGCGCCGGTGCTGAGACCACCAGCAGATGAGAGCGGCGCTCTCCGGGCGGTGGCTTGGCGCCCTCGCGCAGGCGAACAGATACCTCTATGCGCTCGCCAGGCGACAGCTCAAACTGCGCGGGCGACAGGGCGAGCCATGGCGCCGCGCTCATGCGTTGGCGCGCGCTGGGCGTTGCGTCCGCATATCCTGTTTCCGTCGCCGTGAGATCGATCCAGCTGACCTCTCCGGAGACAATCCGTTCCGAAGGATTGGAGACGACAAACCGCGCCTCTGTGTTCTCGCTATCCAGGACCTGTCTTAAGGGCGCAATCGTTACGTCCGCACGCGCGAGCCCGGGCGCGAGAAAAACAAGACAGAAAAATAGCCGAATCGCGGTTTTCATGGCTTCCGGGCGTTGTGGTTGGCTCTCGCATAGCGTGCAAGAATCGGCGCATCTTTAACTTTCGGACGTGTTGCTTGCGATTGCGTAAGCGCCCGCGTCGAGTTTTTACGCGCCCGCTCGACGACAGAAAGGTTCGGCAATGACCCATGTCATTGTTCTCGGGAATGAAAAAGGCGGCTCCGGCAAGTCGACGACCGCGATGCACCTCATCGTCGCGCTATTGAAGAGCGGACGCCGGGTCGGCGCCATCGACCTCGATCTGCGCCAGCGGAGCCTCACGCGATATATCGAAAATCGCCGAAAATTCAGCGAAATCAAGGACGATCCGCTCGTCTTTCCGATGCTGGCGAAAGTAGAGGCGTCGACTCTCGACAGCCGAGAGGAGTCCCGGGCGCAGGAAACGGAAAACCTTCGCGCAGCGCTCTCGACCATGGCGAGTTGCGAATTTGTCGTGATCGACTGTCCGGGCGCGGACACGCATCTATCGCGCCTTGCCCATCTTCACGCTGACACGATTGTCTCCCCGCTGAATGACAGCTTCGTTGATTTCGACCTGCTGGCCCGAATTGATCCGGAGACAGGACGGATCACCGGGCCCAGCCTCTACAGTGAAATGGTTTGGGAGGCGCGCAAACATCGCGCCATGAGCGGCGTGCCAGGCGGCATCGACTGGATTGTGATCCGCAATCGGCTTTCAGCGACGCGCGCGAACAACAAGAAGAATATGGGCGAAAAGCTGGAAGATCTCTCAGCGCGGATCGGCTTTCGACTGGCGCGCGGGTTCGGCGACCGCGTCATTTACCGCGAGCTCTTCCCCATGGGCCTAACGCTGCTCGATCTCGGCGGCAAAGGCTCGCCCGTGCGCCTCTCGACCATGAGCCATGTTACGGCGCGCCTTGAAATCCGCTCGCTTGTGGCGTCAATGAATTTGCCGCAACCCGGCGCCGCCGAGCCGGCGCCGCAACCTGGCGCCGCGGCCGCCTGATTGAATTAGCGGACATCAAGACCCGGACCTGGACGCATGGCGGGCGCCGCATGGCCGCAAGCTGTGCTACGCAGGCCGCTGAACAAAAGCGCGTTGCGCGTGAGATTGCGTCGGTCCTGACATGTCGTTTGGTCTGTTCATCCTTTTGCTTGCCGCCGCCGGCGCGGTCTGGCTGATCATGACACTTGCGCGCGGCGGCGACGCCAAAGGCTCGCGCAATGCGACGCTCCTCAAAGGCGTTGTGTGGTTGGGGCTGTCAGCGGCGCTCGCGGCCGCAAAGCTGTGGCCGTTGGCGTTAATGGTGCTGATCGCGGCCGGCGGCGTCAGCCTGATCGAGTTGTGGCGGGCCCGCGCCATCAGCGAGGACGCCGAGCGGGCGCGGACACGGGTCAGCGACAATCGTAAAATGACAATCGCCGAAGCCGCGGCGGCGCTGGGCGTTGCGCAAAATGCAAGCGCCGACGAGATCAAGGCCGCGCATCGAAAGCTGATCAGTCAGATTCACCCCGACAAGGGCGGCACGGACTACCTCGCCTCCAAAATCAACGAGGCGCGTGAGCGGATGCTCTCGCAGTTGCCGGACAAAACCGGAGACGAAGTCTGAGTGACCGGCGCGACATGGAAAAGCGTCACTCCACTGGGAAAGGTCCGTCCTCGAAAACGCGGTCGTGGTAGCCTTTAGAACCCACCGCCGCGGCAAGCGGGCTAAAGGGGCTGTCGCCTCTTTTCAGCGCGGCGAGCGCTGAGCTGAAGTCGTATCTTGGCCGCCAGCCTAATGCTTGGCGCGCGCGGGTGTTGTCGTAAACGCGATCGAGACTGTCGAACATGCGCCAGCCGCGCGCTTCGTAGATGTCGTCGAAATCCGCATAGCGCCGGACAACCGCCGGCGCGTTCGTTCGCAACAGAGCTGCGTCCGCTCGCTCAAACGGCGCCGTCGCGCTGATGATGAAACTCCCGAAACCAATATCGCCGGCGCGTTCAATGGCGAGAAGATGCGCCGAAACTGCGTCTTCGATATCAACGCGCCGGTTGAGCAGCTCATTGACCTTTGCGTTTTCCTGGTCGAACGCTGAGCGGACTTCCGCATTGTCGTCATCTTCGGGAAAGAACCGCGACGTGCGCAAGATGACAATCGGCGTTTTGTGTTTCCGATGCGCGAGCTTGCACAAATGTTCAGCTGCAATTTTTGTTGCACCATAAATATTCTTAGGCTGCGAAGGGACGTCTTCGGTAATCCACGCCGCAGGTTCGCCTGGGCCGGGCGCAAGCGCGTCGCCAAAGGCGCTCGTGGTGCTGGTGAAGACAAAGGCGCTGACGCCATTGCCTCGCGCTGCTTCTAGGAGCGTAGAGGTTCCCGTCACATTGACGTCGATAAAGTCGCGCCAGGAGTGGGTGGCGACATGGGGCTTGTGCAGTGTCGCCGCATGGATGACCGCGGTGACGCCTTTCATCGCCTCGGCGACATTGTCCACATCCGAGATCGATCCGACGACATCGGTGTAATCGCTCGGCTCGATGTCGAGGCCGACCGCCGGCCGGCCCTCGTCGCGAAGCGTGCGCATCACGCCTTCACCGAGATGGCCAGCCGAGCCCGTAACGAGAGTTTTCATTTTTGTCGCCGCGCCTATTCAAAGATCTCAGAGAGAAAATTCGACATCGCCCGCCATGAGCGGCGGTCCGCGCCAGCGTCGTAGACGGTCCCGAATTCCGGGTCACTCGCCTGTGGATTGGTGAAGGCGTGCATCACCCCGCCATAGGCGTGAAGCTGCCAGTCAGCCTTCGCTTTCGTCAATTCCTCGCCCAGCGAGGTCACGTCGTCCGGCGGCGCCATCGGGTCGGCATAGCCATGCAGCGCGAGGACCTTTGCAGAGATTTCTGAGACCGTGTTGCCGGGCGCGCCGAGGAGGCCGTGAAAACTGACGACGCCTTTGACGTCGGCGCCGGAGCGGGCGACGTCAAGCGCGCACAAGCCGCCGAAGCAGAACCCGATGACGGCGATGTTGTCCGCATCAACCTCATCAAGCGAGCGAACGAATTCGATGTTCTCTTTAAGGCGGCGCTGCAACATCGCCCGGTCGCCGACAAAGGGTTCGATCAGTTTCTGGTTTTCTTCCTTGGACTTGCCGAGAACGCCCTTGCCGAAGAGATCGATGGCGACGCCCGCATAGCCGAGCTCGGCGATGGCCTCCGCTTTTTTATTTTCAAAATCAGAGCGACCGGCCCATGCGTGGCAAATCATGACGCCCGGCGAAGGTTTCCCAGGCGAGGCGATGACCGCCTCGAAAGTCTCGCCGTCAATGGTGTAGTCGGTTGTGCGCTTTTGCGTCGCCATCCTTCGTCTCCGTCACTTGTCGTTGTTGCTGGCGCGCGTCAGCCTTCCAGCGCGCCAATGCGAGAAATCTTCAGCGTATTGGTTTTTCCGCGCCTTCCAAAGGGATAGCCGGCGAGAATGATAATCCGTTCGCCGTCTTCGCCGCCATTGGCGCGCGCCAGCGCATCGGCTTTGCCGATCATTTCATGGAAATGCGAGATGTCTTCCGTCACCACCGGCATCACGCCCCAGAACAGTGCAAGATTGCGTGCGACTTTCTCGTCCGGCGTGGCGGCGATGACGGGGCAGTGGGGACGGTCGCGCGACAGGCGCCGCGCCGTCGAGCCAGTCTTCGTATAGGCGACGGCGAAGCGGCATTTCAGAATTTCCGCGATGCGCCTCGCCGAGAGCGTAATGGCGTCGGCGGTAGTGTAGTCCTCATCCTCGTCGCGGTCATTGCCGTAACTGCCCGATTCGTCGTCCGCCTCGGTCGCAGCGATGATTCGGTCCATGATCGCAACGGCGGTGGGAGGGTGGCGCCCCACAGCCGTTTCCGCCGACAGCATCACCGCGTCGGCGCCCTGGTAAACCGCCGTCGACACGTCAGAGGCTTCGGCGCGGGTCGGCGCAATCGATTCCACCATGGATTCCAGCATGTGGGTCGCAACGATCACCGGCTTGCCGACCCGCCGGCAGGCGCGGATGATGCGCCGCTGGATAAGCGGGACGTCTTCCGGCGCGCATTCAACGCCGAGGTCGCCCCTGGCGACCATCACCGCGTCGGTCTTTGCAATTATTTCGGGGAGCCGTTCAACGGCGGTCGGCTTTTCGATCTTTGCGATCACGCCAGCGCGCCCTTTGGTCAGCTGTTTCACTTCGTCAATGTCTTCCGGCTTCTGAACGAAGGAGAGGGCGATGTAGTCAACGCCTAGTCCGAGAGCAAAATCGAGATCTTCGCGGTCTTTGTCTGTGAGCGCGGAGATCGGCAGTGCGCGCCCGGGAACGTTCACGCCCTTGCGGTCTTTCAATTCGCCGGGCGTCTCCGCAGCAACAGAAATTTCGTCGCCCTTTCGCGAAGCAACCCGCACCTGCAGCTTGCCGTCATCAAGCTTCAGAGTGTCTCCGACCTCCAGAACCTCGATTAGCTCCGGATGGGGAATGGGAATGACGCCAGGCTCGCTTGTCTCTTTCGCAAGGACGAGGCGGTATTCCTCCTTGTATTTCAGATTGATTGAGCCGCCGGGAACGGCGCCGACGCGGATTTTGGGCCCCTGCAAGTCGGCGAATATTGCGAGCGGGTGGCCAGTCTCCGCTTCGATCCGTCGGATGCTCTCTGCGATGAGCGCCAGCTTCTCGTGCTGGCCATGGCTCATATTCAGCCGGAAGATGTCGACGCCCGCATTGAAGAGAAGGCGCAGCATCGACGGCGACGAACTGGCCGGGCCAATGGTCGCAACAATTTTGCAAAGGCGGTTTCTCATGGCGCGCCGCCTTGTCCTTTAAGAGACATCATAGCGCGCACGCTACGCGGATTTGCAGCGGCGGCAAAGCGCCTGCGCTATTGCGCGAGTGCAGGCGCGGCTTGCGGTGGATCAAAGAGCGAGATCGTCGACAGGGACATCTTCGCGGAGCCCTCAATGGGTCGGCGCGAATAGACGACATAAATGAGCGTGTCGTTCTCTGCGTCGTAAATCCGCCGGACGGCGATGGATTTAAAGACGAGGCTCATCCGTTGCGAGAAGACTTCCTCGCCATTCTTGTCGCGGTCGATATCACCGATGACGATGGGGCCCGTCTGGCGGCAGGCGATGGAGGCGTTTGAGGGGTCTTCAAACCAGTTGCCCTTGGCGACCCGGTCCCAAAACCCGCGATCAAAGTGCGACAGATGGCAGGTCACGCCCTCGACCTTAGGGTCGGCGAGGGCCTGCACCTTGATCTCATTGCCTGCGAAATCGTTCTTGAACTCGCCAACCTCGTTCTCGCCGCGCCCGCAGGCGGCGAGGAGGAGGACAAAGGCGAATGCGATCGGTCTCATCTAGTTACCGCAAATCTTTGCTTTCGCCGCCAAATATTCCCGCTCCAGTTCATCGACGAAATCTGCAACGGATTTGACGCCGTCAATCGCGCCGATCCCTTGGCCGCAACCCCAGATGTCTTTCCAGGCCTTCGCGTCCGTGTTGCCGCCGGAACCGAAATTCATGGCGGAGGGATCGCTTTCGGGTAAGTTTTCCGGATCGAGGCCAGCGGCCTCGATTGACGGGCGCAAATAGTTGCCGTGAACGCCGGTGAATAGGTTCGTATAGACAATATCGTCGGCGCTATAGTCGACGATCGCCTTTTTATAGCTTTCGGAAGCGTTCGCTTCGTCCGTCGCGATGAAGGCCGAGCCGATATAGCCGAAATCGGCGCCCATCGCTTCGGCCGCGAGAACCGCGCCGCCGGTCGCGATCGAGCCGGAGAGGGCGATCGGTCCGTCGAACCATTCGCGGATTTCCAGAATAAGCGCGAAAGGGGAAATGACGCCGGCATGGCCGCCGGCGCCGGCGGCCACCGGAATAAGGCCGTCCGCGCCTTTGGAGATCGCCTTTTTCGCGAAGGTGTTGTTGATCACGTCGTGGAGCGCGACGCCGCCATAGGAATGAACGGCTTCGTAGATTTCCTCGCGCGCGCCGAGCGAACAGATAGTGATCGGCACTTCGTGTTTTACGCAGACCTCCATATCGTGCATCAGACGGTCATTGGAGCGATGGACGATCTGATTGACCGCATAAGGCGCCGACGGCCTGTCCGGGTTCTCATCATCGTGGCGCGCGAGCGCCTCCTTAATTTCGATGATCCACTTTTCAAGTTCTTCCGCGGGCCTTGCATTCAGCGCTGGAAAGGAACCCACCACGCCGGCTTTGCACTGCGCGATCACCATTTTCGGGTTCGACACGATGAACAGCGGCGCGCCGAAGACAGGAATGCGCAGGCGGGATTTGATGTCGGCGATGGTTGGCATGGGCGGGCGTTACTTTCTGCATGGCTTCGCGGCGCAAGCTAGGCGAGCGTCTTGCGGCGCGGCAAGGCGGTTCGGCAGTCATGGACCCTTTGACAGGGGCCTCGCCCATGGCAGCCAGAGAAAACGGCGAAGCTTGATATGGAGGTCGTCTGGAGGTTTCGCCGCCGCGCTGCACGATTTTTTACCTGAAAACCCGCAGAAAACCGGGCCTTTTGCGGCGCTTTCAAAAAAAACCGCGGAAATCGTAATCCGGCGCGAAATACGGGGCGTAAAGGGTTTGTCTCTCTCGGATTGCATTTCCCTCTCTCTCCCCCCTGGAAATGCATTTCAAAGCCGCCGATCGATCCTTCCCACGATCGGCGGCTATTTTTTTGCGCCATAGCCTTTCATCGGTTCAATGCAGCGGCGTGGCGCTGCGCCTCCTCGACATAGTGGGCTGACCCGATCAGCGCCATTTTATCCTCGCCTTCTCGGAGATCCCGGAACTTGCGCGCTGGCATCCCGGCCCACATCTCGCCTGCGGGCACGACCTTGCCAGCGCTCAGAAATGCGCCGGCGGCCAGCATCGCCCCGCTTTCCACGACTGATTTGTCGAGCATCGTCGCGTTCATGCCGACGAAGCCGCCGTCACGAACCGTCGCGCCGTGAAGCATGCATTTGTGGCCAATGAGAACATTCTCGCCGATCAGCGTCGGCACGCCGCCCCACGCTTCGTTATCGACATGAATCACGGTCCCGTCCTGAACATTGGAGCCAGCCCCGACGACTATTCTGTTTTCATCGCCGCGCAAGACGCAGCCATACCAAACAGACGCATTGGCGCCGATTTCAACGTCGCCGGCGATTACCGCGCCGGGCGCGATGAAGGCGGTGTCGTGGATTTTTGGCTGTTTGTCGCCGATGGCGAAGATCAAGGGTTTCATGACGCCTGATTATGGGCGCGCCCGCAGCCGCGTCAATCGAAAGGCACAGGCCGGGTCAAGCGCGCGCAATCCAATGCTCAACGTTTACGCCGAAGACGAGAAGCCAAATTGTCAGCGAGACATAGGCAAGCGCGTTGGCCGCGACGTAAGCTGGAAACATCGCCTCCGAAATCGCCGGCGCAAGATAAATCGCTGAAGCGCCGATTACGGCGCCGATTGAAGCGATAACGCCATAGCCCGCGAGCAGGCGCGGGACAAAGCGGCCGACATAAAGAAGCGCGAATGACAGTGCAGCGCCCAATGAAGAGGCGATCAGTCCCCAATGAAAGAGGTCGAAATTAAGGGCGTTCAGGCTATTGATCGCGGCGCCGAGCGCGTCGGTTGATGCATTTGACGATTCTGCGATCACGGAGTTCGCGACGTAAATGCCGTACCCTGAAAATACAGCCGCAAGAAATCGCAATGCGCTCGCGACCAGCGACAAAAGAGCGTTTACGGGTTGGAGGAGAAAATAGAAACCGATGGCGACAAACGCCGCCAAACCAACACCGATTGCGTCTATGAGCATGCGCGATCGCATTACGTCCGCAAACGCTTGTACACTCTCCTGGGCGGCCGCGCCGAGCGCGTCATCATTTGCCGCGATAGTTTGATAAATCGCCAAGCCAAACGCCGCCAACAAGGCTGCGCCGATCGCGCGCGCGAGCCGTCGGTGGTTATCTACGTTTTTTATGTGTGGCATTCGCCCCGCCTAACTTTAGAGCACTTAGCCTAGCGAGGCGGGCTAGGCCGAACAATTCGCCTCGCCGTTCTTGAGCGTCGACCGGACGAAGATCAGGCGACGGTTAGTCCTTCGGCGCGTCGGGCTGATTATCCGGATGCGCCCTTTCAAAGGCGGGGTGCTTCAGGCAGCGTTCATATATCGCGGTCATGCGCTTAAGGGCTGACGTGTCAACGCCGAAGCGCGTTGCCGCAAACATCTGCGGGACAAGACAACAATCGGCGAGCGTCGGTATGTCGCCGACGCTATAGTCGCCGGCGGTGCGGGCGAGGCGTTCTTCGACAGACGCCATGGCGCTTCCAGGCCAGCGCGCGAGCCAGGCCTTCATGGCCGCGTCGTCAAAGCCGCCTTCATTTTTCAGATATTGTTGGATGCGTAAATTCATCAGTGGCTGCGCTTCGCAGGCGATCGTGGCGGCGATGGCGCGTGCGTGAGCGCGCGCGATCCGGCCGTCTGGCAGCAATGTCGGCTCCGGGTGCGCCTCTTCGAGATATTCGAGAATGGCGAGTGACTGACCCAGTAAAGCCCCGTCATCCGTCTCGAGTGTCGGCACCAGACCCAGCGGGTTTTTCGAAAGATAACTTTCGGTCTTTTGCTCGCCCTTAAGCAGGTTCACCGGCGCGTAGTCGAAGGAGAGGCCTTTCAGGGCCAATGCGATGCGCACGCGATAGGTCGCGCTCGATCGCCAATAGCCAAACAGCTTCATTCGCGCCTGCTCCATCAATGGCCTCAATTTGAATTAATTCCCTCAACGGCGCTTCGCAAATTATTTCCGATGTTTGGCGCATCCTAATGTTGCGTGTTTTTGGGGAGATAGCAGACCTGTGCTGAGCAATGAGCAACGCGACGCCGTTGAAGAAGTCGCCAAACGCCTGAAGCGTCGGCGCAGGCCAGACACGGGCGCCGATGCGCCGCCTGCGCCCGATGATGCGGCGCCCGAGACGCCGGAAAAGACGGCGCCGGAAGAGCCGGCGGCTGGGTCGGGCGATGACCGCTGGGCGCTCGAAAATCTGCGCCTCGCCGATGGCGCGCCGGTGCTGGATATCGCCAATGCGCTGCGTGTCCTCGACCGCCATCCGGATTTCAAAGGCCGATTCAAATTCAATACGACGCTGAACAAGGTCATGGACCGCGGCTCGGTGATGCTTGACTGGCGCGTCGCGGAGCTCGTCGCCGCCGTTCAGGAGCGGTTTATGCCTGGCATCGCCCTCCACGATGTCCAGAACGCCCTGCTTATCCACGCCAATCGCGCCATTGAAAAAGCCTGATCTGCCCTGACGCCCAGCGTTTATGCGCCTCCGATAGCCATTGCCCGACATTAGTAACATATGTTACTAAATCGGCGAGCGATGCACACCCGGCGCAAGCCGGCGCAGAGGAGGACTTAATGGCGGATCTTTTCGAAAACCCGATCGGGACCGACGGCTTTGAGTTTGTTGAATATACGAGCAAGAAACCGGACGAGCTGGCGGCGCTCTTTGAAAAACTCGGCTTTACCGCCGTCGGCAAACACCGTTCGAAAGATGTCATCCACTACAAACAGGGCGACATCAATTTCCTGTTGAACCGGGAAGAGAGCGGCCAGCCTGAGATCTTCCGCAACCAACACGGCGCCGGCGCCAATGCGATGGCCTTCCGCGTGAAAGACGCCAAGCACGCTTTCAAGGAAGCGGTGAAGCGCGGCGCCAAGCCGATCGACGCGAAGACCGGTCCGATGGAGCTCAACATTCCTGCCATCGAGGGGATTGGCGGGCTCAATGTTTATCTCGTCGACCGTTATGGCGCGCGCACGATTTATGACGTTGACTTTGAACCGATCGAAGGCGCCGACCCATCTGCGAATGACGCAGGGCTCACCTATATCGATCACCTGACCCACAACCTCCATCGTGGGAATATGGACAAGTGGGCGTCCTACTATGAGGACATCTTCAATTTCCGCGAAATCCGGTATTTCGATATCGAAGGCAAGCTGACCGGTCTTGTCTCAAAAGCGATGACGTCCCCGTGCGGAAAAATCCGTATCCCGCTTAATGAAAGCCAGGACGATAAATCCCAGATCGAAGAATTCCTGGAGCGCTACAATGGCGAAGGCATTCAGCACATCGCACTGGGCGCTGGAGACATTTATGAAACAGTCGAAGACTTAGATGGCCGCGGCGTGCCGTTTCAGACGACGCCCGCGACCTACTATGAGAAAGTCGACGAGCGCGTCGGCGATCACGGTGAAGATCTGGCGCGTCTTCAGAAGGACAATATCCTCATCGACGGCGCGCCGACGCAGGGCCAGGGTCTTCTCCTGCAGATCTTCACCCAGGACGCCATCGGCCCCATCTTCTTTGAGATCATCCAACGCAAAGGCAATGAGGGCTTTGGCGAGGGCAACTTCAAGGCGCTGTTTGAGTCGATCGAAGAAGACCAGATACGTCGCGGCGTTCTGAAAGACGCAAGCTAGGAGCTTCAGCGCCTTATATGAGTTCGACAGTCGCAAAAGAGCCGGGCGGCGATGATCGCCGATCGCTGATCCTGGAACGGTTTACGCCCTACCGCATCGTTGCGCTGGGTCACGCCTTCAGCGGGCGCCTGGCGCGCGTCTACGCCGATCAAAACCTGACGATCCCGGAGTGGCGGGTTTTGGCGGTGGTGGCGCAGGCTTCCAAAGTCGCCGCCCGAGACGTCGTTGCGCGCACGCCGATGGATAAGATGACCGTAAGCAGGGCGGTGGCGAGCCTTGAAGCGAAGGCGTTCGTCCTTCGCGCCGTCAGCGAAAACGACCGGCGCGTCAATGCGCTTTCGCTCACAAAGACCGGCCGCGCGCTCTTTGATCGCATCGCGACGCTGGCGCTCGATTTCGAGGATGATCTTCTGTCGGTGCTCGACAGCGAGGAGCGCGTCGTCTTTGATCGGGCGCTCAAGAAACTAGAGGCTGGCGTCGCCGGCGTTTCCGACTAGGCGTCTTCTTTACAGCCACTCTTTGATTTGCGCGGGGGTCAGGTTGCCGCCGCAAAGCACCGTCGCGACGCGCTTGCCGCGCCAGCGCTGGGGTGCACTCAAAAGCGCGGCGACGCCGATCGCCCCGGCAGGTTCAATAACAAGTCCGAGATGCTCATGAATAAGCCGCATCGCCTTAAGGATCGCGTCTTCATCGACGGCGACGACATGGTCCACCGAGCTCTCCATCGACTGAAGCGCAAACGGAACCGGTTCGCGAACCGCAACGCCGTCGGCGATCGTATCGACCCCGGGCGTCGTCACGAGCTGTTTCTGTTCGAAGGAGAGTTTCATCGCCGGCGCGCCGCCCGCAACAATGGCGACGATTTCAGTATCAGGCGATGCATGGCGCAACCAAGTTCCAACACCTGTCGCGAGCGCGCCATTGCCGAGCGGAACGAGGGCGGCGTCGATATTAGCGCCGGCCTCAGTGATCTCGAGCGCGATGGCGCCCGCGCCCTCGGCGATCGCCGGCAATGCCCCGTCTTCAACGAAGAGCGCGCCTTCGTCCTTCGCGAAACGGCGCGCCGCTGCTTTCGCTGCGTCGAAATCGGCGCCTTCGAGGCGAACGTCGCCGCCGAACCGGCGCATGGCGTCAATCTTTAATGGATTGGCGTTCTCGGCTGCGTAGATGACGACCTTGTGCCCGCGCTGACGGCCGGCGCGCGCCATGGCTTGACCGAAATTGCCGGCGGTGGCGCAGACGAGTGTTTGCGGTTCGGCAAGCTCGCTTAGAAAAAAATCAACGCCGCGGGCTTTGAACGACCGGATCGGGTTGAGACTTTCAACCTTGAAAAAGAGTTCCGCGCCAAGGACGCCATCGAGGCTCGTTTCATAAAGCAGAGGAGAGTTGAGGTAGGCCTTGTCGACGATTGACGCCGCAAGCTTGATGTTTTCAGCGCTGACAGGTCGCATGTCGAAGTCGTCCCTTCCGCGATGACCGCCTATAATGACAACCTTAAAACGTCTGGCTAGAAGGCGCTGATGCGGTGTTCAAGTAAATTCATTGTGCGCGCCCTTATTGCGTTCGTAATCTCGAGCCTCAGCGCCTGCGTTTCCTATCCCGATGCGCCGGCGCCCATCGCATCGCCGGTGCTCGCCGGCAACGTTTTGCAAACAGGCGACGGTCAGCTTCTTGCGGCTCGCGCCTGGCGAGCAGAGAAACCAAAAGCCATTCTCGTCGCGCTGCACGGCATGAACGATTATTCGCATACCTTCGCCATGGCGGCCCCATGGTGGATGCAGGACGCCGACATTACTGTCTACGCCATCGATCAAAGAGGCTTTGGCGGCTCGCCCGCGTTCGGGCGGTGGGTCGGCGGAGAGACGCTCAAGGCTGATCTGCGCGCTGCGGTCGAGGCGGCGCGCGCCGCCCATCCCGGCCTGCCCATTTTTGTTCTCGGTCATTCGATGGGCGCGGCGGTAATCATGGCGGCGGAGGCCGACGCGCCCTTGGGCGCGGATGGCCTCATCCTCGCGGCGCCCGGCGTTTGGGGCGGCGACGCCCTGCCGCCGAGCCACCGCCTCGCAGCCAATGTCGCCGCCACGATCGCGCCGGGAAAAACGCTCACCGGAGAGCGAGCCGGTCGTCAGCCGACGGACAACATTGAGGTCCTACGGGAAATGGCCGCCGATCCGAAAGTGATTAAGGAGACCCGCCTCGACGCCGTACTCGGCGTCGTCCGCATCATGGGCGAGGCATTCGACAACGCTGAGAAGGTTTGCACAGATGCGCTGGTTCTCATTGGCGCGCGCGACGATATCATACCGCACAAAGCGATGGAGAGCGCCGCGGGCCGGCTTTGCGGCGCGGTCGACATTCATCGCTACCCGGAAGGCTGGCACCTCTTATTCCGCGACCATCAACGCGAAGCGGTCTGGCGCGGCGTTGCGGGGTGGATCGAATGGAAGACGCGCGGTCTGAACATCATTGAGGCGGAGCGCGACAAAGAAACGGGGAGCCTTGCGGCCCCCCGGTGATGCTTTTAGGCGCCGTTCGATCGCCGCTAGATCGCGCAGGCGCCGCCGCCATTCTTCTCAAAATAGCGCTGATGATATTCTTCAGCCCGCCACCATTTTTCCGCCGGCTCGATAATGGTCGCGAGCGGTCGCTGATGACGGCCTGAGGCGTCTTCATCTTCTTTGGCGGCGAGGGCCTTTTGAAGCTGGTCGTCGGAATGGGTGAAAATCGCCGAGCGATACTGGTCGCCGACATCCGGGCCCTGACGGTTGACTTGCGTCGGGTCGTGGATCCGGAAAAAGACGGCGAGCAACTCTTCATAGCTGACCCGCTCCGGATCGAAGCTGACCTTGACCGCTTCGGCATGGCCGGTGCCCTTGCGGCACACCGCCTCATAGGTTGGATTGCCGACATGACCGCCCGTATAGCCGACTTCGGCGTCTTCGACGCCGTCGACTTCGCGAAAAGCCTGCTCAACGCCCCAGAAACAGCCGGCGGCGAAAGTTGCAGTTTCAGACATCAAATCCCTCCTTGTCGTACAACGACGATAAAAGAACGGCCGGGCCGGCGTTCAAGCACGCCTCACGACTTTGTTGCCGATCCTATCCAGTCAAGAAATGCGCTCGATGACAGATCGCCGCGGATGGGAAGGGCGAGCACGCACGGACAATCATAAGGATGCGCTTCGATGATCGCGTCTCGCGCTGCTGCGGCGGCGCCGCTCGTCGTTTTGACGAGGACCGGCGTTTCTTCGGCGCTTTCAACTTCGCCGCGCCATCGGTAGACCGTATGCATCGTCGGCAGGACATTGACGCACGCCGCAAGCTCATCCTCGACGAGCTTCTCGCTGATCCGCTGCGCGCATTCGGCGTCCGGCGCCGTCGCGTATAAAAGGATGGCTTCAGTCATATTGCCCGCTTGGCGGCCCGGGCCTATGTAGGCCGCTTCCTTGAAGGGCGGCAGTCGCCCTCATGAATGAATGATATGCGCAAGCTCGACCATAGAAAAGCGCTGGTTTTGTTCTCGGGAGGCCAGGACTCCTCGATCGCGCTCGCCTGGGCGCTCGATCGGTTTGATGCGGTGGAGACTGTCGGCTTTGATTACGGACAGCGCCACGCCATTGAGCTTGGCGCGCGCCTCGCCGTACAACGCGAGATCGCGCAAGCCTTTCCGGCCTGGGCGGGCCGGATTGGCCCAGACACGATTGTCAAAGCGCACGGGCTGAAAGATATCGGCGAGACAGCGATGACTTCCGAAACGGAGATCGTGATCGGCGAAGACGATCTGCCGACAACCTTCGTGCCCGGCCGCAATCTTGTGTTTTTAAGCCTGGCGGCTGGTCTCGCTTATCGCCGCAATATTGGCGTTCTTGTCGCCGGCATGTGCGAGGCGGATTATTCCGGTTATCCTGATTGCCGCAAAGCGACGCTTGATGCGCAAATCGAAGCGATCCGCCTTGGAACCGATTCGGATGTGTCGCTAGAAGCGCCCTTGATGAACGTGACAAAGGCGGAAAGCTGGCGCCTCACCGAAAAGCTTGGCGGTGAGACGCTCGTCAAAATCATCAACGAGCACAGCCATTCATGTTATCGCGGCGTACGCGGCGCGCGTCATGAGTGGGGCTATGGATGCGGCGACTGCCCGGCCTGCGAACTGCGCGCGATGGGCTGGTCCGGTTACACCGTCGGCGCCTGACGAGAGTGCGATGACGTATTCCGTAAAGGAACTCTTTTACACGCTGCAGGGCGAGGGTGCGCAGGCAGGGAGGCCGGCCGTATTCCTGCGCTTTGCGGGATGCAATCTGTGGTCGGGTCTGGAGCGCGACCGGGCGGGCGCGGTCTGCAATTTTTGCGACACTGATTTCGTCGGAACGGATGGCCCGGGCGGCGGCAAATTTGGCGATGCACAGGCGCTTGCTGACGCCGTCGCGGCGAAATGGCCTCGCAATGGCGCAGCGGCGCCCTATGTTGTGTGCACGGGCGGCGAGCCGCTCTTGCAGCTCGATGCCGCGCTCATCGACGCGCTGCATGGGCGCGGGTTCGAGATCGCGATCGAGACCAACGGCACGATCCCAGCGCCGGACGGGATCGACTGGATTTGCGTCTCCCCTAAGGCGGACGCGCCGCTGAAGCAGCGCGCCGGCGATGAACTAAAGCTCGTCTATCCGCAGGTCGCAGCGCGGCCGGAAGCCTTTGAAATGCTGGCGTTTGACTTTTTCTATCTTCAGCCTATGGACGGGCCTTCGCTCGCGGAGAATACGGCCGCGGCGATCGATTTTTGTAAACGCCGGCCGCAGTGGCGTCTGTCCGTCCAGTCTCACAAAATCCTGGGCATACCCTAGCGGCTTCGAGCGAACAGCGTTGACGAGGCCTATTCGCGATGACCATGCGGATCATCAAATCCGTCACTTTCGATGCGGCGCATTTTCTGGATCACGATCCGGAAGCGCGGCCCTATGCGCGCCTGCACGGACATTCCTTCCTGATGGAGGTGGAGATCGCTGGCGAGCCTGATCCGAAAACGGGCTGGGTCGCTGATTTCGGTGATGTCGCTGAAGCGCTCGAGGCCGTGCGCGAGGTGCTAGACCATCGCCTCCTCAACGAGTTGGAAGGCCTTGAGCGGCCGACCTTGGAAAACATCTGCAAATGGGTGGCCGCCCGACTGCGGCCCAATTTTCCCGGTCTCAAACAGGTGCGCGTCTCTCGGCCGTCAAACGGCGAGACCTGCGTCTACGACATATAGAAATAACGCTTAAGAGAACGCGCCGTTCATTCGCGCAATGAGATATTGGGCGTCACGACAATAGCCGGCGGCGGTCTGATCGGCGCGCGCAAGCGCCCCGTCCAACTGCTCGAGAACGGCGTCGACTTCCCCGTTATCCTCAAACGCGTTCACCGGCGGCGTCAGATTGAAACCACGTTCAGTCGTATCGAGGCGGGCTGGTGAAATTGAATAACGTGTTTTGCCGCCGAGAAAAACATCCATGTGCCGCGCATTGGGTCCGATCAGCGGCGTCGCGCGCGGGTCCGCCTGTTTCAAGATCGCGTCAATGCTGAGGCGCAATTCGTCGTAGCGCTCCGCCAGCAGCGCGCGGCCGCCGGCGTCCTCGACGTCCTTTGCTGATATCGCGACTTCGCAGGCCTGTTCCAGAATATCCCGAATCCGGTCGATTGCGTATAGCGCGCCCTCAATCGCGCCGAGCGCGTCGCGCACGATATTCTCGTCCGATTTTCCGGATTGGCGCGCATCGCCGCTGCTCGAGCTGCGCAAGGCGCGGCTGACGCCGGCCTGCACATCGATTTGGGGGAGCAATTCGTCATCACTTGCGAGGGACTTGCGTCCCAGCCAACCGGCAAGCGGGCTGCGCCTTCGAGCCTTGTTTTGGTCTTGGTTTTTGGGCTGGGCAAACGCCATGGTTGCGCGGCTCCTTAATGAAGTCTGAACAAACGCGACCATAAACAAGACGATTTTAGGCCGGGTAAAGAATTTGAGTAAATTTAATCAGTGGCCGGCGCAGGTTTTGCCCGAAATCGCCCGCTTTCGACGAGCCACGCCGCCATCAAGGATGCAGCGATCGTCAGAAGCCAGAGAATTGGCGCGACCGCCGGAGCATCCCGCACCGCCTCGACGCGAGATGCGTTTCGGCGAACAAGGCCGGCCCAATTCTCGCCGCTCGCCATATTGCCCGCATTTACGCGCCGCACAGCCGGCGCCGCGCTTGTGGTGTCGATCCGAAAAACGCCGCCTCCGGTTTGCGCGGCGAGGGGTCTGAGTTTTTGCGTCGTCGAAATGACGTCTTCCAGTTCCGGCGGCGCCGCGAGGCCTACCGCGCCGATCGCGAAAAGCTGGCCGCTGCGCGCCCTGTAAAGCCCGCGCGGCGCCTCATTCAATCGTCCTTCAAAGAGACCGTCTCCCGCAGGCACAAGGGCAAGGTCGATGGTTTCACCGTCCGGCGTTTCGACAGCGACGGGATCGACGGCGTCCTCGATGGTGCGGCGCGTCACTATCAAATCGTCGCCGGCCTGGCTGAGACGCAGCGCCTCTTCCTCAAGTTCAGGCTCTTTCATCAGCCAGTGAGCAACCCGGCGTAATAGCTCTGCATGCGGACCGCCGCCGTCGAATCCGCGGGCCCACAACCACACATGATCTGAGAGGATGAGGCCGACGCGACCGGCCTCGACGCGATCGAGGATCAACAAGGGCTGACCATCGGGATCGGCCATCAGCGTTTGCCCGCGGCGCTGATCGACGGGCATGATGCGCATCCATCGGCCCCAGATGTCCTGGTTGGAGAGATCGGCGGTTACGGGGTGCCGCTTGCCGAGGTCTGACAATTCCGGTCGGAACGGACGTTCGATCGCCGCGCCCGTCGGACTCGCCGGCAGAATGAAGGACAGGTTTCGTCTTGAGGCGAGAGATCGCGCACCGTTGAATTCCGGCCCTGAGGATATGAGGACGGCGCCGCCGGTTTCGACATAACGCGCGACGTTGTCGAAATGGAAGCTGTCGAGCACCGCGCGATAAGTGTAGCGGTCAAAGATGATGAGATCGAACTCATTGAGTTTCTCAATGAAGAGCTCGTCCTGCGGGAACTGGATCAGCGCAAGTTCTGAGACCGGCGTGTTGTCGTTTTTTTCGATTGGCCGCAGGATCGTGAAGTGTACGAGATCGACCGCCGGGTCCGATTTCAAGAGGTTGCGCCAGACGCGTTCGCCCGGATGCGGCTCGCCGCTGATCAGGAGAACGCGAAGACGATCGCGCACCGCGGATATCGGCAACACAGCGATATTGTTGCGCGTCGTCAGCTCGTCGGGACGCGGCTCTACCGACAGCTCTATGACCGTGTCGCCAGGGCGCAGGAGCGGCGCGTCAAAGCCCGCCTCGAGGCCCAGCGGCACCGGTTGTTGCAGCACCGGTTCGCCATCGACCTTCAAGCTCACCATCGCCGAGTCGCCTTCTTCCAGCGGCGTTTCGTCGGGTCCCAGATCATCAATGCGAAAAGTGACGCGAACGGATTTGTCGACAATGCCAAAACGCGGCGCATTGGTTAGCGTGATCTTCCGATCGATTTCGTCGGCGTCGCCGGTGACGACGACATGGACGGGCGCTTCCAGCGCGCCGATTGCCTCGGCATGGTCGCTCGCCTGGCCGTCAGTGATGATGAGCGCTGCGGAAAGCTGGGCGCGGGGGATGTCGACCAACGAGCGGCGTAAGGCGTCGATGACGCGCGTTTCCTCCTCGCCGCCAAAGTCAACGACGCGCGCCTCGACGCCGTCAACGGCGTCGATCGCGCGGCGCAACTGGTCGCGAGCGCGGGCTGCGGCTTGCGCTCGCTCGCCGAAGGATTGGCTCGCGCTCTCATCGACCAAGATCAATGCGATGTCTGAGAGCGGCTCTGCATCGGCGCGCCGCAACATGGGATTGGCCAGCAAGGCGATGAGCGCGATGAGAGCAACGGCGCGAAAAACGCCGCTGCGCCAGTTTCGAAAAAGCGAAAAGCCAGCGATTAAAAGCGATGCGATGGCGACGCCCGCCAGCGCCCAGAGCGGTATGGCGGGTGCGAAAACAAGCGTCATCGGCCGAGCCGTTCTAAAAGGATCGGCGCGTGCACCTGGTCGGATTTATAGTTGCCGGTGAAGGCGACCATGACCATGTTGACGCCGGCGCGATAAGCGAGCTCGCGCGCCTGTTCCCCGCCGAACGGCATGGCGCGAAGCGGACGGCCGAAGGAATCAATCGCCCAGGCGCCTGTCCAGTCGCGCCCGCCAATGATCACCGGCGTGACGCCGTCATTGGCGCCCGATGAATCAGCGGCGACCCAGACGGGATTATTGCGCATGCGCCCATAAAGCCCGTCCGACAGAAGATAGAAGGAGCGGATCAGCACGTGTTCGCTTGTGACCGGGGTCAGCGGCGGAATGTTGAGCTGTCCGACGATGCGTTGAAGCGCCTGGGCCTCCGGCGTCGAGCCGGGACCGACAGCACGTTCGTCGTCTCTTGTGTCGAATAAAATCAGGCCGCCAAGGCGCATGAAATTCTCAATATTGGAAAGCGCCTCTTCCGAGGGCTCCTCTGCGCCGGGCGCAACTGGCCAGTAGAGAAATGAGTAAACGGCGAGATCGTCCGTCTCCAAATTGATGCCGGCGGGCGGCCCGGGCTCGAAGGCGGTTCGCCGATAAAGCTCGCGGCTGAGCCCGGCGAGCCCTTGCTCGGAAAGGCGGTCGAGTTCCGCATCGCCGGTCTCAACATAAGCAAGCCGCGCGGTCAGCGCCGCATCGATCGTCGCGCCGTCAATTGAACGGTCGAGAGGCTGTGCGAACGCCGGCTCCGGATTAAGGAGGAAGGCGCAAAGCCAAATGGCGCCGAGCCCGCCTGCTGCGCGCCGTACGGATGGAATTGAAAATTTGCCGGACAGCATCAGCGTCGCGATGGCGTCCGCCAGCAACAGGACCAGGGCGGTAGCGAAGAGCGGCGGGGCGAGCTTTTGCGGCGGCGTCGCCTCGTAGGGCGTTGCGCGCAAACCAGGCGCTGATAGCGGCGCGTAAGGCGTTTCAGCGCGCATGAGATTGAGCGCAAGGGCGGCGTCAGGCGCGCCGTATAGACCGGGCCGACGCTCCGGCCCGGGCGCCTGCGCCAAATCACGCGCCGTCAGCGCCGGATCGTCCTCCGCCGGTCGCTCGAACCGCCCGAAGCCGTCGAGAAGGCGCAGCGGCGGATAGCGAATGGCTTCGTCGTCGGGCTCCGCTGCCGGACCGACCGCCGAGAGAAAGGCAAGCCGACGCAGCATATCGACAAAGATCCCCGAGATCGGAAGGTCGGACCATTCTGGCGTCGCGGCGACGTGGATCAACGCAATGTAACCTTGCCCAAGCACTTCTCCCGTGACGAGCGGCGTACCGTCTTGCAGTCGCGCCCAGGTGCGCTCTGTGGTTTCTCCGCCCGGCTCCGCAAGAACCTGTTGGCGAACAAATACGTCGCTGGGCGGGGAGAGTTCCGCAAATGGTCCGCCGGCGGCGAATTCGCCGATTGTCTGCGGCGTTTCCCAGGTCAACGCGCCGCCAAAGGCGCGACCACCCCCTCGTAAGGCGACAGGCAAGAGAGGCGGTGCAGCGTCTTGTGCGGCTTCTGCGAGTAGAGGGCCGGCGAAGCGGATCAGGACGCCGCCGCCTTGCACCCACGCCGTCAGCGCATCGGCCTGGCTTGGTCGGATAGCGCCAACATCATTCAGCACGATCACGCTCGCATCGGATTCCAGTATCTCGGACAAATCGTCTTCAACGAAGGCCGAAAACGGACCGAGCGCCTGCTTGATGTAATGTGTTCCCGCAAGCAGGCGGTCGCCGCGTTGCTGTGTTTCCGAAACGAGGCCGACAAGGGCGCGTCGGTCGCGCGCATCGATCAGTTGAACGGCCCCGGCGCTTGGCGCGGCGTCAAGGCGGACCGATGCAAGATCGTTGGTGATCGCGAGCGGCAAATCGATGGCAACCTCAGTGCGTTTTTCGTCGGCGTTGAGCGCGGCGGAGACGCGCGCCAACTCGCGCCCGTCGCGCGCAAGCGCGATGACATCACCCTCCCAGGCGTCGCCGCTGCGCAGGCGTTCGACGATGAAGGTCGGACGGCCCGATCCTGCAACGCTCGGGCGCAAGACAGGTTTATTCGTTCGCGGATCATTGACCAATGTCGCTTCGCCGAGTGCGGCGAGGCGCGCCGCGACGTCGCGATCGGCCTCGCCGGCGACGCCGTCGGCCAGCCAGCGAATTTCCAGCGGTCCTGACGGCACGATGGTCTCGAGCTCGCCAAGGGCGCTGAGACGGTCTGCGAAAAACGGCTGCGGGCGCATGCGCGTCGCTGCGGCGCGCGCTGATTCTGGCGTCAGCGGACCAGCGTCGACGGGCGCGCGGTCGGGCGCTGTCGGGATGATGTAAAGCGGGCGATCATTCTGTTCGGCTTGCGAGGCTGCGGCGAGCATTGCGTCGCGCCGCGCCCGCCAGGCGTTTGCCGAGGCGAAGCTGTTATCGACGAACAAAATGATCGGCCCTTCGCCGGGCGCTTTTGGCGGCGCATTGAGGACCGGTCCGGCGAGACCGGTGATGATGAAAGCGGCGAGCGCAAGACGCATAACAAGAAGCCACCATGGCGTGCGCTGCGGCGTCTGGCGGGTATCCGTCAATCGACGCAGTAACAAAAAGGCGGGGAAGCGCTGGCGCAACGGCGATGGCGGACTGGCGCGCAGGAGCCACCAGATCGCCGGCAAGCTGAGCAATCCGAGTAGAATGAGCGGCGATGTGAATGAGAGCGCGCCCATCCGCTAAGATGCTCCGTCGCGCGCGTCGGCGAGGGCGGCGTAAAGCGCGAGGAGGGCGTGTTGCCCCGGATGATCTGCGCGATGCGACAGGAAGGTCCAGCCAACGGATTGCGCAAGCGTTGTCAGCATATCCCGGTGTCGGGCAAATTCTGATTGGTATGCTGACGTCAGCGCGCCTGCGTCGCCAAAGGTCAATCGGTCAGCGCTGACGACGTCCTCGAACTCAACGGGGCCCGAATAAGGAAAGTCTTCCTCGGCGGGATCGCAGACCTGCACCAACGCGCCGCTGGCGCCAGCGCTGGCGAACGCTGCGACGCGTTCGCTTAACGGCTCGGGATCGGTGAAGAAATCGCTGAAGAGGACAACCCGCGCGCCAGGCCGGATCTCGGCGGGCGGCGGCGTCGCGGCGTCGCCTTCGCTGGTGAGCAACGCCTCAAGCAGGCGCGACGGCGCGGCGCGCCCGAAAAAGGGCGTGCGCGCTTGGCCCAAGAGTCCGACGCGCTCGCCGGCCTGGCTCAAGAGAATAGCAAGCGCGACAGCAAGCACCTCCGCGCGATGGCGCTTGTCGGGGATGGTCGGAGAGGACGCGAAATCGAGCGAAGCGGAAGGATCGCGCCAGATGAAGACGGTCGCCGCCGCCTCCCACTCGTTCTCGCGCACATAAAGGCGGTTGGCGCTGCGCGCGGACTGGCGCCAGTCGATTGATGCAACGGCGTCGCCGAAGCTGTAGGCGCGATGCTGCCAGAACGTTTCGCCTGGTCCGGCGCGGCGCCGGCCGTGAAGGCCTGCAATGACCGTCTGCGCGATTCGCTCAGCCTCAATAAGAAGCGCAGGGAATCGTTCGGCGAGCGCCTCGGCGTCGCGTCTTATGGCGGTGGCGTGTGGGGACGTGCTCATGGGCAGTCGTTGACGTGTTATGCGCCGGTGACGCTTTCAAGCAGTTCATCGATGAAATGATCGACATCGAGACCTTCTGACCGCGCAGCGAAATTCAACGCCATGCGATGGCGCAATACGGGCTTAGCAAGGCGCTTAATGTCGTCGAGCGACGGCGAGGGGCGCCCCTCGATCAAGGCGAGCGCTCTCGCCGCCAGCGAAAAGGCCTGGCTCGCCCGCGGGCCTGGTCCCCAGGCGACAAGCGACCGCACCCTTTGCGAGGCGTTCGGGCCGGGCCGGGCGGCGCGCACAAGCTTCAGGATATCGTCGACGACGCGCTCGCCGATTGGCATCTCGCGCACAAGGCGTTGGGCGCGTTCCAGATCGGCCGGCGTCATCACCGCTTCGGTTTTGGCGTTCGCGGCGCCGGTCGTCTCGGCGAGCATGCGTTTTTCTGAATCGAGATCCGGGTAGTCGATGTTGATCTGCAACAGGAAGCGATCGAGCTGGGCCTCGGGCAGCGGGTAGGTGCCTTCCTGCTCGATCGGGTTTTGCGTCGCTAAAACGTGAAAGGGATGCGGCAGATCATGACGGGCGCCGGCGACCGTGACGTGATGCTCTTGCATCGCTTGCAAGAGCGCCGATTGCGTGCGCGGCGAGGCGCGGTTGATTTCGTCGGCCATAAGCAACTGGCAAAAAACAGGACCCGGAATGAACCGGAATTCGCGCTTGCCGTCGGCGCTTTCCTCCAGGACCTCCGAACCGAGGATATCGCCCGGCATCAGGTCCGGGGTGAATTGCACGCGCTTCGCCGACAGGCCGATCAAATCGGCGACGGATGTGACCAGCAGAGTCTTCGCAAGACCCGGCGCGCCGACGAGAAGGCCGTGACCGCCGGCGGCCAGGGTCGCCAGCGACAGGGCGATCACCTCATCCTGGCCGAACACAACCTTGCCGAGCGCCTCGCGTGCAGCCGCAGCCTTCTTCGAAATGGCGTCGAATTCTTGGAGGAGATGAGTGTCAGTGGGGTCGGAGGAGGCGGGGGAAGCGGCGGTTTCGGTCATAAAAACAATATCTTCAATCGATGTGTGGCCAGCAATAGCACGGCTCATTGCCGATTATCGGTCCGCTTGGCAAGAAAACGGAACGCATTGTCGCAAATCCCTTGCCTCTTGCCGGCCAGCGCACAATTTCTCTACCATGCTTCTTAACGGCATTTGTCTGATTTCAGGGCTGATGGCGTGTTTGAGGGGCAATTGTTAATCGCGGACGAATAAACAACGCGCATAATACGCTTTTCATCGGGCGCGCGGACGCAAAAAGGGGTCGCATAGTGTCGGAACATTCCTCGCAGTTCTCGGTCTGGGGCTTTGTCAAAGGCTTCGGCAAGCTGGTGATCGGCCTGTTGCTGTTGCTACAGGGCCTGATCGGGCTGGTCGTCCTGATCCTCATCGTCGGCGTGCTCGTCAGCATCGCCAATGGCGTCGCCGGCAACGCCGATAAACCGCAAGTATCGATCCCGAAAGAAGCGGCGCTTTTAATCAATCCGAACGGCGTGCTGGTTGAACAGGCGGCTGAAGTCGATCCTTTCGAACTCATCATCGAAGAGGCGTATGGCGTCAATCAGCCGACCCAGATTGAAGTTCATGACCTCGTCCATGTGATTCGCAAAGCAAAGGACGACAAGCGGATCAAGGGCATTGTTCTCGACCTCGGCAAGCTGCAGGTCCCGTCTTACAGCGCCTCGAAAGCTCAGTACGTATCCAGCGAGCTCGCGAAGTTCAAAGAGAGCGGCAAGAAAGTCATCGCCGTTGGCGACTACTACAGCCAGGATCAGTATCTTCTGGCTTCGGTGGCCGATGAAATTCACATGAATGACTACGGCAATGTGATCATTTACGGCTATGGACGCTACGGCACCTATCTGAAGTCGTTCCTGGAAAAACTGAAGATCACAAGCCACGTGTTCCGCGTCGGGACTTTCAAATCCGCCGTCGAGCCGTTCATTCGCGACGACATGTCCGATGAGGCGAAGGCTGCGAACCGCGCCTTTCTAGACGTGTTGTGGAACGAATATATCGAGACCGTGGAGGGCCAGCGCGGCCTCGCCCCCGGATCGATAAATCAATACGCAAACAATTTTGGCGACCTGTTGCGCGCCGTGAATGGCGACTTCAGCAAAGCCGCGCTTGAAGCCGGTCTTGTCGACCAACTCACCTCGCGAGCCGATCAGCGCGCCAGGTTGGTCGAACTGTTTGGCGAGGCGGAAGACGAGTCCTACAAGAAGGTCGAATACCGCCGCTATCTCTCGTCCATTGGCGATCGGCACAAGGATGACGCTGACCCCAATGTCGCCGTCATCACCGCTTCCGGCGCAATAGTCGACGGCGAAGCGCCGCTTGGCGAAAACGCTGGCGGCGATACGATTGCCGCGCTCCTGCGCAAAGCCCGCGACGACGAAAACGTCAAAGCTGTTGTGTTGCGGGTCGACAGTCCCGGCGGTTCCGCTTTCGCCTCTGAGATCATTCGCGAGGAGATCCTTGCGATCAAAGAAGCCGGCAAACCGGTCGTCGCTTCCATGGGATCCTTAGCGGCCTCTGGCGGCTACTGGATCTCGGCGCCGGCCGACGAGATCTGGGCCTCCACGACGACGCTTACCGGCTCGATCGGCATTTTCGGCTATTTCAACACCTTTGAGAACACGGCCGCAGAGATTGGCGTCTTTACTGACGGGGTTGGAACGACGGAACTTTCGCCCATCCTGGCGACCGGCATCGGCCCCTTGCCGAGCAATGCGTCAGACATCATCCAGCAATCGGTGGAGAATGGGTATGACCGGTTCTTGAGCGTCGTCGGCGAGGGGCGCGATCTGGAAAAAGCCTATGTCGATTCAATCGGCCAAGGCCGCGTCTGGATTGGCGGGAAGGCGCGCGAGCTGAAGCTGGTCGACAGCATTGGCGGTCTTGACGAGGCGACAGCGGCGGCTGCGCGGCTCGCAAACCTTGAAAAGTATGATGTCGTTGAACTGACCGAAAAGAAAACGCCTTTCGAAAAGCTACTGGGCGATCTTGCCGCTGACGCGACAAGAACAGTAGGCATCGACAAGACGTCGTTTGAACAGCGGTCGCCGGCCATCGCAAAAGCGGTTGCAGCGGTCGAGGAACAGTTGGGCTTCTTTGATGAGTTCAACGATCCGAATGCAATCTACGCGCGCTGTCTTGTTTGCAGATAGACCGTTTTCAAGAAAACCTTGCGGCGTAAGCGATGCATGAGTTGCAACGCTACGCCGCTGAACTCGAAGAGCAGGGCGGTGATTACGCGCCGCCCGTCGAAAGCTGGGCGCCTGAACGCACTGGCGATATCGATATCGTCATTCGCCGCGACGGCTCATGGGTGCATGAGGGCGGACTGATCCGCCGCGCAAAACTGGCGCGGCTATTCTCGACAATCCTACGACGCGACGGCGAGGACTATTACCTCGTCACGCCGGTGGAAAAACTCCGCATCAAAGTTGAAGATGCGCCGTTTGTGGCGATAGCGCTGACGGTTTCAGGCGAGGGAAGCAAGCAGCGCCTGGAATTCAAAACCAATCTCGGCGACCGCCTCGTTGCGGGTCCGGATCACCCGATTGCCGAAACCATTGATAACAGGGATTCAGAGGCGCCCTACATACTGGTCAGGGGGCGGTTATGGGCGAGAATTGGCCGCGCGGTCTATTATGACCTTGTCGCCCTCGCCGAGCGGCGCCACATGGACGGCGAAGACGTTTACGGTGTTTGGTCCGATGGCGCTTTTTTTGTCCTGGGACGCGGGCGCGACGTCGTTGAATGAAACGGTGCGGAAAATTTGTCTTTGAGCAGGAGCCTTGTCGACACAGCGTCGCTGCGCGCGCGTATCGAGACCAATCTAGAACGGGCCTCGTCCAAGCGCGTGCGCGCGCTTTTTGACGAAATCAATCCGCACCTCGTCGGCGACGCTCGGTTTGAAGCCCGCTGGACAACCAAGCGCAGGGACGCCGCCGTCCTGGTGCCGATTATTCCGCGAGCCGCCGGCGCCACCGTCCTACTCACTGTTCGCTCATCCGACATGCCCTCGCATCCGGGACAGATCAGCTTTCCAGGCGGAAAGGTCGAAGATCAGGATCGCAGTCGCGAGGAGACCGCGCTGCGCGAAGCGCATGAAGAGGTGAATATCCCGCCCGGCGCCGTTGATGTTGTTGGACGGCTCGGCGTTCATCAGGGCGGGCTTGGTTTTTCTGTCACGCCAGTGGTCGGCATTGTTGATCCGAATGTCGAGATCGCGCCATGCCCGCGGGAAGTCGACGAAGTCTTTGAGACGCCGATCGAATTCGTCGCTGATCTGAGTAATCACATCACCGAGGCGCGCGAGCACAAGGGCGTTAAATACAACATGTTCGCAGCGCCCTTCGGCCGTTTTCACATCTGGGGGCTTACGGCCGGAATCTTGCGCTCCCTCGCCGAGACGCTGCAAGATGACCGCTATCTATGACGCAGCCAGATCATGTGGAGAAGCTTGCGCCCGACCGTCGCGGCGCGTTCTCCTGGCTGCGCTCGCCGGCGCTGCGGCGCGTAACCGACGCGCTTGAAGCGGCCGCGCCGGGCGGGGCGCGATTTGTGGGCGGCTGTGTGCGCGACAGTCTCCTCGGCGAGACGCCAAAGGATTTCGACATTGCGACAACCCTTTTGCCGGACGCGGTCATGCGCGCCGCCGCGGCGGCCAATCTGAAGACCGTCCCCACAGGGATCGAGCACGGCACGGTCACGGTTATTGTCGATCATCAGGGCGTTGAAGTGACCACGTTGCGGGCCGATGTTTCGACGGACGGTCGCCGGGCCAGCGTCGCCTTTACAGAAGACTGGGCGGTGGACGCTGGGCGCCGCGATTTCACGGTCAACGCAATTTACGTTTCCCCGGACGGCGCCATTCTCGATCCTGTCGGCGGGCTTGGCGATATCAAGGCCGCGCGCATTCGCTTTATCGGTCTGGCGCAGGAGCGCATTCGCGAAGATTATTTGAGGATCTTGCGGTTTTTTCGCTTCAGCGCCCGCTTTTCGGAAAATCTTGATCAGGACGGCTTATCAGCATGCGTTGCATGCAGAAGCGGTGTGAAGTCGTTGTCGGCCGAAAGGATTGGCGCGGAGATGATGGCGATCCTCCGTCTGCCCCGGGCTGATTTTGCAATTCAGGGCATGCGCGAGACGGGCGTGCTTTCGGAAATTTGGGATAAGGCGCCGGATATTGCGGCGCTCAAGGCCATCAAGGCGATCGCTCCGGACGCCCCGGCGCCAATTGTTCTCTCCGCGCTTTTTCCGGCCGTTGATGATGGTCTTGGCGCGGCGTTGCGGCTTTCCAATGCTGAAAAGGCGATGCGCGCGCGCGCCTTGCGCGCCGAAGCCGAGATATCGCATTTGCTTTCGGAAAGGGCGCTGCGCCGGCTCGCCTATCATCATGGCCGGGAGGCGATGCTCGACGGCCTCGCGCTCGCCGCAGCGCGCGGCGGCATCTCGCGCGAAAACCGCGCCCGCCTGGCTGAGAACCTCTTGTCCTCGCCTGTCGCCAAATTCCCTTTGACGGGGAAAGACGTGGTTGCGAAAGGCGTGAAACCCGGTCCGGCGGTATCGAAAATTCTCGCCAAAACGGAAGCGCAATGGATCGATGAGGATTTCCCGGATTCAGAGCGTCTTGCGGAAATTCTCGATGCTGCGATGGCGTCGGCCTAAAAAACCTATTTGACGCGGTCGTCCCAAGACGATTGGATAAGAAAAACAAACCTATCCGCCAGGGAGGAGCGACTCGCTATGAAGGGATTAATGATGGATCGGCCGTTGCTGACAACGGAAATCCTCAAGCACGCCGTGAGAAACTACCGTCACACGCCGATCGTCACGCGCACGGTGGAAGGCCCGATTCATCGCTATACCATCGCTGATTCCTACAAGCGGATCTGCCAGCTCGCCAATGCATTGACGAAGGCCGGCGTCAAGGCCGGCGACCGCGTCGGCGTCATCGGCTGGAACACCCATCGCCAGTTCGAGATGTATTACGCCGTTGGCGGGATCGGCGCGATTTTACACACGATCAATCCGCGGCTAGGCCCTGAGAACGCCGCTTTCGTGATCAATCACGCCGAAGACGATTATCTCTTCTACGACACGACCTTCGCGCCGCTGGTCTCGGCGCTTGCCCCCCATTTGAAAACTGTCAAGGGTCATTTCCTCCTTACCAGCAAGGAGCACGCCGGCGATATTGCGCAAGGGGTCGCGACTTATGAGGAGTTGATCGCCGGTGAATCCGAGGGCTTCGACTGGCCGGAATTTGACGAGAATACAGCCGTCACCATGTGCTACACGTCCGGAACGACGGGCGACCCTAAAGGCGTTCTCTATTCACACCGGGCGCTCGTATTGCAGGCTTTCTCGAGCGGTTTGCCTTCCGCGTTGGATCTCAAAGAAGGGGACGTATTCCTGCCCGTGGTGCCGATGTTCCACGTTAACGCCTGGAATACGCCGTATACGTGCCTTCTGACTGGCGTCACGCAAGTCTTCCCCGGCCCGCGCCTCGACGGCGAGGGGCTCTATGAGCTGTTTGAAACGGAAAAGGTGATCTATTCAGCGGGCGTTCCCACTGTCTGGCTGGGTCTCCTGCAGTATCTTGAGAAAACCGGCAAAAAGCTCACGACCCTCAAGGCCGGCCTTTCCGGCGGCTCGGCGCTGCCGGAATCCCTTATTCGCGGTTTCGCGAAATATGGCGTCGCCCTGCAGCAGGGCTGGGGCATGACGGAAATGTCGCCCGTTGGCACGGTTGGCACCTTGCCGCCGCATATCGAGGCGTTGCCGCAAGACGAGCGCATTCCCTACCAATTAAAGGCCGGCCGCGCGCTTCCCTATGTCGAAATGCGCCTCGTCAGCGGGGACGGGCATGTCCTGCCTCACGACGGCGAATCGGAGGGTAATCTTCAGGTGCGCGGTCCCTCGATCGTCAGCGCTTACTATAAAGCGAGCGAACCGACCTTGACCGAGGATGGCTGGTTCGACACCGGCGACGTCGCAATCATCGACGAGGACGGGTTCCTACAGATCACGGACCGGTCGAAAGACGTGATCAAGACGGGGGGCGAATGGGTCTCCTCGATCGAGATCGAAAACGCCGCGATGCTTCATCCCGGCGTCGCCCAGGCCGGCGTCATCGGCGTCCATCATCCGAAATGGCAAGAACGCCCGCTTCTGATCATCGTCAAGAAAGAGGGCCATGATCCGAGCGCGGAGGAAATTATCGATTTCGTGAAGCCGAAACTAGACAAAATCGCGTGGCCCGACGCGGTTGAATTTGTCGATGACATGCCGCTCGGCGCAACTGGCAAGGTTCTCAAAACCGAGTTGCGCAAGGCTTTCAAAGGTTACGAACTCGGGGCGTGAGCCTTCGGCTCACGTCCTTGCGGCTGAGTTGACTAAGGGGCTCGGTGCGGCAGAAAATGGCCCACTTTTAAAGAGGTCTTTGCTTCGGCATTGCTTGCTAAAAACTTTTTGCGCATGGGTTAGGTTTCACAGCCTAACCAAATCTTCAATACAGCAATGCTTTATGGTTCTGCAAATTCGGAGAACCCGTTCCACCGGGCTTTCCGCAGTGAACATTTCCAGTGTCAAAACCAGAAATTGATTCTCGTCGAGGCGACCCAATTGGCAAACGCACCACCTTTGGCGCACATACGCATTGCCACTACAGAAGTCGTGGCGATTCTAACAGATCGATCCGGTTCTCGGTATAGACAAGCCGAAAATACAAGGCTCTCCGTCATTCATCCAAGATTATTGAATGCCTAGGGCGCTGCGTCTTTGTTCGATTTGCGACGGCGAACGAACAGGGCGATTATCGCAATCAGTAGCAAGAGCGCCGGCACGATATGGGTTCTCAATTGCGTGAGTACGCTTGCGGCGCCGTCGGCGGGGTCGATCTCAGTGGATCGGTTATCCGTCTCCAGACGACCGGTCATTGTTTCCAGAGCGGGGAAATATTCGAAAACCAGCGACGGCAGATCAATCTCTACATATAGAGCGCCGTACCAGACAACAGCCATCAGCATGGCGACCAGCCCGAGGACAGTCCGCATAAATTCCAGAAAACGCATCACGAACGCTCCTTTCGACAGGGTCATATATATCACTCTCAGGAAAATGCCGAAATCGGCGCGCCAATCATTTTTCAAGGCTATTGCTTGTTGGTCGCAGAAAGAGGCGACCACGCCAGAATCTCTAGTGAAAATAGACGCTCGATTGCTGCACATGCGCAACGCCGGAAACGAACTGCGTCGCCCGAATTTCTTGTAACGCTATACCTGCAGTGATAACTTCATAGCTCGCAGTACTCGGGGTGGGCGGGAAAGCTTGTGGCAAAGATCTTGATCTTGCTTTCAGGCGTCAATTCACCAACCATTCTGTCGGGAAATAGTCGTTGCGTATACGACGCTGTCTTCATCACGCGCTCGGAGCGAGCGGGGACAAGTTACGCGTAAATTCAATCCTAATGCACGCAGCAAGCACTTGCCTTTGCTTTGAAGAGGATTGAATCGGAGAGAGTGTCATAACATCGGGAGCGCGCTGTGGTTCGGCCTTTTCGTGTTGTTGTTTTGACGCTGCTTACAGTTTTTGCGCAAGCCAATGCGCAGACGCCGCCGCAAGACGAAAACGGCGCGGATGAAACGAGATCCGCGCAATCGGAGCGTCTGGCGGAAAGGCTGTATCGCGATGAAGCAGATCCAGAAGATTGCGGTGATGAAGAAACCACCTGCCGAATCGTGGGCGGCGTGCTGGCGTCCGCCAATACTTATCCTTGGATTGCAGCGCTAATCATCGACGACAGGCGCACCGGCAAGACAAGCCTATGCGGCGGAACTTTAATCGCACAACGTTGGCTGCTTACGGCGGCGCATTGTTTCTTTAATAGATATGACGAGCGGATCGACGACGCCGGAGTGCAAGTGCAGGTTGGCGGCGCCCCGCTTTACAGCAGCCCTTTCATAAAGGTCGACGAAGTAATCACCCATGAAGACTATGATCCCAACGGAAAAGAGTTCGATATTGCGCTCGTAAAGTTGGAGCGCGACAGCGGCGGACAGCCTATCGCGCTTTCAGACAGTCCGGCGTCAGACCCTGTGTTTCCGCCGGGAGCAAGCGCGAGAGCGCTTGGCTATGGCGAAACTTCTTATGGCGGCGATATCAGTTACGCTCTGCGCGAGGTGACGTTGCCAGTCATCGACAATGGGTACTGCGCTGCAAAAATGACAACAATATACGATTCCAATATCTGCGCAGGATATGAGCTGGGCGGCAAAGACTCTTGTAAGGGTGATAGCGGCGGGCCGCTTATTGTCGCTGACAGCGCTAATCAGTACTATCAGATCGGTATCATCAGCTGGGGCAAGCGGTGCGCCGAAAAAGGCAAGTATGGCGTTTATTCGCGCGTTTCGTCGTATACGGATTGGATAAACGGGCATGTCGCTGGCGCGAACCGATTTTCCGGAGCGCGACGAAGCGCTGAGTTAGTCGTTCAGGACGCCGTTTCGTCGCTCCTGGCGGGGCTGGAAATGCGCATCGCAGCGCGGGACAAGGGAGCGGTCACCGTTTCAATTGCGCCGCGAAGCTCAGTTCGCATCGGCGAGAATGTGAAGCTGACGATCGAAACCGCTTTCGCTGGCCATTTGGTCGCGATCGATATCAATTCGCAAGGCGAAATCACGCAACTCTATCCAAATCAATATCTCGGCGACGGCGAGTTCAAGGTAGAGGCCGGAACGCACGCTATCCCCGGCGCAAATGCGCGATACGATTTTCAGATCGCCGAACCGCTCGGCGCCTCCAAAGTCGTGGTCATGGTTTTCGAAGGCGAATTAGAGCTTACAGAATTCGTTGAGCAATTCGACGAACTCGATGAATCGCCGGTCAATCGCGCGCTCTACCTTGAAGAGCAACGTTACGCCGTTGATCAGCGAACAGCGAGCCCTGTCATTGCTCCGCATGATCAGCGCGATGCGCAGCCGGATGGAAGCAGTGATGATAGTGATGATGAAGCCTATCGTTCAATTCGTATCGTGCCGAGAGCGCCGGACGACAAGCGTTGGTCATTCGACGTTCTCGACTACGAGGTATTGCCGTGAGGGTTTCGCAGCGCGTATTGAATCGCGCCTGAAGACGCCAGTGCGGTCACGCCGAAACGCCGCAAAAGGCGGACAAGCTAGGGAGTGTCTGATGGGAATGACAACTTTACGTCACATGTTTCGCGCTTCCGGCCCAATAGCGCTGTCGCTTTCGGTCATATCGACGTCTTTCGCCGCGACGCCCGCTTACTCGGCGTCCCGGCTGGCGGTGCTAACGTCAGACGAATGCATCATGACCGAGTGGCCGCCGCAGAGTGATGAACGGTTTCTGCCGTTTCTCGCTTTGCTCGGACCGGCGATCCTGCCACGCTTGGTCGATATGGGGCTTGGATTGGCGAGCGGCAAACTTCGAACCGCTTCTGCAGATCGCAACCAGATCATCAAGATCGGCCAGACAAGCAGTTATTTTCTTGAAGCCAATCTCGAGCGTGGGGTCTATGTGCCGCACTCGGACCTGACCTGCGTTATCGTCGCCCATGGCGACATCGATGTGAAAGGCGAGCCTTCTGACAATATTGCTGATGTTTGGGCAGTGAAAGCCGACGACTTCAATCGGCATGGGCTGGTCTTCAAACGCGACCCGGATTTCTACTATGAGGGCATCGTCCAGTTCTCGGAAGACGGACAAAGTTTCAAAATTCGCACCGCCCATCTTTATTACGATGGGTCCATCGCAAACGGCCGGTCGCGAAAAAGCGATCGCGAGGTCGCGATTTCATTTACATTTGTTGACGGGACCGGTCAGGCTTTCGCCGAAAGCGCCATACCACTCAGTGAAATTGACGTGAATACGACCTTGACGGCCGAGGCGCTAGGTATCGATCTGACGCAGATTGAAACAGAAGAAGACTTGAGCGCTCACGCTCTCGCGCAATTTGAAACCAACTGGATGGCGTCGCTGGGCCCGGACGATGCGTCCGTATCGCGCCTAATTGCAAGCTGCAAAGCCGATGGCTGCCCGCGGCTGTCCTACTCGAATGATGACGGCGCCGGACTGCAGGCGAAGCCCTATACGCTGAAGGTTCAAGTCACGGAAACGGGCCAGCCCAATGCAATATTAGAGTTTCTTGCCAACACCATTGACACCACGCGGCCTATCGCTTCCACCGCCATTGCGTCGCAGTTCTTGCCGAAGGACGTGTTTGATCCAAACAACGCAGAATGGTGGCGCAAACGCCAGGCCGCCTATCAGGCGTGTCAGGAATATAAAAACGCGCAATCGTCTCTGGCCGGATCGCCGCTTGATCCCGGCATGCGTTATGACGTCAATACCGCTTATAAAGAACTTCAGGAAGCCTACGCGCAAGCAGGCATGCCTAATATAAGCATTTATATGGACACGGTGCTCGGTTGTCGATTGTCTGGAGGCTGATGACTGGGCCCTCAGCGATTTAAGAACGCGAATTTTCTTGTTGGCCTGGACGACAAGCGAGGGAGGCGAAGATGGTCATCTTTAAAGCGCGCGCCTGTCGGCTGATCGCGGCGGTCTTCGTTATGATCGTGGTCGCGGCGGGCTGCGCTTCCCGGTCTGTCCCGAAGCCGGTCATGATCGCGTCCGATGCGCCGGCCCCGCCGCAACAGGAATCAGTCATCGCCGTGCCGGTGCGGATGAATTCGCTTTTTCTGGCGCAGGAAATGCGCCGGCGCTTTGAGAACCCTGTCATTCGCGGTGCAACTAAGCCAATCAGCGGCGCTGAACTGCTTTTTGATCGCTCGTCCAGCGAGCGGGTTCTGGTCCGCAAGCGCATAGCGCCCGCCCGGCCCGGACGTTGGACGTATCGCTACCGGCCGACGGTACGCGAGGCCGGTGATCGCAACTATCTTTGTTTTAGCGAAAACGAGCCTTGGGACTGGAAGGTCTGCCCCAAGACTGTGACTGAAACTGTTTGGCGTGCGATCAAATCCGAAGTTGCACCGGTCGCCGCGAAATTTGTCTATGTTTGGCGCGATGTCGTCTCGGCTATCGAGCGCAGATTGGAGACGGAGGTCGTGCTCGAATATGAAGTTAGTCTGACAGCCTTCGATTTCCAGATGTTTGAGAACGATTTACGCGCCAACGCTAGCGTTAGCCTTGATCTGTCGGTGCACTATGACCGGGAGAGGACGTCTGTCGGCGCCAACGAGAAATTGCAAGGCGCGTTAGACGGACGCATCGCCGCCGATATAGAGATGCTCGGGTCTTACCGTTTGGGCGACGATCTTGCCTTACGGCTTGATCTTCCGAAGGACAATACGCGCGTACGGTTTGGTGATGCGAGTTTCCCGACTTCTGTCGCGGGCGTTGATTTTTCAAATTTCGTTGAAGAGCAGGTGATTGCCTTGCTTGATACGTTCTCGGAGCGGATCAATGACGCGGTCAGCGCAGAATTGAGAAGGACCTTGACGGCGAACCAGGACCGCTTGGTTTTCGGCGACAAAGTCCGCGAATTCGTTCTCGACAACGCTAGCCCTCGGCAGGTCGCCAGCGACATATGGATATCGCCGAATCCGGTCAGTTTTTCGTTTACCCAACCCGTTGGGTCTGGTGAAGGGCGCCAGAATTCCATTTCGATGGATGTGGGCGTAATTGCAAAACCGGTCGTTTCCCTGTCCGTTGCGCCGCCTGACTATGTCCGCCCCGACGAGATCGCCGTCACAGTCGGCGCTGCGCCTTCAGGATTCGAGGTGCATCCACTGCTATTCGCAGATTATTCTGCAGCCGCGCCCAGGCTTCGCGATGCGGTCAACGCCGTCATCGCAGAAAAAAAACCCGACATGAATTACAGTGTCGGCGAATTGCAGATGTATCCAAGCGATAAGGGCTTTGTGGTTGGTGTTCAGGTTAGCGGCGGCGATGGTGCGGAAGTTTTTACGGCCTATTTATGGGGTAGGCCCAGTCTTATCACGCAGGAAGGCGTCGTACGCGTCAATGATGTTGATTTCACCGTCGAGACAAGAAACGCCCTTGTGAGGCTAGCGGCATGGTTTCTGGATCCCAAAATTCAGAATGCGATCGAGGAAAACGCTGTTTTCCGTTATGGCGACCAAACTGAAAAAATGCTGACGGCGTTTCGCCCCTTTATCTCGCAAGGCGAATTCGGAACGATCACAGGTTTCTTGGATGTCGCCGAACCGTCGGAGTTTGTGTTGCGGCAATCAGATGTCGCAATGCTCGCGCGCGCGTCCGGCGAGGTTTCTTTTGTCTCCAACGACGCGGCGGAGGAACTCTCTCCGGAGCTGGTAGATGAAAACCGCATCACCGAGCTCCTGGAGCCAGAAGGCGAAAACCGGAGCGCCGGGTTTGTCGAAGACTTTGAAAATTTCCATCGCCGCATAACGGCCGAATTATCGTATGAAGAGCCGCCGGACGAATTCAGGAGCGCTGATTTATTCATCGATAACACGCCGCGCGGTCGCGCGCTTCGCGAGGCGTTGGGGGGAGATGAAGAGGAACGGGTCATATCTGCCGAAACTGCGCGCGAGCTTGAAATTATTGATGCGTACGGTCAGATCGCAATACACACCAGTGATGCGCTCGCGGAACGGCAATTTTTGACCAGCGATATGCGCCAGGCGGGACTCGAAGGTTTCGAGCGCCCCGTCGGCGGATTCATGGACCTGGATGGCGATGAAAACCGCAGCCTCGGCGCCGATACGGCGCAATACGACATCATCATTCCGCGGGAGCAGTTTGTGATTGTGTTGCCCGATGGGTCAGAGCGCGTTGTGCGCATTTCATCGCCCGAACGCTGACAAAGTTTTGATCCCGGCCGTTTGTGAAGTGGACTGAGAACGGAATTCGCGCCGGTGAAGTTTTCAGTGTCGTCATATCTGTTAAAGTTTTTTAGCGCTTGCATGACGATTCGGATGGAATTTCTGCGCTGCGTCGGCGCCAGTGACTGGGGAGCAGTGAAAACGATGATAACGCGCAGACAATTCAAAACGTCAATCGCCGGCGCAGCGGCCGTGCACCTACTGATCGGAAATCGCGCGGCCGCAATCGCAAACTCCAAAGAAGCGTCTGCGTTCGACGCGGAAGCCGAAGCTATATTTCGGGATTTTCTGCTGGAGGAACTAGGGCTTCAGAGCGATAGTGCTTCGCCTTCGTCATTCGGACCGCAAGTCTCGCCGGATGAGAATGTTCGCTTCAATACGGTCTTCGAGCTCGCCGGTTATCCGGAAGATGAAGATCGCGCAGCTATTGGTTTAAGTGAAGCCAATGACTACGCTTTCGGTCCCGCCTTCGTGAGAGATCTGAAGAACAATAATGCACAATTCGGCGCAATGGACGCGACCTTTGAGTGGCCGCCTTTTGAGCGCGCGATGGACACGCACCATCTTCGCAAATTTGGCGAGCCGGCGCGTAATCGGCCCTTCATTATTGATTCACCACTCCTCACTGCTTTGGCAGCGGCCAATCACTTTGACCTTGATCATCATTTTGATGAGGCGACGAACCCTTATCCCACGCTTTTTGTGCTGCGCGGATGCCGGCTCGTTTCGAAGTTTGATGTTAGCAATCCGTGGGCAGAGCAAATTCTCGCCGAGTATGCGCCGCCGGTCCACGCATCAATAGCGGCGACGCCGCACGCCGCGCATGATCGCGCATATTACAACAAGCTCGGGTGTATTTTTGGGGCATGGGACCGCGCAACTGGCAAAATAACAGCGATTGGTGCCAACAGCATTCCCACGCAGGAATTCGCCCGACGCACTAAACAAGATGATTCCGGTGAGACCTCGATGTGCAGCGTATTGCCGACCGGCTTTTACCGTTATGTTTTTGGTCTCATGGCCGGCGGGACGAAACAGGCGTTCCGCAAAGAGAAAAACGACTACATCGTTCTGCGGTCGCCTTTTGACAAGGATTTCGATCCTTTCGATGTCTATGACAATTCGAATGACATTCGAAATACAAGTATTTGGACATCGGGACGATACCATCACATTCACAATACGAAATATGGCACCGGCGCCGGCGCGGGATGCACGATTGTCAATCGGGTCGACGGATCGTGGGAAGGCTTTCTGAGCGCGCTCCGTCGATTGGACGCCTTAAAAAACTTACCGGCGCTGCAAGGCTCGGCCTCTTATCTAAATGAGAAAGGCGAGCCTTATCGGTTCTTTGGCATGATCCTCACCGGCGCCGAGGCGCAGATGATGGCGCAGGGCGGCCGCGATTTCGCCGCGCGCTATAAACGCCTTCGCATCGGCAGCGGCGGCAAGCGATACAAGTCCATCGTGCAGGCCTTTCAAGCGGAGGCAAAAGAAAAAGCAGCATCAATGAATATCGACGCATCGATCTTTCAGCGCTTGGGCGATGATGGGAAGTTCGGCCGCCGACTTGGCGTCGCGACTTTAATTCTCAATCGGCGCCTACTGGCGGACGCGGGTGAAGCGCTGGTCGACCATTCTGCGCCGATTTATGAGGCGCCGGTGTAAAGTCTGGCGTGGCCGGCTTTGAATGAACTGCTTAAGGCGCTGTAATCGATTTCAACCCGCGCGCCTATCATCGCCCGGCGCTGTTTGGCGCCGCCCATAATCCTAAAAATCGCAATCGGGTTAGTCCTGCGGCGGCAGGCCGTACTGCGCGATATAGATCGACCAACGCCCATTCTTGCGTCGCAGCACTTCGAAATTGCTATCCTCAACGGAGATGACCTTGGACTCTCCTGCTACCGATGTCACCGTTATTTTATCGGCATAATAGACGAGCGCAATATCGCCATTCACGCGGACTGCCTTGATTTCATACTCGTAATTTGTTGTGCCGCCGGCGTCGCAACGCTCTGCGTATATTTGCTTCGAAATCCGCCAGTCCGCAGTCCTGCCGCCGATCCAAATAGCAGCATCTTCCTGGAAATTTGACCCCTTTTTGAAGGCTCTTTCGATATCGCAGGCGGCGAGTGACTCACTAAAAACTCGAAAGTTCTCGTTGATTGCAGCGACCGCTTCCTCTGCGTCCTGCGCGGACGTATCCGCTGATGCGCCAGCAAAGGTTCCAAGCCAGGCGATAGCGGAAACAACTGTCAGATATTGACAACATTTCATCGAGGATACCTCTCTATGAACTCGTGCATCTATTCATTGAAGAACAATCCGCCGGTCCGCCTTAACAAAGCAACGCCCGTCAGCGCACCAGAGGATTGTAGGGCCTGATCAACGACACGTCAGAACGGTCGCCGTAATGGCGGCGTTTCCGGACCATGCCCCGCTCAATCGATTAGCGTTAGACGGCCAGCTACTCGCCAGCGGATCTTCCGCTAAACCTCCTTCTCGATTTTCATTTCCAGCATCTGGTCCACCTTGGTCTGGCTTTCCATTCGAGCCGCGTCAGAGATTGGGATAACGCCTAGTTCGGTAAGGTATCCGTCTTTCCCCGACGCCTTGTCAGATGTTAACTCCGCCGCGATGGTTTGCACCTCAAGCATGCGGCGCGCTGTTGGGGCGTTGAAATAGACAAACAGATCGGCGTCGTCTTTCGCACCAAAATTGGCTTCGACGATCCGGTTGACGTCATTTTGTGAGCATAGCGCAATCTCGTCTTTGCTCATGCGGCGGACAACAACGATGATGTCCGGCGACTCATCGAGGACTGGAGTGCAAAAGCTAGATATCGCTTTATGCGTGGGCTCGCCGATCAGATAGGTGCCGCATGAACCCTGGGCCAGGCGAAAGCTGCCCGCGTTTGACGAAGTGAAAGATGCGCGTTGTAGTAAGGCTGCATTCGACGCGCCTTTTTGCGTTGCGCCCCCATCGCGAAAGTAGTCCGGCTTAACGTAATCGGAGTTGATCGTTTCCAGAACTGCAGATGTAACGTCCATCAAAGTAGGGTCCGCTGACACATGAACATGGTCGACAGCTTCATGGCACCGCGCTTGTGCGGCGCTAGTGACGGCGAATGATGAAAACGCGAACCAAAGACAAAGCATCCAACGTGTTGATTGGACCATGGCCAGCTCTCCCAAAGCATAAAATTTTTGTGCAGCGCATACTGATTACAACTATAAAAACTAACCCTTTTGAAGACCAAAGTAAATGAAACCGCCAGTCCGCTGCTTTGTGTTTTCATTTTGTGGACGCATGCGTCAACGCCAGTTGATGCTGTAGGCAAGTCACCGATTTACAAACGAAAAACCGCCCTGCCGTAGTGTACAGAGGTTGCATTCGCTACTGGCCAGCGGTCAGCGTTACAAATACCGGAAAATCATCCGGGCCGGGATTCACTACATAGGGTTGCTGGCGGTCTCGGAAATTGTTGTAGCGGGTCCAGATTTTATCCGACCGCGCAGCATCGTCGAGTAGAGCCCGGTCCCAGAGGTCCTCTACCCAGCTTTGTAATTCGAGCGCCTCTACATTGTTATCTTTGCGGCCGGCGTCGTATCCGTCGGCATCTCCTTCCAAGCCGCTTATCAGCGCCGCCGTAAACAGGCCGTTGCCGCGATCGGGCTCGGGATTAAGACTGATATGTTCATATGATTTCTCGCCGCGACTTGAGATCCAGATATGGGCGCGGCCGGCGCCAAGATATTCCTGAATTGAGTAGGTCAACCGGTAGATATCAAACTTGTGGTCGCTGACCGCCGTCCGACAAGTATCGACGAAGACAAACACATTTTGGCTTTTTGTTGTCGATAACAGATCAAAAAAGAAATGCGCTTCTAGTAGATTGACGGCGCCAACGTCGAGGATCTGACTGTCGGTCGTGAGATATCCATACTCGTTGTTTGAAAAGGTCACGCCGTGCCCAGACAAGTAGACCATGACGAGGTCTCGTTCGCGCGCAGACGACACCGCATCGTTTAAAAATTCTTTGTACCTTATTTCAGTTTGAAGCCTGTTAGCTTTCTCCGCCGCATCTTCTGGCGCGGCGATAATGTCGAAAACGGTGAGCTTATCAAATAACTTGTCCGACTGCCGGCTTTCTTTTCTCCAGAAATTTACGAAGTCTTCAGCGTCATGATGTGCGTGGGAAAGTGGATTGGAGGGGTAATTACTGATGCCTGAGGCGAAGATATAGATATTGCGGTCTTTGAGTTCTTCACGAGAATCGCGGCCCGTCCATTCATAGGCAGTTTGCGATTGACTATTGAGAGGAATTCGGTCGCCACGCACGCCGGCGCCGTCGGTGTTGGGAAGCGATGCGAAGGGAGCGCTGGTGACGCGGATCGCAGCGTCGCGCGAAATCGCGGCTTCGTCGATTTTGATTTTCGCAGAGTAGGTCTGGCCTGATGTAAATGGGCCCATAACGACCTGAGGACGTCCGGTGCCGACAGAAAAAGTGGCTCCTTCGACAGGCGTCGGCGCGGCGTTATCCGCATAGCGCATTTTGAAATTGATTTGTAGCTGTCTGTCGCCATCCAATAGCGACTCGTTGATCTCGTCGCCGGGCAGGGGGGAGGTGATAACCACTTGCGGCGGCACGTTCAGCCGAAGATCGATCGCCGCCCCACGCAATTCCGGACATTGCTCAACGGCGTTTTCTATAGACCGTTCGATGTCTCGGTCCCGGAGAATTAACGGGATCAACGCTTTACAATAAAACTCTGTGTACCCGTTTACAGAGCGTCCGCTATAGGAATTGTCGAGGTCGTTTTTGAACTTCCAATTCAGAAATTTGCTAAATCTCGGCGTCGCATAGAAATATCCCTCGGGCGTCCAGAAAATCCAGTCATCAAGATTTTCCGAAAGAAAGACGTTGAGAAGAAGGCGGCCATCTTCAAGATCGTACCATCTGATCACGCCGTCACTGTGAGCGGCGACAAGGAGAGAGTTGTCGCTGTTGATATTCAGTCGTTCCGCCTCAACATAAGTCGGCGTTTGCCACAAGACCTCATTGACGGCGTTCATGCGGGCAATCCGCCCGGTTGTCGCCCAGACGAATTCGTAGTCCTGCGGGCTGTTGGCGTTGCGAAGAAACGCAATAGCTCGGGATTTTTCACTCTCCCGTAGCGTGAGCGCCATATCGCCGATTTCCGGCCTGTCGCCAAGTGTATCAGTCCGCCTGTTTTTCACTGCCATGTCGGGCAGGACCTTGAGCGTTCGCAGGAATTCCTCCTTGTCGCGCGCCCCGTTATTGAGTTCGATCATAAGGCTATCGGCATCTAAAACAATCTGACGCTCTTGTTGTTCGAACGGGTGGAATAACAGCGTGCGCCCGTCTTCAGAAATGAGAAAATCCTGCAAGCGGTCGCTGTTTCCATATGTCTGGAAGTTTATCCCGATCCCAGAGTGGACTATGTCGTGCTCTGTATTCCGGTATTTTAGTGTTGCGCCATCTGGGGCAAACCCGCCCCAATAGTTTCTTGCTGTTAAAAACGCGACGCCCAAATTCGACAACGCCTGGAGATCAACGATTTCGAATGTATGTTCGCCAGGGATACGGCCGAGGCGCGCTTCGCTGATTTTCATGTCACCGCCGCTTGAGGCGCTTACGTCCCAGGCAGCGAAGCCGGGCTCAGGTTTCGGATAATTACCGTCAGCGCAGTCCACTAGTTGCACGTCTTCGGAAAATACATCGAACCATCCTGCGGCGTAGACAGTTTCGACGCCGTTGCGCGATGGCGTCCAGGCAAGCCGGTCAAGATGTTGCTCGTCGCAGCTTGATGAAAGCTGAGACGGGACCGTCACTTTACGGAGACTATAAGGATCTTGCGCCGAGGCGATATAAAGGGGAATGTCGAACGCGTCTCCAGGCCCATCATTGACAAGTTCAAACAAAGGGTCGGCCGATAAGCCGACAGCGATGAAGTCGCCACTGGGCGAAAATGCAATATCATCAAAGTTCGATATCTCCAACGCCTCGTCGCGCGCCGGGATCGGAACCAATTCGCGATCAAAGAAGCGAAGACCGCCGGCGCCGGCGGCCCCAACAAAGACATCGGACGTCTCGTCCGGATTGAAGGCGACACCAACTGTGTCGGCAGGCGCGTCGGTAAGCGGATTGATGATCAGTTCATTGTCTGAAAAGACTTGGGTCCAGTTCTTGGTATTCCAAATTCGGACGCCAAAGCCGTCGCGCAATGCTGCTGCAAGAAGGCCGCCGTCGCTGGAGAACTGGACATCTAGGGCAAGCGTAGGAAGACCGCCAAGTTCGAAGAGTATATGCTCTGTTTGCCAATCAATAATAAGAACGGTTGCTGAGTCTTCGAGCACCGATCCGTCATTGCCAAGCCGTCTTGGGAGCCCGACGGCGATAATGTTCTTGGCCGCCGGCGAGACTGCGATGGATTTCGCGGTAAGCGGCTCGTAGTGTTCGGGAGAAAGCGGCAGGCGGAAAATCTTCGGATTTCCTGGCGCGTCAATGTTCCAAATTGTGATGTGATTTGCGGCTCCGGCGGTGACATAAATTGAACCGTCAGCGCTCGTTGACGACCGGGAGTTGAAGTAGGACAGCGGCAGGTCAAGGTAGAGTTGCGGCTCGCTGTTGTCATCTTCGGCGCCAAGGGTTTGCGCAACAGCTGAGCTTGCGAGTAACAGTATCCCAGCGAACAGAACAATTAAACTAGCGACAATCCGTTGCGTTTGCGGTCCTGTCTTCATCATCGGTCCCATCCATCGGTGTCGTTATTGGTTGGCGGTGCGCTTCCTCCTGCGCGACGGCGTCGATTGCCGGAAACGCTATTATTCGCCGGCGTATTCGGAAAGCGCATCCAGACTTTTCGCCTTCAGCGCTGAGCAGACTTTCGGAAACTCGACGTCAGAAAAAATTAGTTCGCCGTCGACGTTCTCGCGGTAGCCTGCGCCGCGCCCGTCGCGTCCCACAAAGAAGACCTCGGCGTCGGTGTCGTTCCTTGCGTCAAACGCTTTCTTGAAGACTTTGTACAAATACGGATCAGAATCCTTATCGAGCACCGCTTTCCAATAATGCACATCGACGCCGCCCAGCGCGGGATGCGGCCCAAGGAAAAAGGCATGATTGCTGGATCCCATCTCCATCGACCAATGCCGCATATCGTAGCCAAGATTTTCAACGACGTAGCGAACATTCGCGGTCGGCTCTATAAATTCGCCGCGGACGTAATTTTTGCCACATTGAAATGGCTCTTTAAAATCCGGCTTTGACTGATAGTAAAGGTCGCGCTGCAATTCGCAGGATCTGTTCTCCCGCATGGCGTAGGTCATTCGTCTTTTTTCGTACATATCTTCGAAAATGGATTGGTGAGTCTTCGCGAAACGTTCGCTAACGGAAAGCGGGATCAACTGCGCAAGACTTTCGCGATCTCCAAACTCGACAAGGTCCTCCTGCAGGTGCTTTGGATAGTCATATTCATTACACGATAGAGCGTAGAGCAACGCATATCGAAATGGAAAAAGCTCTTCCTGCGCGCCGAGTTCCTTGGCGTTTGCAATGGCGTTCAAACGCCCTAATAAGAGCGTGAACTGAAAATTCGGGAATTGCGTGTAGTAATCGTAATACTCTGACACTATCGGAAATTTTTCAGGATCTGTGAGCTGACGATAGCGCGGTTTTCCCGCTTTCATTTCCTCTACGAACTGATCGTAGAAATGCGCCTCGTAAGTCGGCTTGTTGTCGTAATTGCTGCCAAATACACCTGGCCACAGACTGTAAGTGTCCCAGATTGGTCTCTGGTTTGAACGGTGACATGACGCGCATTCGAGCGGGTTTAACATGCTGAAATACGGCTTCAGGTTTTCATCGCGCGCTGCGTTGTCCGGCGCGAGATCTGCCGGAAAATAGATGCGCTGGAATTGAAACTCGGCGTCATCGGTGAATTGCATCATCTCGATGGTGTGATAGCCGGGTTGATGTTTCTCGCCGTTAAAGGCGATGACAAGCGAGGCATCGCTGTTGAAGACTAACGCGCGGGGCGCTTTGACGCTCGCGGCTTGATTGCTTCGACTGTCGTAAACGAGAGAATAGCGTGAGCGGAAATCCTCTGGGAGGACCGCTAGGAACTCATCGATCGTATATACGTCGCATGCTTCGACGATATTTTCGAGATCGTGGAAATCAAGCTCGGCGCCATTAACCGCAGTAACCTTTTCGCATCTCTCGCTCTCCGCGTTTGCCGGCTGAAAGCCAATCACGTAACCGATGACGAGAAGCCGCCACGTCCACACCTTTGAAGTAGCCGCATTCTTCATCGCCACCCCCCGTCAAGCCGGAGAACCTACCCATGCGAAAAACTTGGATACGCAACAAAGGATTTTGCCGCAACGCGCAAAAGCACGTCGATGAGCAGCGCAATTACGCCATCAACAGCGCGGCAGATCAACTCTAAAATCGCTGACATCTATCCAGGTACTCATTTTTGTAAGCTCTGTTGCAAAGCGTTTGTGGGTTCGGCAGGACGGCACGCGCGGGAGCCTGGCTGAAGCTCTTGGATCGCCAGCACGCCTTTAGTTCCATGCCTTCGGCGCGCCATCGCGCCCAATCCTGCTTTCGCTTAATTTTTTGGAAAGCGACGCCGTCGCTCGGTTTCAAATGTTCAAATCCGGCGGGGTCGCCATCCCATCCGTGCGCACCCCAGCCAATGCCGCGTGGATGATCGACGACCATAACCGCATGGCCGATATCTTTCTCGTCGTCGCGATAAACGAGGATGTCGCCAAGCTGATAGCCGTGGAAATTTCGGCTCTGCGGATCGAGACAACTGTTGAAACGGTCGGCCATGGGGCCTTGCATCCTCGCCATTTCCGCCGTCGTCAGGTAATCGCCGCGTTCGCCCGGCGCTTCGCATCGGGCCTCATCGACGGGGAACGCCGTCGTTGCCGTATATTCGATATTACTACGTGTGAAGAGATACCAGATGGCGCGCGGGCTGTTGATGCCTTTTGCAAGGTTCGCTGCGTCGGATCCTTCGCACCAGTCATGTGAGCGAAAGGGCGCGTTGCTCACCGCACCGCCTCGTCGCATCAGTTGCTCTAGCCTTGCGACCATGCGCGACAAAGCAGGTCGGGCGGGCCCGGGGTCGTAACCTGATAAATTGAACGCTTCTAGCGAGTATTCACGTGCGACGACGTCGTTGTTCCGGCTGACCTGTTCTGCGGTCGGTTCGGCGTTAAGAAAATCCGGGTTCGCTTCTGTGCGAATGGGAAGAATGGAGTAGGTGCCGTATTCTTTCCCCGACGGCGTTGGCACTATGCCTTTCATTCCGGCTTCGTCTTTTTCCGTCGAGATAAGGTCCCAGGGAATTGTAAACCTTCCCCTGTTCGGAAGGCCGATTACGAAGAAGTTTTCACGCAGCGCGATCGCGTCGGGCGAAGCTTCGAAAACGTCGGGCGAATGTCCGCTTGCGTCTCTTTCAAACAGGTGAGAAAAGTATTCCTCACCAGGATTGAGAATGGCGGGCGTTTTGCTCGACGGAAAATGCAGCATCTCGCCCTTGCTCGTCATATAGGCGCCAGCGATCTTCAAGGGCGTGACACTATTGTTTTTCACCCGAACGGCGAATTGCGTGCAAACAAGTACGATCCGCTCGCCGAAGCTCTGGTGGAGTTCCGGGCGCCATCTTTCGATCTGAGAGCGCTGATAATCTCTCCTGCACCGCGATGCGGTGATTTGATCTTCCGAAATTGGAACGAGACTGAGCTCCAATGAATAATTTGGTAGCAGTGAGCCGCCTTCTACGCGCCAGTCGCTCAGCAATACCGTCTGGCGCATGTGATTGAGCAACGGGATCGCTAACGCCTCGATATCTTGGGCGATGTTGCGTGTGCGGCCGGATTTGTCATTTAGAAACACATCGCCGTCGACGCCATGAACAATGGTAAAGTCGCCATTCGCGGGCGCCAATTCTATCAGCTGGCCGAGATCGATGTTTAGTCCCTGCTGAACTATCGCATTTCTGACATAACTTCGACTGATCGCGGCGCGAAGCCGGTCGACAAGGTCGTCGGCGCTCGTATTGCCATCGGGTTCGATCGTAACGGCCAGCTTACGGGCAGAGGGCGAGATTTCGCTAACAATGGCGATATCGCCGGGTGAAATATCATCTGGTGCTCCTTCCGATACGCGTCCAAAAGCGACGGCGCCAATTGGCGGGCCGTCGACAATTATGGTGGCGGTTGCCGCTGACGGGTCTTTCATCTCGTCGGCTGAAAGGACGGGCGGATAAATGCGCAGCTTCGCCCCGTCACCCATGCCCGGCGTGACAAGGCCGTTTAAGCGAACGCGGTCATTCTCTACAGAAACGACTTCCCAGCCAAATTGCGGACGAAAGGGCGTCTGGTCGGTGAACGCAATTTTATCAAGCGCACCTGCGAAATGCGGCGTCTGTTTCGCAGTAGCGATCAGCTCTGCCTTGATGCGCGCGGCGACGGCGGCGTATGTCAATCGGTAGTTCTTTGCATCCGAAAAAGCGTTGATCAGCGCCTGCGTAAACAGACCGGCGCCGTTGCGCTCGATTGCAGCCTCCTCGTCGCCAGCCGCCGATAAAAAGACCGAACCGGACAGCGCCGCCGGCACGAATTCGCGCACGCCATCGGGATTGAGATTGTTGTCAATATAGCTGATTTCCATCGCTTGGCGGTCTTCGCCGAGATTGCGCACCCGCGCTCGCGAGAAATCTTTCGTCACCGTGCCGGCGTGACAGGCGTCAATGATTACAATAAGATTCCCGTTCCGAACCCTGCCATGCAAAGTCGTCAGCAGGCGGTTGAATTTGTCATCAATCAGGTCAGGTACACGGAAGCCCGATTCGGTCAATGTTCGGCTGTCATGCAGGATAATAGACTGATCGTATCCGCCGTTCTCGTCATTGTTGAAGTCTTTGACCAACCCGCCATGTCCGGCGAAAAAAAATATCGCTTGGTCTGCGTCCTTCGCACGTTCAACCATCGCCTTCCGAAAGTGTTTCAAAAAGCCCTCGTAGGTTGCCTCGCTATCGGTCAAAACGCAGATATTGTCAGTCGGGAAAAAGCCCTTGTCCTCGCCGCCGATCAGCTTAAAGATCTTTGCGACGTCATTCACCGCGCCATTCAGGTCAGAGTCTTTTAGTTTATAATCGTTAACGCCGACGAGCATCGCCATGCGGCGCATGCCATCGCTGCTTTCTTTAAGCGGGGCGAAAGAGCAACCGAGCTCCGTCGGATCAATTACAGCTCCGTGGGCCGAAGCCAGCAGGGCAAAGATAGCAACGATTGGCGCTAGAACGCCTTTTTCGAAATGCATAGACTCGCTCGACCATTAACCTTCGTGGACGCCACGCCGCCTATGGACGCAAGCGTCGGTGCTTCACTGTACGCATTCTGAGCACTGGTCGCCGATAACGCAGGTTCGCGCAGGCTTTGTGACAGTACCTTTTGGACCCTCGACGTAAATAATTCAGCGCTGAGATTGCCGCCAGAGAACCAGTCAGTCTTTTCAAAGTCTTTGGGGCTCTCCGGATACCTCGCAATAGAAAAACACGGCTTTCGTTTTACCTAAACAAAAAAACCACCTCCGTTCAACGGTCTGGCTACTGTGGTGCGTTCAGGTCTGATCCAAACGCATTGAATGTCGCTGAACTGCGTTGGAAAAACCGGCTGTATCAATGGGTAACAGACTGTTTCGCGCGAAATCGTCGTAGGACCGGACGTAAAGAACATAGCGAATTTTTGCGGGCGCAAAAAATGAGCGGCTTGAATGCCAAATGGGCCAAAAGCCTCGCTCAGCAATCTTCGTTTGCCATAAGCGATGATGCACAAATAAACGTCGCCTCCATCGTCGATCCTGTATTGTTTCTTGCGCGTTTCCGCGCTTCCGAACAGCATGTGCGAAAGCGTCATCTCCTGTTCCAATTACAACATGTTCGACGTTGGAGCACGGAGCATATCGGCTAATGTTTCTTGGCTGCGTCAAATTTGTTCGCGCGCTGCCTCACTTAGATATCGCTTGCCGGAATTTTTGGGACGCGCTCTGTCGGATGCCGTCTAGAGGTTTGCCAATTCCGAGGACCCGGGCGGTTAGATCCGGACTACTACGAATTCTGCCCTGACATATCCAGTTGTCATGATGATGATGATTTCAGGCGCCATTGAATGTCGGCGCGTCGTCAAATGGTGCCCAGGAGAAGACTCGAACTTCCACGCCTTGCGGCACAGGTACCTGAAACCTGCGCGTCTACCAATTCCGCCACCTGGGCCCTGCTCGTGTCGAGGCAAGGGCCGCTGAATTAGAGGCGCGCATCGGCAATGTCAATCAACGCGGAGGGGCCTGAAGGCCGCCGCAAACCTGCGTCCGCGCCAAGGCGTGGACGGTCCGGAACGCGGCCCAGTGGCGCGGCCGCGCCGGGCGATTGTCGCGCCTTGAAAATTCCGATAGTCAGGCCGCAAAACCAGCAGGGCCGATTTCGAGGCGCTGGCGAGGAGTGAATAAGTGACGGGAAAATTGGCGGTCGTTTTCGGCGGGTCGGGCTTTGTCGGGCGCAATGTCGTGCGCGAGCTCGCCAAGCGCGGCTGGCGGGTGCGCGTTGCGGTCCGCCGCCCGCACCTTGCGCAATTCCTTCGGCCCATGGGCGCTGTCGGGCAGATCCAGCTGAAGCAGGCGAATATTCGCCACCGACCTTCCGTTGAGGCGGCGCTGCAAGGCGCCGACGCCGTCGTCAATCTGGTCGGAGTTCTCTACCAGGACGGCGCGCAGAGTTTCGATGCGGTTCAATCGGACGGCGCCGCGGCCGTCGCGGAACTCGCTAAGGTCGCCGGCGCGCAACGCTTTGTCCATGTCTCGGCGATCGGGGCGGATGCAAACGCCAAGGCGGATTATGCGCGGACCAAGGGCGAGGGCGAGGCGGCCGTCCGCGGCGCTTTTCCTGAGGCGACGATCTTGCGCCCGTCGATCGTTTTTGGCGTTGAAGATGAATTCTTCAACAAATTCGCCGCGATGGCGACATCGACGCCGTTTACGCCGCTGCCGCTGATTGGCGGCGGCAAGACGCGTTTTCAGCCGGTCTATGTGGATGACGTCGCAGATGCGGTCTGCGAAGCGCTGGAACGCCCTGAAGCGAAGGCCCGCATCTATGAGTTGGGCGGACCGAACATCTATACCTTCCGTGAGCTGATGGAATTCATGCTGAGCGAGATTGGGCGGGCTCGTCTGCTGGTCCCGCTGCCGTTTCCCATAGCCTCAATGATCGGGCTAGTGGGGGAGTTCCTTGGCCGGCTGCCCTTTGTCGAGCCGCCATTGACCCGCGATCAGGTGCGGCTCTTGAAAGTCGACAACGTCGTCAACACCGACGGATCTGTCGGCGTCCTCGCCGATCTCGGCGTTGAGCCAGATTCGATCGAGGCCGTCGCGCCGGCCTATCTTGAGCCCTACCGGAAATACGGACAATTTTCGGAAACGATCGCGTAGCAGCGAAAACCAAATCAAAAGGTGACACTCAAAGCTCTGGATGCAGACTGATCGTCAGCTCTCAGCGTAGCCATTGGGATTTTGACTTTGCCAGCGCCAGTGATCGGCGCACATGTCATCCAGCGATTTTTCTGCGCGCCAGCCGATCAGGTTCTTGGCTTTTGAGGCGTCGGCGACGATCTCTGCAATATCTCCGTCGCGTCGCGGTGCAAATTCATAGGGGATGTCGCGGTTCGACGCGCGCTTGAAGGCGGCGATGGCCTCCAGAACGGAGTAGCCGCGCCCGGCGCCGAGATTGATGTCTTCAACGCCCGTAGGTGCTTTGTCCAGATAACCCAGCGCCGAGACATGACCGCGCGCCAGGTCTACCACATGAATATAGTCGCGAACGCCTGTCCCGTCCGGGGTCGGATAATCATTACCGAAGACCGACAATTTCTCACGCCGTCCGACGGCGACCTGCGCGATATAAGGGAAAAGGTTGTTGGGGATATCGTTCGGGTCTTCGCCAATCTGTCCGGAGGAATGGGCGCCGACCGGATTGAAATACCGCAGGCTAACAACGCCCCAATCGGCCGCGCGGGCGACGTCGCGCAAGACCTGCTCAATCATGAATTTCGTCCGGCCATAAGGGTTTGTCGGCCCAAGCCGGCCATTCTCGTCGACAGGATTCGGATTGAGATCGCCATAAACGGTTGCGGACGAAGAGAAGACAAGTTTTTTTGCGCCGGCGCGCTTTAGCGCTGCGATAAGGGTCAGCGCGGAATTGAGATTGACGTGGTAATAGCGTTGTGGCTCGGCGACAGATTCGCCGACAGCCTTTAGGCCGGCGAGATGAATTGCCGCGTCCGGCGCGAACGCATCAACAGCGGCGAAGATGCGCTCACGGTCCTCGAAGCGGGCAAGATCGGCGTGAAGGCATGTTGCGTCACGATCCGTAATGGCCTTGACCCGTTCGACTGCTTCCGGATGCGAATTTGAGAAATCGTCGACGATGAGGACATTGTCGCCGCCGCTCAGCAATTCGACGCAAACATGCGACCCGATATAGCCGGCGCCGCCGGTGACAATGATATTCCGCGCCATGTCTTAAGCTCTAAAGAAGGTCATTGCGATCGCGTTTTTTGAGTTCCTCGACAATGCCGCGAACGCCCTGCGCATCATCGCGGCGCGCGACCAGCACCGCATCGCCGGTTGCAACGATAACCAGTCCGTCGACGCCTGCCGCCGCGATCACAGGGCCGTCTGTTCTGACAATATTGTCGCCGTCGCCGAGTTGGATCACGCGGTCATCTTCCTTCGCCGGGACCTCCGTCCAGCTGCCGATATCGGTCCACCCAACATCAACCGGCGCGGCGACGGCGGCCTTGTCTGTTTTTTCCATGACCGCATAGTCGATGGAGTTTGACGGGCACTCGGAGAACGCCTGTTCGTCAAGGCGGCGTGCGGCGCCGCTCATTGCGCTGCGTTCAAGAGCGCTGGCAGCCGCGGCGCGGATTTCCGGCGCGTGGCTTTCAAGCTCTTCCAGCATGGCGCTCGCGCGAAAAAGAAAGATGCCCGCGTTCCAATAAAACCCGCCTTGATCAAGATAGGCCTGCGCCGTTTTCTTGTCGGGCTTTTCCTTGAACGCTTTGACGCAAAAAACGCCGTCGCTGACTGCGTCGCCGGCTTCGATATAGCCATAGCCCGTATGCGGACGGTTGGGTTGAATGCCAAAGGTGGCGATATAGCCTTGGGCGGCCGCGTCAGCCGCGCCGGCGACAGCGGCGCGAAAGCCTTCTGCATCGGCGATATGATGGTCCGCCGGCATCAAGAGGATGAGCGCATCGACGCCGCTCTGTTCGACCCATGCGCTCGCGACGGCCGCGACAGCGGCTGTATTGCGCGGCGCCGGCTCAAGGATAATTTCACCCGGCGCAATGCCGATATCGGCGAGTTGGCGCGCGACAATCGCGCCGTGACGAGCGCCTGCGATGACCACTGGCGCCGCGAAAGCGCCTTCCGACTCCGGCGAGACCCGAAGCGCCGTCTCCTGAAACATCGTGCGATCGGTGACGAGGCTTAGGAACTGTTTGGGCTTCGCCGCTCGCGACATCGGCCACAATCTTGTTCCCGAACCGCCTGACATTATTACGGGCTGTATTTTCATAACGGCCTCTTTTTTCTCGCGAAATCCTGAGTTTCGGCTACGGCCTCAAACAAATGGTAAAGAATGCTCGCCGGCGCGCTCTCAACGCACGGTTCGCCGGCGTCGTCGATCTGGTCAATCCAAAGACCGCGTTTCGCCGGCGCAATATAGAAGTTAAATATCGCTTCAATGATGCGCGCACCGTAATGAGCAAAGTCGTCGTCAGGCGACGATGAGAGCGAGAAGGCGGCCCTAACGGCTTCGGTCTGGGGCCACAGGCGTTTCCTCACCGCGGATCCAGTTGGGGTGACGGTGTCGGGGAGCAGGCCAGTTTCCTTGTCGGCGAAATTCAGCGCCGCCGAAAAGAGTTGACGCCGCACGGCGCCATGATCAGCCCCCGTCAATTCGTCATATTGACCAAGCAGCCACACCCACTCCATCATATGGCCGGGCTCAATAGTCTCGCCATGTTCTGGGTCCGGCGCCGCCAGATCAGCGGTGAAAAATTCACGCAAGAGCCCTGTCTCTGAATTGAAGAAGCGCTCCTCGAAGAGCGCTGCAACTGCGTCGGCATGGCGTCGCCAGGCGTCAGCGCCTGTTGCTCGGCTAAGCGCCATGAAGGCCTCGAAGAGATGCATGTGCGGATTTTGCCGCCGCGGGGTCTCACGGCGGTCGCTCTCAAACCAGCCGCCAGCCTCCGACCGCAGCTCGCGGTCGAGAAAGGCCATTGTGTTTTCCGCAAGCGCCAGCGCGTCCTTGTCTCCTCCCGCTTCAATCATGGAAGCGCAGGCAAGCAACAGAAAAGCCTGGTCATAGAGGTCACGTCGATCATCCGTAATCGTTCCGTCGTCGGAAAGCGTATGCGCACAGCCCCGAGCGCCATCGTCCGGACATGATTGAAGACGAAACGCCTGAAACCCTCGCGCTGCGATTTCCTCGCCTTGCGGCAACCATCCGAGGCTGGCGACACTAGAAAACGTGTAGACCTGCCGGGCCTGAACACGGACCCGGCGCGGCCCGCGGACGGGCGCGCCCTCAAGGTCCAGACATTCGAAAAACCCGCCCACTTCTAGGTCCCAACTCGCGCTGGCCCAGAAAGGCAGGACGTCGCCGGTGAACCAGCTGTGCAATCGGTCAATGGCCGGATAAACCTTGCTCATGGAGAAACCGCGGCGGCAGGCGACAATGAAACCGGTAGCGCGCCCCGAGACTATGGTCAAACGCTGTGCCAGGTTGCGCCGGATTTCAATTTATTCGATGGGCGAATGTGATCTATCGCCCGAGGTCATTTTACTTTGCGACGATCTTTGTTAATGCCTTGCGGCTGGTGCGATGATGACGGAGCTTCGACAATGGCGCGGCGAGCAGGGCTGATGCGTCTTTGGATAACGGTGTTGGCGCTGTTTGCGTTGAGCGGCGCGGCGCGCGCCCAAGGCGACGCGGAGGAACCGGTCACCCTGGGTTATCTTGAAAACGTATCGATCGGAAAGCTTGGCCTGGCGATGAAGGGCAAGCTCGATACAGGCGCCGACACCAGCTCCATCCACGCCCGGGACGTTGAAGTCTATCAACGCGGCACACGGGACAATTGGGTGCGCTTTCGCCTTGTCGGCAAGGACGGCCGGTCGATCCGTTATGATCAGAATGTCATCCGGTTCGCACAGATCAAACTGAAACGCGGGGGCACGATCCGGCGGCCCGTGATCCGACTGCCTTTATGCGTCGGTGGTGTCGTTGCCTCGGCCGAGATAAATCTCGCCGATCGCGCAGACTTTGAATATGACGTGTTGATTGGCCGGGAGTTCCTGGCCAATCGCATTGTCGTCGATGCAGGGACCACCTTCACATCCGACGAGGTCTGCGAAAGCGGCGATAGTGACTAGCATTCGCCACGCCATCGGCTTGGGGCTCGGCCTGATCGTGATAGGCCTTGTCATTTTCATCGTCAAAGTGACGGCGCTCGGTTATCCGCTGAATCCCGACGCCAAAACCAGCATCTGGCAATTTGAGATTTATCTTGATTTTGTCGGGCGCGATGAGCCAGCGCGCATCGAAGTCTATCTTCCGGCTGGCGATGTTTCGCGCACCTTTCCGCGCGAGCAATTCTATAATGGTCCCTTCGGGCTCAGTCTGACGACAGAAGCGCAGACGCGTAACCGCAAGGCGGTCTGGACCTATCGCTATCCCAGCAATCGCAAAGTGCTTCGATACACAGCGGAAACGGTCGGCGAAACCGCGCAGACGCCGCTCCCTGACAGCTTCCGCAGTCTTGCGCCTGAAGCGAGAGGCTTTGAGGAAGACCCGGTGCGCCGGCAGGCTTTCATTGTTTGGACGGGCGATCTGCGCCGCCGGTCCGCTGACGACCGATCCTATGTTGACCTTGCAATCGCAGAAATCTTCAAGTCGCGCGATGAGGACGAGCTTTACGCTGATGAATTCGCGGTGCTGCTGGAGTCGCAGACGACGCTCAATCGGCTGAAGCTAGCGCGCGAGACGCTCGCCGCCGCCGGCGTTCCGGCCCGCATCGCCAATGGCGTGTTTCTGACCGAGAGCCGACGGCGGGTCGATCTGAAACACTGGCTCGAATACGCGATGGACGGCGAGGCCCGTCGTTTCTTTCCGGGAGAGGCGCCTTCGCGTTTCTTCACAATCTGGTATGGCGCAAATGATCTCGTCGCCGCCACAGGCGTTGACGACCTTGATATCCAAATCGCGCTGCAGGAAAGTCAGTACGCCTCGGTCGACCTATTACGTCGGACTACAGAAGCGCCCTTGAGCGGTTTAGAACAGATTTTCACGTTTAACGATCTGCCGCTGACAACACAGCTCGTCTATCAAGTCCTGATCACGATCCCGGTCGGAATTACGATCCTTGTTTTCTTGCGGCAGTTCATTGGCGTCAAAACCCTCGGCACCTTCATGCCGGTTCTGATCGGCATCGCCTTTCGCGAGACCGCGCTAATAAACGGCGTGCTTCTTTTCACCATTTTAATTTCCATGGGGCTTGCATTGCGGTTCTATCTGGAACGCTTGCAGCTTCTCTTGGTGCCCCGTCTTGCGGTCGTCGTCATCTTCATTGTTATGTTGATGGCCGGCATCACCATTGCGCTGACCAATTCCAACCAGGCCATCGGCCTTTCCATTTCGTTGTTCCCGATTGTCATCATCACCATGACAATTGAGCGCATGTCGATCGTCTGGGAGGAAAGCTCGCCAGGTGAGGCGATCAAGCAGGGCGCCGGAAGCCTCGCCGTGGCGGCCGTCACCTATCTCGCCATGTCCAATGACTATGTCGAATATATTATGTATCAGTTCCCGGAGCTTCTCGCGTCGCTGATGGGCCTTTGCGTATTGATGGGCCGCTATACTGGTCTGCGCCTCAGCGAATTGTGGCGCTTCCGGGAGCTTGCGAAATAATGCTGACCGCCTATCGCAACCTCCGCCGCAACGGCGTTATGGGCATCAACGAACGCAACATTAGCTACGTTAACCCGAACAATCCGCGCAAATTGCTGCGTCTCGTCAATGACAAGATGGAGACAAAGCGCCTCGCCAAGGCGGCGATGATCCCGACGCCGGAGCTTTTCGGCGTTGTGCGCGACGCCCGGGATATGAAACGGTTGCCGTCGATGTTGGAGAGAGACGAGGGATGCGTCATCAAGCCGGCGCAGGGCTCGCAAGGCAAGGGCATTCTCGTTATCGAGACCCCCTTGCGTGGCGGATGGAAGCTGTCCAGCGGCAAACGCGTGACGCTCGATATGATCCGTTTCCAGATCAACAACATCATCTCAGGCATGTACTCGCTTGGCGGGCAGACTGACGTTGCGATGATTGAATATCGCGTCAAGTTCGATGACGTCTTCGGCAAGATTTCGTTCAAAGGCGTTCCGGATATTCGCGTGATCGTTCTTAAGGGTGTGCCGGTTTTCGGCATGTTGCGTCTGCCGACCGCGGAGTCTGACGGCAAGGCGAATTTGCATCGCGGCGGCGTCGGCGTCGGCGTCGATATCGCCACCGGCAAAACCATGCGCGCCATGCAACATGACCAGCTCATTGAACTTCATCCCGATACGGCCCACCCGCTGGAAAATGTGCAAACGCCATATTGGGACGACATCTTGTTGATGGCGGCGCGCTCTTATGACGTCACAAAGCTGGGCTATATCGGCGTCGATATCGTGCTCGACCGGGAGCGGGGGCCGATGCTTCTAGAGCTCAACGGACGGCCCGGCATTTCGATTCAGATTGCCAATCGGCGCGGCATGCGGTTTGTTCTGAAAGAGGCTGCGAATATTGCTGCGCAAAATTTGCCGGCGGCGGAACGGATCGCCGCCGCAAAAGGCCTCGCCAAAGCGGTTCCGCCGCCGATAGCGCCAGCGGCGCTCCAACCGTCAGCCGGATAGGATCATATCGGACGCTTTCTCCGCGATCATGATCGTCGGCGCGTTGGTGTTGCCCGACACGAGGAGCGGCATCACCGAGGCGTCGATGACGCGAAGCCCGTGAACGCCGTTCACCCGCAACTGCGGGTCGACGACAGTTCCAATCGCGCAAGTTCCCACGGGGTGATAGATCGTGTCGGAGCGTGCGCGGATGTCGTCTTCAAGCTCCGCGTCGCTGCAGCCGGGTTGCGCGTAGAGCCGTTCGCCCAGAATATCTTCAAAGGCGGGCGCTTCAAAAATGCGCTCAACGATGCGCGCGCCGCGCATCAATCGTTTGAGGTCGTCCTTATCGTCGAGAAAGTTTGGATCGATCACCGGCGGCGCGTTAGGGTCGCTCGATGCAAGTCCAACTGTGCCGCGGCTCTTCGGACGCAAGACGCAAACATGGCAAGAGACACCTGCGCCGAGGTGACGTTTACGCCCATGATCATCCACCATTGCCGGCAGAAAATGTAGCTGAATGTCGGTCTCGGGCTCTTCGGGCGCTGTTTTTAGAAACCCGCCGCATTCAGCGATGTTGGACGTGATCGGCCCTTCGCCGTCAGAGCGATACTGGCCAATCGCATTCGGCAGGGCGCTGAGATAGGGCCAGTTCAATCCGACAGAATCGCTGGTCTTGGCGCGGTGGATCGCCGTCCAATCGAAATGGTCCTGCAAGTTTCGCCCGACCTCAGGCGCGTCGTGGACAACAGACACCCCATGTTCGCGTATATGTTCGCCGGGACCGACGCCGGAAAGCATTAGCAATTGCGGAGACTGAAAGGCGCCGCTGCTCAAGATGACTTCGCGCGCAGCCTCGACGCGCTTACGCGTTTTTCCAACTGTAATGTCAACGCCGACGGCCCGCTTGTTTTCAAAAATCACCCGATCGGCTCGCGCGTCGGTGATAACCGTCAGGTTGGAGCGTTCCTTCGCTGGTTCAAGATATGCTTTCGCCGATGAACAGCGCCGGCCATTTCGCTGCGTGACCTGGTAATAGCCGACGCCATCTTGAGCGGCGCCGTTGAAATCGTCATTCGCCGGGAGCTGCAGCTCTTGGGCCGCCTTCAAGAATACATCCGAGAGCGGGTTCTTGAAGCGCAAATCCGAAACCGACAAAGGCCCCGAATCGCCATGATAGGAGTCGCCGCCGCGCTCATTGCTTTCAGCCCTTTTGAAGTAAGGCAGCACGTCGTTCCAGCCCCAACCGTCGGCGCCATGATCCGCCCACCGATCATAGTCGTACTTGCTGCCGCGAATATAAATCATCGCATTGATTGAGCTTGAGCCGCCAAGGGTCCGACCGCGCGGCTGATGACAAACCCGGCCGCCCAAATGGTTTTGCGGCGCGGTTTCAAATTTCCAGTTTAACGGCGTCCAGGGCGGCAGGAACGCGAAACCCGAAGGCGCATGAATCAGCGGATCCTTGTCCGGCGGACCGGCTTCGAGCAGGCAGACGCGGTTCGCGCCGCTGGCCGAAAGCCGGTTGGCGAGGACGCATCCCGCCGAGCCTGCGCCGACAATGACATAGTCGAACGCGCCAATGCTCTCACGCGCATTTGCGTCGCTGCTCATATGTGTCGCCTCCAGAATTTGATTTCTCGTCAGGTTATCGCAAAAAGCTTCGACGCGCCGCCGGAAATCGCAGTTGACCAATGCGCGCTCATGACGCCGTCGGCGGTGATTGGCGCATGGCGACGCCGTTGCTAAGATCGCGCGCAAGAAGACAGCCGCGGGTTGCGCCGCCGCCGTCGCATTCAGAGGGGCATTGATAAAAATGCAGTTGAAGGTTTCCGTTCGCTCTATCACTCAGGCCGGCGTTTGTGTCGCGGCGCTGGCTTGCGCTACGTCCGCTGCAGCGCAAAATGTGCCGATCGTCCAGCCCGGCGCGCCCGGCGAGAGCGGACGCGAGCTAGATGCGGCCGAGGCGATTGATATCGCCGATACGCGCTACTCCGCCGACGACGTCAAATTCATGCAGGATATGATCCCGCATCATCAGCAAGCCGTCGAGATGTCGGCGCTGGTGGCGGACCGCACCAATCGCGAAAGCATCATCGATATCGCCGGACGGATAACGGCCTCGCAGGCCGACGAAATCAGTTTCATGCAGCAATGGCTGCGCGATCGCGATGAAAGCGCGCCGGAGGCGAAATCCGATCATGCGATGCACATGTCCCATGAAATGGCCGGCATGGCCTCGCCCGCGGAGATGAAGGCGTTGGCGGCGGCCGAGGGCGTCGCCTTTGATCGCTTGTTTCTCGAATTGATGATCGCTCATCACGAGGGCGCGGTCTCCATGGTCGATCATCTTCTAGAGCAGCCGGGTTCGGCCTATGACCCGGTGCTGTTTGAATTTGTAAATGACATCAAGAACGACCAGACCGCCGAGATCGCGCGCATGAGCGCGATGCTCGCCGGTCTCTCAGAAGACCCGCGCGCCGGACTCGCCGCAGGTTTTAAGGATGCAGGCGAGGCGATCAAGAATCTTGAACTCGTCGCATCGCTCGCCAAACCGGCCGGCTTCTTTGATCCTGAAAATCCCGCTGGCGTGCCGCCAAAGGCGCTTCCGGAGGGCGACGAGCAGAGCAATGAAGGGACGGAATGGTTTGAGCGTTCGCCGCTCCTGAGCTTCTCCAACACCGACATGGCCTTCGCCGGCGACACGTTGATTGTCGGCAATTACCATGGGTTCAACGTCTACAAGCTGAAGGCAGACGGCATGCCAGAGCTTCACAGCTCCGTCGTCTGTCCGGGCGGGCAAGGCGATGTTTCAATCGTCGGCGATCTACTGATCATGTCGGCGGAACAAACCCGCGGACGCGTTGATTGCGGGCTCCAGGGCGTCGATGAAGATGTCAGCGCCGACCGCTTCCGGGGTTTGCGCATCTTCAACATCAGCGATCTCGCGCGGCCCCGCCAGGTCGGGCAGGTGCAGACCTGTCGCGGCTCGCACACCCATTCGGTCGTCTCCGGGCCCGGCCGCGACGGCAAGATCATCGTCTACAATTCCGGCACCGGGTCGGTGCGCGCCGGCGAGGAGCTAGAGGGTTGCGTCGGCGAGGTGCCGGGCGATGATCGAACTGCGATGTTCCGGATCGACGTCATCGAGATCCCGGTCAGCGATCCGTCGAAAGCGCGGATTATCGACAGTCCCGCCGTTTTCGCCGATCCTGAGACGGGGCGCATGGCCGGGCTCTGGCAGGGCGGCGATCATGGCGATGAAACGCAAGAGACGCGGCGCACTGATCAGTGTCATGACATTACAGTCTTCCCGGATAAGAAAATCGCGGCCGGCGCCTGTTCCGGCAACGGCATCATTTTCGATATTTCCGATCCCCGGAAGCCGAAACGCATCGACGACGCCGTCGATCCGGGGTTTGCCTATTGGCACTCGGCGACCTTCAACAATGACGCAACGAAGGTTCTCTTCACCGACGAGTGGGGCGGGGGCAGCCGCCCGCGATGCCGGGGCACCGATCCGCAGACATGGGGCGCGAATGCGATCTACGATATCGTCGACAACGAGCTCGAATTCAAAAGCTACTACAAGCTGCCTGCCCCGCAGGTGAGCGAAGAAAATTGCGTCGCTCATAACGGATCGATTATCCCTGTTCCGGGCCGGGATATTTTCGCTCAGGCCTGGTATCAGGGCGGGCTATCGGTGATCGATTTCACCGACTCCGAGAACCCCGTTGAGATCGCCTATTTCGACCGCGGGCCGGTTCACGAGGAAGTGCTGATCCTCGCCGGCTACTGGTCGACTTACTTTTACAATGGGAAGATCTACGGCACGGAGATTGTCCGCGGGCTTGACGTGTTCGCTTTGAATCCGAGCGAATTCCTGACGGAGAACGAAATCGCAGCGGCAGCGCTCGCTGACGAGGGCGGCGTCTTCAATCCGCAGCAGCAGTTTCCCGTAAGCTGGCCCGCTGAACCCGTTGTCGCGCGGGCCTATATCGATCAGCTGACGCGCGCCGAAGCGCTGACTACGGACGACGTCGCTGCGCTAAACGCCGCGCTCGACGAAGCTGCGCCGAAACTTGACGCCGGCGACAGCGATCGCGAGCTATCTCGGCGTCTGCAGAATCTGGCTGCGGACGTCGCGCTTGAGACGACATCGCCGGTCGCCGAGAAGCAGGCGGCGGGCTTGCGCGATGTGTTGAGGACGATGGCGAAGGAATTGCGCTGAGTTGAGCGGCGCGTGGTGGAGCTGAGGGGAATCGAACCCCTGACCTCTACGTTGCGAACGTAGCGCTCTCCCAACTGAGCTACAGCCCCGACGCCGCGAGGAGGCCGGCGCGCCGGCCCTGTTTGGGAAGCGGCGTCTTAGTCTTTTCGCCGGGCCCCTGTCAATCGGGCCACAATGGCGGTAAATCCTGTCGGGCGTCGCTTGAGAGGTCGGCCGATGATCGCGCTTTTGCTTGCGATTCTTTTGTCTTCGTCGAAATCCGAAATTCCACCGGACATGTGGCGTTGCGCCAACAATCTCGAGGTCTGGTGCGTTGTCGACGGCTGCGCGGCGAAGGCCGAAGACGAGACGACGCCCTTCGATATCTGGCTGCGCGGCGACGGCGCGTTTTCGGTCTGCGCTTATTCAGGCTGCTGGGACGGCGAGGGCGTCATGACCAACACCAATGGCCGCCGGGTGTGGGCGGGCGACGATGTCGCGTTTGATTCGCCGAGCGGCGGTTTCAGCGCCGACGTGACGGTTTTGATGATTGAGCGCGAAGGCGTCGGATTTGTGCGGGTCGGCGGCGTCGCGACGCCGCTTCTGTGCCGGCGCGCCGGGCCCATGGACGGCGGGCCTCGCTGAGGGCCGGTTGCAACGGCGCGCGGGCGCCCTTATCTCCGCTTGCTGACCGCATCAGCCAATCCAACCCCTAGCGGAGCCCCGCCATGATCCCGATGCCTTTTTTCCAGCTGATCGACATGATCCTGGACCTCTATATCTTCGTGATCATCATCATGGTGGTGATGTCCTGGCTGATCGGCTTCAACGTCATCAATCGCCATAATCGCTTCGTCGATATAATCTGGCGAACGGTCACGGCGCTGACGGAGCCGTTGCTTGGGCCGATCCGGCGCTCGCTGCCGAACATGGGCGGGCTCGATCTCTCCCCGCTGATCCTGCTTTTCGGGATTTATTTCCTGGACTTGATGAACCAGTGGATCGCGGTTCGGATCGGGACTTGAACCGCTTTACGCAGGCGCGTTAGATATCCAACGCCTCGCGCGCGAAGGCGGCGTTTTCCTGGATGAATTGAAAACGTGCTTCCGCTTTTTTGCCCATGAGACGATCGACAAGCTTGGCGCTGGCCGCGGCCTTGTTTTCCGGAATAACGACGCGGGCGAGCGCTCTCGTCTCGGGGTTCATGGTCGTTTCTTTCAGCTGCGCCGGCATCATCTCGCCGAGGCCCTTGAACCGGCTGACTTCGACTTTCTGGTTCGCCTTGAATTCATCCTTAAGCAGACGATCGCGCGCAGCCTCGTCCATAGCGTACACCGATTTCCCGCCGGCCGTGAGACGGAATAATGGCGGCTGGGCGAGATAAAGCCGCCCCTGATCGATCAGGTCCGGCATTTCCTGATGGAAAAATGTAATCAGAAGCGCAGCGATATGGGCGCCGTCGACATCGGCGTCTGTCATGATGATGACCTTGCCGTAGCGGAGCTGATCGACGTCAAACTTCGCGCCGATGCCTGCGCCGAGCGCCTGGGTGATATCGGCGATTTCCTGGTTGGCGAGGATCTTATCGCGCGGCGCCGAGGCGACGTTGAGAATCTTGCCGCGCAAGGGAAGGATCGCCTGCGTCGCCCGGTTGCGCGCCTGCTTCGCCGACCCGCCGGCGGAATCGCCCTCGACGAGGAAAATCTCTGTCGTCTGTCGATCGGGGCTTGAGCAATCGGCGAGTTTGCCTGGCAGGCGCAATTTTCGTGTCGCGCTCTGACGGGAGACTTCCTTCTCCTTGCGCCGACGCACCCGGTCCTCCGCCCGGTCGATAACCCATTCGACAAGCTGGCCCGCTTGTTTGGGATTGGACGCGAGCCAGTGATCAAACTCCGGACGCACCGCATTCTCAACAATGCGCGAGGCTTCCGCCGTCGCCAGCTTGTCCTTGGTCTGGCCCTGAAATTCCGGATTGCGTACGAAGACAGATAACAGCGCGCCCGCGGAGCCAAGAACATCTTCCGCCGTGATCATAGTCGCCTTCTTCGCGCCGGCGAGTTCGGCGTGGGCTTTAAGGCCCTTCGTCAGCGCCGAGCGCAATCCCGCTTCATGGGTGCCGCCTTCGGGCGTCGGCACAGTGTTGCAGTAAGACTGGATGAAGCCGTCGGTCTCAGCGCCCTTGGCGCCGAATCCTGCCGCGCCCCAGACGACGGCCCATTCGCAATTGCCATGGCCTTGCGTTTCCTTGCGCTCGACCTTGCCCTCGAAAATATCGTCCGTAACCGTCGGTTTCGATCCGGTCAGCGTTTTCAGATAATCGGTGAGGCCGTGTTCGAAATGGAAAACGGCCGTTTCCGGCGTATCGTCGGTGATGAGGCTGCTTGCGCATTTCCAACGGATCTCGACCCCGCCGAAAAGATACGCCTTCGAGCGCGCCATGCGGAACAGGCGCGACGGCTTGAACCGCGCCTTCGGCCCGAAGATCTTTGGGTCCGGGTGGAACATGACATGAGTGCCGCGCTTGTTCGGCGCGGGGCCCATCATCTCGAGCTTCGTGCGCGGTTTTCCCTCGGCATAGGATTGGCTGTACATCTTGCGCCCGCGCCAGACCTCGACAATGAGATCGTCCGATAGCGCGTTGACGACGGAGACGCCGACGCCGTGCAGGCCGCCGGAGGTGACATAGGCCTTGCCCTCGAATTTGCCGCCCGAATGCAATGTTGTCATGATGACTTCGAGCGCGGATTTTTTCTTGAATTTCGGGTGCGGGTCGATGGGAACGCCGCGGCCGTTGTCGGTGACCGAAAGATAGCCGTCTTCGTGGAGTTCAATTTCGATGCGAGTCGCATGGCCTGCGACCGCCTCGTCCATGGCGTTGTCTAACACCTCGGCGAAGAGGTGATGGAGCGCCTTTTCGTCTGTGCCGCCGATATACATGCCAGGGCGTTTGCGCACCGGCTCGAGGCCTTCCAGAACCTCAATGTCTTTCGCCGTGTAATCCCCGAAGAGATCGCTGTCTTCGCCGCCCTTGCCGGATTTCCTCGCCATGCGCCTTGATGCTTTCAACCTGAACCGAACTGAGGCGCTCGTTTACGCCGAATCGAACCGGCAGGCTATGGCGGAGATGCGCGGTTGTCCCGCCTGTTGAAACAGCTCTGCTCTCTATTCCGCCTTTTCATAAGGCCAGTTTTCCGCGCTCATAGATTTCGGCGTCATCGGCGTCATTAGGCCGTAAAAGGCGAGCAGCATCTGCGCCCCGAACGTGACCTTGCCCGTCTCCACATAGGCCTTGAAATTTTCGACGATGAACTTGGCGCCGTCGGCCATGGACTTCTCGCTTTTCGAGCCGGCGAGGACGTTTTCCGTTATCAGTGAAAACAGAGTTCCGCCGTCTTTTTCTTCCAGAAGATACGTCACCTTCGACGCCGGATCGGACAAGGACGTCTGGCGAAAGCTTGTCACCAGCTTGCGGGGCGGCTCCATCTCGAGGATGCGGCCGATGACGGCGATCATCTTTCCGCCGGCGGCGGCGATGCGATAGGCGGCGCCAGCCGCCATTTCCGCCGCGTCCCAGGAGCCGTTCCAGAAGAACGGTCGCGGTTTCGTCGTGTTTACAAGCTCAGACCAGACCGTCTCAACCGGCGCATTGATCATGACGCGATAGATCTGTTTTTCCGCGTATCTGTCATCGGTCATCGGTTTTTCTTCCCCTTGTTTTGTTTATTTGAATTTTGTTCGCCCGCCTCATCTCGCAATTCAGCGAGATATTTGATGCGGGTCATTTGCCCGGCCCAATAGGCGCTGTATTCGCTTGTCCAGCGCTCGTAGATCATCTGGATTGGCGCGGCGTTGAAATAAAGACGACGGGTGCGCCCGTTCTTTTCGGATATGATCAGGCCGGCCTCGTCCAACACGCCGAGATGCTTCATGATCGCGATGCGGCTGACGTCGAATTCGCCGGCGAGCGCGCCGACATTGATCCCAGGCTCATTCTTGACGAGGTCAAGAATCCGCCGCCGGGTTTCATGGGCGAGGCCTTGAAAAACGGCGTCCATATCGCGGTCATTTGACATGTAACATATGAGTTACATATAATCGACGATCGGTCAAGCGCGCCAAAGGGTGAATTCGCCGCGCGCGAATTGACAGGGCGTCCGACCGGTCTAAGCGTCAGCTTATGGACGACGCCTCTTTGATGCTCGAACTCGCGTTGCGCGGCGCTGTCGCCGGCGTGACGTTGCTGATGGCGGGACTGATCCTGACCAGCCCGGCGCCGCTCATGCGCCGCCTGCTTGGCGGTTTATTTCTTTGGGGAACTGCAAATTACACGTTGGTTTCGGGGCCCGACCAACTCGACTTCGCCGCGCCCATCAGCGACGTCATGATATTCTTCGCATTGTTCAACGGCGTCTTTTTTTGGTGGTTCGCGCTTTCCCTGTTCGACGACGCGTTTCAGTGGACCTGGTTTAAGGTCGCGCCGTTTATCATCATCGCCGTGCTTCATGTCCCGGGCCCGATCTGGGAGGCCGCCCACGACACGCCGATAGAGCCAATCCTCCACAGCACGTTGTCGATTGCGCTCATGGGGCACGCCATCTGGATCGCGTTGCACGATCGGCGCGATGATCTTGTCGATCCGCGCCGGCGGTTTCGCCTGTATTTCGCTGTTGCTGTGGGGCTGACCGGCATGATCATCGCGATCGCCGAAAATTTCGAAGTCTTTCGCCCGTTGCCCGACGGCGCAACGCTTGTGCATTCATTTGCGCTTGCTGGGCTCACATTCTTCTTCGCCTTCTGGTTGTTGTCGGCCAACCGCGCACTGTTCGCAGCGGAAGAAACGCTCCCCGACGCGGAGCTTGCAGTTCGACGTCAGCAGCCGGATCGCCCGGTGCCGCCGGCCGATATGCAAGCGTTTGAGAAACTGAACGCCCTGATGGAAAGCGGCGTCTACCGGGAGGAGGGGCTCTCGGTCGCCAGCCTCGCCGATAAAGTGGGCGTTCCCGAGCACCAGCTGCGCCGCCTCATCAACCACGAGCTTGGGTTTCGAAACTTCAGCGCCTTCCTCAATGCGCGGCGTGTTGCAGACGCCAAGGCGGCGCTCGCCGATCCCGCAAACGCCCGAAAGCAGGTGTTGCAGATCGCCCTCGACCTTGGCTACGGCTCCATCGCGCCGTTCAACCGGGCCTTCAAACAGGCGACAGGCGTCACGCCCACTGAGTTCCGGCGAAAATCACTCAACGAGACATGATCAGTTCTGAATATTGCTGATCGTTTTTGAAAACGCTTAGCGTTTTTCGGAACTTGCGGAGATTGCCGCGCGCGCCTCCGGGTATCTGGTCTTCGTTTTTCGCAACGGAGATCCGACATGGAAAGCCTCGTTTCAACATTCGTGACCGCCGCCGCCTTTATCGGCGAGGCTTACATCCGGATCCTGCCATTCGATTTTCTTAGATATGCGCTGGCCGCCGGCGGCGTTCATCTCATCGTCAATATCGCTCTTGCAGGCGTGCTGGCGCAGCGAAAGATTCGCGCCGAGATTGCGACAACCGCCCAAATGCGTCGCGAATTCTTCGCCTCAATGCGCACGGTCGCGATCTTTGCGCTGTCTGGCGCTGTCTTCGTCGCCGGCGGCATGGAGTTGGGTCTCGTCGCCATTGACGAGACGACAGCCGAGCGGGGGTGGTTATATTTCGCCTTCAATGTTGCGGCGCTCATCATCCTCCATGACGCCTGGTTTTACTGGACGCACCGGCTGATCCATCACCCGAAGCTTTTTCGCCGGCTGCACCGGCTGCATCACAAATCGAACAATCCGACGCCCTGGACAGCCTATTCCTTCGATAGCGGCGAGGCGGTCATTAACGCGCTTTACCTGCCCGTTGCGTTGGCGATCATTCCATCATCGGGTCTCGCCATATTTGTTTTTCTGCTGGTAATGATCGTCAAGAACGCCACCGGCCACTGCGGTTACGAACTCTTCCCGGCGCGCCGAAATGGCAGGCCGCTTTTAGACTGGTTGACGACCGTCACCCATCACGACCTCCATCATGCTCAGGCAGGCTGGAATTTCGGATTGTATTTTACCTTTTGGGACAGGATCATGGGCACGGAACATCCGCACTACCATGAGCGGTTTTCCGAGGCCGTCCGCACGCCGCTTGACGGCTCGGCGGTAGCGGCTCTGCGCATGCCGCGCGCAATCGGGTAAGAATGACGCCATGAAGACGACACTGCTTGCATTGCTGGCTGGTTTAGCGCTGCTTTTGGCGGGATTATTTTTCAGCGGCTCATTGCCCGGTGTCCTGTTCGGCGCGAAAGCCCTCAACATCGATGGCGTCGCCGAGCCGCATGGTGCGGGTCTCGCAGTGCGAGAGACCGGCTGGCGTCACTATGGCGGCGACGCCGGCGGATCGCGATACTCACCTCTTGACGCAATCAACCGCGAAAATGTCCGACACCTCAAATCCGCGTGGCGCTATCAGACCGGCGATGCGGAGCGCCCGCTAACGGTGCGCCAGCTTTCAGCCGCGGAAGGAACGCCGATCCTTGTTGACGACAGCCTGATCTTCTGCACGCCCTTCAATGAGATCATCGCACTTGATCCCGGGACCGGCGCAGAGAAATGGCGCTACAATTCTGCGATCAGTCTTGATCAGCGCCCAGCAAACCAGTTTGTCTGCCGCGGCGTCGCCTATTGGGAAGGCGCCGGCGAAGGCGAGTGCGCTTCGCGTATTTTCATGGGAACAAATGACGGCCGGCTGATCGCCGTCGATGCAAAAAGCGGCCGGCTTTGCAGCGGCTTCGCCGACGCCGGGATGGTGACGGTCGATCCCGGCATGGCGCTTGTCTGGCCGGGCGAGTTTCAGATCACTTCGCCGCCGGTCGTCATCAACGATACTGTCGTCGTTGGTTCCGCGATTTCGGACAATGTTCGCGTGCGCGCGCCGTCCGGCGCTGTGCGCGCCTTCGACGCGCGTTCCGGCGCGTCAAAATGGATTTTCGACCCGATTCCGCGCGCCGAGAGCGACGAAAACGCGGGCGACTGGCGCGGCGACCGGCCGGCGATCGAAGGGCACGCGAATGTCTGGGCGCCGATCTCAGTCGATGAGCAGCGCGGCCTTATCTTCCTGCCGACATCCAGTCCCAGCCCTGACTTTTTCGGCGGGCTGCGACCGGGCGATAACCGCTACGCCAATTCGGTAGTCGCGCTCAACGCGGAGACGGGCGCCGTCGTCTGGAGTTTCCAGACCGTCCATCACGATGTCTGGGACTATGACTTGCCGGCGCAGCCGGGGCTCTACACCGTGTGGCGTGACGGCGTCGCTCACGACGTTGTCGCCCAGGCAACCAAAACCGGCCATGTATTCGTCCTGGATCGCGATTCCGGCAAACCATTTCTGCCCGTCGACGAGCGAGCCGTTCCGCAAGAAGGTGCGATAGGTGAAGCTTTATCGCCAACGCAGCCCTTCCCCGTAACGCCGGGGATTGTTCCCGACCGGGTCGATCCGCGCGACGCATTCGGTCTGACGGGCATCGATCGGCGCGCTTGCCGAAAAATTTTGGAAGGTCTGCGCGCAGACGGCCTCTACACGCCGCCGTCATTGGAGGGGACTCTGTTGCGGCCGGCCAATCTCGGCGGGGCGAACTGGGGCGGAACCGCCTTTGACGAGGCGCGCAATCTTCTTGTCGTCAATATGAGCAATGTCGCCCACGCCATCCGCCTGATCCCGGCCGACGATGTCGGCGAGGCCAGAGAGATCTTCCACGACTCCGAGATCGGTCCGCAGGCCGGCGCGCCCTTCGGCGTGAAACGCGACGTTGTTCTTTCGCCGATTGGTCTTCCCTGCACGCCGCCGCCCTGGGGCGTCATCGCCGGGGTCGATCTTGCGAGCGGCGAGATCGTCTGGCGCAAGCGATTTGGCACGACGAAAGACATTGCGAATGGCGTCGCCCTTGAACTCGGAACGCCTAATGTGGGCGGGCCTGTCGTGACTGCGGGCGGCCTCGTCTTTATCGGCGCAGGGATGGACAATTATTTGCGCGCCTTCGACGTCGAAACGGGAGAGGCGTTGTGGAAAGGGCGATTGCCCGCAGGCGGGCAGGCGACGCCGATGACTTATGAATGGAAGGGCCGGCAATATGTCGTGATCTACGCCGGCGGTCACGCCCGCATTGGCACGACCTTGGGCGATAGCCTCATTGCGTTTGCATTGCCCGAATGACGCGCGCGAAAAAGCCGGACCGTCGAACGGTCCGGCTTATTGCTGACGCAACGCTGTCCGTCTTTACGCGGAATAATACATCGCGAACTCGACCGGGTGCGGCGTCGTTTCGAAGCGCTGCACATCGGCCATTTTCAGATCAATATAGGCGTCGATCTGATCATCGTTGAAGACATTGCCTTTTTTCAGGAATTCGCGGTCGTGATCGAGCGAGGTCAGGGCGTCGCGGAGCGAAGCGCAAACCGTCGGCACGTCTTTCAGCTCTTCCGGCGGCAGGTCGTAAAGGTCCTTGTCCATGGGATCGCCCGGATGGATCTTGTTCTCGATCCCGTCGAGGCCCGCCATGAGCAGAGCTGCGAAGGTCAGGTAGGGATTGCCCGCCGCGTCCGGGAAACGCGTCTCGATGCGCTTGCCTTTCGGCGAGGCGACCCAGGGAATTCGCACCGACGCCGAACGGTTGCGCGCCGAATAGGCGAGCAGCACTGGCGCCTCGAAGCCCGGGACCAGCCGCTTGTAGCTGTTGGTCGTCGCATTGGAAAAGGCGTTGATCGCGCGCGCATGCTTTATGACGCCGCCAATGTAATAGAGGCAAGTCTCGGAGAGGTCTGCATAGCGATCGCCGGCGAAAAGCGGCTGGCCGTCCTTCCAGATCGACTGGTGGACGTGCATACCGGAACCGTTGTCCCCGAAGATCGGCTTCGGCATGAAGGTCGCGGACTTGCCGTAGCCGGCCGCAACCTGGTGAACCACATATTTATAAATCTGCAGGCGATCGGCCATCGTCGTAAGGGTCGAGAACTTCATGCCTAATTCATGCTGCGACGGCGCCACCTCGTGGTGATGCTTTTCGGGCTCCAGACCCATTTCCGTCATCACAGAAAGCATCTCGGTGCGCATATCCTGCGCGCTGTCGACCGGCGGCACGGGGAAATAGCCGCCTTTGGGGCCCGGCCGGTGGCCGAGATTGCCGGTGTCATAATCCGTCGACGAATTATAAGGGCCTTCAACGGAATCAACGGCGACGCCGATATTGTTCTGGTCTGTTGACCACCGCACATCATCGAAAACGAAGAATTCCGCTTCCGGACCAAAGAACGCGGTGTCGCCGACGCCGGAAGATTTGAGATACGCCTCGGCCGCCTTGGCTGTCGTGCGCGGGTCGCGTGAATAGGGCTGGCCTGTCGCCGGCTCAAGAACGTCGCAGAAAAGCGACAAGGTTGGTTGGGCGAAAAACGGATCAATGACCGCCGTTTCCGGGTCCGGCATCAAGGTCATGTCGGATTCGTTGATTGCCTTCCAGCCGGCGATGGACGATCCGTCGAACATCGTCCCGTCACTAAAGAAATCCGCATCGATAAGGCTGGAATCAAATGTGACGTGCTGCCATTTGCCTTTTGGGTCGGTGAAGCGGAGATCTACGTAGTTAATGCCTTCGTCTTTTATTCGCTTCAAAATGGCGTCTGAGCTCATTTGTTATTCGCTCCTTTTTTGTTTGCACCGCTGGAAAAGCGCCCTAAGCGATCCTTTCGCTTGCCCGCCGGGCGCAATAAGAGAACGCCGCGTGTTGAGCGGCTTTGATCCCAAAATTATTGCACTGCAAAAAGCCGAACGCAAATACCGGATGAATATGGAAGAAATTTGCGTAAATATGCCAAGGAATTCCGATTTTGAGGCATATAGCGCTCTTTCGGCGCAACAATGTGTCGCAAGTGGATTTTTCCTGAAACCAGGGCGTCTCCGTGCAACCTGTTGATTCGACGACAATCTGGCGGTTGACCGACGGAAAGGTCGGCGACCGGGTGCAATGCGCCGGCGTCGCCGCGGCTCTGGGCGGCGAGGCGAAGGAGATGATCATCGCGCCAGCGCCCGTTTTCGCGTGGGCTGCGCCGTGGGGGCCTATCGACTGGCGCCACGCGCCGGACCGGCCGGGCTCGCCGATTGCTCCGCCATTTCCCGACATCCTGATTGCATCTGGCCGGCGCGCGGCGCCCTACGCCCGCGTCGTCAAAAAAGAAAGCGGCGGCCGGACTTTTGTCGCCTTTCTAAAGGACCCTCGGGTGACCGCGTCTTTCGCCGACCTGATTTGGACCCCCGCCCATGACAAACGGCGCGGCGCGAAAGTCTTCACGACGCTGACCGCGCCGCATGGTCTGGCGGCGGCGATCCGAGACTGGGCGGTAAAAGCGCCGGCGGCGACGGCGGATCTGCCGGGTCCCATTCTCGGGCTTGTCCTCGGCGGACCTAGCGGCGGGGCGCGTTATGATTTGAGCGCGGCAGATCAGCTTTGCGATGAAGTTGCGAAAGCGATGGGCGCGTTTGGCTCGATCGCCGTAACCCCGTCGCGGCGCACGCCGAAACTATTTGAAGCGCGCGTGCGCGAATGCTTGTCCGTTTTTCCCGGCTTTGTCTGGGAAGGTTCGGGACGAAACCCGTATCTGGAAATTCTTGGGCGCGGAGACGCGCTGATCGTCGCCGGCGATTCCCACAATATGGTCAGTGAAGCAGCGGCGTCCTCCGCCGGGGTCTATGTCTGGCGCCCCGAGGGCATGGCGAAAAAACTGCGCTGGTTTCTCGACGCGATGAAGGAAAAGGGCAGGGTGCGCGATTTTGCCGGCGACGCGACACCATTTGACGCTGAGTCAATGGATGCGACCCGCGAGATCGCCGACGAAATCCGTCGGCGTCGCTAGAGCGATAGCGGTTTGTTTGGAAAAGCAAGCTGCTCGCGGTCGCGCCAGTCGGCGGTGACATAGTTCACGATCAGTGATTTGCGCACCCCGGCGACACTGCGCGGCTCGAAACCATGAAAGGTCGTTGCGTCAGGCACGAAAACGAGGGCGAGATTGGGCTCGAACGGCGTGCGTTTCGCCCAGCTTTTGTCGCTGTTATAAATATCCGTACCCAAATCGCTCTGTCCGTGCGCGTTGGAGATATAAAGCAACATGGTGAAGCGTTTGACGCCAAGATCGGTGTGTGGCTGCAGCCAGAAGCCGGTTGCATCAACGGCGTATTCAATGCGCAAGCAGGTTCCGTCGAGATCGGCGCCGCAGATTTCTGCGATTTCCTGCACAACGCCCTCGGATTGAAACGCTTCGCCAAGCGCGGCCATGGCCGGAAAGCGCGCCATGTTTTCGCGATCGACATAGTGGCGCTGATCATTGTGCAATTCGCGCTTGCCCGAGACGCCGTCGAGATCAGGCGGGGAAAACTCAATTGCCTGCATCGCGCGCAGAATATGGGGCGGCAATAAGTTTCTCAGGATCCAATGCCGATATGGCGCGTTATGGTTTTCCGCCGCGGCCAGCGACGCCTTCAGCGCATCGGCGATCGCATCGGCGTCGCTCTCGCTCTGGCGCTGATCAGGGATCACAATGCTGACGCGCCCGTCTCGCCCGTGCGGATGCGCACGGCGTCATCGACTGGCGAAACAAAAATCTTGCCGTCGCCGATGCGGCCGGAACGGGCGGCGTCTCGAATTGTCGTCACCACGCGCTCGACAAGGCCGTCTTCCACGACGAGCTCCAGTTTCAACTTTGGCAGAAAATCCACGACATATTCAGCGCCGCGATAAAGCTCCGTATGCCCCTTTTGTCTGCCAAAACCGCGCACATCGGTGACCGTCATGCCCTGCAGGCCGACATCCTGCAGCGCCTCTTTGACGTCGTCGAGCTTGAACGGCTTGATAATGGCTTCGATCTTTTTCATCGGCGAAGGGTGAACGTTTTGCATTTCTGCTGCGTTTGCTAAAAGAGACCTTCTTGGCGAAAGGTGTCAATAGTGTCAGCGCCCGTCATTTTAACCGCCGAACAGATGCGCGCCGTTGAGGCTGCGGCGATGCAAGGCGGTCTCGCTTCTGCGGCCTTGATGGAAAACGCCGGCGCGGCGGTCGCCAATGCGGTGAAAACGGGCTGGACCACGCGGCCTGTCGCAATCGTTTGCGGGCCTGGCAATAATGGCGGCGACGGATATGTCGCGGCGCGGCTGCTCGCGGAAGCGAAGTGGCCGGTGCGCTTATTGCTCCTCGGCGACCCCTCGGCGTTAAAGGGCGACGCCAAGCTGATGGCGGATCTTTTTGAGGGAGACGTCGAACCGTTCGCGCCGGAAGCGTTGAACGGCGCCGCGCTGATCGTCGATGCAATCTTCGGGACGGGCCTCTCGCGCGATGTCGAGGGTGCGCCGCGCGCGGCAATCGAAGCGATCAATGCGAGCCCGGCGCCGGTCGTCGCCGTCGATATGCCGTCGGGCGTCAATGCTGATACAGGCGCGATCATGGGCGTCGCCGTTGAAGCCGCGCGCACCGTGACCTTCTTCGCGAAAAAGCCGGCCCACGCGCTCTTTCCCGGTCGCGCGCTATGCGGAACGGTTTCGCTCGCCGATATCGGGATCAAGCCGGACGCGTTGTCGGCGATCACGGTTGATCTTTTCGAAAATGGGCCGTCGCTCTGGGGCGGCGCTTTCGGGCGGCCGACCTGGCGCGCGCACAAATATCACCGCGGCCATGTCTTCTCCGTTTCTGGCGGGTCCGCAAACACGGGCGCCGCGCGCCTCGCCGCTGCGGGCGCTGCGCGCATCGGCGCAGGCCTCGTGACAGTTTTAAGCCCGCCTGATGCGGCGAGCGTAAACGCGGCGCATCTGACTTCGACTATGTTACGCGTTTTCGAGACGCCGGACGACATTGCCGACGCCCTGTCAGCCAAACCGGATTACCAGCGCGTTTGCGTCATCGGTCCTGCTGCCGGCGTTAGTGCTGCGACGCGCAAAAATGTCGCCGCCGCCCTTCGCGCGAGCAGCGCGGTCGTTCTCGATGCCGATGGAGTGACGAGTTTCACTGATGCTCCGAAATCTCTTTTCGATCAGCTGCGGGGAAGCGATGTGTTGACGCCGCATGAAGGAGAATACACGCGCCTTTTCGGCGCTATCGGCGCCGACGGACGCCTCAAGGCTGTGCGCGATGCGGCGAAGCGCGCCGGCTGCATCGTCATTCTCAAAGGCCCCGACAGCATCATCGCCGGGCCGGACGGGCGGGCCGCCATCAACGTCAATGCGCCGGCGGATCTAGCGACGGCGGGCAGCGGCGACGTCCTCGCTGGTTTCGTCGCAGGACTGCTCGCGCAAGGCATGCCGGCTTTCGAGGCGGCCTCAGCCGGCGTCTGGTTTCACGGTGCGGCTGGTCAGGCGGCGGGTCCGGGACTTATCGCGGATGATCTGCCGCGTGCTGTCCCGTCCATTCTGCGCGCCCTCCTGACGCCGCAGCAAAAGAACCGGACCGGCAAACAATGACCGAGGTTCGGCTAGCCCGGCTCGACGACGCAGAGGGCATAAATGCCGTCTACAATCCCTTTATCCTGAAAAGCCCGGCGACATTCGAGACGGAGCCTATCTCGGAAGCGTCCCGGCGCGATTGGCTCGCTGGGTTGGGCGCCGATCCGCGGCATCCGGTTGTTGTCGCGATAGGCGAAGGCGGGAAGATCCTCGGGTTCGCCAATGCGGCGCGGTTCGATCCACGGGCTGCTTACGGGACGTCGGTCAAGACGAGCGTCTTTGTCTCTCCGCAAGCCAGCGGCCAGGGGGTTGGCCACATGCTGTATGCCGACCTATTTGAGCGACTGGCCCAATGCGATCTCCACCGCGCCTACGGGCTCATTGTCGCGCCCAATCCGGCCTCGGTACGGCTGCACGAAGCCTTTGGATTCAGCCATGTTTCGACGCTTGACGAGGTGGGGCGGAAATTCGACCGCTATTACAGCGTGATGTGGTTCGAGAAACGCCTCTGAAGGCCTCGACAGCGGCCAATCTCCTGCTATAGAAGCCCGCTTTCAAAGGCCCGGCGGTCGCCGCGGCGGTCTGCGCGCTGTCGCCGATCACCGCTTCCGCGCCCGTCCTGCGGATGTGGCGGAACTGGTAGACGCGCTGGATTTAGGTTCCAGTGGGGCAACCCGTGGAGGTTCGAGTCCTCTCATCCGCACCAAATGGCGCGCGGCGGCGTATCGCCGGCGGGTCGGATACAGGAATTGGATAACGCGCCGGCGCGGCCGGTCTATGAAGTGAGACGAAGAGAAAATGGAAGTCACGGAAAAAAGCGCTGAGGGCCTTGATCGTCGTTTCGCCGTCAAAGTGCCGGCCACGGAACTTGACGAGCGCCTGACAGAGCGCCTTTCGGAATTGAAATCGCAGGTTCACCTGAAAGGTTTCCGCAAGGGAAAGGCGCCCGTCTCTTATCTCAAGAAGCTTTATGGCAAGGGCGTGATGTCCGAGATCGTTCAAGAGATCGTCACCGAGACCTCTCAAAAAGCATTCTCCGATCGCGATCTGCAGCCGGCGACGCAGCCTCATCCGCATTTTGTCTCGGACATGGACGATGTGATGGCCGGCAAGGCCGACCTTGAATATGACGTCCATGCGGAAATTCTTCCCGACTTTGAGCCGGTCGATGTCTCTGGCCTCAAACTCACGAAACCGGTCGCGGATGTGCCGCAGAAAGATATCGACGAAGCGCTGCAACGCGTCGCTGACCAGCAGACGACCTACGCGGCGCGCGGTAAGACCGCGAAGGCCAAGGACGGCGACATGGTCAACGCCAATTTCGTCGGTCGCATCGACGGCGAGGAGTTTCCGGGCGGCAAAGGCGAGGGCGTCGACATTGTCCTCGGTTCAGGCTCGTTCATCCCGGGATTTGAAGAGCAGCTTGTCGGCGCCAAAACCGGCGACGACGTTGAAGTCAAGGTGACGTTCCCGGACGATTATGGCGCTCAGGATCTCGCTGGCAAGGAAGCTGCTTTCGATGTCCATGTGAACGAAGTGAAGGCGCCTGAAAAAGTCGAGATTGATGACGAGCTCGCCAAAAAAGTGGGGCTTGAATCCCTCGATGAGCTCAAGTCGCGTGTCACTGAGCGGATTGAAGGCGAATACAAGCAATTGTCGCGCGCGCACGCAAAACGCGGGCTCCTCGACAAGCTCGATTCCGCCCATGATTTCGAGCTGCCGAAAGGAATGGTCGACGCGGAGTTCGATCAAATCTGGCGCCAGGTTGAATCCGCTGAACGCGACGAAGAAGACAAGGACAAGTCGGAAGACGAATTGAAAGCGGAATATCGCGAGATCGCCGAACGCCGCGTTCGTCTCGGCCTTGTGCTTGCTGAAATCGGCAAGCGCGCTGAAGTCAAAGTGCCGAATGAGGACGTCCAGCGCGAATTAATCAACATGGCGCGCTCCTATCCCGGACAGGAAAAGGAAGTGCTGGAATTCTACCAGAAAAATCCTTCCGCCATGCAGCAGTTGCGCGCGCCGCTCTTTGAAGAACGCGTGGTCGACTACATTTTTGAGCGCGCGGAAGTCACAGAAAAGAAGGTTTCCAAAGAGAAGCTGATGGAAGACCCGGAAGGCGACGAGATCGCCTGACCAACGTAAAGACCGGCGTTGCTGTCCAAAGGCCGCGCCGGTTGCGCGGCCTTTTTTGGCTCGCGCACTGAGCCATAAAGACTTGCCTTTTCAGAAGAATAACCCTCGCTTAAGGGCGCGCGTATACCGTTCTGAGGACGGGGGCTGGCCTTTTCCAAATTGGTCCCCACCTTATTAGGTATCGATTAACCCTCCTGCGCCCTTCAGCGCCCCGAAACGCCAATCAGATCCGGATCTGGAAGACCGAGGACACAATGAAAGACCCCAACGATATTTTCATGAACACGCTGGTGCCGATGGTCGTCGAGCAATCCAGCCGCGGCGAGCGCGCCTACGACATCTATTCGCGCCTCTTGAAGGAGCGGATTATTTTTCTTTCCGGCCCGGTCCACGACGGCGTCTCGACCCTGATCGTTGCACAGCTTTTGTTTCTCGAGGCGGAAAACCCGAAAAAGGAAATCGCGTTCTATATCAACTCTCCGGGCGGGTCGGTTTCGGCTGGTCTCGCGATGTACGATACGATGCGCTACATCCGGCCGGCAGTGTCGACGATGTGCATCGGCATGGCGGCTTCTATGGGCTCGCTGCTCCTGGCCGCCGGCGACAAGGATATGCGCTTTTCGCTGCCCAATTCTAGGATCATGGTCCACCAGCCTTCCGGCGGCTTCCAGGGCCAGGCTTCCGACATCGAGCGCCACGCGCAGGACATCATCAAGATGAAGCGCCGACTCAACGAAATCTATGTCGAACACACCGGCCAGTCATATGAAACCATTGAGAAAACACTCGACCGGGACCACTTCATGGCGCCTGAGGAGGCGGTTGAATTCGGACTGATCGACAAAGTGCTCGATAAGCGCCTGGCGATTGAGGAGAGCGAGGACTGACATTAACTTTTTTCCGTCACAATCAGGCGAAATCGTTCCTTGATCGGTGCGCCCGGAATGTGGTCGAATAGGGAAACATCGCGGTTCGTGGCGCAAAACGTGCAGCGGACCAGCAAATTGATCGGCGCCGTCCTTGCTCGCAAGACGCTTTGCGGGCCGGATCGGTCCAGTATGGGCGCTGATAGGGAGTTTTTAGGCGAGTGAGCAAAATCGGCGGAAAAAGCGGCGGCGACGGGAAAAACACCCTTTACTGCTCGTTCTGCGGCAAGAGCCAGCACGAAGTTCGCAAGTTAATTGCGGGCCCGACCGTTTTCATCTGCGACGAGTGCGTTGAGCTTTGCATGGACATTATCCGCGAGGAATCAAAGTCCTCGCTGGTGAAGTCGGGAGACGGCGTGCCGAGCCCGCAGCAGATCCACAAGGTGCTCGACGATTACGTCATCGGCCAGTCTCAGGCGAAACGGGTTCTGTCCGTTGCGGTGCACAATCATTACAAGCGCCTTAACCACGCCGCGAAAAACAATGATGTCGAGCTCGCGAAATCTAACATTCTTCTGATCGGGCCGACCGGGTCCGGCAAGACGCTGTTGGCGCAGACGCTCGCGCGAATTCTTGACGTGCCGTTTACCATGGCCGACGCGACGACGCTGACCGAAGCGGGTTATGTGGGCGAAGACGTTGAGAACATTATTCTCAAACTTCTTCAGTCAGCTGACTATAATGTCGAACGCGCTCAGCGTGGCATCGTCTATATTGACGAAGTCGACAAGATCAGCCGTAAATCCGACAATCCGTCGATTACGCGCGATGTTTCCGGCGAGGGCGTGCAACAGGCGCTCCTGAAGATCATGGAAGGCACGGTCGCGTCAGTGCCGCCGCAGGGCGGGCGCAAACATCCGCAGCAGGAATTTCTGCAAGTCGACACGACCAACATCCTGTTCATCGTCGGCGGCGCTTTTGCAGGTCTTGAAAAAGTCATCTCCCGGCGCGGGATCGGCTCGTCGATCGGCTTCGGCGCGGATGTCAAAACCCCGGACGACCGCCGCATCGGCGCTGTCCTTCAGGAAGTCGAACCGGAAGATCTATTGAGCTTCGGCCTCATTCCGGAATTTGTCGGCCGTCTGCCGGTGATCGCGACGCTGGAAGATCTCGATGAATCGGCGCTCGTCCAGATCCTGACGACGCCGAAAAACGCGCTCGTGAAGCAATATCAGCGGCTCTTCGAGATGGAGGACGTTAAGCTGACCTTTAATGATGACGCCAAGCTTGGGATCGCCCGCAAGGCCATCGCCCGAAAAACCGGCGCGCGCGGGCTTAGATCAATCATGGAAGGCATCCTCCTTGATTCGATGTTCGAGCTGCCGACGCTGGAAGGCGTTGTCGAAGTGGTCGTCAATGGCGAGGTCGTTGAGGGCAACGCCAAGCCGCTTTACATTTACGCTGACCGCAAAAAAGACGCTGTCGAGGTCGACGCAAGCGCCTGACGAAACGGTTCCTCGCAGGCAACTTTAGGCGCCGCTAGGTGATCACGCGGCTTGAAACGCCGCAATTTGACGCCAAATATCTGATCGTGAGCGCCGCCGGTCTCGCCGGCGGCGTTTCTCGTCCCGCCGCCTTTCGCCGCTCGGGAAAACCGCCGGTTGCCGGAAGGCGCAAACCGCCGCCAAATGGGGCGGTTCCTCTATACCCGCAGGGCGCGGCGCTGCTCAGCCTGGCCCGCCCCGTCATGGAGTTCTGAATGAGTGAAAACGTAATTTACCCCGTTCTGCCGTTGCGCGACATTGTCGTGTTTCCGGGCATGATCGTGCCGCTATTCGTGGGTCGCGAGAAATCCGTGAATGCGCTCGAAAATGTGATGCAGAACGACAAGAAGATTCTGCTGGTCGCGCAGCGCGATGCCGGGGACGACGATCCCGGCGCTGACGACATCTTCGAGGTCGGCGTCATCGCGTCGGTTCTCCAGCTTTTGAAGCTGCCGGACGGTACGGTGAAAGTGCTGGTCGAGGGCGAGTCGCGCGCGAAGATCTCACAGTTCACGCGCACCGACGATTTCTTTGAAGCCGAAGCGGAAATCATTCTCGAAACCGAGGATGAAAGCGCTGAAAATGAAGCGCTTGCGCGCTCGGTGGTTTCGCAATTTGAAGCCTATGTGAAGCTGAACAAGCGGGTACCGCCGGAAGTCATCGTCTCGGTCAGCCAGATTGACGACTTCGCAAAGCTCGCCGACACGGTCGCTTCTCATCTCAATATCAAGGTTTCGGAGAAGCAGGAGCTTCTTGAAATCGCAGCCATCAGCGAGCGGCTTGAAAAAGTCTACGCTCTGATGGAAGGCGAAATGAGCGTCCTTCAGGTTGAGAAGAAGATCCGCAATCGCGTCAAGCGCCAGATGGAGAAGACGCAGCGCGAATACTATTTGAACGAACAGATGAAGGCGATCCAGAAGGAGCTTGGCGAGGGCGATGACGGCCGCGACGAGCTTTCCGAGCTGGAAGAAAAGATCGCCAAGACGAAGCTTTCAAAGGAAGCGAAATCGAAGGCGGAAAGCGAGCTGAAGAAGCTTCGCCAGATGAGCCCGATGTCAGCTGAATCGACGGTTGTGCGCAATTACCTCGATTGGTTGACGGCGATCCCCTGGAACACTCGCTCAAAGGTCAAGTCGGACCTCAACAAGGCCGAGGACGTTCTGGACGCCGACCACTACGGACTTGAGAAAGTCAAAGAGCGGATCGTCGAATACCTCGCTGTACAAAAACGCATGAACAAGCTGAAAGGCCCGATTTTGTGCCTCGTCGGCCCGCCGGGCGTCGGCAAGACGTCGCTTGGCAAATCCATCGCCAACGCGACGGGCCGTGAATTCGTGCGCGTCTCCCTTGGCGGGGTGCGCGACGAAGCGGAGATCCGCGGCCATCGCCGGACCTATATCGGCTCGATGCCGGGCAAGATCATCCAGTCCATGAAAAAGGCGAAGAAATCGAACCCGCTGTTCTTGCTCGATGAAATCGACAAGATGGGTCACGATTTCCGCGGCGATCCGGCCTCGGCTTTGCTTGAGGTGCTGGACCCTGAACAGAATTCGACATTCCAGGACCACTATCTGGAGGTCGATTACGATCTGTCGGACGTGATGTTCATCACGACGGCTAACAGTCTCAACATGCCGCAACCGCTTCTCGACCGGATGGAGATCATTCGGATTCCGGGGTACACGGAAGATGAGAAAGTTGAGATCGCGCGCCGCCACCTCATTCCCAAGACCCTTGAGAACCACGGGCTCAAGGAAAACGAGCTGGCGATCGAAGACTCCGGTCTCATCACGCTCATTCGTCGCTATACGCGCGAGGCGGGCGTTCGCAATCTCGAACGCGAGATCGCCAAGCTGGCCCGCAAAGCCGTGCGTCAGCTTGAGACGGAAGATCTCGATGTCGTTACGGTCAGCGCCGACAATCTCGATGAGTTTTCCGGCGTGCCGAAATACCGTTATGGCGAAATCGACGGCGAGGATCGCGTCGGCATTGTTACGGGCCTCGCCTGGACAAGCGTCGGCGGCGATATCCTGACCATCGAGGCCGTAAAGATGCCGGGCAAGGGCAAGATGACCCCAACCGGCAATTTGAAAGACGTGATGAAGGAATCTGTCTCAGCTGCGTCTTCTTATGTGCGCTCGCGATCGACGGAGTTTGGCCTGGAGCCGCCGCTGTTTGAGAAAACGGACATTCACATCCACGTGCCGGAAGGCGCTACGCCGAAAGACGGACCGTCAGCGGGCGTCGCCATGGCGACAGCGATCGTCTCGGTGCTGACGGGCGTGCCGGTTCACAAGGATATCGCCATGACCGGCGAGATCTCCTTGCGCGGACGCGTGCTCGCCATTGGCGGGCTCAAAGAGAAGCTTCTGGCCGCCTTGCGCGCCGGCATCAAAACGGTGCTGATCCCGGATGAAAACGAGAAAGACCTCGTTGAAATTCCGGACAATGTGAAGGCGGGATTGAAGATCATTCCGGTGGCGACGGTGGACGAGGTGCTCGCGCATGCGCTGACCCAAAAACTCACGCCCATCGAATGGTCTGAGCCCGTTGCGACGGCCAGCGACGCCGGCGACGACGGCGGGGCCGTCGTCACGCACTGACCTTTCGCGTCAATCAATCAACAAACAACGCGGCGGCCGCTCCCGGTTCGCCGCGTTTTTATTTGAGCAGGCGCGAATCGCCTTGTGCGCGTTTTGCGCATGGTGCATTGCGCAAACCCTAGGAAATCTGCGGGTTTCAGCATTTTTAACGCACTTTTGCGTCTTAAATAGTTCTGCAAATTCAATGAGTTGGCGCTACTGTGGAAAGGAAGCCCTTATTTTAAGCCGTTTTCCCTTGGCGCGCGCGCGCCAACAGCGCGATAAACCAAGCAATCGCGCGCGTTTTCGTAAGTAACCGCCCATCGCGACGAAGCAGAGAGAAAGGTCAAGCGAATGAATAAGAACGAATTTATCGACAAGGTCGCCGACATGGCCGCCATGAGCAAATCCGATGCGGCTCGGGCCGTCGACGCTGTGCTCGACGCTGTCACCAATGCCTTGAAGAGCGGCGATGATGTGCGCCTTGTCGGCTTCGGCACCTTCTCCGCCGCGAAGCGCAAAGCGCGCGAGGGCCGCAATCCGCGCACCGGCGAGACGATCCAGATCGCCGCGTCGATCCAGCCGAAATTCACAGCCGGCAAGGGCCTGAAAGACGCCTTGAACTAACTTTCGACGGCCCCGATCCAGTCCAGTGCGGCGGGCGCGCATAATTTGCGCGCTCGCCGTTTTCGCGTTTGGGTTTGCGCGTCAAAGGCCGCGGCGCGGGTCCTCGCCGGCGTCTTGCAGAACGGGGCGCTGAGGTCTAGGGAACGCATCCCCGGAGACTGCGGGCGGTTAGCTCAGCTGGAAGAGCGGCTGGTTTACACCCAGTAGGTCGGCGGTTCGAACCCGTCACCGCCCACCATCGTTTGCTGATTGTATTTAATTATTCTGATCCTGGTCCTGACGGTCTTTTCAGTGTGCGTCCGGGCAACCAGATCGGCGCTCCTATGGCGTCGCCGCACCTAATCCTTGCCCGCATGTCGGGTGACGGTCGGATGCGATCGCATCGCAGGAACACCTTCCAGCGGCATTGCAGTTTGAATTGCTTCGCGCGCCGGCGCTTCTCGAACTATCTTCCGGGCGGACGTCGCAGTTCCGATCCACACTCGTTTCCCACACCGCTATGCTGCGAGGCATGTCGATGACCGAGCTCGAAC
>JBCBSE010000008.1:0-102608 GCA_039819305.1 Pseudomonadota bacterium
CGCCTTGGAGACGGTTTTCCGGTTGAGGCGTTTCTGCAGGTCGGAGAATGGCCGCGGATTGAGCGCGTCCGTCTCCGGATCAAAAATCAAAAGCTCGCCGTCGATCGCCGCGTCGAAATCAAGCGCTTCGATAATATCGGGGAAGGCGGCGCCGATATCCTCGCCTGTCCGCGTGTAGAGGCGACGCGCGCCGTCTTCCGCCGCGGCCTGCACGCGAATGCCGTCCCATTTCCATTCCGCGAAATGCGTTTCCGGCGAAATCCCGTCGAGGTCTTTTTCCGCGTCGATCGGATGGGCGAGCATGACCGGACGAAACGGCGCCGCCGCCGCGGCGGCCGGGCGTTCCGCCTCGCCTTCGAGCCAGGCGAAGAGCGGCTCAAAAGGCGGCTCGAGCCCGTGCCAGATTTCCTCGATCTCGCTCAATTCCTTGTCGCCGAAACGGGCGAGCGCTGTCTTCGCAAGGCGCGCCGAGACGCCGATGCGCAAACCGCCGGTCGCGAGCTTGATCAACGCCCGTCTTTCAGCGGGCCCCATGGCGTCGAGATAGGCGGTCATAACGCCCGGCGCCTCGGTGCGGGACGTCGCGCGCAGCCGCTCAACAACCTCGCCAAGAGGGGGAATACGGTTGGCGCCGCGTTTTCCCGGCCAGACGAGAGAGATCGTCTCGGCGAGATCGCCCACATAGTTATAGGAAAGCTCGAACAGCTCCGGATCCATCCGTTCAGAGATCAATTGGCGAAGCATCGCCGGCTTGACGGCTTTCAGATCAAGATCGCGCGTGATCGCCGCGATGGCGTAGCCGCGGTCCGGGTCCGGCGTCGCCGCGCAATAGTCTGCGATCAGCTGTAGCTTCGCGTTGCGCTGGGGCGTGACGACGAGCCGGTCGAGAAGGGCGGCGAAGGCGTCCACTACTCGTTCTCTTCCTCATAGCCGACGAGGCGCAAAGGCCGTGCAGCGATATCGTTGAGCGAGGCCCAGCGCATCAGCGCGTCGTCGCGGCCATGGGTGATCCAGAGTTCCTTGGGCTCGATCTCGGTAATGGTCGCGGTCAGTTCGTCCCAGTCGGCGTGATCGGAGATGATCAGCGGCAACTCAACGCCGCGCTGGCGCACCCGTTGGCGGATGCGCATCCAGCCGCTTGCGAAGACGGGCAGCGGATCGGCGAAACGCCGCGCCCATCGGTCCTGGATTGCTGAGGGCGGCGCGATGACAATCTTTCCCGCGAAATCCTGCTTGGCGCCGCGCCGCTCAATGGTCGCCGGCTCAAGCGGGCCGAGATCGACGCCGAAGCCGCGATAAAGATCGCACAGTTTCTGCAACGCGCCGTGAATGAAGATCGGCGCATCATACCCGGCCTCGCGCAGGTGCATGATGATGCGTTGCGCCTTGCCGAGCGCGTAGGCGCCGACGACATGGGTGCGTTCGGGAAACTGCGCGACGGAGGCGAGCAGCTTTTCAACTTCGCCGCCCGTGTCCGGATGCCGGAAGACGGGAAGGGCGAAGGTCGCCTCGCTGATGAATACGTCGCATTCGACCGGCTCAAAGCCTGCGCAGGTTGGATCGCGCCGGCGTTTGTAGTCGCCGGAAACGACCATGCGCGCCCCGCTTTGCTCGATCACCGCCTGCGCCGAGCCAAGGACATGACCGGCTGGCGCCAGGCGCACCGACACGCCGTTGATTGTCGTCGTCTCGCCAATCCGCGCCGCTTGCCGCTGCGCCGTGAAATCTTCGCCATAGCGCGCGGCCATGATCGCCAACGTCTCCGGCGTCGCCAAAACGGCGCCGTGCCCGGCGCGCGCGTGATCGGCGTGGCCGTGGGTGATGACGGCGCGGTCGACCGCCGCGACCGGGTCGATGAAGAAATCGCCCGGCGGGCAGTAAAGACCTTTCGGCGTTGGATGGAGGAGTTCTTCGAATTTCACAGCAACGCTGACTCTGCCCGATCATGGCTTGCGGTCGAAAGGGGCGCATTGTCCCGCTTATCGGGATCACTATGGTGTCGGCGCATGCCCGATGGCGATCAAAATTTGAAGGCGCAGCTGCCGCAACGTTTCATCGACTGGTTCGCGTCGCGGGGCTGGCGCCCCCGAAAGCATCAGATTGCGTGCCTTGAAGCCGACGGCGAGGGACTTTCCCATCTCCTGATTGCGCCGACCGGCGGGGGCAAGACGCTCGCCGGCTTTCTGCCGAGCCTTGTAGATCTTGCAGCGCGCGCGGGCGACGAGCGCGGGCGGGTCCACACGCTTTACATCTCTCCTTTGAAGGCGCTCGCGGTCGATATTGCGCGCAACCTAGAGGCGCCGATCCGCGAAATGGAACTAGATATCCGCGTCGAGACGCGCACCGGCGATACGCCCGCCGCCCGCCGCCAGCGCCAGAAAGCGTCGCCGCCCGACATCCTGCTCACGACGCCGGAGAGCCTTGCGATTCTCCTCGCCAATGAGGACGCGGCGACATATTTTTCAGGGCTGGAGCGCGTGGTGCTGGATGAGCTTCATGCGCTCATCCCGAACAAGCGGGGCGCGCTTTTGTCGCTGGGCCTTGCGAGACTCCGGCGCCTCGCGCCGGGCTTGCGATGTGCGGGACTGTCGGCGACAGTCGCCGACGCGCGGCCGCTCATTGACTATCTTACGCCGCAGAACAGCTCGGACGCGCGCTCCGCCAAGCTCATTCGAGGCGCCAGCGGCGCCAAGCCGCAAGTCGATGTTCTTTATTCGGAGGAACGCATTCCGTGGTCGGGGCATTCCGGCCGGCACGCCTTCGAAGAGGTCTATCGCCAGATCCGCGACAACAAGCTCGTTCTCGTTTTCGTCAACACGCGCAGCCAGGCCGAAGCGACTTTCGCCGCGTTGTGGCGTCTCAATGACGATAACCTGGAAATCGCGCTGCATCACGGCAGCCTTGAGGTGGGCCAGCGAAGAAAAGTAGAGGCGGCGATGGCGAGCGGCGCTTTGCGCGCAGTCGTCTGCACCTCGACCCTCGATCTCGGCATTGACTGGGGCGACGTTGATCTCGTGATTCAGATGGGGGCGCCCAAGGGCGTCTCGCGCCTCACTCAGCGCATTGGCCGCGCTAATCACCGCATGGGCGAGCCCTCGCGCGCGCTTATGGCGCCGGCGAACCGCATGGAGGTGCTCGAATGCATCGCCGCGAAGCAGGCGATCGAGGAGGGCGCCCTCGATGGCGAGCCGCCGCGAAAAGGAACGCTCGATGTTCTGGCGCAACATATTGTCGGCATGGCGGTCGCCGGGCGTTTCACCGCGGATGATCTCTACGCGGAAATAAGGACCGCCAGCCCTTACGCCGACCTGCCGCGTAAGGACTTTGACGACGCCCTCGATTTTGCGGCGACCGGCGGCTACGCGCTGCGCGCCTATGAGCGTTATCGCCGCATCGTCAAGGATAAGGACGGGCTTTACCGCATCCGCAATGCGCGCGCGGGGCAAGCCTACCGCATGAATGTTGGAGCCATCGTCGAGGCGCCGGCGCTGGCGATCCGGCTTGCCAGCAGCAAAGGTCCGAAACGTCCGGGCCGCAAGCTCGGCGAGATGGAAGAATGGTTTTTTGAGACCCTAAACCCCGGCGACGCGTTCTATTTCGCCGGCGAAACCCTTCGCCTTGAGCGCATTGAGGGCGGCGACGCTATTGTTACGCGCACAACCCATGAGGCGCCCCGCGTGCCCAGCTGGGGCGGCAATAAATTTCCCTGGTCGACCTATCTCGCCGATCGCGTGCGCGCGATGCTCTATGATCGCGAGGCCTGGGCGGGTTATCCTCAGCAGGTGCGAGACTGGCTCGCCAAGCAGGTGGACGTCGCCTCGATCCCGGCGCCCGACGCATTGCTTGTTGAGACCTTTCCTTATCAGGACCGCCATTTCCTCGTCTCGTACCCCTTTGACGGCTGGCCCGCGCATCAGACGCTCGGCATGCTGTTGACGCGGCGACTGGAGCGCCTCGGCAAGCAGCCTGTCGGCTTTGTTCCGACCGAATATGCGCTATCCGTCTGGGGGCGGAAGGACATGTCGGATGTCGACATGGCGGCGCTGTTTGCCGAAGACATGCTGGGCGACGATCTTGAAAACTGGCTTTCAGAGTCGATCCTGATGAAGCGTACATTCCGTAACTGTGCGGTGATCGCGGGATTAATCGAGCGCAATCACCCCGGACAACGCAAGACCGGACGGCAGGTCTCTTTCTCGGCTGACCTCATCTACGACGTCCTGCGCGAACACGATCCGAACCACCTCCTCATGAGGGCCGCGTGGGATGACGCCGCCGGCGGCTTTCTGGATCTGGCGCGGCTGCAGGGGCTCTTGCGCCGCGTGCAGGGGCGCATTGAGCACTCGCCGCTGTCGCGCGTCTCGCCGCTCGCCGTGCCGGTGATGCTCGAGATCGGCCGTGAGACCGTCGCGCGCTCGGCGAGCGAAGAGGCCTTAAAGTCTGTCAGTGAAAAGATCATCGAGACGGCGATGGGATGAGCGTGGTCGCGCTGTAAATGGGTTATGTGCTCGGCGCTTGTTCGCGGCGGTGCTCTTTATATGCGTTGGCGAGATGTTTCTCGATATCGTCGACCGAGTGATTGGTGAGATCGGAATCGACATCGAAGACTAGCCGGTCGGCAGTTTCCTTATGCAGTTCGGGCCTGAGGACGCCGAGCGCGTGGGGCGGTGCGAAGAGAACAAGCTCGTCAAACGCGTTCTTTTTCGCCGCAAGATTGATCGCCTCGGCGAAGTCTTTTGCGAATCGGTCCTTTTCAAACTGGTGCCAGTCTGTGTCCTGCACCGCGGAGCGTTGGGCGCCTTGCGCGCCGGGATCGTTGAAGCGTCCCGGCCGGTTCGCGGCCTGTTCGCGCGTCGGCGGGTTGTCGAGCTCGTTTTTCGACAGGATATTGAGAAAGGGCTGCTCTGGCGTGTCGTCATTGACGAAGATCATCGCCTTCTCGCCGTCAGCGATGACAATCCAGGTAATTTTGTCTGCGAGGTCTCTCATCGGGTCCTCCTTTAATCTAACCATTGCCCGCGCCAACTCAGGCAGGCGCAAGCGGTTCGGGCCGCCATCCCGCCAATGCGTCACAGCCGCGACTTCCGCCGCGCGCGAATTGGCGTAGAACGGGTCCCGTGCCATCCTCGCATACCATAAACCTCGCTGGCGAGGCGCTGACGCCCGATTCTCTTGGCGCGCTTTACTGGGCGCGCGCCGAAACGCTGATCGTTTCTGATCTGCATTTTGAGAAGGGATCGAGCTTCGCCGCCCGCGGCGTCTTCCTGCCGCCTTACGATACGCGCACGACGCTGATGCGCCTTGAGGCGTTGATCAGCCGCTACGCGCCGCGGCGGGTCATATCGCTGGGCGACGCCTTTCACGACGGCGGAGCCGAGGCGCGGTTCGCTGAGGCCGACGCAGACCATCTTGAAAGGCTGACGGCCGGCGCCGACTGGCTGTGGATTCTCGGCAATCACGACCCGGCGCCGCCCAAGCGATTCGCAGGGACGAGTGCCGGCGTTGCGGCGATCGACGGGCTTGTCTTTCGCCACGAGCCGGCGCCGGGTGAAGCTAATGGCGAGATCGCCGGGCACATGCACCCCTGCGCCCGCGTCATCGCCGAGGGCCGGGCCCTGCGCCGGCGGTGTTTTGCAACCGACGGGCGCCGCCTCATCATGCCGGCGCTAGGCGCCTATACCGGCGGGCTCAATATTCTCGACGAGGCCTTTGACGGCCTGTTCGCATCGCCCCTCGCCTGGGTCATGGGCGCGGAGGGCGTCTACCCGGTGGCGCCCGCGAATCTGGCGCCCGATGCGGTGGCGCGGCCGCGCCGGCGACGGGGCCTGCGCGCCGGTTGACAAGGCGAGGGCGCTCCCCTATCTCCCGCCGCTCGAAATCGCAGCCGCCCTTATTCTGGAAGACCCGACCGATGAAAGTCCGTTCTAGCCTTAAGTCGTTGAAAAAACGCCATAAAGATTGCCGCGTCATTCGCCGCAAAGGCCGGGTCTATGTCATCAACAAGACCCAGAAGCGGTTCAAAGCGCGGCAAGGTTAATCGCGCGGCGCGCCGTCGCGCGCCTTTAACTTGCTTGGATTTTAAGCCTTTGACGGATAAGCTTTCGCCGATGCGAAAGCTTTTTCTTTGTTTTGCAGCCGCGTTTTGGGCTGCGCCGGCCGCGGCTGATCAGACCGATCCGCGGCTCGATCTCCTGTTCGAGGAGCTAAGGACCGGCGCGGCGACGCGGTCAGAAGAGAATATCGCGCGCATCATCGAAATCTGGTCGGACTCCGCCTCGGACACAGTCGATCTTCTCTACGCCCGCGCCGAAGACAGCCTCGCCATGGATCGCCCGGAACTCGCCATAGCGCTGCTTGATCATGTCGTCGGGCTGGCGCCGAATTTCGCACAAGGTTTTGCGCTGCGCGGCGCGGTGCGCCTAACCGAGGGTGATCAGCCAGGCGCCATTGATGATTTCAGCCGCGTCCTGACGCTGGAGCCGCGCCATTTCGAGGTGCGCACGGCGCTGGCGAACCTGCTCCTCGCCTCCGGCGAAAAGCGCGACGCCTATGAGATGTATCAGAAGGTCCTCGAGTGGAATCCCCATGATGAGGAAGTCGCGCGCCGCGCGCGCGCTTTGCGCCGCGAACTCGAAGGCCAGGAAATCTAATTTTCCCCAGAACAAGCGCCCGCGCTTGCGCGAAACCGCGCATCGGCTTTTATTCTATCTTTCCTGAAGAGCTTTTGCTCAGTAGACGGATTGATGGAGAGTTGGGTTTATGGCGGACGGATCAGCAGGGGTCGCCGGCGCGACGACGATTGCGGCGGACCGGTTGCGGTCTTTCATCGAGCGCGTTGAACGCCTCGAAGAAGAAAAAGCCGCGCTGATGAACGACATCAAGGAAGTCTACGCCGAGGCGAAGGGCGAGGGCTATGACGTCAAAACCCTGCGCCAGGTCGTCCGCATCAGGAAGATGGACCGAGCCGACCGCCAGGAACAGGAAGCGCTTCTCGACCTATATCTCTCTGCGATCGGGGAATAAAGCGCGCCGCGTTTCGCCGTCGATTGGCCTTTCCTAAGGCTGGCGCCTCTCGGCCGAACTGACTTTCGCTGCGGGCTGTGCTAGGCACGGCGACAGCGGAACAGGGGGCCGCCTTGGCCGACATCTTCATATCCTACGCCCGCGCCGATCAAGACCGGATTGGCAAACTCGCATCATCGCTCGAAGCCGAAGGATGGTCGGTCTGGTGGGACCTGCGGATCGCAGGCGGCGCGGAATTTTCAAAAGAGATAGAGCGTGAGCTTGAGGCGGCGAAAGCCGTCCTTGTCGCTTGGTCGAAAGAGTCCGTTGAGTCCCGCTGGGTGAAGGACGAGGCGGGTCTGGCGGCGGAGGCGGGCAAGCTTGTCACGATCAGTCTGGACGGCGCCGCTCCTCCAATCGGGTTCAAGCAATTTCACGCGACACATTGGGAAGGCGGCGGCGCGGCGGCGATCGCCGAAATCAAGCGTTCGATCAGCCTAAAGATCAACCGTTCGACGGCCGCCGCTTCGGAAACGTCGAAACATCCGATTGTGCTGACGCAAAAGCCTCTCTTCACGGCAGGGCTCGCTGTCTTGGTTGTTCTCGCAAGCGCCGCGTTTTTGGGCATGCGCGATCGTCGTGACGGGATCGCATCGTCGCCGGCGGCGGCGGGCTTGCATTCCATCGCAGTTCTGCCTTTTGCGGACCTCTCTCCAAACCGGGATCAGGAATATTTCTCCGACGGCATCGCTGAAGAGCTGCTCAATCTTCTGGCGAAAGAAACCAATTTGCGGGTGGCGGCGCGCACCTCGTCGTTTTCCTTCAAGGACAGGAAAGAGGACGCCAACGCGATCGGTGAAGCGCTCAATGTCGACGCGTTGGTGGAAGGGTCGGTGAGAAAAGCGGGCGAAAACGTTCGCATCACCGTGCAGCTCGTCGATGCTGGCTCTGGCTTCCATTTGTGGTCGCAAACCTATGACCGAACTCTTGCGGACATCTTCGCCGTGCAAGATGAAATTGCGACGGCGCTTGTCGGCGCCATTCCATCCGTCACTTCAACGGCGTCAGGCGAGGCGCGGCCGCTGGAAGACTCGGCGGCCTATGATCTGGTCTTGCAAGGGCGCCATCAACTCACATTGCGGACGCCGGCTTCTGTCTCCAAGGCGCGCGCGCTTTTCGAGGAGGCGAGCGAAGTCGATCCCGACTTCGCGCCGGCCTGGGCGGGGCGGGCGACGGCCTATGCGTTACAGCGCGATACAATCGATACCTACGGACATCTCAGCTACGCGGAGTCTCTAACATTGGCCGAGCCGGCGATTGAGCGCGCGCTGACGCTCGATCCTGAATCGGACGAAGCGCTCGCCGCGAAAGGGCTGCTTGCTTTGCACGGCAATGATACCGATCGGGCCGAAGAAGCGCTCCGGCGCGCGATCGCTATAAACCCGAGTTCCATCAATGCGCGCAACTGGCTTCACACCACCCTTATGGCGGAGCAGCGTTATCGCGAGGCGTTCGAAGAGATAGTGCGGGCGGCGGAAATCGACCCGCTCTCCGCTATCATCCTAGAGAACCTTGTCAACGCTCATGTGCTCCGTGGGAATTACGAGGCGGCGGTTTCGGTCGCCCAGCGCAATGCAGCATTGAATTCGCAGTGGCCTGTTGTCCGCGCCTCGCTCGCCTACGCGCTTTTCTCCGCCGGCCAGTTCGCCGAGGGCCTCGCCGCGGAGGAAGAAATTTTCTCTCTCGAAGACGTCGGCGCCGGGGGCTATGGTAACGCCACATTCCGGCTGACAATCATGCAGCTCTTCGATGAGGACAAACTCAACCGGGCCCCGTGGTATGCGCTGTCTTTCGCGCGGCTGATCCAGGGAAGAACCGAGGCGGCGCGAGATATTGTGACCAGGCAATATGCGGAGGCGTCCGACAAACTCGCCATCACGCCGCGCGTTGCATGGACATTGTGGGCCGTTGGCGAAGAAGCCGAAGCCCGCGCTCTTTATGAGCAATATGCGGCATCGGAGACGCGCCCGCCCTTGGTTTCAACATTCGACTGCTTTCCAGGCCTGCACATCGCCGCGCTGCGTCAGCGGGCCGGCGATCAGGCGGGTGCTCGACCATTGGTCGAGGCCTGTCGGCGCGTGATCGAGCGCCAGAATTCGGAAGGCCTCGTATTGCCGTATTTCCGCAGCGAACTGGAAGCGGAGCTGCTTTTGCGCGAGGGCGAGCGCGCGGCCGCAATCGATCATTTGCGAAAAGTCGCTGACGCGCGACGCAGCGTCGGATGGTGGATCCACATGGATCCGGCGTTCGCCGAATTAAAAGACGATCCGCGTTTTCACGCCGTGGTCAGCGATATCAAATCGATGGTCGACGCAGAGCGCGAAGTGTATCTGCAACAGCGCACCGCCGTGGACTAAGCCCGTCGCCTAACTCGCTCGCTTGATCTCCAGATCATGCTCGCGGAGTTTTCGGTAAAGGGTCGACCGGCCCATGCCGAGCCTGCGCGCGACTTCGGACATCTTGCCCTCATAGGTGTCGATGGCGAGCGCGATCAAATCCTTCTCGATCTCCTGAAGCGAGCGCAGATGCCCGCCGCGGTCGAAAATGGCGACGCGATCGGCGTAGCCCGCCGCATTGCCGTCGCCGGACGCTGCTTTGTCGGCTCGCCCTGAGGCGCCTGCGCCGTCATCAACGACCGGCGGTCCAGACGAAATGCCGGCTTGTTCAAATTCATTCGCCAGCAACGGGAAGTCTTCGGCCGAAAGATAGGCGCTTTCGGCGAGTACGACAGCGCGGAAAATTGTGTTCTCCAGCTGACGGACGTTGCCGGGCCAGCCTTGCGCAGTCAGGACTTCCATCACTTCGTGACGAACGCCGCGCACATCGCGCTGTTCTTCGGCGTTATAGCGCTCGATGAAATGGTTGATCAGCGAGGGGATGTCCTCGGCGCGTTCGCGCAAGGGCGGCACCTCGATCGGGAAAACGTTCAACCGGTAGAACAGGTCCTCGCGGAACGCATTGTTTTTAACGTCTTCGGCGAGATCGCGATTGGTCGCCGAGATCACGCGCACGTCGACTTTCACAGGCCGCTTGGCGCCGATGGGATCGACTTCGCCTTCCTGCAGGACGCGCAAGAGCTTGACCTGCATGTCGGCCGGCAGCTCGCCGACTTCATCAAGAAAGATCGTGCCGCCGTCGGCTTCCTGGAATTTGCCGACATGCTTAGCCGAGGCGCCGGTGAAGGAGCCTTTTTCGTGCCCGAAGAGAAGACTTTCAACCAGGTTTTCAGGGATTGCCCCGCAGTTGACCGTAATGAACGGCCGACCGGCGCGGTCGGACGAGCCTTGAATGGCGCGGGCGATCATTTCCTTGCCGGTCCCGGATTCCCCGGTGATCAGGATAGGGATGTTCGACGCGGCGGCGCGCTCGCCAAGTTTCATTACGTGTCGCAAGGCGCCGCTTTCGCCGATCAGGTCGCCGAAGCCCATTGCGCCTTCGCGCTTGCGTTTAAGACGCGAGACCTCGCCTTGCAGCGTGGTCATGGACAGCGCGTTCTTGATCGAGACGACAACGCGTTCCGGCGCTGCGGGTTTTACAAAGAAGTCCGCGGCGCCCGATTGCATCGCCTCGACGACCGTATCGATGCCGCCCTGCGCCGTCAGCACGATGACGGGAAGGTCTTCGCGAAAGGTCTTTGAGCGTTTCAACGTTTCCATGCCGCCAAGGCCTGGCATTCTGAGGTCGAGCATCATCAGGCCGACATCGCTGCCCTGCGGACTGCGCAATAAAGACAATGCAGCCTCGCCGTTGTCGGCTTGCAAAACGGGATAGCCCGCTTTTTCGCAAACAGCGCGCATCAGACGGCGCTGCGTCGGGTCGTCGTCCACCAGAAGAATTGTCTTCGCCATTGTCCGGGATTTCCCTTAAAATACGCTACGTCAACGCGTTATGGGCGATCCGGGTAAAGATCGGTTTAAATCCGTGTCATATCGAAACGTTCAAGGCGCGCAAAAAGCGTTAAAATTCGTTTACGAATGAATTGAAACTGGCGAAACGCCGGGGCTGCAGGCTGATATTGCGGCGCGGCAAGCTCTGGGCTATCTGACGCGCAACTTTCCGGAGAGCGACATGTCGTCTGATAAGAGCAAGGGCCAACGCGAGTATACGCGTCCGCTCGCCGAACTTGGCGGGGAAACGCCGCCGCGCCCGCAATGGTTCGAAGACGCTATTAATGCAAAAAGCGAAGAGAACGCGATTACGGTTAATGGCGCTGAAATTCGATATTCGGCCTGGGGCGAGCGCGGCGATCCTGGGCTCTTGTTCGTTCATGGCGGACGCGCTCACCGCAATTGGTGGCGCCCGTTCGCTCCGTTTTTCGCCGGCGATCATCGCGTGGCGGCGATCGACTTATCCGGCATGGGCGATTCCAGCTGGCGCGAGACCTATTCCCTCGACGGGCTCGTCGATGAGGTCTTCGCGGTGATTGACGCCGCGGGCTTGAGCGGTCCGCGGCGTCCGATCGTCGTCGGCCACTCCTTCGGCGGCTGGGTGACCCTGGCGGCGGTGGAGCGCGACGGGGAGCGGCTCGGCGGCGCGGTCGTCGTCGACAGCCCGCTCGGCGTGCCCGATCCGACGGAAGGCTACACGATCAACAAGCCCAAGCAGGACGGCAAGGGCGCTGAGCGCAGCCCCATGCGGCTTTATAAAACCCTCGAAGAGCCGCTCACCCGCTTCCGCTTGCTCCCCGATCAGCCAGGCGAAAACCTCTATCTCCTTGATTACATTGCGCGCGAGGGGCTGAAACAACACGAAATCGACGGGACGCGGGGCTGGACCTGGAAGTTCGACCCGCACAAGGTCGGGAATTTTGAAATCCGGTTCGAGCGCGACTTGTTACGCGCCTCGCGTTGTCCGCTCGCCTTCATCTATGGGGAAAAATCGGCCTTCGCCACCGACGAGGCGATCGGCCATTTGCGCGAGCAGGCTCGCGGCCGCTCGCCCTTTGTCCTGATACCAAACGCCTATCACCATTTGATGATGGACCAACCGATCGCTTTCATATCGGCGATGCGTATGCTCTTAAGCTGCTGGCCGATTAGGGTGGGCGGTTGAAAGACTTGCCCAACGCGTTGAATTCCGCCAGAAAACGGGCGAATTGACTTGAGAGGAATAGACATGGCTGACGATGCAATTCAGCGCGCGCAAGACGCCGAAGAGCACCGCAAATCCTATGAAGCGATAATGAAGGCGTCCGCTGAGATCGGCGTGCCGTTCGCATTGGCGCTAACAATGTTTTTTACAAATCTGGTGATGGCCAATGGCATCCCGGTGTCGATCATCGCCGGCGTCGCTGTTTACGTCGCTGTATATTTTATTGTGAAGATGTTCTTTTCGCACTGACCCCCGCGCGAGCGTAAGCGCCACGGTTAGGGAGCCAAGATGAAAATTGCGGTATTGAAGGAAACGCGGTCCGGCGAAACGCGTGTGGCGGCGTCGCCGGAAAGCGTCAAAAAATTTGTCGGCCTGGGGGCTGAGGTTTCGGTTCAAAGCGGCGCCGGCGAGGGCGCCCGCTTTTCCGATGACGCCTATCGCGATGCGGGCGCCGAAGTCAGCCCAAGCGCTGCGGATGCGGCCAACGGCGCCGATCTCATCATCAAGGTCCAGCGTCCGTCGACGGAGGAATTGCGGGTCTTTCCGAATGGCGTTCGCCTGGCGGCGATCCTGGCGCCTTATAACGATGCAGATTCGGTGAGCGCTTATGCGCGCCTCGGCGTCGATGCGTTTGCGCTCGATTTGATGCCGCGCATTACGCGTGCGCAGTCCATGGACGTATTGTCCTCGCAATCAAACCTCGCCGGCTATAAGGCGGTGATCGACGCGGCGGCTTACTTTGGCAAAGCGCTGCCCTTGATGATGACGGCCGCGGGCACCATCGCGCCGGCGAAAGTGCTGGTCATGGGCGCCGGCGTTGCGGGGCTGCAGGCGATCGCCACCGCGCGCCGCCTCGGCGCCGTCGTCTCTGCGACCGACGTGCGCTACGCCGCGAAAGAACAAGTCGAAAGCCTCGGCGCGACATTCGTCACGGTCGATGAAGAGGCGATGAAGGAAGCCGAGACCGAGGGCGGCTACGCCAAGGAAATGTCGGAGGACTTCCAGAAGCGCCAGCGCGAATATCTCGCCGAGCATGTCAAGAAGCAGGACATTGTGATTACGACGGCGCTTATCCCGGGCCGGCCGGCGCCGCAGCTCATGACATCGGCGATGGTGCAGTCCATGTCGGCCGGTTCTGTCATCGTCGATCTCGCCGCCGAGCAGGGGGGCAATGTCGAACTGACCCGGCCCGGCGAGGCGATCGAGATCAATGGCGTCACTATACTCGGATTTCAGAATGTGCCCGGACGATTGCCGGCGGACGCGTCGAACCTGCTCGCGCGGAATATTTTCAATTTCATTTCCGCTTTCTGGGACAAGGAAAACAGCGAATTCATCGTCGACTGGGACGACGATATCTTCAAAGGCGTCGCGCTGACTCGCGGCGGCGCGATCGTTCACCCGAATTTTGCGGACGCTGCGCCGGCGAATTCGCCTGAGCCGGCGGCGCAAGAAGAAGCCGAACCGGCCGAACCGGCCGATGCGGGCGAAGGCGCCGACGAAACGCCGTCTGACGGCGAAGATCTGTCAAAGGAAAAGGGGGACGCGAATGGCTGATCCGTCTGAAGAAGAGCGCGTTGAGCGGTCCGCCGAAGAGGTCGAAGAAGCCGCGCGCCAGCTGCGCGAGGCTGCGGAGCGCGCCGAAGACTCTTCCGAACAGTTGGCGCAAGCGTCTGAACAGGCTGCGGGCCTTGTCGGTCAGCTTGCGGATGTCGCATCGGGCGGACCGGCGGAATTTGTTTTTCTGGCGACGATCTTCGTCCTTGCAATCTTTGTCGGCTATTACGTCGTCTGGTCGGTGACGCCGGCCCTTCACACCCCGCTAATGTCCGTCACCAACGCCATTTCCTCGGTTGTCATCGTGGGAGCGCTGATCGCGGTCGGCGCCGACCTGGCAGGCTCCGCGGCCGGCGGCTGGTCGAAGCTATTGGGCTTCGTCGCGGTCGCGCTCGCCTCGGTCAATATATTCGGCGGTTTCCTCGTCACCCAGCGCATGCTGGCGATGTACAAGAAAAAAGAACGGTAGGCGAAAGAGATGGGTCACAACCTCACCGCGCTTCTCTACGTCGTCGCCGGCATCTTGTTCATCCTCGCCTTGCGCGGGCTGTCTTCGCCGGAGACCTCGCGACAGGGCAACCGTTTCGGCATGATCGGGATGGGCATCGCCGTTCTCACCACGCTATTCGTTCTGGAGAACAAAGGCTTTTCCACCTGGGCGCTGATCTTGCTCGCGGTCGCCGCCGGCGCCGCGCCGGGCGCTTACATCGCGCGTCGGATCCCGATGACAGCGATGCCGCAGCTCGTCGCCGCCTTCCACTCGCTGGTGGGCCTCGCCGCGGTCTTCATCGCCTGGGCGGCGTTTCTGGCGCCGCGCGCCTTTGGCGTCGGCGCGCCCGGCGAAATCCACACGGTTTCCATTCTTGAGATGTCGCTCGGCGCGGCGATCGGTGCGATCACTTTTTCCGGCTCCGTCATCGCCTTTGCAAAACTTAACGGCAATATGTCCGGCAAGCCGATCCTGCTGCCGGCGCGCCATATCATCAATCTGTCTTTCGGCCTCGCGATCTTGCTCTTAATCGGGATGTTGATGACCGGCGTTCAGTCGCCCTTGGTGTTCTTGTGGTTGACGGCTTTCGCCTTCGCGCTTGGCTTTCTGATCATCATTCCCATCGGCGGCGCGGACATGCCCGTCGTTGTTTCAATGCTCAACTCTTATTCGGGCTGGGCGGCGGCCGGCATCGGCTTCACGCTTGAAAACATGGCGCTGATCATCACCGGCGCGCTCGTTGGTTCTTCCGGCGCCATTCTTTCCTACATCATGTGCAAGGGCATGAACCGGTCGTTCATCTCGGTGATCCTCGGCGGCTTTGGCGGCGAGGATGCGACGGGCGGCGCCGGCGCGGGCGAGGATCGCCCGGTGAAGCAGGGCTCGGCTGACGACGCAGCTTTCGTTATGAAAAACGCCGGCAAGGTCATCATCGTGCCGGGCTACGGCATGGCGGTCGCCCAGGCTCAGCACGCGCTGAAAGAAATGTGCGACAAGCTGAAAGAAGAAGGCGTCGACATCAAATATGCGATCCACCCGGTGGCGGGACGGATGCCGGGGCACATGAACGTTCTCCTCGCCGAAGCGCAGGTCCCCTATGACGAGGTCTTTGAACTTGAAGACATCAATTCGGAGTTTCGCACAGCGGACGTCGCCTTTGTCATCGGCGCCAACGACGTCACCAACCCGGCGGCGAAAACCGACAAGCAATCGCCGATTTACGGCATGCCGGTGCTCGATGTTGAAAATGCGGGCACGGTGCTCTTCGTCAAGCGCTCCATGGCGTCCGGTTACGCCGGCGTTCAGAACGAACTCTTCTTCCGGGACAACACCATGATGTTGTTCGGCGACGCGAAGAAGATGTGCGAAGAGATCGTGAAAGCTCTTTAAGGCTCGCGGACGGGGGCGTCTTTGCGTAAGCCAACCATCATCAAGGGAAGGACGTAAGAGATGTTGAGAACATTGTTATTGGGCGCCTCGGCGCTTGCGCTTGCGGCATGCGGCGGGGAAGCGCCGTCGGAAGAGACGGAAACCGCTGCGGCGGAAGTCGAGGAAAGCGGAGGCGATGCGCCTGCGGCGGCTGAAGAAGCCGGAGTGTCGGCGTCAGAAAAACTCGACGCCGTTCTCGCCGCCCAGTCGGAAGAAACCAAGGCCCGCTATCAATACCGTCATCCAGCTGAAACGCTCGCATTTTTCGGCATTGAGCCCGGCATGACGGTGGTTGAGGCGTTGCCTGGCGGCGGCTGGTATTCGAAAATCCTGATCCCTTATCTTGGTCCGGAGGGCGCGCTTGTCGGCGTCGATTACTCCATGGACATGTGGCCGTTGTTCGGCGGGTTCGCGACCGAGGAGTTCATCAGCAACAGGGCGAACTGGACCACGACCTGGCTGGACACCGTCGATGGATGGGAAATCGAAGACGGCGCCGATGTTGACGCCGCCGTGTTCGGCTCGATGCCATCGGAGATGGCGGGCTCGGCAGATGCGGTGCTGTTCATTCGGGCGCTGCATAATCTCAATCGTTTTGAAGACGACGGCGGTTTTCGCACACAGGCGCTCACCGATGCGATGGCGGTGTTGAAACCGGGCGGCGTTGTCGGCGTCGTCCAGCACCGCGCCCCGGCGGGGAATTCAGATGATTGGGCCGACGGCTCAAACGGCTATGTGAAACAGGATGCGCTGATCGCTTCGTTTGAAGCGGCCGGCTTTGAACTTGTCGACCAGTCGGAAATCAACGCCAATCCGAACGATCAGCCAACGGAAGACGATTTCGTCTGGCGACTGCCGCCAAATTACGGAACGGCGGACGGCGACGAAGCAATCATGGCTGAAATGGATGCGATCGGCGAGACCGACCGGATGACGCTTTTGTTCCGCAAGCCCGCTGAATAGCTGGCGAATTGATTGAAAAACGAATACGGCCCCGGTGATATCGGGGCCGTTTTTCTATCACCGCATTTTAAAGCTGAATTCGCGCATCAGGTGAAAGCCGACAGTGAACTGATTTCGGCTGCCGAATTCATTGATGATCGGCGTCTGCGCGTATTCGTCGAAAATATACCGATACGTCGCATAGGGATTGAGCGACCAGCGATCACCGATATTGATATAGGCGGTGACGCCGCCGCCGACCGTTTCAAACCCGGAATTGGCGTCGTAAACGGATAAAACGTTGTTTGACGCCGCTGATTGTTCAGGCGTGACCGAGAAAAAGGCGTCGGCGTATCGTTCGCCGATCCACGTCGCCTGAGCATTGGCGGCGACGGACAAAGGCCCGGTGCGAAAGATCAGCGCGGTCAAAGTGCCGTCGGCGATGGTGCCGCGATGGCCTGTCTTCAGACCGTGGCGAACGCGCGCTTTCGCGGCGAATCGGTCAAGAAAATTTGTGGCGATGAAGCCGCCGAACTCAAAGGTTGTGCCGACGTCGCCAAGGCCCTGCAGGGCTGGGTTTTCGTCTTGATCGCGACGACCGCGAATGCGGATCGACGGCCCGACGCGAAACCGCGAAAAGCCGAACACGGCGAGATCGGCGCCGTCATCATCAAGAAAGAGAAAGTTGCGCACTCTGATGAAGACTTGGGGGTCCGCGTTAAATTCGTAGTCGTCGGAGCCGAAATAGTCGGGTTCGTAGACCGGGCCGACGCCGAGGCTGAGGTTCGTCTCTTCGGGTACGAGGAAGTTGAGCGCGCTGAAAAAGCCGCGGCCTTCCTCATCGTCAGGGCTGACGACGCGAATACCGGTGGGGTTCGTTTCTGGGTCGTCATAACGGGGACCGAACAGAAGCGGATCGAGACGCGGCTCATCGAGCTTCTGGCCGTCTCGCGACTGCTCTGCCGAGATCTCGATGGCCTCGCGTTGTTCTTCGCGTTCGCGCTCAATCTTGTCGCGCCGTTCCGCTTCCGTTTCGCCGAAGATCATCGGGCTCAACACCGGCTCGTCGATATTCTGCTGCGCGGCCGCGGGCGACAGGATCCAGGTCGCGACAGTCGTAAGAAGTGCCGCGCTTATCGCCGAATGCTTTCGTCGCATATTTATTTAGCCTTCCCCTATTGCCGCTTGCGAAGGCGCGAGGTAGCGCCGGCCCGAAAGCGTCATCACAACTCATTTCCCCGCGTCAGCCGCAATTTTCGCCTGCATTCGAAGCGGCGCGCGCTGATCCAATCTTACGATTCGATCAGGCGGAAGGCAATTTTGAGATCAGCGTGGTTAATGAAAAGATAGTCTTTGATTGCGGCGCCGGCATTATGCGCCGCTGGCGCGCACCGTAAGACCATAAAATATCACGCCAAAAGCCCTTGGGTCTTTGGCGTCCAGAGAGCCGATGCGAGCTGCGACGGCTCCAGTAAACAAGGCTGTGAAGGGGGTCAGGCCCGCTCGCGGTTTCAAAGTGACGCGGCCTGGCGTGCCAGCCCGTCACTAAAACCCGACGAATCAGATGAGGCCTTCGCGCTGCTGGCGCTTGCGGATGAGCTTGCGCGCGCGGCGGACGGCTTCCGCTTTCTGGCGGGCCCGCTTTTCCGACGGCTTTTCGTAGAATTTCCGGCGTTTCATTTCGCGGAACGTACCCTCGCGCTGCATCTTCTTTTTCAGCGCTTTCAGGGCCTGTTCGACATTGTTGTCGCGAACAAAGATCTGAACCAAGGCTAATCGCCTCCCTTTCAAATAAAAACGCCACGGGTCGGCGTTCCCATGACGTAAAAACGGAACTGATCCCGGAACCCCGTTTCATGCGGGGCCCTGAGACGACGTGGCGTATATCAAAGGCCCCCTGGAATGTCTATAGAGGGAGCGATACGGCGAGGATATTTGAATAGTGGCGCAAGACGCTGAAAAAACAGAAGAAAAGCACGACGCGGACGGATTTGAGGACGCGCGCGGCGCTCTGCTCGAGAGCGCGTTGATGCGGGCGCCTTTTGAGGGCTGGAACGCGGCGATGGTTGCGAACGCGGCGCAGGACAGCGAACTGAAAGAAGGACTTGCCGACGCCGCCTTTCCTGGTGGGGTCTGGGATCTCCTGCAATACTGGTCGCAGCTCGCCGACGATGCGATGGCCGCGGCGATGACCGAGCCCGGATTTTCCGAGCTTCGCATTCGTGAAAAAGTCGCTGCTGCGGTGCTTGCGCGCATCGATTATCTGAGGCCGCACAAGGAAGCCTTCCGCCGCGCCGCAGCGCTTCTCGCAACGCCGCCGATGGCGCCGCGCGCTGCGCGTCTTTCCTGGAAATCCGCAGACGCCGTCTGGCGCGGCCTCAACGACAAATCGACTGATTTCAACTTCTACACCAAGCGCGCCATTCTGGTCGGCGTGTTGGCGTCCACGCTGGCGCGCTGGCTTGGCGATGATTCGCCGGATGAGGCCCCGACCAAAGCCTTTCTCGATGCGCGCATCGACAATGTCATGCAATTTGAAAAAGCAAAGGCGCAGGCCCGCAAGCTCGGGCTTGATCCGGCGGCGCCGTTCCGGGCGCTTGCGAAGTTGCGCTATCCGTCAGCGCGTTAGCGCGCGCAACCGCGTGACGTGTCCCATCTTGCGTCCCCGTCGTGCGTCGCCTTTGCCGTAAAGATGGATGCATGCGCCGTCCGCGGCCGCCAGATCGCGCCACGCCGCCGCTTCCTCGCCGAGAAGATTTTCCATTACCGCATCGCTATGACGGGCCGGATCGCCCAGCGGCCAGCCGGCGACAGCGCGGATCTGTTGTTCGAATTGCGACACTGCGCACGCGTCCTGCGTCCAGTGTCCGGAATTGTGAACGCGCGGCGCGAATTCGTTGACGAGGATCTCGCCCGTCCCAAGCACGAAAAACTCAACGCCGATGACGCCGACATAATCGAGAGCGTTCAGAATTTTCACCGTCGCGTCGTTGATCGCCTGATGCGTTGCGTCCGAAATCGTCGCTGGCGCGGTCGAGGTTTTAAGAATGCCGTTGGCATGCGTATTTTCCGCCGGATCGTAAAGCCTGACGGCGCCGTCGCCGCCGCGCGCGCCAATGACGGAGACTTCGCGCTCAAAAGGGATAAAGCCTTCGAGAATTGAGGGCGCCGCGCCGACCTCGCGCCAGGCGTGGGCGATGGCTTTTTCATAAGATGCGTGAAGATCGATATCATCGTCGGTGAGGCGGGTCTGGCCCTTGCCGTCATAGCCGAGCCGGCGTGTCTTCAGGATCGCCGGGCGGCCGACGCAGTCGAGCCCTTCCTTAAGATCGTCGATCGAATCAACGGCGTGAAACGGCGCGGTATCGACGCCGAGACTTTGTATGAATTCTTTTTCCCGCAGCCGGTCCTGGGCCTTACTGAGCGCCAGCGCGCCGGGGCGCACGCTTGCGCCCGCCTCGATCAGAAGGCGCACCGTGTCAGCGGGCACATTTTCAAACTCATAGGTGACGACATCGACGGCTCTTGCAAAATCGGCGAGCGCGGCGGCGTCGTCATACTCAGCTTGCGTCCAGCGCTGCGAGACATGGCTCGCCGGACAATCCGGATCGGGACAATAAATATGCGTGCGCAGGCCTAGCTCGGCGGCGGCGCCGGCAAGCATGCGCCCTAGTTGGCCGCCGCCCAGAACGCCGATTACGCCGCCAGGAGGAACGATCAGTCCCGCATCATCAGCTGCGGCTCTCGGCGCGTCAGTCTTCGACATGTTCCGGAATGCTCGCGGTCTGGTTCTCGCGCCACTCCGCGAGCCTTTGCGCCAACGCCGGGTCGCTGATCGCCAGAATGGAAGCGGCGAGAAGCCCGGCATTGGCCGCGCCCGCCTCGCCAATGGCGACCGTCGCCACCGGCACGCCAGCCGGCATCTGTACGATCGAAAGGAGGCTGTCGAGGCCTTTGAGCGTTTTAGAGGAAACCGGCACGCCGATCACGGGCAACGTCGTCATGGACGCCGCCATGCCCGGCAGGTGCGCCGCGCCGCCGGCCCCGGCGATGATGACCTTGAGCCCACGCTCACGCGCGCCTGAGGCGTATTCATAAAGCCGCTTCGGCGTGCGATGCGCTGAGACGATCTTCTTTTCGAAAGGGATCTGCAGCGCGCTCAAAATGTCGGCGGCGCGGCGCATGACCGGCCAGTCCGAATTCGAGCCCATGATGACGCCGACGTGCGGCTTCTGGTCCGCCATGGAATGCGCCTCGCTGCTAAGAGCGCAAGCGCATAGCCCAAGGGCCATGCCGCGCGCAAGACGGCGAGGGCGGATTGAATGGGTGTGAGGCGCGTCGCCGCAATAGATGCGCGCGCGGGATAAGGAGACGCCGACCCTACAGACGGGGGCGCGATGGCCGACGTCTCCTCACACCGGACGCGGTCATCGATCACGCCGAAGGGGACTCGAAACATGATCGACCGCACGACAAAACATGAGACCTTGCGACGAACGTCACAAGGCGCAAGCGGTGAGCCGAGCGCTCGCCGCGCCGAACCGAAGTCATTCCATTGGCATGAGAAAAACTGCTAAAACTTCGGCCGATTCGCGCGCCCCGACTGGCGTCGGCGAGCAACGGTCGCGTGAGGCCGCATTATTGTGAAAGCGGGCATAGCGATGAAGATCGACAAGTCTGGCGGAGCGAAATCAGCGCAGAGCATCGGCGTGGCGCAATCTGATAGTGCGAGGCGACGGCCTGAGGGTGCCGCTGCGCCGACCGAAATCGCCGACCAGATTGTCCTTCTCGGCGTGCCTGAGGCGGAGATGACCGAAAAGGTGCGCGCCGCGTTGGTCTCCCTTTTGGACGAAGTTCGCGACTTGCGCGCGCAACTTGAAGATGCGCGTATCCGCGTCAGCGAGCTGGAGACGATCGCCGACCGCGATTCGATGCTCGATATCCTGAACCGGCGCGCCTTCGCGCGGGAGCTTGATCGCGCGCTGGCCATGATCGACCGATACGACATGAGCGCAAGCCTCGTCTTTATCGACCTCAATGATCTGAAACGGATCAATGACCAGCTCGGTCACGGCGCCGGCGACGCGGCGCTCGCCCATGTCGCGCGGTTCCTGAGTGACAATGTCCGGCAGACCGACATCGTCGCGCGCCTCGGCGGCGACGAGTTCGCTCTGTTGCTGTTGCAGGCCGACCAGGCGGTGGCGGCCGCTAAAGCTAAAGCGATTGCGGCGATGATTGCAGCCGCGCCCGTTGAGTGGAAAGGGCGGTCCTTTGAAGCTGGCGTTTCCTGGGGCGCGGTCGAGATCCGAAAAGGGGTCTCTGCGCAAGAGGCGATGAACCTCGCCGATGAGGCGATGTATCAGGCGAAAAAGCTTAAATAATTAAGCGATGATGTCAGGCAGCATCGCGTCTTTCAGCTCTTGAATTTCATCCTTGAGCTGAAGTTTCTTTTTCTTCAGGCGGGCAATCGACAGCCGCTCATAGGGCGCGCTTTCCTCAAGCGCGCGGATAGCGGCGTCGAGATCGCGATGCTCTTCTTCAAGGGAGGCGAGCCGGATCGCCATCGCCTCGTCATTGGCGCCGTCAAAATCTTCATCGCGCGCTGAGAAACGGCGCTGTTTGACGCTGTCTCCGACTTTGGAGTCGTCCGGCGGTTTTGGCGGTTTGTCGTCTGTCACTTTTTCTCACGTGAGCGATCAGGCGGGAAATGAATCACGCGAAGATATTGTCGATTACCTGGTGAAGCAATGATGTCGAAAAGCCCTTGCGCTTTGCGGCGCCCTCAAGCGCAGCGTAGAGGGCTGCATTGCGCCGGGCGCGCTCCGCAATCCGCTCGCTATCAGCAGCGCCGTCCGCAGGCGGCGCTAGCAGACGACGGGCGAGCCTTTCGAGCTGTTCGATTTCGCAGCGTTCCGCTGCAAGTTCCCCCGCCTTGACCATGGCGCGCAAAGACGACGCGCGCGGATAGTCCGCAGCCCCCGCAAAGGATTTCAACGCAGAGCGAGCGTTTCGGAGCGGCGCGGTGACCTCATCTCGCCACGATTGCGTTTGCGAGATCGCCGTGCGGATGGCGCTTTCGGGCGCGGCGTCGAACTGTGGCGCGCACCAACAGCACCAGAGCACGAGATTGACGCTGAGACCGGCGTCTTCCTGCAGCGCGATCAGCGCCGGCGCAACGCGGGGCTGGCTATAGGCGCTGAGCGCCCAGGGCCAAAAAGGCGCGCTGGGGCGCTGTAACGCGTTCTCCTGGAGGGTCTCGTCAGAATTCATTGTCTTCAAAAAAATATACCGAATTCAACGTTCTAGAATTCAATTCTCACACACGCAAATAGAATTGAGCTCACCTCATCGTAAACCAAATGACGCGCGAGATCGGTAGCGAACTTCGCCCATTTGGTGTTAGGATACGCTATTCAAAACAAGGAGGCAGACCATGGCGTCAACTGCTCAGATGGAATCGCTAACGAAGCGGCATCAAGAGCTGGAGGCGGCGATCGCCGCTGAAACCAAACACCCCGCCTTTGATGAACTCCGAGTGGTTGAACTCAAGCGTGAAAAACTGAAAGTCAAAGAACAGCTTGAGGGCATTAGGCCCGCCGAAAACGCGTATTAGCGCGATCGGCGTTTCGAATATCGTATACTGAGCAACAAGACAGCAGCGCGGATCGCGTAACGCGCGGCCGATCGGTTACAAGCATGAACGACGAGCAAGGAACCGATCCCGCCGGCTGCGGCAAGCGTTGCGCGTTGCACGCTGCGCAAACGCAAATGATATTCCCTATGATTGAGAGCGGTCCGGTCTTATGAGCGGCCGGTCTGTCATTATCACCGGCGCGGCGAGCGGCGTCGGCGCAGCCTGCGCAAAGCGGTTCGCCGAGGCCGGGGATCACCTGATCCTCGCTGACGCCGATGAAGACGCTGGAGCGGCGGTCGCCGCCGATCTTGCGGAGAAGGGCGCCAAGGTCGCTTTCGTCCACGCCGACACGGCAAAGCGACTCGATGTTCACAACATCATCGCTGAGGCGCTTGACGCTAACGGGCGGATCGACGTTCTCGCCCACACAGTCATCCGTCGTCATACATCGCCGTTTCTGGAAACCAGCGAGGAAGACTTCGACCAGGTCATTAACGCTAATCTTCGCGGCGCTTTTCTGATGAGCCAGGCTGTAGCCAAGCAGTTTGTAAAACAGGCCGAAGCGGAGACTTCATCGAGCGGGCGCGGCGTCATCGTCAATATCGGCTCGGTTGAGGCGGTCACAGCAGACGCCGATCATGTCGCCTTCGCAGCCTCGCAAGGCGGCTTGCATCAATTGACGAAAGCGGTGGCGATGGCGCTTTCGCCTCATGGTGCGCGCGTGAACACAGTCGGCCTTGGCTCAATCAAAGGCGAGATGGACGAAAGTGCAAAGCCGAAAAAGGTTTCCGCCGCGACGCCGCTCAAACGCATCGGCGACCCGGAGGAGGCGGCGAATGTCGTCTTCTTTCTCGCGGGCGAAGACGCGTCTTATGTCACCGGGCAGACCATCTATGTCGATGGCGGCCGGCTCGCGCAATTTGATTCAGGGTCGACGAAGACAGACGACTGACGGAGCAATTGCTCACTCGTTGTTGAGCTTGGCGAACACCTTGTCGAGATCCACCGTATCACTTTTGTCCCGTCGATCGTCTTCTTCTGCGGCGGGCGGCGTTGTTTCTTCGACGGGCTTCAGGCTCTCGCCTTCAGGCTCGGCCGGCGCCGGATTGAGCTTGGCGCGTTTCGCCGCCGCCTTGCGGACTACGGCGTCAAGATCGATCTGCGAGCAAAGGCCGAGACCCACCGGGTCCTGGGGCTGGATATTCGCGGAGTTCCAATGCGATCGATCGCGCACGGACTGAATGGTCGTCTTGGTGGTGCCGAGCAGCTTTGCGATTTGCGAGTCCGGGACTTCCGGGTGATTGCGCACCATCCACGCGATTGCGTCGGGCCGGTTCTGGCGTTTCGAGACGGGCGTGTAGCGCGGGCCTTTCCGCGTCTTCTCGGCGACGATGGTTTTGGGCTTGGAGAGCTTCAGCCGGTAATCGGCGTCATTTTGCGCCTTTTCGATTTCGTCGCGGGTCAGCTGGTGCGTCGTGATCGGGTCGATGCCGCGCACGCCCGCGCCGACGTCTCCATCGGCGATGCCTTTGACGTGTAAAGGGTGCAGCGCGCAGAAATCGGCGATCTGATCGAAGCTGAGCGAGGTGTTGTCGATCAGCCAGACAGCCGTTGCGATCGGCATCAAGGGACGGTCGGCCATGTGAGTCTCCAAAAACAGGTTTTTCGCCGGCAAAGCCTTCCGGCCCGCCGCGCTAACCGCCGGATTGTCGGGGAAAGCGATTTCGCGTGAAAGCACGCGAGAGAGCGATATAACCGCTCCCGCCCCGCGCGCCAAGGCGATCAGTCGATTTTGAGGACGATTTTTCCGATATGGGCGCCGGCCTCCATGCGTTCATGGGCCTTTGCGGCGTCTTTAAGCGCGAAGATTTCGTTAATCACGGGCCGCGCATCGCCCGCGGCGAGACGGGGCCAGACATGGGTCTTGATGTCGCCGGCGAGGCGGGCCTTCTCGGCCGGGTCGCGCGCCTTCATGGTCGATCCGGAAAGGCGCAGGCGTTTGCGCATGATCTCGAAAATATTGATCGTTGCTTCGGCCCCGCGCAGAAAAGCGATGGAAACGTGTCGTCCGCCCGGATTGAGGCAGGCGAGATTACGCAGAACGAAATCGCCGCCGGTCATATCGAGGACGACGTCGCAGCCGCCCGCCGCCGCGATCGCCTCCTCCCACTTTTCATCGCCATAGTGATAGGCCGCGTCTGCGCCGAGCTTGAGGCAGGCGGCTTTCTTCTCATCCGATCCCGCGGTCGCGAAAACGCGCGCGCCGAAGGCCTTGGCGAACGCAATCGCCGTCGCGCCGATGCCGCTGGTGCCGCCATGGACGAGCAGCGTCTCGCCTTCTTTCAGTTTTGCGTCATCGAAGACGTTCGCCCAGACGGTGAAGGTCGTCTCTGGCAAGGCGGCCGCCTCGATCATGGATAGGCCATCGGGAATGGGCAGAACCGAGCCGGCGTCGACAACGGCGAATTCGCCATAGCCGCCGCCCGGCAACAGGGCGCAGACGGCGTCGCCGACGCGCCAGCCTGAAACATCGGCGCCGAGCGCCGCGATCTCGCCGGCCGCTTCAAGACCCGGAATATCGGTCGCGCCCGGCGGCGGCGGATAAAGGCCTCTGCGCTGGAGTACCTCGGGGCGATTGACGCCGGCGGCCCGGATGCGCAGCAGCACTTCGTTCGCCGCCGGTTTGGGCGTCGGGCGGGTTGCGAGGCGCAGAACTTCCGGCCCGCCGGGCTTTTCGATTTCAATGATGTGCATCGTGTCGGGCAGGGCGGTCATGGGGCCTCCATCAGAAACGACGCCATTCTTGAACCCGAGCGCGCGATTTCGCAAACTCACCGTCGAGATGCTATGGCCAGCGACCCTGGGAGGGAGCGCAATGGACGACGAACCTTTAAATGAGCAGCCGGATTTAACCCTCGGCTATCTGAAAAAGCAGGATCTTTACACGCTTTCGGTCGGCGATCTCGAAGAACGGATCGAGGCCCTGAAAGCGGAGATTACGCGGTGCGAGGCGGCGCTCGGCGACCGCGGCTCGTCACTCTCCGAGGCCGAAAAGCTGTTCAAGATCTGATCAATCTTCCGGCAACGGAATAAATTCCGTTTCGCCAGGCGGCAGCGCGAAGGGCGTGTTCGCAAAACTCGCGTCCCCCGAAGCGACCCAATCCTTTTTCGCTTTTTCGATGCGCTCCATTGAGGAGGAGACATAGTTCCACCAGATATGCCGGGCCCCGAGCGGCGCGCCGCCAAGGAGCATCAGTTTTGACGGCGCCCTTGTCTTGATCGCCGGCGTTGCGTCAGGCGCGAAGACGACCATCTGCCCGGCCTTGTGGGTTTCGCCGTTAACTGAAGCGGCGCCTTCGAGAATGAATAGCGCGCGTTCTTCGTAATCCGGCATCGGTATTTCAGCGCCCGCCTCGGCCTCGACGCCCAGATAAAAAATCGGCGAAAAGGTTTTTACCGGAGAGCGCGCGCCGAAGGCTTCGCCGGCGATCAGACGCATCTGCGCGCCATCGCGCTCAATTACGGGCAATGCGGCTTTCGGATGGTGATGGAAGGCGGGCTCGGTTTCCTCCTCGCTCTCGGGCAGGGCGACCCAGCTCTGAATGCCGTGCATGCGCTGGCCGGATGCGCGCAACTCTGCGTCCGTGCGCTCCGAATGGACGATCCCGCGCCCTGCGGTCATCCAGTTTACGTCGCCGGGCCGGATCACCTGGTCGAAGCCGAGACTGTCGCGATGGCGCATCTCGCCGTCGAAGAGATAGGTCACGGTCGCCAGTCCGATATGGGGGTGCGGGCGCACGTCGATCCCGGTTCCGGGTTTGAATTCGGCCGGGCCGATCACGTCGAAGAAAATGAAGGGTCCGACCATGCGCCGCTTGGCGAAAGGCAGAACCCGCCCGACCGTAAAGCCGCCGAGATCGCGAAGCCGCGGTTCGATGACGATGTCGATGGCTGTCATGGCGGTGGCCTCCTAATCTTCTGCGAATACGATCTGCTTAATCAGGTCGCGAAACCCGACTTCGCAATAATACATGCTTGGCCCGTCTTCGGCTTCAATGCCAATCATCGCCCGGGCGCCTTCCGCAAGGCTCGCCAATTGAAAAACGACGCGCCGCGCGCGTTCCGGCTCAAGGCGCGGATTGGCGGTGCGCACCAGCGCGAAGATGAAATCGGCAAGCGGCGCATAGATGTTCGCAACAAAGTCGCGCGCTTCGTCGCTCGAGGCCGCGTAGCCCCAGATCTGATAATAGACGGGACGCGAATCCCAGGCGTCCTGCATGTAGAAGCCGAGGATCGTCCACAGAAGATTTGTCGGATCGCCGCCGGTTTCCTCAACGCCGTCAAGGCAGCCGGCGACGAACATCGCCTGCCGCTCGCTGAGGACGGCCTGCAAGAGCGCCTCGCGGTTCGGAAAATGATAGGTCAGATTGCCGACGGAAATTTCCGCTGCATCGGCGATTTTGCGCAGCGAGAAATCGCCATGCCCGTTCTTCAGGAAAACATTGTCCGCCGCGGCCAGAATCCTCGAAACGGTGTCCGCGGTCTTCGCCGATTTGCCATTCACGCATGCGACCGTTGGCCGCGATTCATTGATGGATCGCAAGCGATCAATAGCATTTGAAAGCGTTATTTCGGCCGCCGCCGTCCCCCCACTCGAGTTCACAAAAAGTTGCCCCCCTTGTCTGTTGACTAGACGTTTACGCCGTCCTAACCACGACTGGATTAGGGCGAGCGTCCTATAAAGATCATAATCTCACGCTTGACTGTCAAACAAACTCCGCAGCACCGGATGTCAAAATTGATGTGTCGAAGCGTTTGAAAAGTATCCCGGCGTTGCGGTGATCTCCCCCTGCTGCGCGTCGGGCGGGCCGCGTCGGGACACCCTGACGCGGCCCACCTTTTTCAGTCATTCCGCCGCCATTTGCTCCCGTCCGAGCCAGGCGTCGAGATCGCGCAAGGCCCGCTCGGCCATGGCCCGCTTGCGCGCGCGGCCCTTTTCCTTGCCGCGCAAACGCTTGCCGTCGCTGTCGGTTTTCGGCGTCTCGACCGCCGGGAATAGTCCGAAATTGACGTTCATCGGCTGAAACGTCTTGGCGCCGTGCGCGCTCGCCTGCACGTGGCCGCCCGTGATGTGGGCGATGAGCGCGCCGAGCGCGGTCGTCGCCGGCGGCGCGTCGCATGGCGCGCCCTTCGCGTCGGCTGCAGCGAATCGGCCGGCGAGAAGGCCGATCGCAGCGCTCTCCAGATATCCCTCGACGCCGGTGATCTGGCCTGCGAAGCGCAACGCCGGGCGCGCATGAAGGCGGAGCGACGCGTCGAGCAGCGCCGGCGAGTTCAGAAACGTATTTCGGTGGATTCCGCCAAGCCTGGCGAATTGCGCGTTTTCGAGGCCCGGGATCATCCGAAAAATATCCGTCTGAACGCCGTATTTCAGTTTCGTCTGAAACCCGACCAGATTGTAGAGCGAGCCCAGCGCATTATCCTGGCGTAACTGAACAACCGCATGCGGCCGCGCGCCGGTGCGCGGGTCCGTCAGCCCGACAGGCTTCATGGGGCCGAACCGCAGCGTTTCGCGCCCGCGCTCGGCCATTACTTCGATCGGCAGACAGCCTTCGAAATAGGGCGTAGATTTTTCCCATTCCTTGAACTCGGTCTTCTCGCCCGCCAGCAAGGCGTCGATAAAAGCGTTGTATTGATCCTCCGAGAGCGGACAATTGATATAGTCGGCGCCGTCGCCGCCGGGGCCTTTCTTGTCATAGCGCGACTGAAACCAGGCCTTGTCGAAGTCGATGGAGTCCCGGTAAACGATGGGCGCAATGGCGTCGAAAAAGGCGAGGGACTCTTCGCCGGTGAGCGCGCGGATCGCATCGGCGAGCCCCGGCGCCGTGAGAGGCCCGGTCGCGACGACGACATTCGTCCAGTCTGCGGGCGGCAGCGCGTCGATCTCCTCTGTCACGATCGAAACATTCGGGTGGGCCTGCAACGCTGCAGTGACGGCGCCCGCAAACGCGTCGCGGTCAACGGCGAGCGCGCCGCCGGCCGGCACCTTGTTGGCGTCGGCCGCGCGCATGATCAGCGAACCGCAGCGGCGCATCTCCTCATGCAACAGGCCGACGGCGTTCGCCCAGACATCGTCGGATCGAAAGGAGTTGGAGCAGACGAGCTCAGCGCATTTGTCGGTCTGGTGGGCCTCCGTGCCGCGCGCGGGGCGCATTTCATGGATCACGACGCGAGCGCCGGCTTCAGCGGCCTGCCAGGCGGCTTCAGAGCCTGCGAGCCCGGCGCCGATGATGTGGATTTCTTTGCTGTCAGTCATAGGACCCGGCTTCTAGTGACCCAAATCCGAAATTCGTTCAATACACCCTGCAGCGCCAAACGAATTTCGGATTCAAAAGGGGTCACTGAAAATATTAGGCGTAGTGTGGCTTGAGGGTCAGGAATTCGCTTGCGCCCTTGCCTCGATTGTTGGGCGAATTCCTGTCCCGCCACACGGGCGCGTTGCGAGCCCGCTGCGAAGGCTGTAGCCTCGCGAACCGGGTTGTGAGGGGCGTTCGGGGTCAATGGCGTTAAGAATGTTTTCGACGATCGGCGAGGCGCTCAATTTTGGCGGCCGCCGGCTCGACCTCATCGCGCGCGTCGCCTGGCTGCCCGTCCTGTTGCTGCTGATCGTCAATATGGCGAGCGTTTTTGCGTATCTCTCCATCATCGCCGGCCGCGGGGTAACATTCACGGACGTCACCACTTTCTTCAATGCAGAGTCCCTCTTGCAGCGTTTCGCAGCCCAGGGCTGGGCGAGATCGCCGGGCCAGATGGCGGGCGTAACCGCGATAAGTCTCTTCCTGCAGACCATTCTGGTCGCATCTTTCATGGCCCCGCTGGTCCGATATGCCGGGCTTGGCGAAAGGCCGGCGCCGGGGCTTTTTCGCGCGCCCTTCGGTGTTGATCAGCTGCTCTTTATCGTCGCCGGCGCCGCAAGTTTCATGATCGGCTTCTTCATTGTCATGCTGCCGATCGCCGCGACCAGTTTTTACGTGATGAAATACATCGTCGAGGCCATGTCGCAGACGATGGCGTCATTCCCTGATCCCGAAAGTCTGCACACGATTGAGATTGTGTCGTCCGGCAAAGGCATCATCGAAAGCGGCGCAGCGTGGGTCTTCGATCTTGCGCTGCCGATAGCGGCCGCAGCGCCGTTCGCTGTCATCGTATGGCTGATCGCTTTTTTGCATTTCCACCCGCGAAACCGTCCTGCATCCGGATCGGAGTCCAATCCGTTCATGCGCGGCGTCGTTGTCTTCATAGCGGCGGGCGCGCTGGCGGGATCGACGTTTTTGTGGATGCGGGGCGCTGCTGTTCAATCGATGGGGCAGGCGGCGGATGCGGCCAACGCCGGGGTGAACCTCACCGGCACGCCGATCCACGCGATCCTGATTTTTGCGACAGTCGGCGTTCTGCTCGTCGGCTATTTCAACCTGCGCCTGTTCGCATGGCCGGGCGTCGCTGTCTGCCGGCGTTCCTTGACGCTTGGGCCGACCCTCGCCGTCACAAGGGGGTGGAACCTTCTGCGCCTGCCCGCGATATTGCTGATTGTCGGTTTCGCACTGCTGACGATGATCGTCGTGATCAATGCGCTTATCCTGCCGGCGGCGTTGACGACGCTGCAGACGCTTTTCCAGGCGACAGAGACGACAACGCGACTTCTTAATAGCGGCGCCGCGGGCGAATGGGTGCGCCCGCTCTTTCTCTGGATTTGGAATTTCACAAAGATCGCCGTCAATTTCCTGTGGACGTTTTTCAGCTATGGCGTCATTGCAGGCCTTTACGGTCGGCTCTATCGCGAAGGCGAGGCGGCGGCCTAAGTTCGGCCCGGAACGCGCCCGGCCTTCAGGGCGGACAACAGGAGAGCCTATCATGGCGTCGGGATTTGCGATCGGCGAAGCGCTGAACGAAACCTTCAATTTCGCCGTCAGCCGATGGGGTTCGGTGTTGAGATATGGCTGGGCGCCGCTGCTAGCGGCGAGCGCGGTTCTGGTCTTGATGCTTTATGCAATAGTCGACATCGGCGCTCTCGAAGAGATGGAGAAAGATCCGCAAGTGATCGTCAATGCGGCGTCGTTTCTGCGGGCGCCGGTTCCGGTAGCGATCCTTGCTTTTCTCGCGACAGGCGCCTTCATCACCTTCATCATGGCGGGGTTCCTCGCCTCCGTTTACCGTCTTGCGGCGCTGGGCGAAGACGCGCCCGGTTTCATTCATTTGCGTTTTGACGGCCCGGCGCTGCGGGTCTTTTTTGCGAACATCATTCAAACCGCCATCAATTACAGCGTCTATCTTGTCGCGTTGCTCATAGCGAGCTTGGCGACAGGCGTCTCTATCGGGTCGGCTTTCGGCGCGATTATGGAATTTGTCCGTATCGTGAGCGAAGCCGCGCAAGCCGATCAGGCGGTCGATCCGGCCGCCATCGGCGCGTCGGTCGAGCCGATCGGGCTCTTCTTTGTCGCCGGCCTCTTCGCCGCCCTGCCGGCGATCTATCTGAACGTCCGCCTCGCGCCCTTCGTCTCCGGTTCCGCGGCGGAAAACCGGCTCATCCTCGCAGGCGCTTTCCGGCTGACGGCGGGCCGATTCTGGCCGCTCTTCGGATATTTTCTATTGCTCGCGCTGGCGCTTCTTGTCCTGACTTTCGTGTTCCAGATTGCTATGGCGATATTTGAGACGTTAACGGCGTTGCCGGCGGGCGGCGTCTTCTCGATCATCTCTGCGATCGCGAGCCTGATCGCCTTTGCGCTTGGCCTCGGCTATCAGATTTTCACGTTCTCTTTGCAGCTGGGCGGCCAGGGCATCATCTATCGCCGTCTCAAGACAGGCGCGTGAGGCGCGCAACTTATTGGCTTTCCTGGACGCCCGCGTTCCCTTGGAAGATGCTGGCGCAGCTCTTGCTGACATTGAGCCGAGAGCGCCGCGCAATCAGCGGGGCGAAACAATTGAGCCGAATAGCAGTTGCCAGATCCGCGGGGGACCGGCAATCTGGGAAAACGCGGGGAAGAGCGACGGGGCATGGGACTGATCAATCCGAAGAGCGCGGATGAGAGCGCAGCCGCTTTTGTACGGTCTGCGCTGTTTGCACGGACATTTCGCGAAGGCATGGCGCTGGTCGAGGAGACGGCGGGGTATCTCGACGGCGAGGGCCGAACGGAATCGAAAGATCTCACGCGCGATGCGGCCATGGCTTACGCCGGCGCCTCGATGCGCCTCACGACGCAGTTGATGCAGATCGCGTCCTGGCTTCTTGTGCTGCGGGCGGTGCGGGAAGGGGAGATGGCGCTCGCTGAAGCCGCCGAGCCCAAATATCGCCTTGAGCCGACGTCGGGCGACGCATCTGAATTCGAAGCCGGCGGCTTGCCGACCAAGCTGATCTTGCTGATTGAGAACGCCCGTCAGCTATACAGCCGCATCACGCGCCTAGACGCGGATATCTTCCGCGACGGGGCGGAGCTGGCGGCCCAGGGCGATGTCGCAGGCCAGCGCCGCGCGCTCGAAGAAGCCTTCGGCAGCCGATAAAAAAACGGGCCTCGAATGAGGCCCGCTCTGAAATCGCAGCCGGTTTCGCTGCAGGCTATTTCTTCAGACCGAAAGCGCCGAATTTCTGATTGAATTTCGAAACGCGGCCGCGCTCTGTCAGGCGCTGCGGGCCGCCGGTCCAGGCCGGATGGCTCAACGGGTCAATATCGAGATTGAGGGTCGCGCCGGGCTCGCCATAGGTCGAGCGCGTCTCGAAGCTCGATCCGTCGGTCATCACCACTTTGATCGTGTGGTATTGAGGGTGAGTATCTTTTTTCATCGCAATGCGCGTCCCGGTGTCATCTGGCGGTTTTCGTCGTCAGGCCGTTTCCGTCAACTGACGGCGCGCGGGGTTCCTCGCGGCCGCGCCAGCCCAAGTGAGCGGCGGCGTATACGCCTTGTTTGGCGTGGTTTCAAGCCCGCTCGGACCTGAAATAATCATTCGCCGCGCCGCACTGGCGATGTTAGGCTCTCCGCAGTGTTTAGTTTTCAAGTTTTGCCTTTAGCGTCATGCGATTAGCATTCATCGGCGTTGTGTTTTTCGGGGCGGCGGCGCTGGCGGCGTTGGGTCTCCTGCAGTCCTTCGGGCATTTTGCGCCGACGGTGCGCGATTTCGCCGGAAAATGCGCGCCTGTGACGGGGGTGATCGGGCCTGAGGATATTGCGCTGGACCCGGGCAGCGGACGGGTTTTCCTTTCCTCCGTCGATCGGCGCGACGAGAGCGCGCGCGGCGGGCTGCACCTGATTTCCCTGGACGATCCGCTCGCCGAGACCGGCTGGCGCGACCTGACGGGCGGCGAGCCGGCGCTCTTTCGCCCGCTGGGCCTCGATTACTTTGAAAACGACAGCGTGCGCCGGCTATTCGTGGTCAACGAGGCGACATCGAGCGTTGAAGCGTTCGACGTCGGCGACGACGGCGCGTTGACGCATGTAGAAAGCTTCGCCGAGCGCCGGATGACGAGCCCCAATAATATTGTCGCCGTTGGGCCGCGCTCCTTTTACGTCACCAACGACGCAAGGCCGGGCCGCGGGAGCCTTGTCGGCCAGTTTCAGTTCTTGACCCGCGCCGCGAGCGGCGACGTTCTTCATTATGACGGTACGGGCTGGCGCGTTGCGGCAAGCGGCTTGCGCTTCGCCAACGGAATCGCCGCAAACGCTGACGGCGACCGTCTTTATGTTGCGGAGACGAGCGGCGGCGCAGTCAAAATCTTCGACCGCAATGCTCAAACGGGCGCGCTTGACGCCGTCGCCAGCATCGCCCTGCCGGCCGCGCCCGACAACCTAACCCTCGACGAGGACGGCGCCATATGGGTGGCCGCGCTGCCGAAGCCGTTGGCGACGCCTATCGTTAAGGCGAACCCGTCCGCCACGGCGCCGTCCGCAATCTATCGCATCGTCGGAGAGGGGCCGCCCGAGGCGGTTTATCGCGACGACGGATCGGAGATTTCACTCGCCACCGCCGCCGCGCGGCGCGGCTCGAAGATCGTGATCGGCGCGCTCTTCGAGAACAAATTCCTGATCTGCGATTTGCCGCGCGCGCCATTTTAGGCCACACCGCCGCCATGCACTATGTTTCCACCAGAGGGCGCGCGAGCGCTGTCGGATTCGCGGACGCGCTGCTGACCGGTCTGGCGCCCGACGGCGGGCTTTATGTGCCGGAAAGCTGGCCGGATCTTGAGGCGATCTGCGCAGAGACGCGCGAGACCCCTTACGCCGACATCGCAGCGCGCATCATCGGCGCTTTCGCCGGCGATGCTTTCGATGCGGATGAATTGCGGGAGCTCGCGCAAGAAGCCTATGCCGGCTTCGCTGAGCCCGAAGCCGCGCCGCTGACCCGCTTCGGCGATGAGGACTGGATCCTCGAGCTTTATCACGGCCCGACGCTGGCCTTTAAAGACTTCGCCATGCAGCTGCTCGGCCGTCTCTTTGACCGTCTATTGGAGCGGCGCGGGCAAGGCCTCACCATCATCGCGGCGACATCCGGCGACACCGGCGCGGCGGCGATCCACGCCTTTGCCGGGTCATCGCGCGTTAAAATCGTCGTGTTGCACCCGAAGGGCCGCGTCACCGACGTGCAGCGGCGGATGATGACCACGGTCAGCGACGACAATGTTCTTAATCTTGCCGTAAACGGATCATTTGACGACTGCCAGCGCATCGTCAAAGCGTTGTTTGCTGACGAAGCCTTTACGCGGAAGACGCGTCTTTCCGGCGTCAACTCCATCAATTGGGCGCGTCTCGCCGCGCAGACCGTTTATTATGTGACCGCGCTGCAAGGGCTCGGACCCGGCGCGCCCGTCAACTTCGTCGCGCCGACGGGCAACTTCGGCGATATCTTCGCCGGCTATGTTGCGAAACGGGCCGGCGCCCCGATCGCGCGGCTCGGCGTCGCGGTGAACGCCAACGACATCCTTCACCGCGTCATGACGAGCGGCGTCTACGCGCCGGCGTCCGTTGCTAAAACGCTTTCGCCCTCGATGGATATCCAGGTCGCCTCGAACTTTGAGCGCCTCCTCTTCGACGCAAGCGGCCGCGATCCGAGCGTTGTGAGGGGTTTGATGGCTGCGCTTGGGGACGAGGGCGCGATGACGCTGTCCCCGCAAATGCGCAAGACGATCGCCGGCGATTTTGTCTCCTGCGCAGTCGACGACGAAGCGACGGTCTCTGAGATGCGCGCGCATTATGAAGAAACCGGCGCGCTGATTGATCCGCACACGGCGGTGGGTCGCGTTGCGGCGAAGCGGCTGCGGGCCAAGGGTGCGGTTGGCGGGCGCGTCGTCACATTGTCGACAGCGCATCCGGCGAAATTTCCGGACGCCGTGCGTCGCGCGACTGGCGAGGAGGCGGCTTTGCCGCCGGCGTGGCGCGATCTCTACAATCGCGAGGAGCGCATGGCGGCGGCGCCCGCCGAGGCCGGCGCCGTCAAGCGCGCGATCCTCGATCACGCCTGAAAGAATTGTTGATGCTTCAGATTTCCCAGCTTCCGAACGGCCTGCGCGTAGTTGTCGATCCGATGCCGAGCCTTGAGACGGCGGCCATCGGCGTCTGGGCGAACGCCGGCTCCGTTGACGAAACATTAGCGGAGCACGGACTTGCGCACTTGCTGGAGCATATGGCCTTCAAAGGCACGGCGAGCCGAACCGCGCGTCAGATCGCCGAAGAAATCGAAGCGGTCGGCGGCTATCTTAACGCCGCGACGAGCCATCAGCGCACGGGCTATTACGCTCGCGTTCTGAAAGACAATGTCGATCTCGGGCTTGATTTGCTCGCCGATATTCTGCGCCGCCCGGTATTCGACGAAGGCGAGTTTGAAAAAGAGAAGGAAGTCGTCATCCAGGAGATTGGCGAGGCGGCCGATCTCCCCGACGATGTTGTCTTCGAAAACCTGCAGGCGATTTCGTGGGACGGTTGCTCGCTGGCGCGGCCAATCCTCGGCACGCCGGCCTCAGTACGCGCCCATAGCGTCGACGGGTTGCGCGCTTTCATGGCGCGTCTCTATCAGCCCTCGCGCATGGTCGTCGCCGCGGCGGGAAAGGTTGACGCTGAGCGCTTCATTAAAGGCGTTGAGGCGGCATTCGGCGACCTTTCGGACAAACCGGGCGGCGGCGGACGGACCGCGCCGAGATTTTGCGGCGGCCGGCGCCATGACGGCCGCGCAATTGAACAAAGCCATGTCGCCGTGGCTTTTGAGGGCGTCGCGTCCAGCCATCCGGATTTTTTCGCCTCCCGCGTTTTCGCCGAGGCCTGGGGCGGGGGCATGTCGTCCCGGCTCTTCCAGCGCGTGCGCGAAGAGCGCGGCCTCGCATATTCCGTTTATGCTTTTTCCGACAGCTATGATCAGTGCGGCCTTGTCGGCGCCTATGCCGGCGCCGATCATGAGGAGATCCCCGAGATCGTCGGCGCCTTCCGGTCGGAACTTGGCGATATGGCGGAAAACGCGCAGGAGGACGAAATCAATCGCGCGCGGGCGATGTTGCGCGCCTCGCTGATGATGGCGCTGGAAAGCCCGTCGGCGCGCATTGAAAACGCCGCCGGCCAGATCTTCCGCAGCGGCGCCGTGTTGTCGGCCGCAGAGATCAGCGAGCGTCTCGACGCTGTCTCGGTCGAGGACGTTCGACGGTGCGCGCGCCGGGCGCTTGAGGGCGAGCGCGCCTTGTCGCTGGTCGGGCCCGCGGCGGTTGACGCCGCGGCGAAGGCGCTTACCGATTAGGAACTTGGCAAGGGCGCCGGCGCGGGGCTAGGTTCCCGCCCTGATCAATGTGGCGTCATTGAACAAGAGAGGTTTGGGGTCGGGATGGATATCAGGAAATTTGCTTTCGTTGCAGGCGCGGCGTGCCTCGCCGCGTGTTCGGGCGAGCGCGAAGGGGAAAGCGCGCCGGCGTCCTATGAGGACATGGCGCAGGAAGAGGACGGCGCCGAGCGCGAGGCCGTGTTCGACGCGCCGACGCAGCAGCCCCGCGACGTATTCACCTACGCCAATTACGACGAGGCGCGGGTCCGCCATGCGGTCTTCACGCTGAACGCCGATTTTGACGCCAAGACCTTCCGCGGCGATGTCGTTCTCGAGATCGATTATCTCGAACCCGACGCGGACCGTCTTGTTCTTGATACCGACGACCTGGTGATTGAGGCCGTCGAAGGCTGGAGCGACGACGCCTGGACGGTGCTCGAATATTCAATTGGCGAGGACGATCCGGTGCTCGGCGCGCCGCTGGAGATATCCCTGGAAGAAAAATCTGATCAGATCCGCATCGCCTATGCGACGAGCCCCGAGGCGACTGGCCTGCAATGGCTGGCGCCGGAGCAGACCGCCGGCAAGGAGCATCCCTACCTCTTCAGCCAGTTCCAGGCGTTGCATGCGCGCAGCTTCGCGCCTCTCCAAGACACGCCCGCGGTGCGCATGACCTATTCGGCGCGCATTACGACGCCGGCGGAGCTGATCGCGGTGATGGGCGCTGAACAGGACCCGGATGGGGCGCGCGACGGCGATTATTCCTTCGAGATGCCGCAGCCCATTCCGTCCTATCTGATCGCCATCGCCATCGGCGACATCGAATTTCAGGCGATCAGCGACACGATCGGCGTCTATGCGGAGGAGTACATTCTCGAGGCGTCGGCGGCGGAGTTCGAAGACACCCCGCTGATGGAAGACGCCATCGAGGCGCTTTACGGGCCGTATCTCTGGGGCCGGTATGACCTTATCGTTCTGCCGCCAAGCTTTCCGTTCGGGGGCATGGAAAATCCGCGCCTCTCCTTCATGACGCCGACATTGATCGCCGGCGACAAAAGTCTGACCAATGTCGTCGCCCATGAGCTGGCGCATTCGTGGTCCGGCAATCTCGTCACCAACGCGACCTGGCGGGACGCCTGGCTCAATGAGGGCTTCACCTCCTATGTCGAGAACCGCGTCATGGAAGAGCTCTACGGCGTTGAACGCGCCGTCATGGAGCGCGCGCTCGATCTCGAAAGCCTTAAACGCGACATCGACGAAGCCGAAAGGCCGGAACTCACCTCGTTGAAAATGCCGGCCGACTTGGCCTCGACCGACGACGCGTTTTCGCAAGTCTCCTATGCTGGCGGCATGTTTTTCCTGAAGTTTCTGGAAGAGCGGTTCGAGCGCGAGCCGTTCGACGCCTTCCTGCGCAAATATTTCGCCGCCTTTGCCTTTCAGTCGATCACCACCGAAGATTTCCTCGCCTATTTCGAAGATCAGCTCTGGGCGGGCGATCCGGAAGCTGTGACGAAGGCGGAAATCGAGGCCTGGATTTACGAGCCGGGCCTGCCTGACACGGTACCGGTTCCGCGCTCAAACGCATTCAAGCGGGTCTCGAAGACGATCGATGACTGGATCGACGGCGATATCGAGCTTGCGGAAATCGAGACGGAGGCCTGGTCGACCCATGAATGGCTGCATTTCCTTAACAATCTGCCGACGGAGGAATTGACCACGGAGCGCTTCGTCGCTCTTGATGACGCCTTCGCGCTCACCGGTCACGCCAACGCCGAGATCGCCTATGCCTGGTACATGCAGGCGATCAAGGGCGGTTACGGCGCCGTACTGCCCGCGCTGGAGACATTTCTTCTGAATGTCGGACGCGGCAAATTCATTTATCGTCTTTATGCGGCGTTGATCGAAAACGATCAGGCAGGCTGGGCGGCCGACGTTTATGAACGCGCGCGCCCCGGATATCATCCCATCGCGCAAGCGCGCATCGATGCGATCTTCGAGGAAACGGCTTAAAACAGCGCGTGGTTAATAAGCGCGATGCGTTGCTGCGACGCAACATGTCCGTGCGCGAATTGATTGTGGCGGCGCGCGCATCGCGGTAGCATAACCGCCGTGTTTAGCGTGCGAGGCGACGTCGATGCGCCGGGGGGCGATGACGTTTTGGAGACGGGCATTGCGCTGTTGCGGCGCTGCAGCCGGTTTGTGCCTTGTTCTTTCCAGCGACGACATTGCGGCCCAGGAGCCCGCGGCGATCCCGCCCGGCGACCCGCGCGAAACCGCTGAACCGCGGCTGTCGCTGCCGCGCGGCATCGCTGGCCGCCGGTTTGCAGATCCCGCCTCTGCGTTTTCAGCGCCGCCCGCCATCGCCTATGGGCCGGCGACCTGGCGTTTCTCCGAAGCGCTCGAAACCCCGGATTTCATTTTGCGCGAGCTTCAGATCGACGACGCGGAGGCTCTGCCGCCCGGCGCTCTGCGCCATCTTTACGCGTCGGTTCTGGGCCGGCGGATCGACGGCGTCGGGCTAAATGACATTCTCTATCGCGTGACGGATCTGCATGCGCGCGCCGGCTTTCCAGCGCGCATCGCTTTTCTGCCGGAACAGGATTTCGCAGACGGTGTCTTGCGCGTGAGCGCGACCACCGGCGACGTCGACGCTGTCGAGGTGCTTGGCGTTCGCGGCGCGACAAAGCGTCGGCTCTCTGCGCTGTCTGCGATCTTGCTCCGAGACAAGCCGCTCCGTGAGCAGACGATCAACAAGTTTCTCGTCCTCGCCAATCGGATTCCCGGCGTCCGCTGCAAGGTCGAGATCGTGACGCCCGGTCCGCCCGGCTCGGCGCCGCGCGTTATCGTCAGAGCGGACAAGGTGCGCGTATCGGGTCAGGTCTATATCGATAATCGCGCGCCAAGAGGAATTGGCCGCGAAATCATCTCGGGCACCGTCGCCTTCAACGATCTCATCGGCGGCATGGACGGCGTCGAAGTCCAGGTGATTGACAATCTGGGGACTGGCGATGCGTTTATTTTTGAGGGCTCATACTTCGCTGTCTTGTCGCCGCGCGGTCTGAAAGCGGAGATTAACGCTTTTCGCTCCGATATCTCAGCGTCCCTGAGCGGTCCGGACCCGCTGACATTCGATATCGAGTTCCGAAGCTATGAGGCGGAGTTGTCGCGTCCCCTCATCGCAACCGAGAACTTCCAGCTGATCGGCGACGCCGCGCTTTTGTTTTCGCGGGCGTCGCGATCGATCAATGACAGCCTTGACGTGCGCGATCGGCGTTTCATGACCGCGCTGGGTTTTGAAGTTGTCGCCCAAGACCGCTGGAGCGGCGTCACGACTGTGTCGACCAAATGGTTTCGCGGCTGGGACGCTTTTGGCGCGACGGCCCGCGGCGATCCTTTCGCAAGCCGCGTCGGCGAGGGCGCCGGTTTCTCCAGCGTCGTCATTGAGGCCGGGCGGGTGCAGAGGTTTGGGGCGTGGGGCGAGATTGAACTGACAAGCTGGACTCAGCTCGCCACCAAACCCTTATTCGAAGCGGACCAATGCGTTTATGGCGGTCGCGATTTCGGCCTCGGCCATGAATTCGAAACGCTTTTTGGCGACCGTTGCTTTCTTGGGCTGCTTGAATTGCGCGCCGCCCCGGTCGCGGTCCCGCGTGTGCCGGTGAAATTCGCGCCTTACGCCTTCGTCGATGGCGGCGTGATTGATTTTCTGGGCACGGACGGCGCGGCCGGGCTGCCGGTGAACGCGCTGATGTCGGCGGGCGGCGGGGTTCGCATGTCGCTATCAAAAAACGCGCTTGCACGCATTGAAGCGAATTGGCCGCTGCGCCGGTCAGGCATAGATTTTTCACCGACCGACCAGCGGATTTACTTCCGGCTCGAGGCGGTCTTTTGACGAATCGGTCCGCGGGCGATTCGGCAAGCGCGTATCGAAGCTAAGAAGGTCGTTTTGCTTCAGGGCCTTGATCGCGTCGCTTGCGCAAAAGCCAGCGCGAACGCACGGTGCGCCCGCGGGCGAGGGATTGCACGGGCGATCCGCCCAGCACCGGACTAAGGAGGAGAAAACATGAAACGCATTTTAGCGGCGACCGCGTGCGCGGCCGCGATTGGTTTTGGTTCGGCCCTGGCGGGCGACTGGAGCGAGGATCAGACTGCGGTCTGGGACACAATCAAGCAATCCTGGAAAGACGAAGCCGCCGAGAACGGCAAATGGCCTGCGCAATACGTTCATGATGACGTTGTCAGTTGGGGCGCCGATTGGCCTATGCCGCGCGGCAAGGACTCAATGCTGAAATGGTCCCGCTTCTTCAACAGCTCGAACGAGTTTTTAGAATATGAGCTGATGCCCGCAAAAATCATTGTCGCAGGGGATACTGCTGTGGCCCATTACGCCGTTGTCAGCGTCACCGAAGATCACGAACAAGACCGCAGCCGCAATAGCGAGGGATTGATAGAAGTTCTCGTCCGCGACGGCGGCGACTGGAAGTTCCTGTCGCTCACCTCTTTTGACATGGATGACGATTAGGATCGCCATCATATACTGTTACGTGGAAAGCCCCGGTTGCGATCGGGGCTTTCTTTTCGAACGCGCCTCGCCTTGCTTCCGCGCCCTTTGCCCTCGAAGGTTGTATCAACCCCTCAGATTTTTCGCCTAACAGGCGAAAAATTCAAGGAATCCCGCATTTGGTCGATAGTTATGATCATGGGCGCCCGCGGCGCTATACTGCCGGCCGTGAGAAATTCGTTTGATGAAATCGCCGCGCCTTGGGCAAACGGTCTGGCGCGAAACGGACGCCGGGGTGGTGAAACCGCAGCGGCGCGCCTATATCGCGCGGCCTGATGACAACGAGCCTCGACATATCCCGCCTCAACGCGCCGAAACTTGATTTCGGCGTGGAGAAAGGCGCGCGCGTCGTCGTCGCCATGTCGGGCGGCGTCGATTCTTCGGTGACGGCCGCGCTCGCGAAGCTCGCCGGCTATGACGTCGTTGGTGTGACGCTGCAGCTTTACGATCATGGCGTCGCGATCCAGAAAAAGGGCGCCTGCTGCGCCGGCCAGGATATCGCCGATGCGCGCCGGGTCGCCGAGGCGATGGATTTCCCGCATTACGTCCTCGACTATGAAGACCGTTTCTCCGATGCGGTCATGGAGGATTTCGCCGACACCTATCTCGCCGGGGCGACGCCGATCCCGTGTGTGCGGTGTAATGAGCGGGTGAAATTCAAAGACTTGCTTGAAACCGCCCGGGATCTCGGCGGCGCGGCCATGGCGACCGGTCATTATATTCGCCGCGTGGACGGCCCGAACGGGCCTGAACTGCGCCGCGCGGCCGACGCGTCAAAAGACCAAAGCTACTTCCTGTTCTCGACGACGCGCGAGCAGCTGGATTATTTGCGCTTTCCGCTGGGCGGCTTGCCGAAAGACGACGTTCGCCGCATGGCGGGCGAGCTTGGTCTCGTTGTCGCCGACAAGCCGGACAGCCAGGACATCTGTTTTGTGCCGGAGGGCAAATACGCCTCCGTCGTTGAGCGCTTGCGCCCCGGCGCGGCGGAGCCCGGCGAGATCGTGCATCTCGACGGAACGGTGATGGGCCGTCACCCTGGCGTCATCCACTATACTGTCGGCCAGCGCCGCGGCCTTGGCGTCGCCGCCGGCGACCCGCTTTATGTCGTCCGCCTTGATCCGGCGCGCCGGCAAGTCGTTGTCGGGCCGCGCGAAGCGCTGTTGGTCTCGCGCATCGCACTGAAAGATGTCTCCTGGATCGGCGAGGGCGACCTTGAGAGCGCCGCGCGGGCGCAAACGCCCGTCGCGGTGAAAGTGCGCTCGACGCGCCCGCCGGCGCCGGCGCGCCTCGGCTGGGACGGCGGCGTTGTTGTAGACCTCGACGCGCCGGAAGAGGGCGTTGCGCCAGGGCAGGCCTGCGTCTTCTATTCGCCGGAGGACGCCCATGACCGGGTTCTCGGCGGCGGGTGGATCGCGGCGACAGTTGAGCAAGGAGCGCGCGCGGCGTGAGCATCGTCGTTCGCCAGCTCGAACGCGCCGATGAAGCGGATTGGCTAAAACTATGGACGGCCTATCTGGAATTCTACAAGACGCCGATGGATGAGGCGGCGAACGCTGCAGTCTTCGATCGCCTTGTCACCGGCGCGCCGCATTTCGCTTTCGTCGCTGAAAAAGGGGGCGCCGTCATCGGTTTTGTCCATGCGTTGCCCCACGCTTCGACGTGGGATCTGGACGGCTATTGTTATCTTGAAGACCTCTTTGTCGATATGAGCGCGCGCGGGACAGGCGCGGGCCGCGCTTTGATCGAAGCGGTCTACGCTGAAGCCGACAGACGCGGCCTCAAACGGGTCTACTGGATCACAGACGAAGGTAATGCGCGTGCGCGGGCGTTGTATGACACGCTTGCAACCAAAAGCGACTTCGTTCAGTACCGCCGATAGGCAATGCGCGCGAGAATGAGACCTGATGGCGAAGAAAAAGTACGATTGTTTGAAATGCCCGGCCTATTGTTGTTCATACACGCATATTCCGGCGACAAAGACGGACATTAAGCGTCTCGCGAAATTCCATGGCGTCTCTTACGAGAAGGCTGAGAAGAAATTCACCAAAAAGGGCGACGAGGATAATCCGCGGGTCCTTCGGCACACGGAGGACGAGCACTACGTCACGTCCTGCATGTTTCTCGACAAGGAAACGCGCAATTGCACGATCTACGAAGGCCGGCCAAAGATCTGCCGCGAGTTTCCGACGCAGACGCGGTGCGGATATTATGATTTCCTGATGTTTGAGCGCGAAGTGCAGGACGATCCGGAATGGGTCGCGACGACGGATTGATCGCGCGCGCATGATTTGCGTCGCGCCCATGCTTTCGCGCGCATCGCTGCGCGGTGGCGCCTCAGGGCGAAGGGATTGCCCATTCGGTCCCGGTCGGAGAGGATAAACAACACGCAGCAATGACGGGTCGCGGAGCATGAGCGAGCGCGTAGACACGGTCGTCATCGGCGCGGGCGTCGTCGGTCTCGCCGTCGCGCGCGCCTTTGCGCGGTCAGGCCGCGAAACCATTCTACTGGAAAAGAACGAGCGCATCGGAGAGGAGACGTCCTCGCGCAACTCAGAGGTCGTTCACGCCGGGCTCTATTACCGAAATGGCGGCATGCGCGCGAAAATGTGCGTGCCCGGCAAGAAGTTGCTTTACGCTTTCTGCGAGCAGCACGGGGTCAATCATGAGCGTTGCGAAAAGCTGATCGTCGCGCATGGGTCCGATGAAATCGAAAAACTGTCGGCGTTGAAAACGCATTCTGAACGCAACGGCGTCATGGATTTGCGCATCATCGACAGCGCCGAGGCGAGCCGTCTGGAGCCGGGTCTTGCCTGCGATGCGGCGATCCTGTCGCCGTCTTCAGGCATCGTCGACAGTCACGGGCTGATGCTGGCGCTGCTCGGCGATTTCGAAGAGGCGGGCGGAGTGCTTGCGGTGCGGGCGTCGATCGACGCGGGGCGCGCGGGCGAGGATGGGATCGCGCTATCTGTCGGCGGCGAGGCGCCGATGGAGCTTGAAGCCAACCTCGTTATCAATAGCGCCGGTCTGTGGGCCGATCGCATTGCGCGGAAGATCGACACTGTTCCGCGCGAAACGATCCCGAAGATTCATTACGGAAAGGGCCAGTATTTTTCCTACGCCGGCAAGGCGCCGTTCTCCCGGCTCGTTTATCCGCTGCCGGGTCCCGACAGTCTCGGCGCGCATTACACGCGCGATCTCGGCGGGCAGGCGAAACTGGGACCCGACATCTCCTATGTCTCATCGAATGAGGACTATGATGTTGACGCCGGCCGCCGCGACGCCTTCGCCCGTTCGGTGCAGCGTTTCTGGCCGTCGCTTGATCCGGAAAAACTCTCGCCCGGCTATGCCGGCATTCGCCCCAAGAGCGCAGGACCGGGCGAGGAGGGCGACTTCATCATGCAAGGGCCGAAGACCCACGGCGTCCCCGGCTATATCGGGCTCTACGGCATGGAATCACCGGCGCTGACGAGCTGTCTTGCAATCGCAGAGCATGTTTTGACGCTGGCCGAATGAGCGCTGAGCAAAGGCCGGCGCCGGCGCTTGATCCCGGACCGCGGCGCCTATATAGACGCGCGCCTGATCGGTGTCCCGGCGGGGTAGCTCAGTTGGTGAGAGCGCAGGATTCATAACCCTGAGGTCGCGAGTTCAAGTCTCGCCCCCGCTACCAATCGATTTTGAAATTCCTGTCCTCCTTTGATTTGGATCAGAAAGGCGCAGCTGGCGCGCGCATAGCCTGACGCCCGTGATCACGCGCGTCGAACAGAAACCGAAATTCGCATGGCCGTATGCCAGCCCATGGCGCTGGATCAGGGGCGAGCCGGCGCCAATCAGCGCGGTCGATGCTGAGATCGATGCGATCCGGCTATATGATCCGCTCGCGATCCGGATCGTCGGCGCGCCGCCGCGCAAGGATTTAACGGCGTTGATCGAACGCGAAGTCGCTGGTCTCGCCGCGCGGCTCGCCGGTCGGGGACGCACCGCCGCGGTGGTCGTCGATCCAACCGCGCAATCGGCCATCCGCCCGCGCGATGTCAGCGAGATCCTCGCCACCATTGAGCGGCAACTGGGATTGACCGATTGCGTGCCGGTGACGTTGCATTCGGATCGCCCCACTGTGAGCGCCGGCGACGCCCGCGCCTATATCGCCGCCGGCGTAAACCGGATCGTGCTCGTCGCGGATGCAATCGCCGAACGCAGCGCGCGTAACAGTGGCGCAAACGCCGCCTTCAACGCGCTGGAGGTCTGGGTCGCGGCCGCGCGCGCCAAAGGGCTCGAGGAAATCGTTTTCACCATCGGCCAAGGCGACGCTGGCCAATCCCTGTCGACTTTTCGAAGCCTCGTCGAGAGCGCTGCGGCGCTGGCGCCGGATCGCATTGATTTCAAAGTTGTTAAAACCCCGGGTCCCCGGGACGGTGAAGAGAGTGAGCCCTCCTTGCGCAAAATTGCGGCGAAGATTGCGCAAAACGTGCTGCGCAAAGGCGGCTATCGCGGCGTCGGCGCCGGACGATATGTGCGATCGCATCATCGCTTTGCGCAGTCCGGCGGCGCGGGGCTAGCGCTTAACCCTTATGGCGAGGCGGACGACGCCGTGACGGGTTGGATCGGCGTCGGGCCCGGCGCCCTCAGTCAGATTGGCCCGGTCTTCGCGCAAAACAAATCGGCGCCGGCCGCCTATACGAGAGAACTGGCATGCGCTGGCGCCGCCTTCGCCTCAGCGTGGCGGATGACGGCGGCTGAACGCCTCGCCGCTGAGGCCGTGAGCGCGCTTTATTGCGCCGGCGCTGCGGATTGCCGAGCTTATCTGTCTGCGTTGTCGCCAGCGGCCGCGGTATCGGTTTCGAGCGAGCTCGCGCGGCTCGAGGCGGCCGACGAGATTGAGTGGCGAAGTGACAAGATCACGCTCATCGAAGCCGGCGCAGCCGTCGATGAGATTGCGCGCCGCCTGTGTCGGCAAGCTGCGACGCCTTGGCGCGCATTGGCCGCAGACCCGTGAGTGGCGGTTTGAGGCCGTTTCTTATAAAACGAGGCTATAAATCAAGCGGACGAAGGGGTCACTGTTGTCGACGTCGGGATCCTTGCCATCCATTTGCGCTGACGGCGCGGCGACGCCCGAAAGTTGCGACGTCTGCCGGGTCCGCGACCAATCAATCTGCGGCGATCTTGGACCCCGGCTTTTTGAACAGATCAACGCCGTCATGGCCCGCCGCGCGGTTCCAAAAGGCCGCCCGATCATGAGCGAAGGCGAGCCTAACGACATGCTCTATGTGATCGTGCGCGGCAGCTTCCGTCTGTCCAAGTATCTTGATGACGGTCGTCGGCAAGTGACTGGGTTTTTGTTCGTCGGCGATTTTGTCGGCGTGCGGCCGACAGACGCCAGCGCTTACTCCGCCGAGGCCCTCGAAGACAGTCAGGTCTGTCATTTTCCGCATCGGTTTCTCGACGCTGTCGCCGAAGAGTTCCCATCAGTGAAAGACCGGCTGATCGCGCGCGGGCAGACGGAGTACCACAAGGCGCAAGATCATATAGTGCTGCTCGGCAAAAAGACGGCCGAGGAGCGTGTGGAAACCTTTTTGAAATTGGTCGCTGCTTCCATCGGCGCCGATAGTGACGACGACTGGCGCGCGACGCCGTTGCCGATGCCGCGCCAGGACATCGCCGACTATCTCGGCCTGCGGCTGGAAACCCTCAGCAGAACGCTTGCCACGCTCAAGAAAAAAGGCGCAATTCGCGATCTCACTCGCCACAGCGTCACGGTTTCGGCTTAACGCCTCCGGGCGGAACTGCTTTTCTCGGCTGCAGCGGGCAGGCGCCGTGGCACGCTGCGGATGGCGCGTCGGGCCCGTCCTCCCTGCCAAATTCGATCATGATAAAAGTGATCTCGCCATTGGCGCAGATTGGCGCGAAAATGCCGCCGACGGCCGGCGCGGGACCGAGCATTGCGACAGCGACGCCTGCGATAACGAAGCGCGCGATCTGGGTCGGCGGGTTGGATCTGGCGGCCATATGCTGGTCTTTGCAGTGCTTTGACCCAAAGATAGCGAAAATAACGCTTGTGCGTTGATCCACGTCAAAAATACCGCGCCGGTTTGAGGCACATCGAACCGACGAACGTCGAGAGGTGGAACCCATGTCCGATACGGCGCAGCCAAGCGGGCCGAAGAGCGCGCGCAGCGCAGATGTTTTACTGATCGCATTTGCGATCGGATTGCTGGCGGTTTGGTCGTTGTTCACGACCGCCTACGCCGCCGACCCGCTAATGGCCTCGCACGCGATGATGTTCCTGCTAGCGAGCATCCTGGGCGGCTTCGCGATGGTGGTGCATCTCTCAAATGAAAAGCCGGCTCAACCGGGCCGTTATGAGACGGGCGTCGTAAAGGCCGGCGTCTTTGCATCCGTCTTCTGGGGCATCGCCGGGTTTCTGGTGGGCGTGATCATCGCAGCGCAGCTCGCCTTTCCAAACATCTTCTATTTTGAAAATCTGCCGTGGACGAATTTCGGCCGCCTGCGGCCCTTGCACACATCCGCTGTCATCTTCGCCTTTGGCGGCAATGTGTTGATCGCGACGTCGTTCTATGTGGTGCAACGCACCTCCCGCGCGCGGCTTTGGGGCGGGCTCGCTCCTTGGTTCGTCTTCTGGGGCTATAATCTTTTCATCGTGATCGCGGCGACCGGCTATCTCATGGGCGTCACGCAATCGAAGGAATACGCCGAGCCTGAGTGGTATGCGGATATCTGGCTGACCATCGTCTGGGTCGTCTACTTGCTCGTCTTTTTAGGCACGATCCTCAAACGCAAAGAGCCGCATATCTACGTCGCCAACTGGTTCTATCTCGCCTTCATCGTGACCATTGCGATGTTGCACATCGTCAACAATCTCGCCGTGCCGGTGTCGCTCACAGGCGTGAAGAGCTACTCGCTTTTCGCCGGCGTGCAGGATGCGCTGACGCAATGGTGGTACGGCCATAACGCCGTCGGCTTTTTCTTGACCGCCGGTTTTCTCGCTATCATGTACTACTTCATTCCGAAAAAGGCGGAACGCCCCGTCTATTCCTACCGCCTCTCGATCATCCATTTCTGGTCGCTGATCTTTCTCTATATCTGGGCGGGGCCGCACCATCTCCATTACACCGCCTTGCCGGAATGGGCGCAGACCCTAGGCATGACCTTCTCGATCATGCTGTGGATGCCGTCATGGGGCGGCATGATCAACGGGCTGATGACGCTGTCGGGCGCCTGGGACAAACTGCGCACGGACCCTGTTTTGCGCATGATGGTGGTCTCCGTCGCGTTTTACGGCATGTCGACGTTTGAAGGCCCGCTGATGTCGATCCGCGCCGTCAACTCTCTTTCTCATTATACGGACTGGACCATCGGGCACGTGCATTCCGGCGCGCTCGGCTGGGTCGGTTACATCTCATTTGGCGCGCTTTATTGTCTCGTGCCGTGGCTGTGGAACCGCAAGGCGCTTTATTCGCGCGCGCTCGTCGAATGGCACTTCTGGATCTCGACGCTCGGCATTCTTCTTTACATCACTTCGATGTGGGTCTCCGGGATCATGCAAGGGCTGATGTGGCGGGCCTATAATGAGCTTGGCTTCCTTGAATTCGCGTTCGTCGAAACCGTAGAGGCGATGCATCCCTATTACATCATCCGGACGTTGGGCGGCGTTTTGTTCCTGATCGGCGCCTTCATCATGGCCTACAATTTGTGGCGCACTGCCCGCGGCGACGTGCGCGAACGCGAATACGCCCGCGACGCGCAGCTTGGCCTGGCGCCGGCGGAATAGGAAGCGAACATGCTCGACCGACACCAACTTCTTGAAAAGCGCGGCCTCCTCCTGACTGTCGCCATCCTCATAGTGGTTTCCATTGGCGGCCTCGTCGAAATCGCGCCGCTATTCTATCTCGAAAGCACGATTGAGAAGGTGAAGGGCGTGAGGCCCTATTCCCCTCTCGAGCTTGCAGGCCGGAATATCTATATCCGCGAGGGCTGCTATGTGTGCCATAGCCAGATGGTCCGTCCCTTGCGCGACGAGGTCGAGCGCTACGGACATTATTCGCTCGCCGCAGAGAGCATGTACGATCACCCCTTCCAATGGGGCTCGAAGCGCTCAGGGCCCGACCTCGCCCGCGTCGGCGGCAAGTATTCCGACGCCTGGCACCAGCAGCATCTCATCGATCCGCGCAGCGTCGTGCCGGAATCGATCATGCCGCCCTATAAGTTCCTCAACGAGACAGCGCTCGACTATAAAGACGTCGATGGATGGTTGAAGGCGAACCGCGCCGTCGGCGTGCCGTACACCGATGAAATGATCGAGAATGCGAAGACGGATCTCGAGGCGCAGGTCGACCCGTTCTCCGATTTCTTTGATGATTTCATCGCGCGATACCCCAAAGCGCAGATCCGCGATTTCGATGGCGACCCGCGGACTATCACCGAAATGGACGCCGTCATCGCCTATATGCAAATCCTCGGCACGATGGTCGATTTTTCGACTTACGAGCCGGAGCAGAATTACAGGTAGGGGCGCGCATGTACGAATTTCTCGCTGGCCTCGCGCAGACCTGGGGACTGATCCTCTTTGTAATCGGGTTCCTCCTGGTGCTCGTTTACGCGCTCAGTCCGCGTAACAAGAAAAACTTCGACGAAGCCAAGCGCATTCCGCTTGAGGACGAGGATGACGAAGATGGCCGATAAGGAAGTCGACGAGCCAACCGGCGTAGAGACGACCGGACATTCATGGGACGGCATCAAGGAGTTGAACAACCCGCTGCCGCGCTGGTGGGTGATCGTGTTCTGGATCACCGTCGCCTGGTCCGTTGTCTACTGGATCTTGATGCCGTCCTGGCCTGGGATCACCGGCCATTTGCGCGGCGTGCGGGATCACTCCGAACGCGCCAATGTCGACGCCGCCATGGCCGCTCTCGAAGCCGAACGCGGCCTGCAGATGGGCGCATTGCTCGAAGTCGAGACAATCGCTGACATCGAGCGCGACCCGCAGCTGCTGCAATATGCGATCAGCGCCGGCGCATCGCTGTTCGGCGACAATTGCGCGACCTGTCACGGCGCCGGCGGTCAAGGATTTGTGGGATACCCGTCGTTGGTCGATGACGCCTGGATCTGGGGCGGCACGCTTTCCGACATCGAGACGACGTTGCATTACGGCATTCGCTCAACGCACCCGCAAACGCGCCTCAACGTCATGCAGGCTTATGGCGAAACCGGCATACTCAATCGCGACCAGATCGCGGATCTTGTTGAATATGTCGTTGACTTGTCCGGGCGCGAGGCAAACCCGGAAGCCGTCGCCAGAGCCGGCGAACTCTTTGAGCAGCAATGCACGGCCTGTCACGGCGCGGACGGAAGGGGCATGCAGGCGCTGGGTTCGCCGAACCTCACCGACGCCATCTGGCTTTACGGCGGCGACCGCACGGTGTTGACGCAGACCCTCGTCTATGGCCGCGCGGGGGTCATGCCCTATTGGACGGATCGTCTTTCCGATGAAGAAATCACCGCATTGTCGGTTTATGTGCACTCACTTGGCGGCGGAGAGTAAAACCGGTTCACTCGGACCGGGAGGCGTAGAATGACCGAAATCGGCGTGCGGAGCGCGGGCGAGGCGGCGGAAGGCGTCACCGCCTATGACGTCGCAGCCGTCAATAGCGCCGGCGCGCGCGCTCTCTACAAGAAACGCGAGCCGATTTACCCGAAACGCGTCCAGGGAACATTTCGCAAGCTCAAATGGGTTCTGCTCGTCGGCGCGCTCGGGGTTTATTACCTGTTGCCATGGGTGCGCTGGCCGCGCGGCCCCGGCGAGCCGGATCAGGCGGTGCTCGTCGATTTCCCGGGCAACCGGTTTTATTTTTTCTGGATCGAAATCTGGCCGGACGAACTTTATTACGTCACGGGCCTCTTAATCCTCGCCGCCGTCGGCCTCTTTCTTGCGACCGCGCTCTTCGGACGGATCTGGTGCGGCTACGCCTGTCCGCAAACGGTGTGGACGGATCTTTATATCGCCGCCGAACGTCTTATTGAGGGCGATCGCAACGCGCGCATCCGACTTGCGAAATCGCCCTGGACCTCGTCGAAAATTGCAAAGAAGGCTGGCAAGCACAGCGTATGGCTATTGATCGCGGCGGCGACAGGCGGGGCGTGGGTTTTTTACTTTCATGATGCGCCAACAATCCTGCCGCAGCTGTTCCGCGGCGAAGCGCCGGGCTCGGCCTATCTCTTCATGGGCATTCTGACATTCACGACTTACATGCTCGCGGGCTCCATGCGCGAACAGGTCTGCACCTATATGTGCCCGTGGCCGCGCATTCAGGCGGCGCTGACCGATGAAGAAACCTTGCAAGTCACCTATCGGCGCGACCGCGGCGAACCGCGCGGGGCCCACAAGAAAGGCGACAGCTGGGAGGACCGCGGCGATTGTATTGACTGCCGCGCCTGCGTCGCGGCGTGTCCCATGGGCATCGACATCCGTGAAGGCGCGCAGCTCGAATGCATCAATTGCGCGCTGTGCATCGACGCGTGCGATGAGATCATGGTCAAGGTCGACCGGCCTAAAGGCCTCATCGCCTATGACACGGATCGGAACATGGAGCGGCGCGCCGTCGGCGAAGCGCCGCAAATCAAGCCCGTTCGCGCGAGGACTGTCTTTTACGCTTCCGTATTCGTACTTGCCGCGGCGCTGATGGTGTTTGGCCTCGCTTCGCGCGCCAGTTTCGAAGTTAACGTTCTGCGCGACCGGACGCCGCCTTTCGTCATGTTGTCAGACGGCTCGATACGCAACGCCTACACCCTGAAGGTGGTCAACAAGGGCAATGAGACGCGCACATTCACTGCAATCTTGTCCGGCCTTGAGGGCGTCTCGCTGGACGCGGTGGGTGAAACAACAGTTGGAAATGCGGTAAGCTTCGATGTCACGGGAGATGACGTTCGCTCACTAAGGCTCTTTGCGACAATGGACGCCTCGTCATCCCTTCGCGCATCGACGCCCGTCGCGTTCGTCGTAACCGACGACGCAACCGGCGAGACGAGAGAAAATCCGAGCGTATTTCTGACGGAGAGACAGCAATGACCAGCCACTTTGAAATTCGCGGCAAGCATGTTCTCGCAATGATGCTCGGGTTTTTCCTAGTCATCGTCATCGCCAATACGATTTTCATCACCCTTGCGGTTCGGTCCTTCCCCGGCGAACAGGAAAAAAAATCCTATGTACAGGGCCTGCGCTTCAATGACGAGTTGGCGCGGCGCGAGGCGCAAGCGGAACTCGGCTGGAGCGTTAGTGTCGCAAAGGCCCGCCTTGGTATGACTGGCGCCGAGCTTACGTTACGCTTCACGGAAGACGATCGACCGCTGAATGCGCTGGCCGTCGACGCCGTGTTGTCGCGGCCCGCAGACGATCATCAGGATCAGAACCTGAGCTTCGCACCCATTGGCGACGGCGTTTATGTCGCCGAAGCGCCCGGCGCCGGCGCCGGCATGTGGAACCTGAAAGCGCGCGCAGTCGGACCCGAAGGCGATGAGTTCCGGTTCGATACGCGCCTGGAATTGAAATGACGAACGCCGCTGATATCAACACCGACGCCCTTGGTTGTCCGAGCGGGCTTGAGCCTGCGGCGCGCCAGAGCGAGACGGGCGAAGCGCTTATCGATCCGGCGCCCTTCGTCCGCGTCGACGGGCCGGTCGCTAAACTCGATCTTGCGGTTTTCGGCGCCAAATGCGCGGGCTGTATCTCCAAGATTGAATCCGCGATGAACAGCTTTTCAGGCATGAAGCAGGCGCGGCTGAACCTCTCTACGGGGCGCTTGTCGCTCGCCTGGACACCCGGCGCGCTTGAGCCGCGGGCCATTGCAGAACAACTGCATAGTCTCGGTTATCGCGCAGCGCCGTTCGATCCGGCGCAAGTTGAGGCCGCCCATGATGAAGACGGCCGGCGTCTGTTGCGCGCGCTCGCCGTCGCCGGCTTCGCCATGGCGAACATCATGCTTCTCTCAGTCTCCGTCTGGGCCGGCGGAGCCGAGATGGGCGAGGGCGCGCGCGGGCTCATGCATTGGGCCTCGGCGCTGATTGCGATCCCGGCGGCGCTTTATGCGGGCCGGCCGTTCTTTTCATCGGCTTGGGCGGCGCTGAAAGTCCGCAAGGCGAATATGGACGTGCCCATATCGCTCGCGGTTTTTCTCGCATTATCGATCAGCATCTATGAATTCTTCGCCGGCGGCGAGCACGCCTACTTCGACGCCGCGGTGATGCTCCTCTTTTTCCTGCTGATCGGGCGCTATCTCGATCACCGTTTGCGTTGGCGCGCCCGCGCCGCCGCCCGCGACCTCCTCGCTTTGCAAAGCGCGACCGCGCGCCGGTTCCGAGCTGACGGCGGGGTTGAGACCGTCGCCGCGCGCGACATTGCGCCTGGCGACCAGTTGCTTTTGTCGCCAGGTGATGCAGCGCCGGTAGACGGCGTCATCGTCGACGGAAGCGCCTATTGCGACGTGTCGCTAGTGACAGGCGAAAGCGCGCCGAAGGAATTATCCGACGGCGATAAAGTCTATTCCGGCGTTGTTAATCAGTCCTCGCGCCTCGTTATCGAAGCGACGGCGACCAGCGACACATCGCTCATCGCCGAATTGACGCGGCTCATTGAAAAAGGAGAGCAATCGCGAAGCCGCTACGTTCGGCTCGCCGATCGCGCGGCGTCGCTTTACGTGCCGGTTGTTCATTCGCTGGCGCTTGCAACCTTCTGCTTGTGGTTTTTCTTCCTGGATGGCGGGGTGCGGCTGTCGCTCCTCAATGCTGTCGCCGTCCTGATCATCACCTGTCCCTGCGCGCTCGGTCTCGCGGCGCCGGCGGTGCAGGTCGTCGCGACGGGCCGCCTCTTCAAGGAGGGCGTGCTCGTCAAATCAGGCGACGCGCTCGAACGCCTGGCGGAAGCCGATGTTTTTGTGTTCGATAAGACGGGAACGTTGACGCTCGGAAAACCGGTCCTTGTCAATGCTGACGCGTTGCCAGACGGCGCGGTGCGAGACGCCGCGTCGCTTGCCCGCGTGAGCAGGCATCCCCTGTCGCGTGCACTTGTTGATCATGTCGGGGCTGGCGAAGCGAGCGCGAGCGCTGTCGAAACGCCCGGCCTCGGCGTTGAAGGCTTTGACGGCGAGACGCGCATGCGGTTCGGCTCCGCGGCATGGGTCGGCGCTGACGGCGGCGACGACGATCGCATGGAGGCGTGGTTCTGGCGCGAAGGGTCCGCTCCGATCCGTTTCTCTTTCGACGACCGACCTCGTGAAGACGCCGCGCAAATAATCGAGGCATTGCGCGGCCGCGGCTTCGCGATTGAACTCCTGTCCGGGGACCGCGAAAGCGCAGTTCAAAGTCTTGCGCAGACCGTCGGCATCGACGCATGGAGATCAGGCTTGACGCCGCAGGAGAAAATCGAGCGCCTGAAAGCGCTGCAAGGCGAGGGCGCGCGCGTCGCGATGATTGGCGACGGGCTGAACGACGCTCCGTCGCTCGCCGCGGCGCATGTTTCTCTATCGCCGGGCGGGGCTGCAGAGATCAGCCAGGCCGCGTCCGACTTCGTTTATCTCGGCGACAGGCTCGAACCGATCGCAACCAGCATCGACGTCTCTCGGCAGGCCCGGCGACGCGTTCTGGAGAATTTCGCCTTCGCCGCCTTTTACAATGCCTGCGCAGTGCCGCTCGCGGTCGCCGGCTTCGTCACGCCGCTGATCGCTGCGCTCGCCATGTCTGGCTCTTCTATGGTCGTCACACTGAATGCGCTGCGCTTGTCGCGGCGCGCTGCGAAATCCGCGAAATGACGGCGTTGTTGTTTCTCATACCGATTGCCCTGCTACTGGGCGGGCTGGGTCTCGCCGCGTTCATGTGGGCGCTGCAATCGGGTCAATTCGAAGACCCCGACGGCGCCGCCGAACGGATCCTGATCGACGATGATCTTGAGGACGAGGAACCCTAAAGCGCGCGGATGTCGCGGTAAGCGTGCCACGTCGCATGGCCAAGCAGGGGAAACGCGATCGCAAGGCCGACAAAGAGCGTTGCAATCCCGGCGGCGACGATGAAGGCGATCAGCCATGCCCAGAGCAACATCGCGCCGGGGCTTTTCTGAAACGCGTTGACGCCGACGGCGATGGCGGTGAACGGATCCGAGCGTTCATTCATCAGCATCGGGATGGAAACGACGGTCAGGAGATAGATGCCGAACGCGATAAAGCCGCCGATAACGGTGCCGACCGCGAGCATGGCGAGGCCGGAGCCTGTCGTGATGGCGAAGGTCAGAAAGTCGTCGAGCGGCTGGTACATCGCTGAGGCAAAAAGCGCATAAAGCAGCATCGCGATGCGCAGCCACACGAGCGCCGCGAACATCAGGAAAAACCCGATATAAGCGAGCTGAATCGGCGAACGGGGTCCGGCGAATTTGACAGGAAACAGCCCCGGGGGCTCGCCCGTCTCATAGCGCCGGCTCAATTCGTAAAGGCCGACGGCAAGCAAGGGGCCGAGTATGGCGAAGACGCCGAGCGCGACCGGGATCAAGGATGCAAAGCCGCTGATCCAAAGAAGGTAATTGAGGCCGACGCCGGCGCTTACAACCAGAAGGCCGTAGCCGATGCTGAGATGGGGCCGGCGCATGAGGTCGCGCCACCCCGCGCCGAGCCAGCGCCAAGGCGCATCCGGCGTCAACTGCCCCACAGAGACGACGCCCGGCGCCGCGGCCTCGTTTTGAACCATGACCTTGCTCTCCCTTGGGGCGGCCGAATTCCGACCGGTCGTTTGATCGCAAGATAAGAAGCGCCGAGGCCGACGGAGTTGATCTGGATCAAGGCGCGGTGCGGCTCATAGAGCCTCGAAATCAGGCGCTTTTCTTGTATCCCAGGATAGATTTCGTTTCCAGAAACTCGTCAAACGCGTCGACGCCGAATTCGCGTCCATTGCCGGACTTCTTGTAGCCGCCAAAGGGCGCTTTGAGATCCATGGGCGCGGCGTTGATGTGAACATAGCCGGCGCGAATTTTCGAGGCGACGCGGCGCGCGCGATCGAGATCGCCGCCATAAACCCGCGCCGAAAGCCCGTATTCGGTGTCGTTGGCGATGGCGATCGCTTCTTCCTCGTCATCATAACCGATGATGGTCACAACGGGCCCGAAGATTTCTTCGCGCGCGATGGTCATATCGTTTTTAACATCGGAGAAGACCGTGGGCTTGGCGAAATAGCCGGTTTCAAAGCCTTCCGGCTTGCCGGGCCCGCCCGCAATGAGGCGCGCACCTTCTTCGCCGCCCATGTCGATATAGTGCTGTACTTTTTTCCATTGGGTTTCTGATACCAATGGACCGGTCTTTTCACCAGGCGCCCAGCCGGCGGCCGCTTCAGCGGCGATCTTCTCAATCTCCTCAAGTTTCGAGCGCGGCGCGATCAGACGCGCCGGCGCGACGCAAGACTGTCCTGAGTTCATCATCACCGCGCCGACCGCATCGCCGACCGCCGCAGGCAGATCGGCGTCATCGAGAATGACCGTTGGCGATTTGCCGCCGAGTTCCTGATGCACGCGCTTGACCGTTGGCGCGGCCTTTTCCGCGACATCGACGCCGGCGCGCGTCGATCCAGTGAAGGAAACCATATCGACGCCCGGATGCGCGGCGATGGCCGCTCCGACCGCCGGTCCCTCGCCGTCGACGAGATTGTAAACGCCCGCCGGCAGACCGGCCTCATCGCAGATCTCAGCAAAGATATGCGCCGAGAAGGGCGCGATTTCAGAAGGCTTATGAACAATGGTGCAGCCGCATAGGACCGCCGGCGCAAATTTCGCCGTCAGCTGGTTCATCGGCCAGTTCCACGGCGTGATGAAACCGCAAACGCCGATCGGCTCCTTGACGACCGCGGTGCTGCCGCGCTCGTCAATCCACTCGACGGCCTTCGCAGCGTCGATAGCGGTCATCAGATGGCCAAGGCCGGCCGGCGCCTGCGCGCGCTGGGCAAGCCATTCAGGCGCGCCCATTTCTTCTGTTACCGCCGCCGCAATGTCGCTCATGCGCCGGCCGTAGATTTCAGCGACTTTCTGGACCGCGCTGATGCGGTCTTCCAGCGGTGTTTCGCTCCAGCCGGGAAACGCATTGCGCGCGGCTTTCACGGCCGCGTCGACATGCTCCTCTCCGCCAAGGGAAATTTTGCCTGCGACTTCCTCCGTAGCCGGATTGATTACGTCAAGGGTTTTGGCGCCATCCGGCTTCCGCCATTCGCCGTCGATGTAGAATTGAGTGTAATCGCGCATCGAAAATCTCCCTGGGCTCAATTTGCTTTGCCGAGCCTCTATGTGAGCGCAGCTTATGGCAGGATCAACCCGGCGAGCGCAGCGCTCATCAAATTCGACAAGGAGCCGGCGAGAATGGCGAGGACGCCATAACGCGCAATCTGGCTCATGCGGTCCGGAATCAGCGAACCGAGTCCGCCAAGCAGAATGGCGATTGATGACAAATTCGCGAAACCACACAGCGCGAAAGTGACGATGGCGACGGTTCTCGGACTGAACTCGCCGGCCTGATTAACGAGACTGATATAGGCGACAAACTCGTTGAGGATGAGTTTTTCGCCAAAAATGGCGCCCGCTGCGCGCGCCTCTTCCCACGGAACGCTCAACAGATACATTAGCGGGGCAAAAACGAAGCCGAGAACCTTTTGCAGGGATAGATCCTCTACGCCGACCAGCGAGCCGAAATAGCCGAGGCCGCCATTAGCGAGCGCGATCAGCGCGACGAAGGCGAGCAGCATGGCGCCGATCGTCAAGGCAAGCTTTAGCCCGTCCTGGGCGCCGGCGGCGGCGGCCATGAAGATATTGGCGTGGGGACTACGCTCTTTGGTGATGTCGAGAATGGTGAGCGTCGATTTATCTTTCTCCGAGCCGTCCGGCACGATGAGTTTCGCCATCAATAGACCGCCCGGCGCCGCCATGAAGCTCGCCGCCAGAAGATATTCGAGATTGACCCCAAGCTGCGCGAAGGCGGCGAGGACTGTTCCGGCGATGGAGGCGAGACCCGACGTCATCACGGCGAAGAGCTGCGGGTTCGTGATGCGGCCGAGATAGGGCTTGATCGCAAGCGGCGCTTCGGTCTGGCCGACAAAGATATTCGCCGCGGCGTTCAATGACTCAACCGGGCGCGTGCCGACGACGAAATTTAGCGCGCCGCCGACGCCCGCGACGACCATTTGCATGATCCGCATATGATAGAGCACCGACATCAGGGCGGAGAAAAAGATGATGACCGGCAGCACGTGTATGGCGAAAACGGTGCCGAACTGATCGCCGGAAAGCTCTCCGAAAATCATCCGGATGCCTTCATTGGCGAAACCGAGGACGGTGGTGACCCCAAAGGACAGGGCCTTGATGAATTGAACCCCGAAAGGCGTGCGCAATACGAAAAAAGCAATGGCGACCTGAAGCGCGAACGCGCAAAGAACGATGCGCAGATTGATCGCCATGCGGTCCTTAGAGAATACGAGCGCGATTGCCAAAATCGCGCCTACGCCGGCGAGGCCTGTGGCGCGGCCGTCAACCCAGCCTAAGATGGCGTCCATTTTTGATTTTCCTTCTCAGACAGGGCGCATCGCGCGCTTTGGATGTAGGCGCAACTTTTACGTGGTTCGATGGTTTAGGCGTCCGGCATGGAAAATTCAGCCGCCGCCGCGGATGTTTCCGACCCGCCCGCTTCGAGCGCGCCGCCGATAACGTAGATCTTGTCGCCGATCGCGACAGCGCCAAGGCCGTGACGCGGGCGCGGCATCGGCGCGACAGAGCGCCAGCGATCGGTTCGCGGATCATATTCCCAGGCGTCCGGGAAGACGCCGTCGCCGCCAGCGCCAAAAAACTCCCCGCCGAAAACGTAGATCTTCCCGTTAATCGCGGCGGCAGCCAAGCCAGCTTGACCCTTCGGCATCGGCCGGCATTTGTCCCACCGGTCCGCGAGGGGGTCGTAAACCTCGGCGGCGGTTGTGTTGCCCGCGCTTACCGTGCGCCCGCCAAATACGTAGAGGACGCCGCTGACGACGGCGCCGGCGGCGGAATTTCGCGGCGTCGGCATGGGCGCGGCGTCATACCAGCGATCGCCGCCGGCGTCATAAATGCGGTGTTTGTCCGTATCGATATGATCGTCCCATTCAAGATTTCGGCTGCCCTTTGGCGCGCGCCCGCCAACGATGTGGATATAACCGCCGAGAGAAATGCAAACGGCCTCTCCCTGGGGGGCCGGAAGGGACCGGCGCGATGTCCATTCGCCATTGATATCGCCAAGCCGCCAGCAATCGGCGCGCATGCGCCAGCCCCCGCCGGCGTCGCGTGCGAAGCCGCCGACGCCGTAAAGGTAGCCGTTGTTGTTGACGAGATTGAGATGGTGACGCGGCGCCGGCAATCTTGGACCGGAACTCCAACTATTCGTTTCAGGATCATACCAGACGGTTTCGTCCGTCACGTTGAAGGGGCGGTCCGGCGTCAATCCGCCGGCGTTGACGACGATGTTGAACGGCGTCGGTTTGAGCGAGCGCGTTGCGGGCGTTTTCCAGAACGGGGCGGGGTAGATTTCCTGAACGGGAAAAGGCATGTCCGCGAGCGGACGCCAAACGCCTTTCGATGTCTCGTGAGCGAATGCCGGCGCCGCGCCGACTGCAAGGCCGCCTGCAACGAAAAGCCGTCTTGAGATCTCCGTCATCATGCTGAACCTCGCACGCAACTATTGGACAAATGTCAGAGCCCGGAAAGAATGGCCGCGCATGCAACCCGTCCGCCGGCGCCACCGATCGGCTGCGAGACATGATCGTCCGAGCCTTCGTGAATAATGATGGCGAAGCCATCGTCGTCGATCATGGCGTAAGGGCCGATGGCGGCGGCGGAGGCTTCGCTTGGCAAGAGGGCGAGGGCGGGCGCATAAATCTCCGCCGTCGCTCGGCCGTCAGCGCCTGCATAGATATTCGGCAAATCCGCCCGCTCGGGCCCGTCTGGATTGAGAAGACCGTGGGCGCGCTCGTCCGGATCGATATGGCCGCCTGACGCCATGAAGCCGGCGGCGGGGTCGGAACAGTCGCCGACCTGGTGCAGGTGGATGGCGTGCCAGCCTTCGGCGAGGCTCATCAGATCAACGCGAATCAGGACGCCGCCTGTCGGCGACGCGGCCAATGCGCCATAGCCATTCGGCTCTCCGACGCGATCGATGAAGCCGCCCGCCGCATCCGCCCAGCCGTCTGGCGCCAATTGCGGCAAGAGCGCCGGGTCAAGCGGAGACTCATTTTTTCCACAGGACGCCAGTAACGCGGCGCAACTCACCAATAACACTGGCATTTTCGTCTTTGATGTCACGGCTATTCCCGACCGATTCAGCACCTTCACTGTAGCGGATTGCCGGGCGTGAATAAACTCGCGGCGAAACGCCCGCGCGCGCTTGGCGCCGAGGGGGCCGGGTGCTACGCCGTGGCGATGATTTTCCCTATGATTCCTGAGGTTTCTTAGCCCACATGACGGACCGAGACGACGCGCCAGCTGGCAAACCGCCGGGCGATCCCGGCCTATCTTCTGTCTCCATCGAAGAGGAGATGCGCCGGTCTTATCTCGACTACGCGATGAGTGTAATCGTCAGCCGCGCGATCCCGGATGCGCGCGACGGTTTGAAGCCGGTTCACCGCCGCATTTTGTGGTCGATGCACGAGAACAAGTATTTCTGGGACCGGCCCTACAAGAAATCGGCCCGGGTCGTCGGCGACGTCATCGGTAAATACCACCCCCATGGCGACCAGGCGGTCTATGACGCACTTGTGCGTATGGCGCAGGATTTTTCGATGCGCCTGCCGCTTCTCGATGGTCAGGGCAATTTCGGCTCCATAGACGGCGATCCGCCGGCGGCCATGCGTTACACCGAAGTGCGCATGGGCAAGCCGGCCCAGGCGCTGCTCGAAGACATCGAGAAGGAAACGGTCGCCTTTCAAGCGAACTATGACGGGTCTGAGAAAGAGCCGCTTGTTCTGCCGGCGCGGTTTCCAAATCTTCTAGTCAATGGCGCCGGCGGCATCGCCGTCGGCATGGCGACCAATATTCCGCCGCATAATCTCGGTGAAATTGTCGACGCCACCATTGCGATGATCGAAAACCCTGAGGTCACGGACGAAGAGTTAATCGAAATTGTTCCGGGACCGGACTTTCCGACCGGCGGCCTTATTCTTGGCCGCGTCGGATCGAAGGCGGCGCTGTTGCTTGGTCGTGGCTCCGTCGTGATGCGCGGGCGCGCGACAATTGAGGAAATTCGCAAAGATCGGTACGGCGTTGTCGTTACGGAGATCCCCTATCAGGTGAATAAAGCCCTGATGATTGAACGGATCGCCGATCTCGTGCGCGAGAAAAAGCTCGAGGGCATCGCCGATATTCGCGATGAGTCAAACCGCGAAGGCATCCGCGTCGTCATCGAACTGCGCCGGGACGCATCGCCCGACATTGTCCTGAACCAGCTTTACCGCCATTCGCAGCTACAGACCTCGTTCGGCGTCAATATGCTCGCGCTCGATGGCGGTCGACCGCAGCAATTGAACCTGCGCGCGGTTTTGTCCTCCTTTATCGAGTTCCGCGAAGAAGTCGTCACCCGGCGCACGAAGTTTGATCTCGCCAAGGCGCGGGACCGGGCGCATATCCTCGTCGGTCTTGCGATCGCCGTAGCTAATATTGACGAAGTCGTTCAGCTTATCCGCCGGGCGCCGGACCCGGCGACCGCGAAAGCGGAACTGATGGAGCGGGAATGGCCGGCGAAGGATCTCGCGCCTCTCGTCGCCCTCGTCGCCGACCCGCGTCACACAATTTCGTCTGAAGGCGTGATCAAGCTATCCGATGAACAGGCGAAGGCCATTCTCGATCTTCGCTTGCAACGTCTGACAGCCCTAGGCCGCGATGAAATCGGCGATGAGCTAAAGGGCCTGGCAGAGAAGATTTCGGACTATCTCGATATCCTGCGCCGGCGCGAGCGCGTGATGGAAATCATCACCAATGAGTTGCGCGAAGTACGGGAGAATTTCGCAACGCCGCGACGGACGGAAATCATCGAGTCCGAAGGCGAGGTCGAAGACGAAGACCTCATCGCCCAGGAAGAGATGGTCGTCACTGTCACCCATTCGGGTTATGTGAAGCGTACCGCGCTGTCGACTTACCGCGCGCAAAAGCGCGGTGGCAAAGGCCGCGCCGGCATGAAGTTCAAGGATGAGGACTTCGTCAATCAGCTTTTCGTCGGCAACACCCATACGCCCCTCCTATTCTTCACCTCGACAGGCATGGCGTATTCGATGAAGCTGTGGCGTTTGCCGGAAGGCGCGCCGAGTTCCAGGGGCAAGGCCTTCGTCAATCTCTTGCCGCTCGCCCAGGGTGAAAGGGTGACGAACATCCTGCCGCTCCCCGAAGACGAGGACGCCTGGGAGCAGCTGCAAATAATGTTTGCAACGCGCTCGGGCAATGTCCGCCGCAATAAGCTGTCAGACTTCAAGCGCATCAATCGCAACGGCAAGATCGCCATGAAGCTTGACGGCGATGATGAAATTATTGGCGTGCGGATTTGTCAGGAAATTGAAGACATTCTGTTGACGACCGCGTCTGGTCTTTCCATCCGTTTCCCGGTCGACGTCGTTCGCGTCTTTGCGGGTCGCACTTCGACCGGCGTTCGAGGCATCAAGCTTGAAGAGGGCGACCGTGTCATATCCATGGCGGTCCTCCACCATGTCGAAACATCGTCTGAAGAGGCGAAAGCCTATCTCAAGCACGCCGCCGCCATGCGCCGGGCGGCCGGCGAAGACGATATCGATGATCCCGAAGACATCGATGCGCCAGATGTCGCTATCAGCCAGGAGCGCATTGCTGAGCTTGGCGCGCGCGAACAGTTCGTTCTGGCTGTGACGGCGAACGGTTTCGGGAAACGCACGTCTTCTTTTGAATACCGCACCTCGGGCCGCGGTGGCAAAGGCATCATCGCAATCCAGACCACGGAGCGGAATGGCGAAGTCGTCGCCTCGTTCCCGGTCGAGGAGACCGATCAGCTGATGCTGGTGACCGATGGCGGTCAGTTGATCCGCACGCCGGTAGACGGCATCCGCATCGCCGGGCGCAACACACAAGGGGTAACAATCTTCAAAACGCGCGAAGGCGAGCGGGTTGTTTCTGTGGGCCGGATCGAAGATGCGGAAGAGGACGATGCGAACGAGGCGGACCTCCACGCATGACGGCCCCGACTAAACATTTATCCGTTCTGGCCCGGGCGGCCGGCGATGTTGCAACGGGGCTTAAACCAATGCCAATCTGGCGCGGAGGCCCTTTGGCCGCAGAAGCGATGCAGGCTGCGGAATAAACGAGGCGCATATGGCGAAACGCATTGGTCTTTATCCCGGCACCTTTGATCCGCTCACGCTCGGCCATGTCGACATTATTGAGCGCGCCGTCAAACTCGTCGACGAGCTTGTGATCGGCGTTGCGATCAATCGCGACAAGGGGCCTCTCTTTCCCTTAGAGAAGCGCGTTGACATGGTGGAAACGGAGATGATCCGCATTTCGAAGGAGTCCGGCGTCGCCATCACCGTCAAACCCTTCGAAAACCTGTTGATGCAGTTCGCCGAACAGCTCGAGGCGAGCATCATCATTCGCGGCCTGCGCGCCGTCTCCGACTTTGAATATGAATTTCAGATGGTCGGCATGAACCAGGCGCTGAATGATGACATAGAAACCGTATTCCTGATGGCGGATGTACGGTATCAGGCGATCGCCTCGCGGCTTGTCAAGGAAATCGCACGGCTTGACGGCGACATCAACTCATTCGTGCCGGCTCATGTCGCATCAAGACTGCGGGAGCGGTTTTCGAAATCATAAGCTGACGCGTCGGCCCCTGACATATTTTCGCCGCAACGAGACTTGTATGCATACTTGGCGCGGCAAGTGAGCAGAGTTTGAAAGTGGAAGATGAAGAATATTATGCGTAAGGTGATCATTACTACGGTTGTGGCTTTGTGCGCTGCGGCTCCATCGGTCAGCGCTCAGGACAAAGACGGGACGGCGCCCGTCAATCCAGTAAGCGTTCTCAACGCCGCGCCTGAAGACGCGTGGCGCTCGCTTGATCCCGAAAACACGATCTATATGGATCTGCCCGCCGGCTTGATCATTATAGAGATGCGGCCAGATCTTGCGCCTGGTCATGCTAATCGTTTGCGCGAGTTGACACGCGAAGGCTTCTATAACGGATTGAATTTTCACCGGGTGATCGAGGGTTTTGTCGCGCAGGGTGGCGACCCGGCGGGCGACGGCACTGGCGGTTCTGACAAGCCCGATATCGCCGGCGAATTTACGAAAGATGCGAGCGCGGTCGAGAACTTCACCGTCATTGGCCGTGATCGCATCGCGCCGCGGGTCGGTTATATTGACGGCATGCCCGTCGCCGCACAGCCAGAAGCGTTGCGGTCTTTCCTCGCGTCTGAGCGGGTCAATTTGTGGGCGCTGCATTGCCCGGGCGTTATGTCGATGGCGCGGGCGACCAACCCAAACAGCGCGAACAGCCAGTTTTTCCTGATGATCGGCGACGCGAGGGCCAATCTTGACCAGCGCTATACGGCGTGGGGCTGGATCGTCGACGGCTACGAAGCGTCGCGCCGGATCGTTCGCGGCGAGCCGCCTTCACGCCCGACGCCAATAATGCGCATGCGCATTGCGTCTGACGTTCCTGAGAAAGACCGGAGGGATATCAAGGTCATGCGAACGGACAGCGACGTCTTCATGAACTATTTGCGTGCTCTAGGCGAAGTCGATGACAGCGGTTTCGTCAAAGACATATGCGATATCAAAGTACCAACCAGAGTTGATGGGAAGATTGAGCGATGACTGAAAAAATGATCCTGACGCTGGACACAGGCGAAGTGACGATTGAGCTGTTTCCAGACAAAGCGCCGGCCCATATCGAGCGGATAAAGGAACTTGCCTCTGAAGGTTTTTACGACGGCATCGTCCTGCACCGGGTGATCGACGGCTTCATGGCGCAAATGGGGTGTCCGCGCGGCGATGGAACCGGCGGCTCTGATAAGCCTGACCTCAAGGCCGAGTTCAACGACATGAGCCACCAGCGCGGCGTTTGTTCGATGGCGCGGGCCGCTAACCCGGATAGCGCCAACAGCCAATTTTTCATCTGCTTCGATGACGCCTCGTTTCTGGACGGCCAATACACCGCGTGGGGTCAGGTCGTTGACGGCATGGAAAATGTCGACCAGGCGGCGCGCGGCGAACCGCCTCGAAATCCAACAAAAATCGTCTCCATGAAGCTGGCCGCCTGAGGCCGTCATAAAAATGTGACAATAATCCGCCAAGCGAAACCTGTCTTGTTTGTGGCGAGGCGGGTACCGTTGGCGCGACCGCGGCAGGGGCCTCGTGTTGCGACTCAGCTAAAGCGCGCCAGAAGAGCGCGCATTCGCAAATGGTAGGGGCGGCCGCCCATGGATTTTGATGTTAGCGTTTATGCGGTGATCGGCTTCGTGCTGGCGGCCTACGCCGTCGTCGGCAACGATGCTCTGCAGACGCTTGGCACATTTATAAACTCAAACCGACGATTGCCGTGGTGGGCGCTGTTTCTCTTTGCGTCGACAATTCTGATCGTCGTTTTCTTCTACGGCTATGTCACGGACGGCGGCGAACTGCGCAATGCGGACGGCAGTCCGAAAGCGTTGTGCGACTTTGAAGTCGGCTGCGACACGTCTTATGGCCGGCTGGACAATACTGAAAAATACCCAATCTTCGAGCCGTCCTGGTATCACATGCTGCCGCCGCTGGCGCTGTTGGTGCTGACGCGGATCGGGATCCCGGTCTCAACCTCCTTCATGGTTCTCACCATCTTCGCGACCATGGCGGGTTTGAGCTCGATGCTCCAGAAATCGTTGATCGGCTATGGGCTCGCCTTTGTTGTCGGCATGGGCGTCTATCTCTTGCTTTCGCGAACCCTTGAACAGTTTTTCCGCAAGACGGAAGACCAGCAACACGCGCCGATCTGGGTGCTCCTGCAATGGATCACGACGTCCTATCTATGGGCGGTTTGGTTGATGCAGGACTTTGCGAACATCTTTATCTTTCTTCCGCGAGGCGATGGCGTCACGCCGGGATCAGGCGTCAATCCGCACGAAGCGGTCTTGGCGATCGGCGTCACTGTGCTGCTTTTGGGTTATACATTTTGGAACAGAGGCGGCCCGGTTCAGCGCATTCTACAAAGCAAAACTTCCGTCACCGATATCCGCTCCGCCACGATCATCGATTTCACCTACGCTTCGCTGCTTTTCTATTTCAAAGACTTAAGCAACATTCCGATGTCGACAACCTGGGTCTTTCTTGGCCTCATTGCGGGTCGCGAATACGCTTTCGCGCTGACGACGCAGACCATCCGTTTATTGCGCACGTCGTATGTCGCCGTCAGCGACGCATCTAAAGCCTTTATCGGCCTCGTCATATCAATCGACATGGCGCGGGGCTTGCCGTGGATTGCGCAAGGTTTCAGCGCTGAAAACGGCTTCGTCCTGCCGCCGCTCGTTGAGCTCGCCCCGACCACGAACTCCATGTGGTTCTTGATCATCGCCAATCTGATGCTTGTTCCAGTTGGGTTTTATCTAGCGAAGAACACGATCCCGCGCATGATCATCGTGGTCGGCGTCTTCATAGCGGCTGTCACTGCCTTCTTCACGACATCGATTGTTTGATTAGCCGGCTTTCGATCAACGTTAATGTCCGCCGCCAGCGTGATTGACGATCACCGCAGCGACGCCAATCGCCGCCCCAAGTTGCGCGAATAAATACCCGCGCCTGTTAGGCGCTGTTGCCGCGTGAGGGCCAAGATGCACGATCAGGACATAGATCAATGCACCTGCAGATCCGCCGAGCAATGCGACAACGGGCGGACCAGCCGCGAAGCCGAAAGCGAAATTGGCGCTGAGCGTGCCGGCAAGCGTCGTGAGCGCAGCAGCTAAAAATGATCCAATGATTGAGCGAAGCCGAGAAAGCCCTGCCTGCGCCAGTAGGAAATAGGCGATGATGCCTTCCGGGAACTCATGCAGCATCAGACCGACAGCTGTGATCCAGCCTGTGAATGGCTCTTCGCCGAATGCTGCGGCGTAGATGACGCCATCGAGAAAAGAATGTGAGGCAAGGGCGATGATCGACGCATAGCCGAAGGCGAGTGCTGCGCCTTCGGCGTCGCGATTAACGATGACCTGAACAGTGATGCCGATCAGCACCATGATTGCGAAGCCGCTGGCGATCCAGCTCGTCGCGTTCGGCGACTCATCCAGGGCTTCCGGAATGAGATGAAACAGGACGCTGACGGTCAGCACGCCGACGGCGAAGGCGGAGAAATAGCCGCTATTGCGTTCGACGACCGCGCCGAAGGACGCAACGGCGAACGTGCCTGCGATGCTGATTAGCGTCGCAGCAAGACTCGCCGTTAAACCATCGATTTCAGACAACGCCCCGAACACAACCAAAGATCCCCGTCGTCGCCGATCAACATGCACCGGCTAGTACTTCAGAGTAGCAATTCAAATGTTATCACGTCACCCTAATTCAGCCCCGCAAGTGCGAAAAGCAATTCGCTTGGTTTAAATTGTCACAAATTGGTGCAATTCCGTGAATTTCTTGCGGCGCGACCGTAATCAAGACTATTGTCGCAGGATGGATTTTCGCCGCCTTTGGGATCGATCTGCCCTGGCATGACGGACTGCAATCACACCGCGGATAACGGGGCGTCCAATAGCCGTCGGCTGTTGCTGGCCTTCGTCGTGATTGTTGTCTTTATGGTCGTCGAAGTGATCGGCGGCATCCTCTCCGGATCGCTGGCGCTGCTGGCCGATGCGACCCATATGCTGACCGACGCCGTGGCGCTGGGTCTTGCTGCAAGCGCTCAACTGATCGCGATGCGCCCAGCTGATCGTGTTTTGCATTTCGGTTATCGACGCGCGCAAGTTCTTGCAGCGTTCGTTAACGGCATGTTGATGGCAGGACTCCTCGTTTGGATCGTTATCGAGGCGGTTCGGCGGTTCCTTTCGCCGATTGAGATAGACGCGCCGTTGATGCTCGGCGTCGCCGCCGCCGGTCTTGTTGCAAATATCATCGCCTTTTTGATCCTTCATCGCCCAGGGGAAAAAGATCTTAACGTGCGCGGCGCGATGCTGCATGTTGTCGGCGATCTTCTCGGATCGATTGCAGCAATAATCGGTGCACTGATCATTATGACGACTGGATGGGTCAAGATTGATCCGATCCTGTCGATCCTGGTTGCGGTTCTAATCGGGTTTTCGGCCTATCGATTGCTGCGCGAGACCGGCTTGATCCTTTTAGAGGGGGCGCCGGCGCATATTGACGTCAAAAAACTAAGCGACGGCTTGAAACAAGCGGCGCCGAAGATTCGCGATGTGCACCAGGTGCGGATTTGGCAGATTACGCCGGAACAGCCGCGCATCACGCTGCACGCCTGCGTTGACTGCGATGCTGATGCGAGGAACGCTTTGCACGACGCCAAGAAATATCTGATCAGCGAGTTTGGAATCCATCACAGCACGATCCAGATTGATGTCGGCGGCGAATGCCCTGACGGGGTCGAAACGGCAGAAAATCGTGTTGAAGAGCTACGTCGCGACCAGCGCGAGGCCGACGAGAGCTATCCATCGTCGACGGCCGCGTTTGTGGCGAACGAAAATTAACGTCGAAGGCTCAGACGGGAATGGCCAGGCGACGTCGCCATTGAAACGGTTTGGCGGAACCGTTTCTGGCCTGCGGGCGCTGCGGTTCGCGCGAGCTGGTTGCGCGTCAAGGCGGCCAGCGCGCTCGCCAAGCCGATGATGATCAAATATCCGTCCCACATTTCCATAGAGACCGAGGCGCCCCCGACGCAAAAGACGAGCAGGCACACCTGAAGCGCGCGGGCGAGTTGCGGCCGCCAGTCGTCGTCTTTTTGCTGCGTTTCGTTGATCGCCTTCGACAATGCAGAAAATGCGGCGAGAAGCATCCAGAAAAAGAGCGCCAAGCCGACAAAGCCGGCGCCGCCCAGCGTTTCGAAATAGATGCTGTGGGCGGCGCGCGCGCTCTCCGCTCGCTCCAGATCGACGTCTGCGGCGATCTCGGGCAGATATGAATTCCGCAACCCGCCGCCGGTGATTGGATTCTCCTTTGCAAGTTTCCAATTGATGACCCACGCGTCAACGCGGCCCTGAAACGACTCGTCAGAGCCCGCCTCAGCAATGGTCGACATCCTTTGCGACCATTTTGACGGCATGAACGCCGTTGCGGGAAAAAGCAGCAGCGCCAGCGCGGCGGCGAGGGCGAGTTTCTTACGGCTGCGCATCCAGAAGGCGACGGCGAAAACACCGAGCGCAATCAATCCGCCGCGCGAATGCGTGCCGATGATCGCAAAAATCGAAAGCGCGAAAACAGCGAGTAAGACTGCGCGCAACCACGCATGTTTCGCCTGCGACCGCAAATAAAGCATAAGCGGCAGACATGTCGCGACGGCGATCGCGAAATGATTATTGTCCTCAATCACGGTCCCCGGCAGACCCTGGACGCGGAACTCGCCAAATGTCGCGACCGTAAAGAGCGCTCCCTTTGCGGCGAAGAAGCCGACGCCGACGGCGAGGATCCAGATCAGCGCGTGAAGCCGCAGGCGCGTTGTCGCTAATAGCCCGCACAACGTTGCGAAAACGAGGGTCTTGATAAATCGGTCCGCAAAAGGCGCAGAATGCTCGGGATTTAGGGAGAAGTATTGTGCGACGACGAGCCATCCCGTGAATGCGGCCATCGAAATGATGACCGGGTCAAAGCGGATCCGCCAGAGCTCGCGCGTGAGCGCGAAACCGATCAGGGTCGCGCAGGCCAGAACGACATTAAGCGGTATGCCGTAGACGCCATATGCGAGTTGATGCGGCGTCATGATCGAGAACCACGCCCAGGCGAGAAGACCCGCGAAGGGTCGTCGGATAGCGATGGCCGCCAGTCCGGCAATGATGGTTAATAGGAGTATGTCCCGCATTTGGCTGCTTTCGCGTTAGGCGCAGGCTTTGGCGCGTCCGGCGCTGACGGAACGGTACAAAATTCAGGCCAGTAAAGCAGTTGGCTTAATGCGCCGCGGCGTAAACCCCTCGCGCGATGGAGCGCGCCAGGCAGTCGGCGGCGGCGGAACCGATGGCGGCGACGCTCACCGGTCGTGGCGTCGCTGCATCGGCGGGCAGCGGCGTCGCCGCGGTCGCCACGCAAAAAACGATATCACCGTCAAAGATTGTATGAGCTGGGCGCACGGCGCGGGCGATCCCGTCCTGCGCCATGATGGCGACGCGTTTCGCTTCAACGCTGCTTAAATCTGCTGATGTTGCAACGATCGCCAGCGTCGTGTTCTCACGATGCGCGGCGGCGTAGGTCAGCCGCGCATGCGGCGGGAATGGCGCTGCATCGTCTCGTGTCGCAGGCGCAGATCGTCCGCCAAATTCATCACCAAGCTCCCATGGCCATGCATAAAACGTTTCGCCATCAGGCATGTAGACCGAGCCGACCGGATTAATGGCGCAAAGCGCTCCGACGACGACGCCGTCTCCGAGCACTATCGAGGCTGACCCGATGCCGCCTCGCCGCGCGCCCGCCATCGCGCCGCGCCCGGCGCCGACGGCCCCGATGGCGCATTCTTCGCTAGCATTGGCGCAGGCTCTTTTGCCGAAGTCCGGATAGGGGGACTTCTCGCCCCAATTTTTCTCTCCGTCATTACCGAGATCGTGCAGGGCGGCGGCGGGAACAATTGGAATGGCGGGACTGCTTTGCGATAAGCGCAGCCCAACATCCTCGGCAGACAGTAAATTGACGACGCCGTCGGCGGCGGAGAGCCCAAACACAGATCCGCCCGAAAAAACGATTGCGTGGGCGTGACTGACAAGGTTCTCTGCAGCGAATACATCGGTCTCGCGGGTCGCCGGCGCGCCGCCGCGCATGTCGACCGCCGTGACATAAGGCTCTGCGCAACGCAAAACCGTGACGCCTGATTTGGTCTTTTCGCAGGTCGCATGCCCGACCGTGAGGCCGCTTACGTCAGTGATCGCGTTTCGGGGACCGGCAGTCAGCACGCTTCATCGTCCTCTTTTCTTCATCATACTAAGTTGGCGCGCAGCTTGTCGAACGCCAATTCGATCACCCGCGATGCATCCGCGAGGCGCTTCGTATAAGCGTGTTGCGGCGCTGACAAAACGGTCTGGGCCGAACCCGTTTCGACGAACTGTCCGGCCTGCATCACCGCGATGCGATCGGCCATGGCGCGCGCGACGGAAAGATCATGCGTAATGACAATGAGCGCCATGTCATAGGCGCGTTTCAGTTCGCAAAGGATGTCAATGACGCGATTGCGGGCGGCGATATCAAGGGCGGACGTCGCTTCGTCCAGGATCAGGAGTTCAGGGCGAACAATAAGCGCGCGAGCGATGGCGATGCGTTGGCGCTGACCGCCGGAAAAAGCGCCGGGCCGGCGCGCCGCGCAGTCAGGATCAAGGCCAACCTCGCTGAGCGCTGCCGAAACGCGGTCGACGCGGTCGCCCGCTGTGATCGCGGTTTCCAGCAAGTGCAGGGGTTCGGCGACGATATCGCGCACCGACCAGCGCGGGTTGAAGCTGGTAAATGGATCCTGAAACACGAGTTGCATCGAGCGGCGCACGCGTCGCCACGCTTTGGAGTCGTCCTTATTTATGGCGTCGTCATGAAATTCAATTCGCCCCGTCCAGCCGTGGTCCAGGCCGACAAGGGCGCGGGCCAAGGTTGACTTGCCGCTGCCGGACTCGCCGACAATTGCGAGGCACTCGCCGCGGTTGACTGAAAAAGAAACGCCGCGAACGGCGTGGGTTGTTTTTGGCGCGCCAAAGAGTGTCTGCGGCGGCGCATAATAGTGGCAGTCTAAGTCGCGCACAGCGAGAACTGGCCCGGCGGTCTCATCTGGCGATGGTGCGGCGTTATCGTTTTGATGTCGCGTTGGCCCGATCAAGTCGGCGAGCGTATCGCTTCCGGAGAGACGTGGAAGCGCGGATGTCGGCGCGGCGTCGACAATTCGTCCGTCCTTCATAATGGCGATATCATCGGCGATGCTGGCGACCGCGCCGAGATCATGGCTGATGAGCAGCATTGCAGCGCCGTCTTTTTTTACGAGCTTTTTGAGAAGAGCGAGGACATCGGCCTGGGTTACGCTATCAAGCGCCGTCGTCGGCTCGTCGGCCAGAATGACGTCCGGTTTCATGATTGTCGCCATCGCGATAATCACGCGCTGGCGCTGTCCGCCGGAGAGTTGATCAGGACGTCGACCCGCGGGAACGCGTTCGGGATCCAGCCCCACCCTTTCCAGTTGATTGTACGCCGCGTCTAGTGCGGCGGCGCTGTCCATCCCTGTGTGAATACGAAGGACCTCGGCGACTTGTCGGTCAATCGGCTGCAGCGGATTGAGCGCGCTCATGGGTTCCTGAAAAATCATCGAGAGCCGACGACCGCGCAATGCGCTCATATCTCTATCGTCAAGCGCGAGAAGATTGCGTTTGTCGAAAAGAATTTCGCCGGACGCGCGCGCACGGCGCGGCAACAGGTTCATCGCCGAATAAGCGGTTAGCGATTTGCCGCTTCCTGACCGCCCCACGAGCCCTGTGATGGCGCCCGGGGACAGGGTGAGATCGACGCCCTTGAGGATTTCATGGCCGTCGATGTTTAGTCTAAGGTCATTCATGGCGAGGCGTGCTGTCATGTCGGCGCGCCTCTCAGCGGCGACTCAATGCGCTTCATCAAGCCGTCGCTCATGATATTCAGACCAAGAACAAATAGGAAAACTGTGAACCCAGGCGCAACCGCCAGCCACGGCGCGCTGGCGGCGAGAGTTTGATTTTCCGCAAGCAGACGTCCCCAGCTGGGTTGCGGTGGCTGAACGCCGAGACCGATATATGAAAGGCCGGCTTCCGCGAGCACAGCAAGCGAGAACTGGATTGTCGCCTGCACGGCCAGAAGCGGCGCAACATTCGGCAAGATATGTTGAAACGCGACTCGCATGCGGGATTTACCGGACAACAAGGCCGCTTTTGAAAATCCGGCCTGCCAAAGCGGCAAGGCGACACTGCGCGCCAGACGCGCAAAAACAGGGATGTTGAAAACGCCGATGGCGATGATAACAGCGTAGGCCCCCGGGCCAAACGCCGCCGCGATCAGGATCGCGACGATGATGGCCGGAATTGCAAACAAGACGTCGTTGATGCGCATCAGCGCTTCGTCAGCGGCGCCGAGGAATGCGGCCGCGAGAACGCCGAGCGGCGCGCCGATGCAGATCGCGACGGCGATGGCGAGGCCGGCGACAATAATTGATATCCGCGCGCCGGCCATCAGCATGGAAAGGACATCGCGTCCTAGAGCGTCCGTGCCGAGCCAATGGGACAACGACGGCTCCGACAATTGGTTGGGAATGTCGATCGCTAACGGATCATGAGGCGTCCAAAGAAATGATATAAGGCCCGCTGCGGCGATCAGTGCAACGATGCCTGCGCCGGCGTAAAAAGCGATATCCCCGCGCGCGCTCACGCGCGCACCTGTCTTTGCAAGCGTGGGTCGGCGATTGCGTAAGCGAGATCGACGATGAACGACACAAAGACCACGACAGCGATGAGCACCATCACGACGCCCTTGACGACGACAAGGTCGCGTTGCGCAATGGCCTGAACGACGAGGCGTCCAAGGCCTGGCAGGTAAAAAACATTTTCAATAATGACGCCGCCGGCGACCAAAAATGAGAATTGCATGCCGAGAATGGTCAAGACCGGCATCAGTCCGTTCCTGACGCCGTGACGGCGAAGCGCGGCGTCAAATGCCAATCCTTTTGCGCGGGCTGTGCGCATATAGTCCGTATCGATGGTCTCTATCATCGAAGCGCGGGTCACCTGCGTTAGGATGGCCGCTTGCGGGATCGCCAACGCCGCCGCAGGAGCGATGAGCGATTTCAAGGCGGGCCCGGCGCCGGCTTGCCAGCCGGGAAATCCGCCAGCGGAAATCCATCCCAGCGTAATTGCGAAGACCGAAACCAAAAGGATCGCGAGCCAAAAATTGGGGATTGCGACGCCGGCTTGCGCTGTCGCGCGGATGGCCCCGCCAATCCATGAATCGCGGCGCGCCGCTGCATATATCCCGGTCGGCAGACCGATGGCGGCCGCGATAAAGAAAGCAAGGCCCGCCAGCGGGAGCGATATCCATAATCGCTCCGCGATCAGATCGGCGACCGGGGCGCGATAAGTGTAGCTGACGCCAAAATCGCCCTGCAGGAGACCGAGGGTCCACGTAAAAAATCTTTCCATCGCCGGCCGGTCGAGACCAAATTCGCGGCGCACGGCTTCAATCGAAGCTGGATCGGCGTTGACGCCCATCATAAACGCAGCCGGATCGCCCGGCGCTACGTCAAGGAGAACGAAAATGACGACGGCCGCTGCTGCGAGCGTACCGGCGAAGATCGCGAACCTTTTGAATAGGTATGCGGGCCTCGCCTTTGACGCCCAGCCGATGACGCCGGCAAGAATCAGCGCGGCGCCGCCAAGCACGGGTAGGATTGGAAAGACCGGAGAGGATGCAAGAGCGAGGGACGCCGCCGGCCGCCCCAGAACGTCGGCGTCGGTGAAATCGTTCGCTTGTATCGGCGCATTGGTCCACACACCTGTGACGTCGCTTCGCCACACGGATGTCTTTGGCGCTGAGGCGAGAAAGACGTTAACGGCGTCGTCGGCGATCATGCGTTGCGCCGTTTGCAGAAGCGCGCGGCGCTCACTCTCGTCGGTTTCGCGCCGAAGCCGATTGATCAGCGCATTGAAGTCAGGATTTTGATACTGGAAGTAATAGTCTTTGCGCGCATAAATATCGATGTCGGCAGGCTCGGTGTGAGCGACGATTGTCAGTTCAAAGTCTTTGCCAAGAAACACGCGTTCAAGCCATTGCGCCCATTCGAGATTTGAAATCTCCACGCGAACGCCGACATCGCGCAATTGCGCTGCAATCACCTCGCTGGCCCGGCGCGCGTAGGCGGGCGGAGGAACGGCGAGGCGAAGCGGTCGCGTCGCGTCGAAACGGCTCGCTTCAAGCAGCGCCTTTGCGCGATCAGGATCGAAAGGATAGCGATCCGAAAGGTCGAGATAAGCAGGGTTATGCGGCGGGAAATGACTGCCGATCGGCGTTCCCCGTCCAAAAAAGGCGCCGTCTATGAGCGTCTCTTTGTCGATCGCATGGCTGAATGCGCGCCTCACGCGGATATCATTCAGCGGCGCGGCGCCATTGTTCATCGCCAGGATAACTTCGCCCTCGCTCGCGCCCGTTCGTACGATAAGCCGATCATCTCTTTCGAGGACCGCAAGGTTTTCCGGGGCCGGATAATTTGGAAAACCGTCAACGTCGCCGGCCATGACGGAAGCAAAAGCCGCGGTCGGATCGGGTATGACAAGAAACTGAACGCCGTCGAGCGCCGACGGCGGTCCCCAATAGGCGTCATTGCGCTTAAGCTGGATCGCTGCGCCGCGCCGCCAGGCGTAAAATTGAAAAGGGCCGGTGCCGATAGGATTGATGGCGTTCGACGCGGCGGTCGACTCCGAGACAATTACGGCATCGCCCCAGGAGAGATAGGTCGGAAAATCCGCTAATGGTTCGCTCAGCGTGATTTCGACAATATGATCGTCGATGATTTCAATGCTATCGATCTTTTCGAAGATCACGCGTTGTGCGTTTGTCGACCCCTTTGCGCCCGCTCGTTCAAGACTGAACTTTACGTCGCGCGCGGTTAGAGGTGCGCCGTCGTGAAATCTGACGCCCGTGCGCAAAAAGAAACGGTATCGCTTTGCGTCCGAAGAAACAGTCCAGCGCGTTGCAAGTAAGGGCTCGACGGCGCCGTCTTCGACCATGCCGGTCAGCCCTTCAAAGACGTTCGCGTAAACGACTTCGTCGATAGCGGCGGCCGCCCCGCTCGTCGGATCGAGATTGGGCGGTTCAAGCTGGACGCCGACCTTGAGAACGCCCGCCCCATTGGCCGGCGACACGGCGCTGAGCCCCGTCAAACCCATCAAGAGCAAGGCGAAGATCGCGCGACGTACAGTCATCAATGGCGGCGGCTCTGGCCTCATTAGCGGTCGCCAACCTTGGCCTGTATCGGCCTGACGATCAATCAGGTGATCAATAGGCCGGGTTAGTACCTCAAACTCACCCGTGCGCCATAGGTCACCGGGGCGCCGGGCGCGGCGACGTCAAAGCCGGGCGTGAAGAAATTCCGAGTCTCGTCATAGTCCGCATTCAGTATGTTGCGGCCCCATAATGCGAGCTCCCATCCTTGGTCGTTGGAGGCGATGGCGATCTCGGCGTTGACGAGCCAGAAATCGTCGACGCGATAAACCGGGCCAAGCAGCGGCGGCGTCGTCTCATCGCGATAGCTGTAGAAGAGCCGCGCGCCAAAATCGAAATTGGACGAGACAGGCGCCTCGAAGGCCGCAAAGCCCTGATAGGAGACATTTGGAAAGCCAAGGCTTTGCCCGCTTCTGTCGACGGTCACCGCCGTGCCTGCGAGGCTCGAAGCTGCGATATCGAGATCGATAAATTCGTCGAATTCGCCGTCTTTCAGACCGAGCGTCTGGCCGATGGTCAGTTGGTCGCTCGGGCGCCAAACAACTTCGAGCTCGCCGCCATAAATCGTGCTTTCCGGTGCGTTCACGATGCGCCCGATGGGAACTGCGATGCCGAAGGCCACGATCTCGGCGAACTCAGCCGATTGAACCTGTTGATCCGTATAGTCATAATAGAAGAACGCAGCATTCGCCGTCAGTGCGCCGCCCGCCAGCTCGGTTTTGGCGCCAATTTCATAAGCGCGTAGGACCTCCGGCCGGAACGGATCCAGAAAGGATGGGTTAAGGGTGTTGTAGGCGGTGAAGCCGCCGGACTTCACGCCGCGGCTCGCTGACGCGTAAAGCAGGACAGCATCGGCGGGCGCGTATTCAAGCCCCAGCTTCCAGGTAAGCTCGTCTAGGGTTTGGCGCCGGTTCTCAAGCGTCCCGTCGGAAAGACCATTCGCGAAGTTCAATGGCCCCAGAACCGTCGCGAAGGTCCCGAAATCCAGCAAATCACGGCGCTCGTCTTCATAGCGCAAGCCGGCAGTTGCGGTCAGCGCCGGCGTAATCTCGTATGACGCCTGACCGAAGACGCCAATCGTGCGCACTTCCTGGCGATAGGGTGTAAAGACGGCGAGCCCATTAATGCCGTCCTCGACAAAATCCGAGCGGTAAGTCTCGTCAAGATCCTCCGTAGAGAGATAAACGCCTGCAATCCAGTCAAGCCTGCCAGGCTCGTTCGATTGCAGCCGCGCCTCATGGGACATGACGTCGACATCGCTTTCGAAAAATGCGCCGGCGGCGCCGAGCGGAGACGCGTCATAGTCGGCATATTCGCGTCGATCGAGGGTCTCATAGGCGCCGATGTAAATGAGATCAGCGACCGGGAATTCATATGTCGCTGTCAACGATCCGCCGACGCCAAAATTATCTCTGAAGGGCGCCTCATCGAGGTCCAGCCCGAAGGACGTCGCGAATTCCTCCGACGGGCCAAAACTTGTTTCGCGGCGGCCATGGATTTCCGGAGGGCCGAAGCTCGGCGGGTTAAAGGCCTGCAGGCCCAGACCGTCGGAATTGTCCCAGTAGGCGTGACTTTTCAAGCTGACCTCGAACCGGTCGCTCGCCCGAGCGTCGATCCGCCCGCGCAAGGCCACGCGGTTAGCGTCGCCAAGTGTCTCGCCGGTTTCTCGATTGATCTGCCAGTCGCCGCCTTGCGTTGTCGCCGCCGCGATCCGGACACGGACATCATCGTTGATCGGACCTGAGAGGAAGCCTTCGAAATCCACCCGGCCGAAGCGTCCGCCTTCTCCGACCAGCCCAGCGGAGAATTCTTCTGTCGGCGCAGCGCTGACAATTTTTACAGCGCCGCCGGTCGTGTTGCGACCGTAAAGCGTGCCTTGAGGACCGCGCAAAACCTCAATACGCTCGACGTCAAAGATCAGGCCCTGCGTCATCACCGGGACCGGATAGGCGACGTCGTCGACATAAACGCCGACGGTCGGCGAATTATTGGTCGCATAGTCGCGAAAGCCGACGCCGCGGATAGCGAAGCTGGACTGGCCAGAGCCGAACTGATTTTCGATTTCGATATTCGGCGCCAGATACTCAATGCCATTGAGCGTATCGACATTATTGGCGATCAGGTCGTTGGCGTTCAAAACGCTCAGTGAAATCGGCACGTCCTGCGCAGACGCAACGCGCCGTTCAGCCGTTACGATTATCTGATCGGTATCGGCGAGGGCTTGCGCGCTGGTCGTCGCCCAGGCGAAAGCCGCAAGCCCGCAACTCGTTAACAGAGTGTTTCTCATGAGAGGTCGCATCCATCCGTCGACAGAAGAGAGCGCTTCAGGCTGTTCGCCCTCATCGGTCTTCCAGACTGGCGCGACGGACATATCAGAAATACCGTTTTTCTCGGCTCCAATATGGTCCCCGCAAGCGCTGCTGCGTCCAAGTCTCCAAGAAACAGAACGGCCGATGTTCCCGGCTTTAGCGCGCCATACGGTTCGCGACCCCGCGCGTTTAGCCGATGCGATCGGTTTTTTCAATCGATTTCCAGGAAGAACCTTTACGGTCCCGGGCTCAGAAAGGCTTCAACGCGCGCGGCAAAGGCGTCAGGCGCATCCCAATGCAGGGAATGGGCGGCGTGCTCCATGACCTCGAAAGCGACATGGGCATGGGGCGCAAATAGACGACGCAATTCCTCCGTGTAGAAAAGCAGGTCATGTTGCGCTGCAATAGCGAGTATTGGCGCGTCAATCCTGGAAAGTGCGCCCGTCATATCAACGCCGCGCAAACATTCGACCTGGCGACGCACTGCTTCGGCCGACGGGCGGTAGGGATAGCCGATGGCGAGGGCGATGGCGGCGTCAACCATTCGCGCATTATCGAAAAAAGCGGGCCTGAACAGCCAACAGAAAAACTGGCGATGCCATTCGGTAAGAGGCGCGCCGGCTTCGCGCAACGCGATGAGACTTTCCATCACAGTGCTGGCGTGAGGCGGAATTGTCGGCGCGGTCGCAGCCAGCAAGACCCTGTCGATTGAACCGTGATGGCGATCGGCTGCATCAAGGGCGATCAAGCCGCCCATGGAATGACCGAGAACGGAATAGCGATCATAGCCAAGCGCCTGCATTAATGCGGCGGCGTCATCTGCATAAAGATGAAAGGCGTGTCCGCCTTCGCTGACCGAGCGCCCGATGCCGCGGTTATCCGGCATGATGAGCTTGTGCGATCGACCAAGGCGCGGCGCGATCGGCGCCCAACTGGCGCTGTCGCTCGCAAATCCGGCGAGCAATAGGAGCGGCGGACCGTCGCCGGCCTCCGCATAATGCAGGTTGATCCCGTTAACGGCGATTTGCGGCACTGATTAATCGAGCCCCGGCAAATTGAGACCATGCTCGCGGGCGCAATCGATCGCGATATCGTAGCCGGCGTCGGCATGGCGCATGACGCCGCTCGCTGGATCGTTCCAGAGGACGCGTTCAAGCCGGCGCGCCGCGTCGTCTGTGCCGTCGGCGACGATGACCATGCCGGCATGTTGGGAAAAGCCCATGCCGACGCCGCCGCCATGATGGAGCGAAACCCAGGTTGCGCCGGAAGCTGTGTTGAGGAGCGCGTTCAGAAGCGGCCAGTCGGAGACGGCGTCAGAGCCGTCTTTCATGGTTTCAGTCTCGCGGTTGGGCGAGGCGACGGAGCCGGAATCGAGATGATCGCGGCCGATAACGACAGGCGCGGAAAGCTCGCCCTTGGCGACCATCTCGTTGAAGGCGAGGCCAAGCCTGTGGCGCTGGCCGAGACCGACCCAGCAAATGCGTGCCGGCAGGCCCTGAAAGGCGATGCGCTCGCGCGCCATGTCGAGCCAATTATGGAGATGCGGGTCGTCTGGGATCAGCTCCTTCACCTTGGCGTCAGTCTTGTAGATGTCGTTCGGATCGCCAGAGAGCGCCGCCCAGCGGAATGGGCCAACGCCGCGGCAAAAAAGCGGGCGCACATAAGCCGGCACGAAGCCTGGAAAGTCGAAAGCGTTCGCCAGCCCCTCTTCTTTCGCGACCTGGCGAATGTTGTTGCCGTAATCGAGCGTCGGCACGCCGGCGTTCCAGAAGTCGAGCATCGCCTGCACATGGATCTTGATGGAGGCGCGCGCCTCGCGTTCGACTTCCTTCGGCGCCGTCTCGCGTTTCTCCTTCCATTGGGCGATGGTCCAGCCCTGGGGCAGGTAGCCATTGATGACGTCGTGGGCGGAGGTCTGGTCGGTGACAATGTCAGGTCGGGCTTTCGGGTCGTCTTTTGCGAGACGCGCGAGTTCTGGGAAAATATCGGCGGCGTTGCCGAGGAGGCCGACAGATTTTGCTTCTCCGGCGGCTGTCCAGCCGGCGATCATGTCAAGCGCTTCATCTAACGAGGTTGCTTTCGCGTCTACGTAACGCGTGCGCGATCGGAAATCGATTGACTCCTCGTTGCACTCGACGGCGAGACATGAAGCGCCGGCGAGAACCGCGGCGAGGGGTTGTGCGCCGCCCATGCCGCCAAGCCCGGCGGTGAGGATCCATTTGCCCTTGAGATCGCCGTCAAAATGCTGGCGGCCCGCCTCCTTGAAGGTTTCGTAGGTGCCCTGAACGATGCCCTGCGACCCGATATAGATCCATGAACCGGCCGTCATTTGGCCGTACATCATCAGGCCCTTGCGATCGAGTTCGTTAAAGTGGTCCCAGTCGGCCCAGTGGGGCACGATATTGGAATTTGCGATGAGAACCCGCGGCGCGTCTTTATGGGTCTTGAAAACGCCGACAGGCTTTCCGGACTGAACGCAAAGCGTTTCGTCTTCATCGAGGTCTTTCAACGCGGCGACGATCTTGTCGAAATCGCTCCAGGTGCGCGCGGCGCGGCCGATGCCGCCATAGACGACGAGCTCGTGCGGGTTTTCCGCTACGTCCGGGTCGAGATTGTTCATCAGCATGCGCATGGGCGCTTCGGTGAGCCAGCTCTTGGTTGTAATTTCAGCGCCCCGAGGGCTGCGAATGGTCCGGGTGTTGTGACGCGGATTGGACATGTCGCGGTATCAACCCTTTCTCAATGTCATCGCCGGTCGCCGCCCGATGATGCGGAATGGCCAGATCGCCAGAACAATTCCGGCAGCGGCTGAGTGTTTTCGATGTCTATGCGAATGTCGCCGCATCGAACCATCTCGCCGGCTTTCGCAAGATCGTCCGCCATGAATCGGTCGTCGCCAAGCGCCGGTATTGCGTCCCGCACTTTAGCCATGACGGCCTGCAAAGCAGGGCTCGTTTTGAGCGGCGCGCGCATCTCAACCCCTTGCGCGGCCGTCAGGAGTTCAATCCCGACAATCCTGAAGAGGTTGTCGTTCATGGGCCCAAGCCGTCGCGCCCCATGACACGCCATGGAGACATGGTCCTCCTGATTGCAAGAGGTCGGCGTTGAGTCGGTCGAGCACGGATTGGCGCGATGTTTGTTCTCGCTCATCAGCGCTGCGGACGTGACCTCGGCGATCATGAAGCCGGAATTGAGGCCCGGCTTCGGGGTCAAAAAAGCCGGCAGTCCATAAGACAGCGTCGGATCAACCATCAACGCAATGCGGCGCTGCGCGATCGAGCCGATCTCGGCGATCGCAAGCGCAATTTGGTCGGCAGCGAAGGCCACCGGTTCGGCGTGGAAGTTGCCGCCGGATATGATGGAGTCGTCGAAAACGAGAGGATTGTCGGTCGCCGCATTGGCCTCGATCTCAAGCGTCTGCGCCGCTTGGCGCAACAAATCGAGACAAGCGCCCACGACCTGCGGCTGGCAGCGGATGCAATAGGGGTCTTGAACGCGATCATCATGGTCGCGATGGCTTTCCCGAATTTCAGAACCGTCAAGGATGGCGCGCAAGAAGCCGGCCGCGTCGATCTGGCCTTGATGACCGCGAACGGCGTGGACTTCGGCGCGGAAAGGCGCAGCCGATCCCATGGCGGCGTCGGTTGAAAGGGCGCCGGTGACGAGCGCGGCCCGCGCGCCATGCCAGGCGTTGAAAAGGCCGTTCAGCGCAAGCGCGGTGGAGACTTGCGTCCCGTTGATGAGGCCGAGCCCTTCCTTTGCGGCCAGAGTCACGGGATTCAGTCCGGCGGCAGAGAGCGCGTTGCGGGCGGGCATGCGATCACCGCGATAAAGCGCCTCGCCTTCGCCCATCATTGCAGCCGTCATATGCGCGAGCGGCGCAAGATCGCCAGAGGCGCCGACAGAGCCTTGGGCGGGAATGACGGGCAGAACGTCCTGGGCGAGCATCGCCTGCAACTGCTCGATGATTCGCCACCGCACGCCGGAAACGCCGCGTCCCAGCGAGATCAGTTTGAGCGCCATGACAAGACGCGTCGTCGACGGATCAAGCGGCTCGCCGACGCCAGCGCAATGGGAGAGAATGAGGTTGCGTTGCAGGGTTGCAACATCGCTCGGCGCAATGCGCGTATTTGCGAGTTTGCCGAACCCGGTATTGACGCCATAGACGGGCGCGTCGCCTGCAGCGGCGGCTGCGATTTTCGCCGCCGCCGCCTCGATGCCGGCCTGTGCGCTCGGATTTAAAGCGACAGCTGCGCCATTTCGATAAACGGCTTCCAGTTCGTTCAACGTTGTAGCGCCGGGGGTCAGGACTATGGACATATCTCTCCTTTGTAGACGCGGGAGATCAGCGTGTTTTGTCCGATCGTAGCAGAGAGCGCGGCTGGATTGGCGACATCCCAGACGGCGAAGTCGGCCCGGAAGCCGGGCGCAATAACGCCCTGGTCGTCAATCCCCAGCGCCTTCGCGGCGTAGCGCGTTGCGCCGGCGAGGGCTTCTTCAGGGGTCAGACCAAACTGGATGCACGCCATGTTCATGGCGAGGAGGATGGATGTCATCGGCGAGGAGCCAGGATTGCAGTCGGTTGCAACGGCGATGCTCACGCCCGCTGCTCGCAGCGCCGACACCGGCGGTTTTTGCGTTTCTTGCAGGAAATAGAAGGCGCCGGGCAGAAGCACGGCGACAACGCTTGCGTTGGCGATCACTTTAGCGTCTTCAGCGGAAAGATATTCCAGATGATCAACGGACAATGCGCTGAATCGCGCGGCGAGACGCGCGCCGCCGCTGTTCGAAAACTGCTCGGCATGGAGCTTTACGCGCAATTCGAGATCATGCGCCGTTGAAAAGACGCGTTCGATCTGCGCTGGCGTGAAACCGACGGATTCGCAAAAGCCATCAACGGCGTCGACAAGGCCCAGGCGATGCGCTTCAGGCAACATTTCACTGCATATGTGCTCGACATAAGCGTCACGGTCGTCAAATTCTGGCGGCAGAGCGTGCGCGCCCAGAAACGTCGTCTTGATTTGCACGTCGCGTTCCTCGCCCAACGCTCGGGCGATGCGCAGCATTTTGATTTCGTTCGCCGTATCCAGTCCGTATCCAGATTTTATTTCGACGGCGACAACGCCTTCGGCAATCATATCGTCAAGTCGCAAGAGCGCTGAATCCAACAATTCATCTTCGCTGGCCTCGCGCGTCGCTTTCACCGTAGAAAGTATGCCGCCGCCTTCGGCGGCGATTGCTTCATAGGTCGTCCCTTGCAGTCGCGCTTCAAATTCGCCGGCTCGATCGCCGGCGTAGACGAGATGGGTGTGGCAGTCGATGAGGCCTGGCGTAACGACGGCGCCGTTCAAATCATGAACCTCGCGCGCCGCATCGCCGATTTCGGATGCGATATCGCCCATCTCGCCGACCCAGGCGATCTTGCCGTCCTCAACGGCGATAGCGCCATCGTCAACAAGGCCGTAAGGCCCGGAGATGTCGTCGGACATCGTCGCAACTGCGCCGTTTATGAATAGGCTCTCCCACATGGCTGCTCTATAACCGGTTTCGCAATTGATTGGGACAGCATCGCATGGGTGCGAGAGCAAAGGGCGACCGTTCGACGAAACGAGAATGGCGTTCGATCCGGGATCTTTTGTGCGCTGCAGAAGCGAAGGCGCGCGTCGCGCTTATCGGCGCGCCCTTGCAGCTCGGCTCGGTGACGCCTGGCGAGTGCGGGCGCGCCCCTGACGTCATTCGCAAAGCTCTTCGTCGGATTGGGACTTATGACGTTGAGACAGAGCGGGACGTTGAGACTGCAATTGTCGATCTGGGGGATTTGAAAGTTGCCAAAGAAACGCCTGCGACGGCCTTCGAGGCCATCCGCAATGCCGCGGCGGAAAGCGTCGCCGCGCAGGACCTAACGATCATCCTCGGCGGCAATAACGCCGTGACGCGCCCTGGCGTCGCCGCGCTTAGGGATCTCGAAAAAACTGGCCTGATCACGTTCGACGCGCATTTCGACATGCGCGATACGACTGAAGGCCTGACCAACGGCAACCCCGTTCAGGCGCTTCTCGACGACGGCTTGCCCGGCGAGAACATCTTCCAGATTGGGATAGCGCCCTTCGCGAACGCAAAATACATGCATGATGAAGCGAAGGACGCCGGCAATCGCATTTATACAATGCGCGAGGTTCGCAAGATCGGCGTTAGAGCTGTAACGCGAAGGGCGTTATCAAAGCTTAGCGCGCGCTGCGAGCACATTTATGTTGATTTCGACATTGACGTCATTGAACGCGGTCTCGCCCCGGGGGCGCCGGGGGCCCGCCCCGGCGGGCTCAGGACGAGCGACTTTTTCGCCGCCGCGCGGCTCGTCGGCGCGCATCGAAAAGTCCGCGCCGTCGACCTAACGGAGTTTGATCCCTCGCTTGATGTTTCTGAAACGACGGCTTTGGTCGCGGGGCGCTGGGTTGCTGAACTCCTCGCCGGATTTGAGACGCGCGCCTAAAAACATCGCCTTGGCGCGAATTTTGCTGCTGCGCTGGCGCCGGTTTTTTTGCTTTTCCGGCGTCAGGGATGGTTAACAATGGGCGGACCTAATTTCTCGACGATCACTAATTTCTCGACGATCATCGGCGCGCTTGTCGCTTTTGGTCTCGTGGGCGCGCCTCATGCAAACGCGGCGGCTTTCGAGACCGATCAGCTCCTTCTCCGGGACATTACGGGGACTGTAGACATCAAGACGACCACCGGCGGGGTGATCGACATCGAGATTTCGCAAGGCGGCGCCTTCCACGAAATCAAAGTGGAAGAGGTCGACGGCGTTCTGGTCGTAAGCGGCGAGCGTTGGGTCGACGAATTGGGACCATCATGTTGCGACAACCGAATTCGTCGCACGGAGGATCTGCGCCGCGATCGCGAGGCGACGAAAGGCGCGACGCCCAAAAAATCCTTCTTTGATGATTATCCGACGATCGTCATTTCTATGCCGATTGAAGGCGATGTGTCTTTCGAAGATGCGCGGATCCAGCTGGCGATGGAAAGGCTCGCCGGCCGCCTTAGCCTTGAGGGCTGTTATGTTTACGGAGAAACAAGCGATGTTGAGACGGCGATCGTCGGTCTCATCGACGGCAGTCAGCTCGCTATGGGCAATATCGGTGCCGGTCTTGAAGTCGACATTTCCGGGGATGCAGGGTTTCTCGCCGGCGACGTCGCCATGGCCGACGTTGATATCGCGGGGCCGGGGGATGTTATCTTGGGCGAGATTGACGGCATGCTCGATGTATCAATCGCCGGCTCTGGCGTCTTGCGCGCAACCCGTCTGGACGGGCCGATGACGGCCCGCATCGCCGGATCAGGCGGGGCGGCCGTCAAGTCGGGCGTCGCCGACGCGCTGCGGGCGACGGTTGACGGTTCTGGCGGCGTTTATTTCGGCGGCGAGGTGAAAGACCCGCAGCTCCGATTGCACGGTTCGTCAGAGGTGCGCATGCGCTCGGTCGACGGACGCGTGCAGAAGACCGGTCAGGGAACCGTTTATGTCGGCGACGAGGTGTTTTCCGACGACGACTAGACGCTGAGAGTCGATGCTGGCCGCTTAGCGTTTGTGGAGCGGGGTGTAATCGCGCCGTTTCGGACCGGTATAAATCTGACGGGGACGGCCGATTTTCTGATTGGGATCTTCGATCATTTCCGACCACTGGGCGATCCAACCGACCGTGCGCGCAAGCGCGAAAAGGACGGTGAACATGTCGGTCGGGAACCCGAGCGCTTTTAGCGTAATGCCCGAATAAAAATCGATATTCGGATAGAGTTTTTTCTCAACGAAATACTCATCCTCAAGGGCGATCCGCTCTAACTCCATCGCGACCTGCAATAAAGGCTCGTTGCGGACGCCGAGCGCATCAAGAACTTCGTGGCAGGCTTTGCGCATCACCGTCGCGCGGGGATCGTAATTCTTGTATACGCGGTGGCCGAAACCCATTAGCCGGAACGGGTCGGATTTATCTTTCGCCTTCTCAATATATTCTGGGATGCGATCAACAGACCCAATTTCCTGCAGCATGTTGAGCGCGGCTTCGTTGGCGCCCCCGTGAGCCGGCCCCCAAAGCGAGGCGATGCCGGCGGCGATGCATGCAAACGGGTTCGCGCCCGACGAACCGGCGAGGCGCACGGTCGACGTCGAGGCGTTTTGCTCGTGATCCATGTGCAAGATGAAGATCTTGTCGAGCGCGCTGCAAAGGACCGGATCGCACTCATAATCGTCGGCCATCACTGCAAAGCACATGCGCATGAAATTTGAAGTGTAATCAAGATCGTTGCGCGGAAAGACGAAGGCCTGTCCGATTGAATATTTATACGCCATTGCCGCAATCGTCGGCATCTTGGCGATCATGCGGTGGGTTGCGATCAGTCGCTGGTGCGGATCGTTGATGTCGGTTGAGTCGTGGTAGAACGCCGACAACGCGCCGACAACGCCGACCATGATCGCCATCGGGTGCGCGTCGCGTCGGAAGCCGCTGTAAAAATTCTTAAGTTGCTCGTGCACCATGGTGTGCATCGTGATGGAGTTGTCGAACCACTCCATCTGCTCGCGGTCGGGTAACTCGCCGTTGAGTAGAAGGTAGGCGACCTCCAGAAACTGCGAGTTCTCCGCCAGCTGGTCGATCGGATAGCCGCGGTAGAGAAGAACGCCTTCGTCCCCGTCGATGAACGTGATTTTCGATTCGCAGCTCGCCGTGGAGGTGAAACCCGGATCGAATGTGAACGCGCCCGTCTGGCCGTAGAGTTTGCGGATATCAATGACGTCCGGCCCATGCGCAGCCTTGAACGCTGGGAACTCCCAGCTTTCCCCCTTGTAGCTTAAGCTGGCGGTAGAGACTTGATCGAGTTCACTCTTCATTCGTCGGGCCTATCGTTTGATACGCGTCATTACGCTTTTGTTGCAGCGCACATAATACCGGGAATCGACCGCCGCGCCAGCCTGTGAGTCAGGTCGCTTGGTCGCGAATACGGGCCCGCGCCTCCGCAGGACCGAGACTGTATAGCACTTCGCCGAGGTTCGGCGAAGGCAATCCAGCAGTGAGCGCGGCCCGCAATGGCGCACCAATTGCGCCGAAGCCGAGATCGCGGTCCGCCGCGAACGCCTGAAGTTGCTCATCGATCGCCTCTGGCGTTGCAAAGGCCTCATCGCTCAAGGCCGCGTCGATCGAAACCAACAGCTCCTCAACGCCCTCTTTCTTCAATGGCTTCTTTGCTTTGCCTTCTATGTTGAGCGGGCGTTCGAGGAGAATAAAGCCGGCTGCGGCGTCAATATCGGCGAGCGTCGCGCATCGCGATTTGATAAAGGCCGCGCCGCGTTCCAGCATCGCCTGTTTTTCCGCGGCAAGGCCGCTTTGCGGCGCCGAGACAAAGGGCAAGGCGCGCTCCAAGAACTCTTCATCGTTCAGCTTACTGATGTAATGCGCATTGACCGCCTTGAGCTTGTCGATATCGAGACGCGCTGCAGCCTTTTTGACGCCCTTGATGTCGAACCAACGCAACGCGTCCTCGCGCCCGATGATTTCATCATCGCCATGAGACCAGCCGAGACGCAAAAGATAATTCGCAAGCGCTTCAGGCAGCACGCCCATGTCGCGATACGCCTCGACACCGAGGGCGCCATGACGTTTTGATAGCTTCGCGCCGTCCTGGCCATGGATTAACGGAACATGGGCGAAAACCGGCGCGCGCCAGCCAAGCGCCTCGTAGATCTGCTGCTGGCGGGCCGCGTTGTTCAGATGATCGTCGCCGCGGATGACGTGGGTCACGTTCATGTCGTGATCATCGACAACGACCGCGAGGTTGTAAGTCGGCGCGCCGTCGCTCCGGACGATGATCAGATCGTCGAGCGCCTCGTTGGGAAACGCGACGCGGCCCTGAACGGCGTCATTTATGACGGTCTCGCCTGATCGCGGCGCCTTGAAACGGATCGCATGCGGCGCACTCTCATCGCCGGTCGCGGGGTCGGCGTCGCGCCACGGGCTTTCGAACCGGACGCCGTCGCGCTTCGCGGCATCGCGCGCATCGGCAAGCTCATCGCCAGATAGCCAGCAACGATAGGCATTACCCGAATCCAGAAGCGCAGTCGCAATTTCGAGATGGCGGGGCTGGTTAGCAAATTGCGAAACCGGCTCGCCGTCCCAGTCGAGACCGAGCCAGGTCAAGCCGTCAATAATCGCGCCGACCGCGTCTTCATTGTGACGGCTGCGATCGGTATCCTCGATGCGCAGCAGGAACTTGCCATCACGTCCACGGGCGTAAAGCCAACTAAACAAGGCGGTCCGCGCCCCGCCGATATGGAGGTAGCCGGTGGGCGAGGGGGCGAAGCGCGTGATTACGGCGCCGGTTCCGCCGGGCCCAAGCGATTTTTCAGTTTGCGTCATGGTTTCCTATGCGTTCGGCGCGCGCCGTGCGAGAGTGACTGCTGTAGCGTAGACAATCTGACCGTCAGGCGAGCCCCGCGCTTATCCGCTCATGTCCGCTTCCGTCAACAACGCCGCTGAAATCGGGACGAAAAGCGCATTGGCGCCGCGCTTAAAGCATTTGCGGGCGCAAGAGATATCGCGCGAGCCGTTCGGCGCCTGGTTGCGTAAGGATTTGCAGGCGTTGGGCTTGTGGACGCCTGTGCTCATTGCCCTCGGCATTGGCGTCTATTTCTCGCTCAAGGCCGAGCCCTCGCCATTTTTCGCATTCAGCGCGCTCGCGATCTCAGCAGTGGGGCTGATCTTCGCCCGGCAATATCGGCCGCTGGTTTGGGCGTTCGCTTTTGGATCCGTCGGTTTCGCCGCCGCCGACTGGCGGGCCGCCTCGGTCGCCGCGCCGATCCTTGACCGCGAGACTGGGGTCACATTGGTCACTGGACGCGTTCATGCCGTTGAGACTGGCGTCAATGGTCAACGCATCGTCTTGGTCCTCCATTCGGTGCGCGGCCTTGATCAAGAGGCCTTGCCGGATCGCGCGCGAATTACCTGGCGCGGAGAGCGCGCCACGCTACAAGCCGGGCAGCAGATCTCACTGCTCGCTAGTCTGCGCGGACCGCCGCCGCCGGTGGCGCCAGGCGGGTTTGATTTTGCGCGCCGGCTTTATTTCGAACGCATTGGCGCAGTCGGCTTCGCCGTTTCATCGCCTGAAATCGTCGCCGATATCAGGGAAAACTCCTGGAGCGGACGATTGGAGAATCTTCGCGCCGGCCTGACAACGCGAATCCGGGAGGCGGCGCCCGGTCAGGGCGGCGCCATTGTCGCCGCTGTCGTCACCGGCAAACGCGATGCGATCGACGAAGCGTCGCGTCAAGCGCTGCGCGATGCGGGCCTTGCGCATCTCCTGGCGATTTCAGGTCTGCATATGGGGCTCGCGACCGGCATCATATTTTTCGCGCTGCGCGGAGGCCTCGCCGCAATCCCGGCGATCGCCAATCGCTATCCGGTGAAAAAATGGGCGGCCGCGGCCGCGTTGGCGGCCGGTTTCGCCTATCTCCTTTTGTCGGGGGCGGGCTGGTCGCCGCGGCGCGCTTTCGTCATGACGGCGATCATATTCATCGCGGTCCTCGCCGACCGACGCGCGCTGTCCATGCGCAATGTGGCGATCGCGGCGACTCTCATTTTGCTGACAACGCCGGAAGCCCTGTTTCACCCCGGTTTTCAAATGTCATTTGCAGCAGCGAGCGCGCTCATCGCGGGCTTTGAATGGTATCGCGATCGCTGGCCCGTTGTCTCGGATTTCTCGGCGATCGCGCGGGTGAAGCGATACGCCCTCGGGTTGCTGGCGACCGATTTTCTGGCCTCAATCGCAACAGCGCCGTTCGCGCTCTTTCATTTCCATCGCGTCGCGCTTTATTCGCTGGCGGCGAATTTCATCGCCATGCCGTTGATGGCGTTCTGGATCATGCCGGCCGCGGTGATCGGCCTTCTTGCGGTCCCGCTAGGGATCGACGGCGCCTTCTGGCGGATCGCTGCGTTGGGCGTCGACGTCGTGCTCGCAGTGGGCGCTTATGTTTCAGGAAGGCCGGGCGCAGTTTCTATGACCGCGCAATGGCCGGACGGCGCCCTCATCGTCATCGTCATCGGCGGTTTGTGTTTGATCTTGTTGCGCTCGCCCTTGCGACTTGCCGGGCTTGCGAGTCTCCCGATCGCAGCGCTGATGATCAGCCAGGCGACGCCGCCTGATCTTTTTGTCGCGGGATCTGGATCAAACGCGGCGTTGGTCACTTATGGAGGCAAGGAGCGAAGTGTTTCAGTTTTTTCCCAGCGTCGCGATCGCTTCTCCGCCAAAGTCTGGGCGGAGCTTGTGGGCGCCGACGCCAAGCCGGTCGCCATGGAGGACCACGACGCGAGCTGCGGAGAGGGCGGATGCCAAACAACGGTGAAAGGCAAAAACCTGACTATCATTGAGGATCCGCGTTTTCTGGCGGAGGATTGCGCGCGGGCTGACCTCGTGGTGGCGCTCTTTCCGGTGTCCCGATCTGACTGGCGCGCCTGCGCAGCAACGTTGATCGACAAACGATCGGTTTGGCGCAGCGGGGCCCATGCGGTGTGGCTGAATGAGAGCGGCGTCCACATAAAAACCGTCCGCGAGGCGCGGGGCGAGCGGCCCTGGACGCCAGAACGGTATTAATCTCGCTCGCTTAGTGATAGCGCCGCATCAGGCCGACCATCTTGCCCTGAACGGCGACCCGGTCGGGACCGTAAATCCGGGTTTCAAAGGCCGGGTTGGCCGCTTCCAAAGCGATTGAAGCGCCTCGCTTTCGCAGCCGCTTCAGCGTCGCCTCCTCGTCATCGACAAGCGCGACAACGATGTCGCCGCTCGACGCCGTGTCGCCGCGTCGAATGATGGCGAGGTCGCCGTCGTGAATGCCGGCGTTGATCATCGACTCGCCCTGCACCTCGAGAATGAAATGCTCTCCGGCGCCGATCAGCGCATCCGGCGTCGTGATCCGGTCGACCTCATGCTGGATCGCCTCGATCGGCGTCCCGGCGGCGATCCGTCCCAGAACCGGCAACTCGGTCAGACCCGGCGCTTCGACGGGCGCGCTCGTCGGGCGATTGCGTTTGAAGCGCCCGTCCACGACAGCGGGCGAGAACCGCTCTTTGCGCTGAGCCGCGGCAGGCGCCGCTTCGGGCGGCATGCGCAAGACCTCGAGCGCGCGGGCGCGGTTGGGCAGGCGGCGGATAAATCCGCGCTCTTCCAGCGCCGTGATCAACCGATGGACGCCGGATTTCGAGCGCAGCTCCAAGGCGTCTTTCATTTCGTCAAATGACGGGGAGACGCCGGTTTCGCTCACCCGTTCATGAATAAACGCCAGCAAGTCGTGCTGTTTCTTGGTCAACATCGCTTTCAGGCTCCAAATTACGCGGGCGGCGTGATTCCGCGCCCGCTTGGATTGACGGCTCATAAGCCCTTCCGTCAAAAGAAGAACAAACCGACAACGATGTTCTATTGTTGTTCTATTTGGGCGTCAATGGCCGTTGACGGCGTCAAGCTAGCTTTACCGGCGTCAGAAGCGCTTGCGTCGCGGTGACGAGATCGGGCTGGCGCATGAGGCTTTCCCCGATAAGAAAGGCTTTTGCGCCGTAGCTTGCAAGTTCCTGCAAGTCAGCATGGCGCTCGATACCGCTTTCCGCGACGAGAAGCGCATCCTCCGGGGCTGTCGCGGCGAGCTCCCGGGTGACCTTCAAGTTCGTCTCGAACGTCTTGAGGTTACGATTATTTACGCCGATCAATGTTGCGCCGAGCCGCTGTGCGCGCGCCATCTCGTCGGCGTCATGCACTTCGACCAGCACATCGAGCTTCTGGTCGCGCGCGCTCTCGCTGAGCTCCGCCGCGAGCGGGTCTGAAGTGCAAGCAAGAATAATCAAGATGCAATCCGCGCCCCATGCCCGAGCCTCGACGACCTGGTAGGGGTCGATCATGAAGTCCTTGCGCAAGATCGGCAGGCGCGTTGCCTCGCGGGCGGCTTTCAGGAACGCAGGCGATCCTTTGAAGCTCGGTCCGTCGGTAAGGACTGACAGGCAAGCCGCGCCGCCTTTCTCATAGTCGCGCGCATGGGCAGCGGGTTCAAAGTCTTGGCGGATCATTCCTTTCGACGGGCTCGCTTTCTTGATTTCCGCGATCAGTGCGAATGCGCCGTTGGCGGCGCGGCCCTCTAATGCTTTGCGAAACCCTCTCGGCGCGTAGTCAGCCGCCAGCGCTTCCAGCGCGCCGATCGGCGCTTCGTTCTTGGCCTGCGCGACTTCGGCGCGTTTATACGCGATGATGTCGTCGAGAATGCTCATTGGCCGCCATTCGTAATCGCGACCAAACGTTCGAGGGCGGCCCTGGCCTCGCCGCTGTCGATGGCGCGGGCGGCGCGTTTGACGCCGCCCTTAAGGTCATCGGCGTTGCCGGCGACCACCAGGGTTGCGCCGGCATTCATCACAGCTATATCGCGAAAGGGTCCGGGCGCGCCATCGAGCAAAGCGCGGATCGCATCGGCGTTTTCTTGGGCGTCGCCGCCTTTCAGTTCGTCGAGGCGCGCCGGCTTCACGCCAACGCTCTCGGGATCGATCTCGAATTCCGTGATAGCGCCGTCCGCCAGTTGTGCAACGCGGGTGCGGCCCGTCGTCGTGATTTCATCGAGGCCGTCCGACCCGTGAACGACCCAGGCCTTCTCCGCCCCGAGGCGCTTGAGCGCGCCGGCCATGGGCGTGACAAGCGCCGCATCATAGACACCGAGGAGTTGGCGTTTGGCGCCGGCCGGATTGGCGAGCGGTCCGATCAGATTGAAAAGGGTGCGGACGCCAAGGCCCTGGCGCGCAGGCGCAGCGTACCGCACGGCTTGGTGGTGGCGCGGCGCAAACATGAAACCGATGCCGGCCTCGCGCATGCATCGCGAGATCGTCGCTGCATCGGCGTCGAGATTAACGCCGAGCGCCTCCAAGACATCAGACGAGCCAGAGCGCGAGGAGACAGAACGGTTGCCATGCTTGGCGATAATGGCGCCGGCGCCGGCTGCGATCAGCGCAGCGGCTGTGGAGATGTTGAATGTCTCCGCGCCGTCTCCGCCAGTGCCGGCCGTATCAACTGCGCCCGGCGGCGCCTCGACGCCGCTCGCTTTACCGCGCAAGGCGCCGGCGGCTGCGGCAATTTCCTCGATGGTTTCGCCGCGCGCCCGCAAGGCGGCGAGAAATCCTGCGATCTCAACGTCGCCGGCATCACCGCCGAGAATGACATCCATCGCCGCCTGCATGTCAGCCGCTGCGAGAGGCGTCCCTGAAACGGCGATTTCCAGAAAGGGTTTGAATTGAGACAAGGACCTATTCCTGGCGCGCGCGTTTCAGAAAATTGGCGATTAACGCGGGGCCGTGCTCGGAGGCAATGCTCTCGGGGTGGAATTGCACCCCGGCGATCGGGAGATCACGATGCCGGATCGCCATGATCTCATTGTCATCGCTGGCGACGGCGTCGATGGCGAAGCAATCTGGAAGGCTGGTGCGCGCCGCGACGAGCGAGTGATACCGCGCGGCCTCAAGCGGCGACGGCAGGCCGTCAAACATCCAACCGTTTTCATGGACGACTTTGCAGGTCTTGCCATGCATCAGGCGTCCCGCCTGCTCGACGCGTCCGCCAAAGGCCTGCGCGATTGACTGCATGCCGAGGCAGACCCCGAAGACCGGAACGCCGGCGTCGGCGGCGGCGCCGATGAGCTCGAGAGAAATCCCTGCATAATCAGGCGTTTTCGGCCCCGGCGACAGGACGACAGCCTCAGGCTGCAGCGCCAGCGCTTCAGCTGCGGTGATTTTGTCATTGCGAATTACGTCAACCGTTTCCCCCAAACCCGCCACGAGATGCATCAGGTTGAAGGTGAAGCTGTCATAGTTGTCGATCAGGAGAATCATCGCGAAAAAGAGAATCAGGACTATAGAAAACGGGTTAGATCGGCTTTCAAAGCTGACGCAAACTCGCCGGCGGGACAATCCCGACCGCAGGGAAGGGGGCGTGACAAGTGTTTGACCGAAGTAAGCGCATGTCCGCAAGAGGCAAAGACGCGCGGCCGCGCGCTGGCAATGCGGGTCTAATCGCATCGGTCATGATCGCCATCGCCGGCGCCGTTCTTGGCGCGCTGGCCGCCTTTGTGGGCGAGTTCGGCGCCGCGGCGACCGCATCACGGATTGTTGTAACGGACCAGCCATCCGCACTCGTCCTTCAAGATAAAACGCCGCGCGCTGAGATTGTGCGCCGGGTGCTCGAGAGTGAGCCGCCGGCCCGGCTTGAGGCGCCGTCGCTCGTCAGTCCGTCAGCGCCGCGTCCGAAAATTGTCATCGTGCTCGACGATATCGGCGTTGATCCTGATGCGGCCGAGCGCGCGCTGCGCCTGCCAGGCCCCGTCACCTATTCCGTTCTTCCATACGCCGCCAATGCAGGCGCGCTTGTCGACAGGGCGATTGAGGCCGGGCGCGAAGTCTTTCTTCATTTGCCGATGGAGCCGATCGGCGACAGCGACCCGGGCCCTTACGCGTTGCGCACCGACATGTCGGGTGCGGAGTTTATCCGCGCGCTCGAATGGAACCTTTCGCAGTTTGGCGGCTACGCCGGCGTCAACAATCATATGGGGTCCAAATTCACCGCTGACGAAGCCGCGATGAAAACGCTTCTCGCCTACTTGAAAGAGCGCGGCGTTCTCTTCCTCGATTCCGTAACCACCGGCTCCACTGCAGCGGGCCGCGCCGGCGTGCAAGTCGGGGCCGAAGTTATTCAGCGGGACGTCTTTCTGGACGCGACGCCGAATGATTCAGACGAGGTGCGCCGCCAGCTTCACCTCGTTGAACGGATCGCAATCGAAACGGGATACGCGGTTGCGATTGGTCATCCGCGCGCGGAAACGCTCGAAGCGCTGGGTCCGTGGCTGACGACGGCGCAAGCGCGCGGGTTTGATTTGACGACGGTGACGGCGATCGCCGCGCCGGAGCCGTTGCAAGTCATGACGGCGGCTCCGGACTTGCGCCTGTAACTCTTTCCTAGCTGTCCGCCGAATTCGACTTAACGCTGGCGGCCGCCGCAAAAAGCGCGCGCGCTTTATTCTCGCATTCGGTTTGTTCGAGCGCCGGATCTGAGTCGGCGACGATCCCGGCGCCTGCCTGCACATGAATCGTTCCGTCCTTTACGACGGCGGTGCGCAACGCAATGCAGGTGTCGACATTGCCGTCCGCGGAAAAGTAGCCAATTGCGCCGCCGTAGACGCCACGCGCTTCCGGCTCCAATTCATCGATGATCTCCATCGCCCGAATTTTCGGCGCGCCGCTGACGGTTCCCGCCGGGAAACCGGCCGAAACGGCGTCGATCGGATCAACATCCTCACGCAGTTTTCCGACCACGTTCGAAACGATATGCATGACGTGGCTGTATTTCTCGATCGAGAAGCGCTCTGTGACAGTGACGGTGCCGGTTGCGGCCGACCGACCGACGTCGTTTCGACCGAGATCGAGAAGCATCAAGTGTTCCGCGCGCTCCTTAGGGTCGGCGAGCAATTCGTCGCGTAAGCGGTCATCGTCGGCGCGATCTTTGCCGCGCGGCCGCGTGCCGGCGATGGGCCGGATCGTGATCTCGCCGTCACGAACGCGAACGAGGATCTCAGGGCTGGAACCGGCCAGCGCGTATGGCCCGAAATTTAGAAAGAAAAGAAAGGGCGACGGGTTCGAACGGCGCAGCGCCCGATAGAGTTCAAAGGGCGGCGCTTTGAAGGGCATCGAAAAGCGCTGGCTTAAAACGACCTGAAAGATATCGCCCGCGGTGATGTATTCCTTGGCTTTCCTTACGCCGTCCATATAGGCGTCAACGGTCATATTGGAATCGGGCTGACCGATTTTCGCCGCGTCGACTTCCGTCGCCGCGATCGGCGCAGTCGGCTGGGAAAGACGCGCCGCCACTTTTTCGAGACGATCCATTGCGGCACCGTGCTCTGTTTTTGCATCCGCTTCAGACGGACGCACCGGCGTGACCAGGAAGATTTCCTGCCGGATGTTGTCGAAGACCGCCAATATCGTCGGCCGGATGAAGACTGAGTCGGGCGTGTCCAGACCGCCGGCGGGCCGAGGGCCCAGTCGCTCCATCTGCCGGACCATGTCGTAACCCAGATAGCCAAAGACACCCGCGGCCATGGGCGGCAGGCCTTCAGCAATTTCATCGATCCGCGACTTCGCGATGAGCCTTTTGAGACTTAGAAGCGGCGCTCCGTCCTCGACAGCAAAGGCTTCTGGATCGGCAAGAGCCTTGAGATTGATTTCCGAGCGGCCGCGCGAACATCGCCAAATGACGTCCGGCGAAAGACCGATGATCGAATAGCGACCAAGCTGTTCGCCGCCCTCGACAGATTCAAGCAGGAATGTATTGGGCTCTTCTCCCGCAATCTTCAGAAACGCCGATACCGGCGTTTCGAGATCGGATATGAGTTTTGTCCAGACAAGCTGACTGCGCCCGCTTTTATAGATCTCGCGGAACGCCTCGAAGCCAAATTCGTCCGTCATTGCTCCGCGCTGAATAATGCGTCGACCTGAGCCTGATTGATCTTGATATCGTAATTGTCGCGCACGTCTGCGAGAAACGCCTCGATCAGTTCCTGATCAAGTTGATAGCCGAGGAACTGTCCGAAGAAACTCTCCTGGTCAGGGCTTGCTGGAAATGGCGACAAAGCGGTCTGATCGATAACGGCGACGATTTGCGCTTCGCCAAGCGACGCATCGGCCGAGACAACGTCGCCCGGTGCGGCGGCGAAGATTTTTTCCGACAGCTCCGGTGAAATCGCCTCATTTCGAAGATTTCGGTCGATGACAAGCGTTGTCGGCGCGCGATCAAATTGCGCGGCCGCATCGGCGAGGGTCTCCCCGTTCGCGATCATCTCGCTAACGCCTTCGACCGTGTCGGCGATGCGTCTGACGCGTTCTTCCTGGCGCCATTTTCGCTCCGCTTCGTCCCGGACATCGGCGAAGGGTTTCAACGCCGGCGGTTCGACAGTATCGACACTGACGAAAAGATATCCCTCTCCATCTTCCATGTTGATGGCCGCAGATTGTTGGCCTTCTTCGAGCAAAAACGCTTCGTTAAGCGCCTCGCCCGGAATGTTGGGAACAATCGCGCCGCCCGGCGCGAATGAGAACCGGTCGACGGGACCGACTGACGCGACTTCAAAGCCGGCGCTTGCGGCTGCGTCGGCGAGACTTGCGCCCGTATCGCGCGCTTCCTCAACTTCGTCGATCGCGTTCAACAAGGCGCGCCTAGTATCCTGGGCGAGATACTGGTCAAGCAACTCAGGGCGCGCTTCTTCATAAGTGGTCAATTCCGGGGGCGTGATCCCGGCGACTTGCGAAATCGTCCAGCCGAAAACGCCCTCTACGGGACCGACGACGTCGCCTTCGCCGATGTCCTCAGCAAACGCCGCGTCAGCGACTCCGGGGTCCAGAATTTCGCTCTTGCGCGCATCGGCGAAAGTAACGCTTTCGAGTGTTCTGCCCTTATCAAGCGCAAGCGCCTCAAAAGATCCGCCTTGCCGCAAATTGGCGAGCGCCGACTGGGCCTCGGCCTCCGTGTCGAAGGTCAACTGATAGAGCGTGCGACGCTCCGGTTTTTCGTAAAGGCGCTCGCGATTGACGTCGTAAAGCCGCCTGATTTCTTCTTCGGAAATCTCAATGCCCTCGCGGAAATCGTCAGTTGTCAGAACCAGCAAATCAAAGCTGCGATATTCCGGCGCTGTAAACGTTGCCGCATTCGCGTCGTAGTATGTCTGCAGGTCATCCGGCGTTGGCTCGGCCGCCTTTCCGGCCATCTCCTCGGTTACGATCAAATAGGAAATGGCCCGCCGCTCCGTCTCGCGCATCAGCATATACTTTGCGAATGGCTGCGGCGCCGGCGCGCCGAGCGCTAATGATTCGACAAGCTGCTGGCGCTGGAGTTCATCGGCGATGCGGTTTTCAAATTCCTCGACAGAAATATTGAAGCGTTGCAGGACGCTTTGCAGGGTCGCCCGGTCGAATTCTCCTGTCGCCGGGTTCTGGAAATTTTCGCTCTCATTGAGATAATCCCGGATCAGCGCGCGCGGCATCGCGAGGCGCAGCTCTTCGGCGAAGAGGTCGATTGCGGCCGTGGTGGCGAGCGTCGATACGATCTGATTGGGCAGGCCTGACGCAATCGCGTCCTCACGCGTGAAGTTGCCGCCCGACTCTGCAGCCTGGATCTGCACCGCGCGATTAAATTCATTCTGGACATATTGCGGCGAGTAGCTTTGCGAGCCCACTTTCACGATGGCGTTGCCCGAGAAGTTCTGAAGCTCCGGCACGCCCCAGAGCGCGAAGGCCAGGATCAGCAAGACGATCACGAACCAGGCGACCGCGCCGCGCAGGGCGCTGCGCACTTGTGTCAGCATACCAAAGCCTCATTCATTCGCCGCGCCTTTCGCCGCGCGGCCGGTTTCGCGGCGCGTAACCTAATCGCGCCCCTCGCGACAAACAACTGCGTTTATGGCCCGCCGCGCGCGGCGCTTTTCTGGACAGGGCTGGACGCTTGCCTTAACCGAAACCGAAAAGGAGCACCGCGATGAAGGACTTGATCGCCGGCAATTGGAAAATGAACGGTTTTTCCAGCGCAAATGCGGAAGTGGAAGCGCTGATTTCGATGTTCTCCGGCTCCATGCCCGACGACCGGGACGTTCTGATCTGTCCGCCGGCGACGCTGCTTGCATCCTTTGCGGCGTCCTATTCCGATGAAGGCGTGATTTTCGGCGGTCAGGACTGTCACGCAGCGACCGCCGGCCCGCATACGGGCGATATTAGCGCTGCGATGCTTGCTGACGCCGGGGCGGCCTATGTCATTGTCGGTCATTCGGAGCGGCGCGCGCAGCATGGCGAGACCGACGCCGACGTCCTTGCGAAAGCGAATGCGGCGCTGAGCGCCGGCCTGACGCCCATAATCTGCGTCGGCGAGACGCAGGGCGAGCGCGAAGCGGGCCAGGCGCTCGATATCGTCAAAGCCCAAGTCAAAGGCTCGATACCGGACGTTGAAGACAAGCTCGTCATTGCGTACGAGCCGGTTTGGGCGATTGGAACAGGCCTGACGCCGACGCTTCAGGATATTGCCGAAATGCACGCGCTCATCCGCAAAGAGACGCGCCATGACGTGCGCATTCTCTATGGCGGATCGGTAAAGCCGGATAATGCGAGCGAAATCCTTGCGGTTGAAAACGTCAATGGCGCGCTTGTCGGCGGGGCAAGCCTGAAGGCGCAGGATTTTTCATCGATCATCCGCGCTGCGCCCGGTGACGTATGATCGCCATGCGCATGACCTTGATGTTGATCTTCGCAGTTTTGTTTATCGCGTTTGCGAGCGTTTCCGGCTGCGCCAGCCTGAACGCTGAGAAACGCGCGCCGATGCTTGGCGAGGCGATCCCGGTTATGGGCGTCGACATGCATGTCGTAACGCAAGGACCGCGCGACGCAGAAGCGCCGCCTGTCGTTCTGATCCATGGCGCTTCGGTAAACTTGCGCGATATGAAAATGGCGCTTGGCGACCAGCTGTCGGAAGACAGGTTTGTTGTCATCGTTGACCGGCCCGGCCGCGGCTATTCGGAGCGCCCGGAAGACGGATCGGATCTTGAGGTGCAGGCGCGGTTGATAAAAGGCGTTGTTGATGCGCTTGGCGTCGAGCGGCCAGTGATTGTCGGCCAGAGTTTTGGCGGCGCTGTGGCGCTGAATTACGCCCTGCAATATCAGGATGAAATGGCCGGCCTCGTTCTCTTGGCGCCGGTCAGTCATGAATGGCCTGGCGGGGTCGCGTGGTACAATCATGTCGCCACGACGCCCGGCGTTGGCTTCCTGTTTCGGCGCCTCATGATTCCGGTTTATGGCGCCCTTGTCGGCGAGGGCGCAGTGAACGACTCCTTTGCGCCGGACGAGCCGCCAAAGAATTATTACGAACGCGCGGGCATACCGCTTCTTTTCCGGAGCGGCGATTTTCGGGCCAACGCGTCAGATATCGTGAATCTCAAAGACGAGATTAAAGAGCAGCAGGGCCGATATGAAGCACTGAGCCTCCCGGTCGCCATCGCCCATGGCGAGGCGGACGATACGGTCTGGGCCGATATCCACTCCAAAGCGCTTGTCGAGCAGATACCGAACGCTGACCTGACGTTATTGCCGGATACAGGCCATGCTTTGCACCACTCGCAAACCGAGATCATTTTAAATCTGATCAGGGCGGTCGGTGCGCGCGGTTCCTGACCGCGAATTGACGCGGTATTTGGGTGCCGCAACCTTGCGGGCCGGCATGTGATCCGCTAAACGCCTCTGCTTTCGCGGAGAAGCCTTGGAATCAAGGCTCCCTGCGCCCAAATCTCAGCCGACCGTGATGTAAAGCTCGCCCATGACCGCCATTATCCTGACGCTCCACACCTTGATCGTTCTGGGTCTTATCGTCGTCGTATTGCTGCAGCGCTCAGACGGCGGGGCCCTTGGGCTCGGCGGCGGCGGAGGCGGAGGTTTCATGACCGGACGCGGCGCAGCGAATGCGCTGACGCGGACGACCTCCGGCCTGGCGGCGATTTTCTTCGCGACATCGATCGGCCTTGCGATCCTCGCCGGCGGCGGCGAGGACGAGACCTCGATCATCGACGATCTGACAGGCCAAACGGCGCCGGCGCCGTCATCCGCGCCAGGCGAAATGTCGACTGAAGACCTCCTCAACACCCTTGGCGGCGGAAACGAAGACACGGCGCCAGCGGCTGCGGGAGAGACTGCGCCAGACCTCGATTCGGTGCTGGATTCTCTCGGAACCGAGGGTGCGCTGGGGTCTCCGACCCCGGATCAAGAAGCCGACGGCGAAGAAAATTCGCCCGAACAGCCCCAATAACGGCGATTTGAGCGACGGGGCGCGCAAACGCCGCATTTTTCCCGTTTGATCACAGAGTGATCTTCGCTAAGACGGACTTCCATGGCGCGGTATATTTTCATTACCGGCGGCGTGGTGTCGTCTCTCGGAAAAGGGGTTGCTTCGGCGGCGCTGGGCGCGCTTCTGCAGGCGCGCGGCTATAAAGTCCGCCTCAGGAAGCTCGACCCTTATCTTAATGTCGATCCGGGCACCATGTCGCCCTATCAACACGGCGAGGTTTTCGTCACCGACGACGGCGCGGAGACCGATCTAGACCTCGGCCATTACGAGCGCTTCACCGGCGTTTCGGCCTCGAAGTCCGACAATGTGACGACCGGCCAGATCTATTCCCAGATCATCGAACGCGAACGGCGCGGGGATTATCTGGGCGCGACCGTTCAGGTCATTCCGCATGTCACAGACGCAATCAAAGAGTTCGTTCTCGCCGACGCCGGCGGCGCCGATTTTGTATTATGCGAGATTGGCGGCACGGTCGGCGACATCGAGGCGCTGCCGTTCTTCGAAGCGATTCGCCAGCTCTATAACGAACTGCCGCGCGGCGACGTCGTCTATGTGCATCTGACCTTGATGCCCTACATCTCGTCGGCGGGCGAATTGAAGACCAAGCCGACGCAACACTCGGTCCGCGAATTGCGCGCCATCGGCATTCAGCCCGACG
>JBCBSE010000009.1:0-84760 GCA_039819305.1 Pseudomonadota bacterium
GTCCTGTTCCGGCCCATGTTCTTCATTCTCGTTGGGATCGGAACAGGACCTTTTTGTCTCAGTAACGAAAATATTTCAGCAACACGCCACGTCAGAAGGCATGGGCGAGAATGGCGCGGCGTTTGAAGGCAATGCTGATATCGACATGTTGGGCGCGGCCGCCATCGACCTCACGCATCGCCAAGCTTCTTCGTTCGATCAGCTCCTCTGCAAAATTAAGCTTTGGTACGCGCTCGCGCCGGACGATCAGCTTTCTTCTGAGGAGGCGTCTGTCGATGGCAAGCTGCTTCTGTCAATTCTCAGCGATGTTGAACAAATGGGCCGTCGGCAGCGATGAAGGGCCGGCATAACGAGCGTCAATGACTGGCATGCCAGCGTCGGCCGACAAACAGTCCGTCATTGCCGCGAATTACACGCCTAGGACGATCCTGTCGCGCTTGTATTGCGCTGCCGTGCGCTGAAAGAAAACCTGCGCAGTTCCACAATCGCAATCGGCGTCAAACAGTGATGGCCATGCCGCGATAAATCCGCGCGCGGTAGCGAGAGTCTTCAGCGTCTGGTAGCGGGGCCCCGGCCAATAACACGGCGCGGGCGAAACGTTTCGACTCTTCAGCGCGCTCATCGGCGTCACGCGGTTCTTCCGAACGCACGCGGCGCGTCAGATTGATCTGATTGACAGGGGTGTCGTGCACGAGACGTTCGCTTTCGACGGCAAGGGTCGCGGTGAACGCATGAAGCGAGGTCTTCAGGAAATTTGCGATTGCAAACGCCGCATCGCGGCTGCCTTCCGAGACGTCCGGCGTAACAAGAACGAGCTGCGCCCCATCAAGCAGCACCGCTTTTCGCGCAACGCGGAAGTGATGGGTAAGGTTGTCGTCAACAAGCTCGCGGAATTGTAGCGGGTCGAGGCGGTCCTGGCCTGGCCCGCCAAAGAGAACGTCGGGCAGGGGCGTGAAGGGCGTTGAAACGATAATCGTTGGCGCGCCGTAGGCCTTGATGGCTTCATCCATGCCGCCTTCAATGCCGTTTTCGCAGACGATCGTCGTTAAAACGTCGCCCGGCAGGTCGCTCATCGCGGCGTTCAAGGCCTTCGCGCCGGCTTCGCTGCGGGTGATGACGACGATGCGCGCGACATTCGCCGTCTCCGATAGTAGCCGCGCAGCCTCGCTGATGTGATTAACGAGATGCTCGCCTATGAGCCAGGCGGTCTTGCCCGCCAGCGCCTCGATGCGCTCTGGCTTCGTCGATCCGAAAAGTTCGCGCTCAGTGATTGACCGCTCAAGGCTGAGACCGCCAGACGGCTGAAACGTCTGGCCGCTCGCGGCGCGATCAGCGAGGAAGAACACCGTCGCCAGCGCAACTTCTTCTTCCGTCGGCATGCGGCCGAGATTAAGGAGCGATAAAACGCTGTCGCCAACGCCTTTTGCGGTTTTCCTAATTCTGTCGGCCGGAAGAAAAGGCTTGTCGTCGGGCGGCGTGCGCTCAAGATCGCCGACGCCTAAATGTGCGCGGGTTTTTCCGTCTGCGCTCAGTAGTCCGGAGAGATGCAATCGGTCGCGAAGGCGCACCGCCATGTCTTCCGTGAGGACATACTCCCCCCAGGTGCACTTTTCGTTTCCGTCGCTCGCGAGCTTCTTGGCTAGTTCGCGCAATTCTGACGGCGCCTTCGGGTCTTGAGCGATCGCTTCGGTGCTGTTGACCGCGAGGCGCTCAAGAAAATTTTCAAGATGCGAGCCCCGGCGGACGGCGCGCACGGCGTTGGCGTGTACCTCGTTGAGGCGCTTGTTCATGAGAATGAGCCGGGCGCGGCGCTCAAACAGGCCTGGCCGACCGCCGACGCCGCGCAAGCGCACCCCGTCGACCGGGCCAGGGGCGATCGCATTGAACTGGACTTCCGGCCCGAGAAATCCAGCCATGGCCTCGACCATTGCGCGTTGGCCGGCTTTGGAGACTGCGTAGTCGGCGCGGTTGGGATAGGCGACGGCGACATATTTTTCGCCGCCGAAATAGGACGAAACATTGACGATATAGCCGGAGCCTTGCGCGCGCATAATGGGCGCGACTTCGGATATCAGCGCATAATTTGACACAAGATTGGCGTCGAGCGTGAAACGCCAGTCTTCCAGCTTCATATCGACGACCATTTCCTCAGCGCCGGAAACGCCGGCGTTGTTGATCAGGTAATCAATGCGCCCGAAGGCGTCGATCGTCGCCTCAACTGCGCGCCGCAACGTATTGAGATCGCCAACATCAATCCCGGCGAGAATGCGCACGCGGCGCTCAGCGCCGGAATAGCCGATGTTTTCGAGCTCTTCGACGATCCGCTCTCGCGCCGCCTCCAATTCGGCCTCGCGCCGCGCGGTCAGCATGACCTTACCGCCAGACAGAGCAAGAAGGCGCGCGACTTCGCCGCCGATGCCCATCGACGCGCCTGTGATCAGCGCAACCTTGCCGAGGTGAAGACCGGTAATGTTTTCGGTGAACCCGGTCAGCGCCTTGCTCGCGCCCGTGATCTCTCCGATCGAGTGCGGCAATACAAGATTGACTTCCGGCACTTTGCGTTCCGAGAAGAGAAGGCTCGCGGCCTGGGCGGCGGCGAAACGGATGCCTTCGGCCTCTTTGCTGTTATAGCGGATCACCTGATTGCCCCATTCAATGCGGTTGCGCCGGCCGAGCCGCACATCAGTTTCCGTTTCATCGCGCCAGACTCGCGTCAGTTGCTCCATCGCCGCCGATAGGCACCGCGCATAGGCATTATCCGATGACGAACCATTGGTCATGAAGACAAAACGCGGATCATGCCGAAGGTCGTCATGGTTCATCCAGTAGCGAGTCAGCGACCGCGCCAGGGAAATTGCCCCGACAAGTTCATGGTCCTGGAAGACCTTGACGTCATTGTCCTTGGCGTCATGCAACGGGCCCTTCAGAAGGCCGGCGCCATAGGCCGGCAGGACAATCGCTGCGGAAACCGGGTTGCCGGAGGGCACTCCTTTTGCGAGTGCGGCCTCAGTTTCTTCGGCATTATTGCGATCGCAACGCGTAACGAGGATCCGAGCGTCGATGTCGCTGTCGCCCATACGCGAACGCGCCTGCTGTACGTCGCCTTCAAGCGTAAAACCGAGTATGACGTCCGCCCCGATCTCCGATTGGATGCGCGCAATCTCAAGCGCCTCGTCGACCTGATTGCCCGCTGCGATGAAAACCGTCATGCCGCCGGCGTCGACGACGCGCAGGCTTGGCCGCGCAATGCATGTTGACTGCGACTGCTTGTCGACTTTCATGCCGTGAGTTACGTCAATTTCGTGGCCGTTCAGCGCCATCGACTCATCGCTTGCAAGGAACACGCATGCATTGGCGATGTCCTCAGGCAGCGGCAGCGTCTTTTCGGGCTTGCGCCCTGATTGCGGCCGGGAAAGCGACATGATGCCAGTGAATTCAGCCGCCGTTGTCCCGTTGTCTTCACCGCGCAGCTTGTCCATCGCGGCGAACGCATTGCGGATGCGGTCGCTCTCGATCGGTCCCGGAAAAATGGTGTTGACGCGGATGCCTTTGGCGCCGAGCTCGCTCGCAAACTGCTCTGACAGTGCGTTCAAAGCCGCTTTCGGAACGACATAAGCGGTGCGGCCAAAATATTTCGTCCGTGAAAAGATTGTCGAAACGTTGATGATCGCCGCGCCCGGATAGAGATATGGCGTCGCTGCGCGTACGACATTCCAGGTGACGCCTAGAATGTTGCGCATGGCGTCAGCGACCGTTTCGGTGTCGCCGCAGGCCTCCATCTCTTCTTTCGTAAAGGGAAGGCTTTCTAGAACTTGTTTCGGCCCCGCTGAGCCCGCATTGTTGACGACGATATCAAGTCGGCCATAACGCTCATGCAATTCGGCGAGACCGGCGCGCACTTCATCCGGCGCGCCGCCATCCATAACGACGCATGAAGCGCGTTCATCCGGCGCGCCGGTATAGTCAAGAGCTTCGCGTCGCGCTGTCTCAAGCCTTTCAAGGGTGCGACCGCTGAAAACAACAGTCGCGCCTTCATGCAAATACCGGCGGACGATCGCGCCGCCGAGATTGCCTGCCGCGCCGGTTACAAGCGCCACCTTTCCGACCAGACGTCCCGTCGAAAAATCTGATCCGGCCATAGTTTATTCCCTTCCCGAAGTGTCGTGTTTTGCTTGTTGTGCAGAGGACCACGCTTCATACAAAGCGTCGCGTCCGCGCAAGCCTGTTTCCGGCAATGCGTGATTGACGAGGTAAGTGGCGCCGGCATGGCGGTTTTCCCACATAGCCTGGTGGGCGTTCGGCAGCTCCGTCCAGCGAACGACTGTTGGCGGGGTCACTTCCAGCATGCCGGCCGCGATCATGTCGTTCATGCGCGTAACTTCATAGGCATTGCAAAGATGCGTGCCGCGAATTTCCGCTGTCGGCATGATGATGTTGCGCTGACGGGTCCAGACTTGCGGCGCATAGAAGCTGTAACGACGGCTTTCCATTGATTCCGAATAAACGACGCGCCCCGTAAATGGTTTTACGAGCGCGCTCGTAATGCCGAGTGAATCAAAGCAGGCGCGTTCCAGCACGATATCGGGCGCGCCGCGCGGATTGTCCGGCGAGCGCAAAATCTTGCCGATTGCAGAGCCGAATGGCTTCATGGTGCGTTCCTGGAAGTCGCGAACGGCTGTCTTGAAGGCCTCGATATCGGCTTTCGCGTCGGGGAGCCGCGGCATGCGTACCGGCCATTCAAACTCGGCGCCGCCGCGCCGCTTGAGGGTTTCAAGCGAGACGACGCCGGCCACGGCATCCTCAAAGCCAAGCGAGAGAACAAATTCGCGCTGTCCGTCGGTGGCGGTGACGACGACCGTTTTGGCGCCGATCAGCCGCGTCGCTTCGATCATTTCAAGACCGGCTTCATCGACCAGCGCCGAAGTCGCCGGCCCGTAGAATATGAGAACAGACTCATCGCCGCGCGCCTTCGCACGGGCAAGCATGTCCTGCGGCGTCGCCGCGCCGGACTTGCCGACAAAGGTGAAATGGTAGCCCGAGGAGGCGCCGTAAAAAGCGAGGACGCCGCCTTCGGCCAGTAATTGGAATGTCCGCGGAAAGGCGGTCTCGCCAGCATGAGACACAGCGAAGTCTGCGAGTTCTCCGTCATTCGCCGCCCGATAAGCGTCAAGCAATGGCGCGCCGTCGCGCTCCCATTCACGCGCTGCTTCCGGATCTTCCGGCACGGCCGTGAAAAGCTCCGCCAGGTCGGGGTGCTTACGATTGATCGCGCCGACGGCGCCGTGGCCTTGGATTGCTTCGGCGCGCTCCTCGGTCGAGACGAGCCCTGTTGCTTTTAGTCCTGCACTAATTGATGACCGCAACGCGTCGAGGCCCGTGCCGGTCGAGGCGCCCTCAACGAAAATGCGTTTGCTGGCCTGAATTTGCAGGCGCGTGAATAAGGCGCGGACTACGGTGCCGAGGTTGAGCGTGTAGGCGCCCGCTTCATCCAGTGTGAGTTCGCTGGGGAAGGGGTGCAACTGCGGCGCTTGCGTGACAAGAAACTGCGCATGCGAGCCGGTCGGCGTCTCGTAGCCTTGAATCGAAAAATCCGCGTACATCGGATCATTGCCTGCGGCGGGCGATAAGAGATCGCTTGTCCCGGAGTAGATCGCAACAAGATCCCCGACCTTCAGGCGCCCTTCTTCGCGCGCTTCCTCGCCAAGCGCGGCGACCAGGGCGACACCGCCCGAACCGGTAATCTGTATGTCTTCCTCGTGACTGTCGAACGCGGATACAGGAATCCCAGTGATCGCCCAGATGTCGTTAAAGTTGACCTCAGAGGCGAGCACGTAAACGAGCGCGTCATTGGGCCCTGGCTTAGGCGTCGGCGCGACAAGCTGGACCTCAGCGTCTTTTGGCGCGCCGAAGCGCGGGGCGCCGGTTTCCGGGTCCCGCGGCACGCCGAACGCAAATTGATATTTCGGCAGCTTGGTGACGCCCGGAAAAAATGGCGCTCCGATGGGCAGCAGCTCGCCTTGCGCCATCAAATCATCGGCCGCACCCTTGTCCTCGCCATACAAACGGACGCCATCACGTCTGATCGGCAGTGGCTTGGCGCGTTTCTCGTTGAATTCCCGGATGCCGGTTTTGCCGCCCACCGGATCAATCACCGCTTCGGCGAAGAGCGCCGCCTCTCGGGCGAAGCCAGCCTCGACGCCATCGCGCCAGCCGGTACGGATCGCGTCGAGGCAGCGCTCAACAGCCGCCTTGCGGCCGGCGCCGGCCGCTTGTCGAACAATCATGGAAACGTGCGCGTCTTCTAGCGCCTCATCCAGATCGTTTGACGCCGGCTCGCTCATTGATGCGACGAATGCATTTTGCGCGGCGAGCGCAGCGCCGAGCGCGCTGGCGTCGCGACTTTGCGCAAGTTCGCGGATGCGCTGATGGGCGAGAGAGAGCACGTCCGTCGATGCGCCGGCCAGTTCGTCGACGATGCCTTTATCCAGCGCCGACGCGCCGTCGATGCTGCGTCCGCCGAGAATCATCTCAAGCGCATCGATAAGGCCCGCCTCGCCGCGGCGCGCAGAAAGAAGTCTCGGCAGCCGTTGCGTTCCGCCATAGCCCGGCAGCAGACGCAATCTTATTTCAGGCTGACCGAGCCGGGCGTAGGGCTCGGCGATGCGATACTGACAAGCGAGCGCGAATTCCATGCCGCCGCCAAGCGCGACGCCCTGGACCGCAGCAATTGTCGGCTTCGCCATTTGCTCGATCCGTCGAAACGCAGCGTGCGCCTTATTCGGCAAGGCGCGCGCCTCTTGCCCTGTATTCATTTCCTCAAGGAACTGGCGAATGTCCGCGCCGGCGACGAAGGACGATGAACCGTCGCCAGTGAACACGACGGCGAATACATCTTCGCGCCGTTGAAGATGTTCAACGACGGTGTTCAGCTCATCGAGGGCGCGCTCATTGAGAGCGTTCACCGGCGGGTTGGAGACAAAGACAGTTGCGACTTTGCGTGTCTCGTCGAGGGCGTTGTACTGAATTCTGAAGTAACGATAGCGCTCAAATATGCGCTGGCTGTCGGACGCCGACTGTCGTCGTCGCCAGTCATCGATGGCGCGCTTGATCTCGTCAAGCGACTCCGGATTTTTCAGCGTCGTTACGTCGCCGATAGGTCCATCTTCGACAAGCGCGCGCACCATTCGCCGCATATATTTGCCGCTGCGCGTCTCCGGAAAGGCAGAGACTTCAATAAAATCGCTTGGAATCGCGAGCGCGCCTTTTTCCGTGCGCACAAGGTCTGACAGTCGCTTGCGGTCTTCATGGGTGATGCGACCGCCCGGCGTCGGGGTAACGAAGGCGAGCGGCGTCAGGCCCTTGTCGCGATGGGGCGCGCCAACGACGATGACATTGCCGATCGGCGACTTGATCGGATTGATCGCCTTGTCGCGCAGGATGGCGCCTTCGATTTCCTCAGTCCCAAGACGGTGACCCGATACATTGATAACGTCGTCGCTGCGGCCATGGATAGAGAACGATGCGTCGGGATGCAGTTTGCCGAAGTCCCCTTGCGTATAGGCCCAGACGCCTTTCCAGCGACGCCAATAAGTGTCGGCATAGCGCCCGGCGTCGCCGCGCCACTCAACTGCGATCTTGGCGCCAACAACTTTGAAACGCTCTGCATCCCCCCAAATGGTCCGCGCGAGATAGGGGTAGGGGGCGGTGATGACGATCTCGCCCTTTTCATCGTGGGTCGCGCCGCGCCATGCGATCCCATTGGCGTCGTCGCGCGAATATGGCGTCGTCGGCGCTCCCGGCCGGTCGCCGATGGCGTTATTATCGCTCTCAACCCAAACGTCGCCGAAGATCCACGGAAGCGGGTAGGCGTGGGCGTTGGCGAGAAGCGGATAATCAGAATTCCCGTAAAAATGCGTCCAGGCGATGCCGCCATGTTCCGTCGCCCAATAGGAATTGGCGTACCATGGCGTCACCTCGCGCATGCCGAATTCCTGCACCGGCGGCGATGTCGGCTCTGCGCAAAAGGTCGCCGCGCGCAAACCTGACAGGTCGTATTTGCGGACGTCCTCAACGCTTTGCGGGTCCTGCATCACAGTTTTCAAGAAGGTGACGCCAGCCTTGAAGATGTGAACGCCGTGCCGCTCGATGATGGAGGCGAAGCGGCCGGCATGAGGATAAACCGGCGCGCCCTCCGCGATTACGGTGGTCACTCTTGTCGTCAGCGGCGCTGAGATCAGGTAGCTCTGCCCCGTTATCCAGCCCGGATCAGCGACGACATAGATGACGTCGCCGGGATTAGCGTCAAAGGCGATTTTCATCGTATGCGCGACGCCGGCAGTATAACCGCCGTGAACATGCACGACGCCCTTCGGTTTGCCGGTCGAGCCCGACGTATAAATGATGAACATCGGATATTCGGCGTCCACCGGCCGCGGCCGCGTGCGCGCCCAAATCGCGCGGACGAAATCCGCATCCGGCAAGGTCAAGAGTTCATCTTCGGTCGCAACGTCAAATCCGGCCTCGCGCGCCGAAGACAGCAACTCGTTTAAAGCGGCTGACTTAAGGTCATCCGCCCACTGATCGCGCTCGTCCCGCCAGACCATGTTCGGTTCTGGCGCATGGCGTTCAACGATAACGGTCTTGACGCGCGCCGGCGCGCCGACAAGCGCTTCCGCGATCTCGGTGCGAACCCGCGACGCCTCGGATGCGGGTAGCTCGCCGGATACGCTGAACGAGGCGAGAGCGCGACCGACGCCGCGCATGATGTCGCCACGCTCCACGGTTGTTTCCCCGCGCACCGCGTCGGCGACGCCGGACGAAATCTCACGCGCAAGCGTATCGTCCAATGATAGTTTCGCGAGTCGTTGATCGACCAGACGCTGCGCTTCAGCGACCGGAATGAAATTGTCGAGCGCTGGATCGGTGTAGGCCGTTTTGTAAGGAATGGCTTGCGCGTTGCGATAAGCGCCGTCGACCGTAACAATGATTCCCGCGCCCGAATTCTCGATCCGATCGCTGAGGGTTTTGTCGCTGAAGCCGCCAAAGACGGGCGTGTAGATTAGGCCTAGTCTTTTTGCCGCCGCTGTCCAGAATATTTGCTCTGGCACGTTCGGCATATTGAAGGCGACGCGGTCGCCGGCCTTCGCGCCAAGTGATTCAAATGCGATCGCGCATTTCGCCGTTTCCAGGAGAAGCTTTTTTCTCGAGATCTCGTAGCATTCGAGCGGCCCGCCTTTGCCTTCATTCAACGACGCGTCCCAACGGTCGCCCTCGAAAATCAGCGCAGCCTCTTCGCCGTGGCCGGCGAGGACATGGCGATCGACCTCATTGAAGCAAGAATTGGTCAGACCGCCTTCAAACCAACGCCAGATCGGCGGCGCATCATCGTTAAGCGCGCGCGTCCAGGGTTCGAAGCTTTCGTCCAGATGGGATGCGTCGATCTTTCCGCCGGTCGCGGCGTCGTAACCACGCCACGTCGCCTTATCGGCGTCCCAGGTGATCCATGCCCCGTTCGCCCCTATCGACGGGTTTAGCCAATGGATTTCCGACTTGGCGATCCGGCCGTGGAAGGCGCCGAGATCGGCTTCGCAGTCGGCGCGCATTTGGCGCCAGTCATCTGCAGTTTGAATAGGGTTCAAGGACGCGGAGGGCTTACCTCCGCGCGTCAAATTATCGTCCCCTTCCTCCTCAGAACGCGTCCGGATAGCCGCCTCCCAATTGAGCCAAGTTTTGTAACTATAACAATGACAACGCCGCGTCGATAGAACGACCTACACTATCCTCGATCGCGCCTCCTGGCGCCTGAATTTCGCGGCGCGCGCCCGCCCTGTCAGAAACTGCAATGAATGTTGACTGATCTGCAAATAAGTGCGCCGTTTTTCCGCATTGACGCACGAAAAAAATGCAATTCGCGCGGGCGGCGCCCGGGCGGCTGGCATCGTCAATTTAGATACGAATAATCCGAATGGCGGAACAACCCGTACCTCTCAACGCATGATGAAACGCGAACGGTTATCTCATGCGCGCGAATTTGGATGTGGTTATCGCTGACATGATCACATGGAAACATTTATTCGTCGGCGTCTGAGCGGGCTTAAAAAGTCTGCCTTCGCCTCGGCAGATGAGGCGTTTGTTCTTTGTTCGCATCTAGAGACTCCGCCGTTGAAACGGCGCGCACAAATGAATGATTGAGTTCAGTCTAAAGCTCAGGCACGCGGTATGGCATCGATAATTTCGCTGACTTTCATTTTCGGCCTCGCAATGCTCATAGGCGGCATGGTGTTTTTTCCATCTGTTGTCGCGCCAAGAATTTTCAAATCCTTGAACGAAACGAACGCTGGACAGTTTTTGCGCGCGCTGTTTCCGGCCTATTATATGTTCGTAGTTGCAACTTCGGGCGTAGCGGCGGTCGCTGCTATTTTTATCAATGCGGTTTATGCGGTTGGTCTTAGCAGCATCACCGTGACGACGCTGGCGGTGCGCGAGTTGTTGATGCCGCAATTGAACGTGTGGCGCGATCAGAGCCTCTTGGGTGATGTCGATGCGGGTCGAAAATTCAACTCCGGTCACCGTTTGAGCGTCGTTGTCAATATGGTGCAGCTGATCGTCGCCTTTACGATCATTGCGCACTGGACGCTTGCAAACACTGCGTAGTCGTTAGACATCGTATATAGCCGCGTCGGCAGCGGGCCAAGATCGAGAACAACACTGTGAACGCTTCGGTCATTTATGGACTTGCCCTGCTCGTGGGCGTGGTTGCAGGCGTCTACCTGCCGCTTAATGGCCGTTTTGCGGAGCAAATCGGCTCGCCGTTGCTAGCGACCTTTATTTTCTTCGCTGTCGGCGCGATGGGATCTGGACTTGTCTGGTTCATGTTCGAAGGCGTTGACAGCCTTGCGCGATTGAGGGCCGCGAGCGCGCCGCTATTCGGCCTCGGATTGATCAGTTTTGCGATCATCCTATGCGCCACGCTGTTCATTCCAAAAATCGGGCCGGCCGCGTATTTTGTTTGCCTTATCGCCGGACAAATCAGCGCTGGCCTTATTTTGAGTCATTATGGCGTGGTGGCGCCAGACAAGCTGACTTTAACGCCGATGAAGCTTATTGGAGCTGCTTTGGTCATTAGCGGTGTCGCACTTATCACCGTCATTGAAACCAGACAGAAGACAGACGTCAGAAACGCCGACGAAACGTTGACCGATCGCGCTAGCCGGCCCGACGGCGAACCACGACCTTGAAGGGTATAATTGTCGGCGGTCGCGCTGCGTTACGGCGCGAGGGCGAGGACACCGAAGGGGCCAGGGCTGCGTAAGACGGGCGCTTCACCGATGAGAGACGGATCTTCGACTTGCCGCACGAGAAAGTCGGCCACGTTGATCCGCGAAATCATGCCGTTTCGCCAGCGCTTTTCGTCAACGAGAACATCGTAATTCGTAACCTTCGATCTGTTCAGCAGAACGCCGGGCCGCGCGATGGTCCATCGAAGACTGCTTGTCTTGATGAGCGCTTCCTGTTTGGACTTATCCGTGTAAGCACGGCCGAAGGCGATTTCAAAGGGCGCTCGCTGCAAAAGACTGATGGATTTTTTCGAGTCGCCAGCGCCAAAACCTGTCAGTGCGATGAGACGATCCACGCCTGCCTCGGCCATAGCGGGAAGCAAAATCTTCGTCGATTCGGAGAACAACGTAATGGGCCCTGTAATCAACTTTGAATTGACCGGGACGCCTAGCGTTTGAATGACGGCGTCGATCCCTTCGATGGCGCGTTTTACATCGTCCGCTGACAAGGCGTCGCCGCGAAACTTTTCTAGCCGATCATTGTGGATATCAACGTCTTCCGCGCTTCGCGCAAACAAGCGCACGGAATGACCGTGCTGGAGAGCGAGTTTGACGGTTTCGCGGCCGATGCCTTTACTCCCGCCGATTATAAGTAATTTAGACATACAATGATTACGGCTGCTCGTGTGAATTGGATGATGCGACTGTTCTTCATGCTTACGCCGCGACACACTGCCACTCGTCTGCCTCCTGACGTACCGCCGTAACAAACTTACAAGCAGGAGGTTATTATGATTGACTCACCAATTCCCATTATGAACGCGTTTATTCTCGGCTCCATCATGGCGGCTTGCATGTACGACCTTTTTAAATTGCGGGACGTTGAAGTCCAGAAAGTGTTGGCGAAGATTGAGCGCTAAGTCGACGCATAAGTAATACTACGAGACGCGCAGGCCGATTCTGGAAGGGATACGGCCGCGCCCTTATTCGTGGTGAGTGTTGAATGCGCACTCCTCAGCGTAACAACGTAAGCGCTGGTAGACTAACGAGATGCTCAATGAAACTATTGTCATCATGGATGCGCTGGATCGGACAGGATGCTACTTTCGCATCCGTCAATTTTAATCGGCCGAAGCCAGCGCCAAATCACGGAGTGTCGCACCACCGCGCATATACATATCTATTCGAAGATCTAATGAATTGATCTGGCATTGCGCTATGCGACGATACGATGGGAAGCGATCTTCTATGAACCGTTTATTTGCGAATGGAACGATTAGTCTTGCGGCTGCAGTGACGATCGCTGGATGCGGTCAAACTGAGTCAGCTGCCATGGGCGATACGGCTGCTGAGCAACGACAGTCTCCTGAGGCTGCTGCTGAAATTGTCGAAGCGATCAATGCCCGAAGAGAGAAGTTTTCTGACGCCGCCGCCGTCGACGGCACGAGCGCGCACAGATTTGTTTTTGAGGGGCTGATGGCGCCAGTCATTCCGATGGCTGCGTTCGCTGGTGAGGTAGTCCTTGTTGTGAACACAGCGTCAAAATGCGGTTTCACGCCGCAATACAGCGCGCTCCAGGCAATCCACGAGCAATACGCGTCGGAAGGCTTTTCCGTGCTTGGCGTTCCGTCAAATGATTTCGGCGGGCAGGAGCCGGGAAGCGCCGACGATATCCGGGAATTCTGCGAACTCAATTACGGCGTCACATTTCCGCTCGCGGCAAAAACGCCGGTGCGTGGCGGAGAAGCACACGACTTCTACAAATGGGCGCGGATGTCTTTTGGAGAGGCGGCGGCGCCGCAATGGAACTTTCATAAAATCCTGATTGATCGCTCTGGCGTTATCATTGGCGCCTTTCCTTCCGGCGTTAAACCGGACTCTGATCTCATTAAGGAAGCGATCGAAGCGGCGCTCGCCACGCCCGCTTAGCTCACCGCGCCCATCCGTATCAGTTAAGTGTCTTCATGATCACCGCATGAAAGTCGTCGCTGCTTGCGTCGCAACCTTTAACTCGAAGCAAGTGAGCGAAACTTCGCTGCAGTTCAAGTTCCGTGCGACCAAGTGTCAGTCAACCAACCAAACCGGCGCAACGTAACATTTGTGAAGCAAGGGTTTGATATGATGACCACCATTTTTACATTGCTCACTTCACGCCCGTTTTTGATGCGTGCTTACCGCTTTCGAATCTTTGCTCGGGTCATAAACGCCGTAGCCGACACCCGGCGCTGACCATCATCTAACAGCGCAGTCCTAAGCCGCAATCGGTTCGACCAGAAACCGAATGGAAATGGGACGCGAGTTTCAAAAAAGGAGAAGCCCACAAAATGTTGAAGCATATCCTCGCAATAGCCGCCTCGGCCGGTATCCTGTCGAGTGCGGCCATCGCGCAAGACGCGGTCGTCGAAATGCTCAATGCCGACCCGGAAACGCGACAATCGATGGTGTTTAAACCGGCGCTTGTCTCCGTGGCTCCGGGCGAGACCGTCACCTGGAAGCCGACTGCTCCCGGTCATAACGTTGCCTTTGTCAACGAGGGCATTCCGGAAGGCGTTGAAGCCTTTCAATCTCAGTTCAATCAGGAAGTTGAGTATACCTTCGAAGAGCCGGGCGTTTATCTCTACAAATGCACGCCGCATTACGGCGCCGGCATGATCGGTGTTGTCGTCGTCGGTGACGCAGAGGCGGACGTCTCATCGCTTCTCGACTTGAGACTGCCGCCGCTCGCCAAGCGGCGCCTGCAAGATCTCGCTAATGCCCAGTAAGGTTGCTTGACGCCAACTTGGTTGTCCGGCAGGTGCGCTACAACGGGCCTGCCGGACATGCGTTTGGGTGCGGTCAGTCAAATAAGTGGAGACTAAACCGATCTCTAGACGTCCTAAAATCGCAATCATCGGGGCGGGCCTTGCGGGATTGACGCTTGCAAGGGCGTTGAAAAAATTTGCAAGCGCTACAATTTTCGAAAAATCACGCGGCGTCGGAGGGCGATTGTCCACGCGCTATGCTGGCGCATTCGAATTTGATCACGGCGCGCAGTATTTTACAGCCCGCGATCCGGATTTCATTGAGTTCACTGATCAGATGCGAAGCGCCGGGGTTGTCGCGTTGTGGCAATTTGACGGTTCGCACGGAAAGCTGCCTTTCGTGGCGACGCCGCGTATGAATGCGCTCGGAAAATACCTCGTAAAAGGCTTCGAGATTGAGCTTGCGACGCAAATTGCGAAGCTGCGGCGCGAAGGCGATGGCTGGATGCTCACCGATGAGGGCGGCGCTGCTCATGGACCCTTCGACTGGGTGGTCAGCGCGGCCCCGGCGCCGCAAACAGCGATGTTGTTACCCGAAGCGTTCCAACACGCTGAAACGGTTTCGAATGTTCGCATGGCCGCATGTTTCACGCTGATGCTTGGATTTGACCAGCCCATTGATCTGCCCTGGCGCGGCTCCCGCTTTGAAAAGGGACCTGTCGGCTGGGTCGCGCTCAACTCCAGCAAACCCGATCGCCCCGCCGGTTTCTCCGTAGTCGTCCAATCAAACAACGAATGGGCTGACGCCAATATTGAACGAGATCAAGCCGACGTGGAGGCGGCCCTCGTGGACGCTTCAGCGCAACTCGTCGGGGGCGCCATCAAGACCGCGTCCCACCGCCAACTTCACAGGTGGCGTTACGCGGCGACGCCGACGCCGGCCGGCGTTGATTGCCTGATAGATAATGAAAACTGTCTTGCGGCGTGCGGCGATTGGTGCCTCGGATCGCGCGTTGAGGCGGCGTATTTAAGCGCAACCCGGCTAGCCGCAGAGCTGCGAAGCAGGCTCTGATACGCGGACCTTCTGCAGAGGGTGCACGACACTTAAACTAGCTCCGCGTCAGTAATGACCTCGACCAGAGCGGGACCTTTGTGATCAATCGCCTTTTTGATCGTCGCCTCCAGATCGTCAGCGCGTTCAACCCGCAGCCCAAGCCCGCCGCAGGACTGCGCGAATTCGGCGAAATTCGGGTTGGATAAGCTTGTTTGCCAGACCGGCCATTCGCCCGCGCGTTGTTCCTTAGAAATTTTACCAAGTTCGCTGTTGTTCATAAGGACATGGGTTATGTCCATATCGTAGTGGACCGCAGTCGTAAACTCCATCGCATACTGACCAAATCCGCCGTCGCCGGAAATGGAGACGATTTTTCGCCCGCGATAGTCGTCAAAGTCCTGCGTCGCTGCCCAGGCGCCCATCGCCGCCGGAAAACCGAATCCGATTGAGCCAAGATAGCCGGACATCAATATGCGCTGTCCGCTCGGCTCGAAATAGCGGCCGAAGGAATAGGTGTTGTTTCCGACATCCACGGGCATCACCGCGTTTTTAGGTACGATTTTGGTCATCGCCGCAAAAAGAGCCGCGGCGCTCACCCCGCGGCCCCGATCATCGCTCAGCCGGCTTTCCTTTTCTTCGCGCCAGATCGCCCAGCGCTCTGCGACTTCTCCTGTTTGATCAACGCCGTCCGTCCGCGCTGAGCGCGCATTTTTCAGCAGTCGGAGTGTTTCGCCGATCTCGCCCCAGATTGGTATCGCAACCTCGTGTCCCTTGCCGAGATGCATGCGGTCAAAATCGATCTGCACGATCGGCTTTGACGGCTCGATGCCGGTATGATGGGAGAAGGACGCGCCGATTGCGATGATGAGATCGCACTCATTCATGAACCAGGAAGCGATCGGCGTGCCCGACCGGCCAAGGACGCCGCCGGCGAGCGGGTGCGTGTCGGGGATAAGCCCTTTGCCCTTGAAAGTGGTGACCACGGGACATTTCAGATATTCGGCAAGCTCCACGACGTCAGCCATCGAGTCTTTCGCGCCATAGCCGGCGATGATTACCGGGCGCTTGGCGGCGCCGATGCGCTTCGCGGCCGCCCCAACGATATCGGCGGGCGGCGCCATTCGGGGATCAGCGACGCGTCCTGCGGGGCCACCCGCTTTCATTTCCGGCGCCGGCAAGGTTTGCGCATCGTCCGGGAAGATCAGCACCGAGACGTCCCGCTCGATAATGGCAGACTTCATGGCGAGGTTAGTGATCTCAGCGTAATTCGTGGCATGGAGGACGAGCTGGTTAAACTCGCCAACCGGAGCGAAGGCGCTGTGCAGGTCGATGTCCTGGAAGGCGAAGGGCGAAAACACCTGTACCTGTACCTGGCCGGCGCAGGCGATTATCGGCGCACGGTCGACTTTAGCGTCCCACAGCCCTGTCATCATATTCGTCGCGCCGGGGCCGGCGATGGACATGCAGGCGGCCGGCTTGCCCGTTAGCTTTGCATAACCTGACGCTGCGAAGGAGGCTGCGCCCTCATGACGGATGCCGATATAGGAGAGGTTGCCGGCCTCTTCCTGGCGGCGAAACGCGTCGGCGAGACCGAGATTGGAATGACCGACCATGCCGAAGACACGCTTCAGGCCCCAATTGACCATCGTCTGTGCGACGACATCCGTCGATGTCTGCGTGTGCGCCGGCTCCGGCGGCACGCCGACATAAATGCCGTCGGCGCGCGCCTCGACAGGGAACATTTCTTGGCCGGTGTCCTCATGGCCACCGGGCGGTTTGCCGGTCAGGGGATGGAAATCCCAACCGTGCCACGGGCAGCGCAGCCAGCAGGCGCCGTCGACCCCTTTTTCTATTGAGCCTTCACCAAGCGGTCCGCCCTGATGTGGACAGCGATTGTCCATCGCCGCGTACTGGCCGTCAAAATGCACGAGCGCCAGTGTCTTGCGGCCAGCGGTGACAGTGATAACGCGGCCTTCGGGGACGGCGTCTTTCTCTGCGACCTTACGCCACTCAATATCGATCGATCCCACTTTTGAAGTCCCTTCTGTCGGCGCTGGTGCCGATAATTCTTGGTTATCGTCCCGCTTCGGTCGTCGCCTCAAGCCGAATATCCGTTCAAATATCGACGTCATTTCCCTACCTATCTCTGGAGATGTGATCAAACGTGTTTTGCAATTTTGGGAGGCGCCCATAGGATCGTGCAAATCACAAAACACTAAAACAATGGATCAATTTCGCGGGCGAAGGGGCAAATGGGGAAGAACTGGGAGCAGATCGCCAAGTGGAGCGATCTTGAGGATCGAAAGCCGACCTATGCAATCGCAGGCGATGTCGACCTCGTCGTTATCCGATATGACAAAAGTATTTCCGTTCTTTACGGGCGCTGTTTGCATCGGGGAGCACTGCTCGCCGACGGTCATATTGACGGCGAGAATCTGATCTGCGGGCTGCATAATTGGGATTATCGCTTTGATACGGGCGTCAGCGCCTACAACAACGATGAGGCGCTAAAGAAATTTCCGGCGCAGGTAAAGGGCGACAAGGTCTTCGTCGATCGCGAGGCTGTAGATGATTGGGCCGCCGACCATCCGCAACCTTTTGATCGCGACGCCTATCAAGGTCTTTACGCTGATACCCATCCGGAGGCGGAGGAGCCGTTCGTCGATCTCATCCAAAATTACGCCCAAGACGGATTAAAGAAGACCGGCCATCATGGCGTCGTCTCCGCGATGGGCGTGCCGCGTCAGAATCTGCCTACGTGGGACGACATTCAAATTCTCACGGCGCAGTTGCATCGCCCACCTTTGCTTGATGAAGAACCGGTAGAGACTTCGGTCACCATCGGCCCCGGCGCGCAAAAGCCGTTGGAGCTCAAGATACCGCTATTCGTATCAGATATGAGTTTTGGCGCGCTCTCGCGCGAGGCCAAGATCTCGCTGGCGAAGGGCGCAGAAATAGCGGGGACTGCGATCTGTTCCGGCGAAGGCGGTTCGCTCGACGAAGAGCGACGGGCCAATTCACGTTATTTCTACGAGCTCGCCTCTGCGCGATTCGGTTTTTCCTGGGACAAGGTGCGCGAAGCCGCTGCGTTTCATTTTAAGGGCGGGCAGGGGGCGAAGACTGGAACCGGCGGTCATTTGCCTGGCCACAAAGTCGATAAGGAAATCGCCGAGGTGCGCGGTTTAAAGCCGGGCGAGGATGCGATTTCCCCATCGCGGTTTCCCGACTGGACTGAAACCTATCAGTTTCGCGAATTCGCTGAAGAGGTTCGAGATCAGACCGGCGGGATTCCTGTTGGCTACAAGATGTCTGCCCAACACATTGAAAAAGATATCGACGCGGCTTTGGAGATTGGCGTTGATTACATCATCATTGATGGTCGCGGCGGGGGAACGGGCGCAGCGCCGCTGATTTTTCGCGATAACATCTCGGTGCCGACTATTCCCGCGCTGGCGCGCGCCCGACGCCACCTCGACCAATGCGGGGCAAACAATGTTTCGCTCATCGCTGCGGGCGGGTTTCGCAAGCCCGCTGATTTCGTGAAGGCGCTGGCTCTTGGCGCCGATGCGGTTGCGCTTTCTAATGCGCCGATGCAGGCGATAGGGTGTCTTGGGATGCGCGCATGCCACACGAATAATTGTCCGGTCGGGATCGCAACCCAGAAGGATCATTTGCGCGCGCGGCTGAATATAGAGATCGGGGCGCGCCGTTTGGCGAACTTTTTTGAGGCTGCGACGGAACTAATGCAGGTCTTGGCGCGAGCCTGCGGCCATTCGCGGCTCGCGGATTTCTCAATCGACGATCTGACGAGCTTTAAGCGGGAAATGGCGGACCTTTCGGGCGTCGCGTTCGCCGGCGACTCGCAATCGGGACTGCGCTGAGATGGCGGGCGTCGATCTTGTCCTGCTTGGTCTCGGCGTCTGGTTCGGCGTTGGGGCGCTTGTCGCAATTCTTTTCGTCGCTTTTGGGGTCGGGCGCGTCGACGCTGCAGCGAAAGGCGCAAGCTGGCTTTTTCGCCCGACGATCTTTCTGGGATGCGCCATATTGTGGCCATTCATTCTGGTGCGCTGGGCGTCCGGCAAGCGCATCAACGAGCCGCATGAGGAGGGGTCATGAAACGACCGCATCGCCGCTTGCACATGATGGCGTGGATTGTGCTCGCGCCGCTCACGCTCATCACCGGCATTTTCGCCTGGCTGCAGCGACCGGAGACGCCTTACAGCGCGCTTCCGGACACCATCCAGAAATCCGACGTTCCCGGAGACTGAACCATGGGCCATCAGTATAAAGCCATTCAGTGGAACGGGAACAAGATCGTATACGATCTTTATCTCGTCGTGTTCATCGCGCTTTTCATCGGTGTCTTCATGGTGGTCGGCCTGGCGCCCCATCCAAACGGCAACACCGCCGACCCGGTCGTGTTGGCGATTCGCGCGCTGGGCGTGACGGCTTTCTCGCTCCTAACGGCGGTGCTTCTTATTGGTCCGTTGGCGCGAATGAACAGGCGCTTCCTCCCGCTGCTTTATAACCGGCGTCATCTTGGCGTGATTACGTTCTTTGTATCGGCGGCGCATTTTGGGCTAGCCCTGATCTGGTATCATGGCGGCGGTCCGATCAATCCCCTTGCCTCATTGTTTTCATCGAACCCGCTCTATGATTCCATTCCGGGCTTCCCGTTCGAGACGCTTGGCTTCGCGGCGTTCTTAATCCTGATGGCGATGGCGGCGACGAGCCATGATTTCTGGCTCAATAACCTATCCGCGCCTGTCTGGAAGGCGCTCCATATGCTGGTCTATCCCGCCTATGCGCTGCTCGTGATGCACATCGTCCTTGGCGCTTTGATGACCGAGAAGTCGCTTGTCTATCCAGTCATGACTACGGCGACGTTCATTGTCGTGTCCGGTTTGCACCTTGTCTCCGGCGCTCGCGAATGGGGTGCGGACAGCGCCATGAAAGGCCTTAAGGCCAAGGGGTGGGTTGATATCTGCGCGCCTGAAGACATTGCCGAAAAGCGCGCGGTTATTGCGCCTTTGCCAAAAGGCGAGCGCATCGCCGTCTTTCGTTATGACGGTAAGATCTCAGCCGTTACAAACGCCTGCCGGCATCAGAACGGCCCGCTGGGCGAGGGCAGGGTCGTCGACGGATGCATCACTTGCCCCTGGCATGGCTGGCAATATCGGCCCGACGACGGCGTTTCCCCGCCGCCCTTCACCGAAAAGATTTCAACTTACAACGTGAAGATTGCCGACGGGCGGGTGATGGTCGACCCCAAACCGAACCCGCCGGGAACAAAGGTTGAGCCTGCGATCATTTCCAGCGCCGGAGGTCACCAATGACAAAACGAAAGGGCGTCATCGACCCGGCGGCGACCGATCAAAACGAGATGTTTGTTGGTTGGGCGAAAGCGCCGGCTATTGATCGGCGCTTTCTCTTGGGCTTGTTGCCGTTGGGGCTAGCGGCCGGCGGCGGCGCAAGCTGGCTGATCGCCAGCGAGCTTTCTGACCCGGGCCCCGGGGCGTGGTTGACGAACGCAACCCATAGCGTAACTGGCGTTCTGACGAACGACCCCTATCCCATGATCCGGATGCCTGATCCGGGCGCGCCCTTCGGCATGCGGACCGTTTTAATCGTCGCTCAGGGAAAATGCACGTCGGCGCTGAAACTCGCCGAGCGGAAGGGGCAGGCCGTAACGGCGTCCGGCGTATTGATCGAACGCAAGGACCGTCGAATGCTGGAAGTACCGCCCTTCCTCGAAGACTGGCTATCGATTGATGAGGTCGCGCCATCAGGCGCCGCGAACCTCGCCGATCCACCCGTTCAATCACTTGGCGGCGCGCGGCTCGCCGGCATGATCATGGACTCAAAGTGCTTCTTCGGGGTGATGCGTCCCGCGCGCGGAAAAACGCACAAAGCCTGCGCCTCGCTTTGCATTCGCGGGGGCATTCCGCCGAGCTTCTGGGCGAGAACAGCCGATGGCCGCGAATCCATATTGTTGATGACTGACGCCGACGGCGGGCCGGCGGATGCAGAAGCGATCATTCCTTTGGTCGCCGATCCGGTTAAAGCGGAAGGCGAGATTGTGCGCGTCGGCGATCTTCTGCAATTCCGCGTTCGCCGTTCTGCAATTCAGCGTATTTGACGCCGTTCACGCGCGCGGAACGACACGAGCGGCGCGGGCGTCAGTGTCGATGAGCGATGCCGGCGCCGGCCGGGATGCGAATCTCGTCGACCAAATTCCGGATCGCCAGCGGCGTAGGGGATGTCGCCTTTGCAACGACGATGGCGACGGCAAAATTTATCACCATGCCGATTGACCCGATCCCCTCGGGCGATACGCCAAAAAGCCAGTTTGCGGCGGTGTTGTCGGCGCCAAACCACGGCGATTTGAAGTAGACGATATAGCTGACCGTAAAGACAAGGCCGGCGATCATGCCGGCGACAGCGCCCTCGCGGTTCATAGCCTTGAAGAAAATACCCATAAGGATCGCTGGAAACAGCGAACACGCCGCGAGCCCGAAGGCGAGCGCGACCACTTGTGCGACGAATCCCGGCGGATTGACCCCGAGATAGCCTGCCACTGCGATTGCAAAAATTGCCGAACCGCGGGCCGCCAGCAATTCGCCCCGCTCGGAAATCTCCGGCATAAAGGTCTTCTTCAGAAGGTCGTGGCTGATCGAGGCGGAGATGACGAGCAGCAGCCCGGCCGCCGTCGACAGCGCCGCGGCGATGCCGCCCGCGGCAACGAGTGCGATGACCCAGCCGGGGAGCTTCGCAATCTCCGGATTGGCTAGCACCATAATGTCGCGATCGACATGGATCTCATTAGCGTTAAGCGTCGGCGTGTTGAGGACAACGCGTTCGCCATTCGCGCCGCGTTCAGCTCCAAAGCGCGGCTTGCCGTCGAAGGGCGCGCCCGCTGCGTACTGTATTTTCCCATCGCCATTTTTGTCGATCCAGGCGATCAGCCCGATATCTTCAAATGAGCGAACAAAGCTCGGGGCGCCGCCTTTAGTTTCGTCAGTCTCAAGATAGGTCGAGTTATTGACGGTTTCGATGAAATTGATGCGCGCAAAAGCGCCGACCGCCGGCGCGGTCGTATAAAGAAGCGCGATGAAGACGAGCGCGAACCCGGCGGATTTTCGCGCGTCCGACACTTTCGGAACAGTGAAAAAACGGACGATAACATGTGGCAGGCCAGCTGTGCCGACCATGAGCGCCAGCGTGATCGCGAAAATATCGATCATCGATTTTTGCCCGGCGGTATATGGATCGAATCCGAGATCGACGAGGGTGGTGTTCAGCTTTTGCAGGACGGTCACGCCGGACCCGTCAGCGACGGTCGAGCCGAGCCCAAGTTGCGGGACCGGATTGCCCGTGATCAGCAGTGAGATGAAGATCGCAGGCACCATATACGCGAAAATGAGAACGCAATACTGCGCGACTTGCGTGTAGGTAATCCCTTTCATTCCGCCAAGCACGGCGTAGAAAAAGACGACCGCCATGCCGATGAAAACGCCTATGGCGATTGGAACGTTCAGAAAGTTGGAAAAGACGACGCCGACGCCGCGCATCTGTCCCGCGATATAGGTGAAGGAAATAACAATCAGGCAAATTACCGCGACAACGCGGGCCGTCTTTGAATAATATCGCTCGCCGATAAAATCCGGCACAGTGAATTGTCCGAACTTTCGCAAATAGGGCGCGAGCAACAATGCCAGCAATACGTAACCACCCGTCCAACCCATGAGATAAACCGAACCGTCATAGCCCGCGAAGGCGATGATGCCCGCCATTGAAATGAATGAGGCGGCGCTCATCCAGTCCGCGGCGGTCGCCATGCCGTTGGCGATAGGATTAACGCCGCCGCCGGCCACATAGAAGTCTTTGGTTGAATTCGCACGCGACCAAATCGCGATCCCGATATACAAAGCAAATGAAAGGCCGACGGCGATGTAAGTGAGAAGTTGCGTGCTCATGCCTTGCGCGGTTATTCGTCGTCGTCGACGCCGAACTGGCGTTCGATCTGTCGCATGCGGTGCGCATAAAAGAAAATGAGGCCTACAAAGACGTAAATTGAACCCTGCTGCGCGAACCAGAATCCCAGCGGATATCCGCCGAGTGAAAAAGCGTTGAGCGGCTCTACGAACAAGATCCCGGCGCCGAATGAAACAGCAAACCAGATTGCCAAAAGTATGCAAAGAAGGCGCACATTCTCCGCCCAATATCGCTTGACCACATATTCGGACTTGATCTCGTCATCGTGGTGTGTGTGTGGCGGCAGATTTTCGCCGGGATGGTGGAAAGCTTCATGGACCGCGTCGCCGCGAGGCGGCGGCGTCGATTTTTCTGGCTCGCTCATCTGCGAAAATTCCCTGGCTTTCGGACCTGCAGCTAGACATGTTACACGGCTGAGCGTCAATCGGCTACTCTGTTGTCCGATGATCAGAAATGGGCTGTTTAAGTCTTCGCCGCCGACCATCTTGCGGCGTAGCAATGCGCCGGCTAACGCGGGACAGACAGCGGATGAACGCCGCCGCATAGAAAGTTGCTGGGCGCGCCGAATTGCAAAAGGTAGTCTTCTCAAACGCGAATTCTTACGGTTTGTATGATGATGAAAAATCCCGAAACGGTATCAATTGAAAAGGTCGGCGCAGTCGCGTTCGTCGTTGTCAATAACCCGCCCGTCAATGCGCTTTCACAGGCGGTGCGAGCAGGACTTCTCAATGCTGCAAATGCGCTCGCTGCTGACGATGAGATAAAGGCGATCGTGATTGCGTGCGCCGGGCGAACATTCATCGCCGGCGCGGATATCAGAGAGTTTGGCAAGCCCGCGGTCGAACCGCATTTGCCGAACGTCATCGATCAAATAGAGGCAATGGATAAACCGGTCATTGCGGCGATCCATGGAACCGCCCTTGGCGGTGGTTTTGAAGTTGCAATCGGCTGTCATTATCGCATTGCCGAGCGCGGCGCGAAGGTCGGATTGCCGGAAGTCAATCTCGGCCTGATTCCGGGGGCGGGCGGGTGTCATCGACTGCCGCGTCTTATCGGCGTTGAAGCGGCGATCGATATGATTGCGGGCGGCGCGCCGGTTGGCGCGGACGAAGCCCTTCAAATGGGGGCGGTCGATGAAATTGCGGATGGCGACTTGCGAGTTGCGGCGAACGCTTTCGCCTTGAGGCTTATTGAGGAGGGCGCGACTGTTCGCCGAACCAGCGAAGAGACGACTAGGATTTCGCAAGTTGCGCCTGACGTCTTCGAGCGCGCGCGCGCAAAATTTCGCAAGGCCAAGCGCGGACAAATGGCGCCGCTGCGCGGCATTCATGCGGTGGAGGCGGGCGTGCGCCTGCCGGCCGATGAGGCGCAATCGGCATGCCGCGACACTTTTCTTCAGTTGCGCGCCTCGCGTCAGTCGCAGGCGCTGCGCCATGTCTTTTTCGCCGAGCGCGAGGCGTTGAAAATTCCGGGTCTTGAGCGCGCCGGCGAGCCTGCTGAGATCAATCGCGCCGGCGTTGTCGGCGCTGGCGCTATGGGCGCCGGCATCGCCATGTGTTTTGCAAGCGCCGGCGTTCCGGTGACGCTGCTCGATACGTCGCAGGAGAATGTCGTGCGCGGCCTTTCGATCATTGAGAAGAACTATGCGTCTTCCGTTGCGAAGAAAAAGATGAGCGACGAGAAAGCGAAAGCCTCGCTCGATTTGATCAAAGGCGCGACCGACTATAACGCATTGGAGGGTGCGGACATCGTGGTCGAAGCGATCTATGAAGACCTCGAATTGAAGAAGTCTGTTTTTAAAAAGCTCGACGAAGTCTGCCGGCCGCACGCAATCCTCGCCACCAATACGTCCTATCTCGACGTCAACGCCATCGCGGATGCAACGGAAAGGCGAGACAAGGTCCTTGGGCTGCACTTCTTCAATCCGGCGCACGTCATGAAACTACTCGAAATAGTCCGAACCGAGAGAACGTCTGAAGAGACTCTCAACACTGCGCTTTTACTCGCCAAACGCCTTCGTAAGACGAGCGTCGTTGCGGGCGTTTGCTTCGGATTTATCGGTAATCGCATGCTCAACGCGTACCGCACGGAGGCGCTTCGACTCGCGCTTGAAGGCGCGCCGATCGCAGCGGTCGATGATGCGATGTTCGAATTCGGCATGCCTATGGGTCCCTTCGCCTTGATGGACCTGACCGGCCTTGAAGTGAACGTCAAAATGCGCGCGCAGACCGCGCCTGGCGACGTCGAACAAGCGACCTTTGCGGTCGTCGATCGCCTCTATGAGGCGGGACGAACCGGCCAGCGGTCCGGCGCTGGATTCTACAAATATGAAGAAGGCTCGCGCGCGCCTGTTTCCGACCAAACTGTCGATCAATGGATCGCTGAAGAGGCGGAGAAACAAGATGTTGAACGACGGAGCGATATTGGCGCGGAGGAAATCGTTGAGCGCTGCATGCTGACGCTCGCCAATGAAGGCGCCCGAATTCTTGAAGAGGGCGTCGCCATCCGGTCAGGCGACATCGATCTTGCCTATATCGCGGGATACGGCTTTCCGCGTCATGAGGGCGGGCCGATGTTCTGGGCGGAGCAGGAAGGATTGGATGTCGTGCAAGACCGTTTAAATCATTATCATGAGCGCTTTAACCTTGCGCGATGGCGGCCGTCTGACCTGATCAAGCGCGCCGCCGCCGCAAAAACTTCGCTCAACGACGCGTTATCGCACCAATGACGCGAATACGCCCGCCCTTTTACCCGCGAACGGCGTCGCTTATCCTCATTGCGAATTGCGCGCAGCTGTCTTCGCCGCCGATATCGGTCGTCCCGTAACCTTGCGACAGGGCGTTCTTTACCGCTTGCTCAATCGCGTCGGCGGCGTCGGGCGCATTGAGGCTGTGGCGGAACATCATGGCTGCGCTGAGGATTGCGCCGGTCGGGTTGGCCTTGTCCTGGCCGGCGATATCGGGCGCCGAGCCATGGATCGGCTCATAAAGGCCTTGCGCGCTTGCGCCGAGGGACGCCGATGGCGCAAGGCCGATCGATCCGGCGATCACCGAGGCTTCGTCGCTAAGAATATCGCCAAACAAATTCTCCGTGAGTATAATGTCAAATGACGCGGGCGATTGAATTAGTTTCATCGCCATGGCGTCGACGAGCACATGGTCTAGCTCGACATCAGCGTAGTCGGCGTCGCGAAGCGCCGTCACGGTTGATCGCCACAGGCGGCTTGTCGCGAGAACATTGGCCTTGTCCACCGACGTGACACGGCCATCTCGTTTGCGCGCCAATTCAAAAGCGACGCGCGCAACGCGTTCGACTTCTTCACGGGAATAAACACAGACATCCTGCGCCTCTTCCATCCCCTCGGTCCGTTCGCCGAAATAGAGCCCGCCCGTCAGCTCACGGATAATAACGATATCGACATCTTTGGCGCGTTCCGGCTTTAAGGGCGATAAATGCTGCAATCCGCTGAAAACCTGAACCGGCCGAACATTGGCGAAAACCCCGAGTTGCTTGCGCAAGGCGAGAAGGCCGGCTTCTGGGCGCTTGGGCGCGCCATCCCATTTCGGCCCGCCGACGGCCCCAAGAAAAATTGCGTCGGCCTCGGCGCAGGCACGCTGCGTTGCCGCCGGGAAGGGATCGCCGGCGTCGTCAATGGCGGCGCCTCCAAACGGGCAGTCGCGATAGTCGAGCGAAATGTCGAACCGCTCGGCAGCGGCGTCCATGACCCACCGCGCCGCAGCTGCGACTTCCGGTCCGACGCCGTCGCCTGCGAGAAACGCCAATTTGAAACTCATGCGCGCCTCGCCTCAAAGGCGCTGATGTCGGCGGACTGGGCCAAAAGATGTCCGAGGGGGTCAACGCCATTGAGAAGACAATGCCGCGCAAAGGGCTCTAGTTCGAAGACCGCTTGCCAGCCGTCGTCGAGGGCCAGTGTTTGACTTTCCACGTCGATGACGACCGTTTCGCCTGGCGATTGCAACAGTCGCCGATGGGTCTTCGGATCGACCTCAACAGCAAGAAGCCCATTCTTCAACGCATTGCTCTTGAAGATATCCGCGATTTGCGAACTGATAACTGCGCGAAAACCGAAATCGGCGAGGGCCCAAGGCGCGTGCTCGCGTGAGGAGCCGCAACCAAAATTAGCGCCGGCGACCAGGATCTGAAATTCGTCCGGATTGAAACCGTCAAGCGGGCTGTCATTACGCAATCGCCCTTCAGCGTTGTAGCGCCAGTCAAAGAAAGCGGATTTGCCGAGACCTTCGCGCGACGTCGTGGTGAGAAAGCGGGCCGGAATAATTTGATCCGTATCAATATTTTCAGGAGGCAGTGCGATCGTTCGAGATACAATGCTGCGGGTAGGGTTAAACACTGGCGGTCTCCATGACGGCCTCAAGGTACTTGCGCGGATCGGCGATGCGACCCTCGATTGCGGACGCCGCCGCCGTCGCAGGGCTCGCCAAAACGGTTCTGACGCCTTTTCCCTGACGCCCGATGAAATTGCGGTTCGAGGTAGAAACCACGAGCTCGCCCGGCGCGCCTTTGTCGCCGTTCATTGCGATGCACATCGAACAGCCCGGTTCGCGCCATTCAGCGCCTGCAGCGAGGAAAACCTTATCCAGGTTTTCTGCTTCTGCAGCGCGCTTCACTGCCTCCGAGCCCGGAACGACGAGCGCCGTGACGCCGGCTTTCACCTTGCGCCCGCGCATCACCTCGGCGGCGGCGCGAAGATCTGAAAGGCGGGAATTGGTGCAGCTGCCGATGAATACGCGATTGACGGCGATATCTGAAAACGCCTTGCCCGCCGCGATCTCCATATAGTCGGCGCCGCGCTCTTCTGCATCTGAACGAGGCGCGGGCGTAAGTGCATCAATCGGCGCTGCGGCGTCCGGCGAGACGCCATAAGTCACCATGGGGCTAAGTGATGAAACATCGATGCGGATTTCTCGGTCGAAGTCGGAGCCGGGATCGGATTGCAGGGTTCGCCAGTCCGCGAGGGCGGCTTGCCAGCGGTCTTCGCCGGGCGCGAATTCACGGCCATGGAGCCATTTAAAAGTCATTTCGTCGGGCGCAATCATGCCGAACCGCGCGCCAGCTTCGATCGACATGTTACAAAGCGTCATCCGCCCTTCCATCGACAGAGCTTCTACGGCCGGGCCCGCGAACTCAATGGCGAAGCCGCGTCCGCCGTCGGCGCCGATCTCTGCGATCATCGCGAGCGCCATGTCTTTGGCTGTCACGCCTCGCGGCAAAGCGCCGTCAAAGACAACGCGCATGGATTTCGGTTTTCGTTGCAAAATGCATTGCGTCGCCAGCACATGGCCGACTTCTGTTGTGCCGATGCCAAAGGCGAGCGCGCCGAATGCGCCGTGCGTGGACGTGTGGCTGTCGCCGCAAACGATTGTCTTGCCGGGCTGCGTCAGGCCTAACTCGGGGCCGATCACATGCACGATGCCTCTGCGTGGATCGTCTAAACCGAGCAACTGCACGCCGTGACGCTCGCAATTTAGAATCAGTTTTTCGACCTGCGCCGCCGCCTCAGCTGTTGCATAGTCGAGGCTCCCGTCAGGCTTTGGCGGGAGGGTCGGCGTTGAATGATCGAGTGTCGCAATCGTCAGATCGGGCCGGCGCATTTCAAGCTTGCGTTCATCCAGCGCGGCGAACGCCTGCGGCGACGTCACCTCGTGGATCAGATGCAGATCGATGTAGAGCACCGCCGGCGTCTCGCGGGTCTCTTCCGCAACAACGTGGCGCTCCCAGAGCTTGTCGAAGAGTGAGCGCGGGGACACTGAATTAGATTCTGAAGTCATAAGGCAATCTCAAATCATATTATGCGGCGGCGGCGTCGCGGCCTTTTACCGCCTGGTTTATTGCGACAACAAACGCGCCAACAGCGGCGTGGGCGACGTCGACCTCGCGGATCGTGCCGAGAAACTCTTCGTCGTCGATTTCGATCAACGCCTCGGCGCGAACAATGCCGTCCTCGGCGCCGGCGATATGGTGGATGTCGAGAGTGAGGATTCGTCCCGCGACGCCAGCAATGGCGCAAACCGCATTGAAAGCAGCGTCGAATGGGCCTTCGCCCTCGCAGGTAACGGTTTGACGTTCGCCCTTTTCATGTTCGAGGCCGATCCGGGCATAGGGCGGCGTCTCTTCGTCCAGCTCGGCGCGCAGCTCCACGCGCCGCAAACGCCACGGGCCGCCGCGCCCCGGACGCTCATTGGAACCCGTCACGAGACGCACAACATCGGCGTCGGTGACTTCGCGTTGCGCATCGGCGAGGCGTTTGAACTTGATAAACAATTCATCCAGTCGTTCAGCGCTGACGTCGAGCTCTAGCGACTCAATGCGCGCGCGAAGCGCATGCTTGCCGGAATGCTTGCCGAGAACGATCGAGTTCGACGGCATGCCGACCGCTTCCGCATCCATGATCTCATAGGTCCGCTTGTTCGCCAGCACGCCATGTTGATGAATACCGGCTTCGTGGGCGAAGGCGTTCTTGCCGACGATCGCCTTGTTCCGCGGAATCGGGTTGTGTGTGACGCGCGCGAGCGCATTGCTCGCCGCAAAAATCTTTTTCGTTCTGATCTGCGTTGCTACGCCGAAATGGTCCTTGCGCGTCGCCAACGCCATCACCGCCTCTTCAAGAGAGCAATTGCCGGCGCGCTCGCCAATGCCGTTGATGGCGCACTCGATCTGGCGCGCGCCGCCGCGCACAGCCGCGAGGGAATTCGCGACTGCCATGCCAAGATCGTCGTGGCAATGAACGCTGAAGGTGACGTCCTCAGCGCCTTGAACCTTCGACAGCAGGAACTGGAAGAGATCGGTGATTTCCTCCGGCGTCGTGTAGCCGACAGTGTCGGGAATGTTGATCGTCGCAGCGCCGGCCTCGATCGCAGCCTGAACGGCTGCCACCAAATATTCGCGCTCGGTTCGAATCGCGTCTTCCGGCGAGAATTCGATATCCGCACAGATCGACCGGGCAAAAGCGACAAGTTCTGAAATGCGGGCGAGAATCTGGTCCTTCGTCAGCTTCAGCTTGGCTTCGCGATGAAGCGGGCTGGTCCCGATAAAGGTGTGAATGCGTTTCGATTTTGCAGGCTCCAGCGCCGTGCCGGCCGCCTCAATATCGGCGCTGTTGAGCCGCGCCAGCGAACAGATGCGCGGGCCCTCGATTTCTTCTGCAACAGCGCGCACGGCTGCTGCGTCGCCCGGAGACGCCGCCGCGAATCCGGCCTCGATGATATCGACATTGAGATCGCGCAAGGCCCGCGCAACGATCAGTTTGGCGTCGGTCGACATGGAAAAGCCGGGCGCCTGTTCGCCGTCTCGCAAAGTCGTATCGAAGATTTTTACGTGGTCACCGATCATGGTCTTTGTCCCTTCATGAAATCACAATTGCTTTTCATGCGCGGAACCCTCGTTCCGCGCGGGACTAAGTCGATTAAGCGAGGGAGAAGAGTGGCGGTCTGTCATTTGATTATTCCGCCTCAGAACCGCGACGGATGGAGAGAACGCCAGTTCGCGAGAGCTCAATCAGACCCAACGGCTTTAGCAAATCGATAAATGCGTTGATTTTGTCGCGCGCGCCGGTCAACTCGAAAATAAACGACGCATGCGTTGTATCGAGAGGGCGGGCCCGGAAGATCTCGGCAAGCCGCATCGCCTCGACGCGATGATCGCCGGTAGCGGCGATTTTAACAAGCGCAAGCTCGCGCGTCAGGGCGTCCGTCTCGCGGCTAACGTCAATTACCCGGCGAACCGGCACCAACCGGCCGAGCTGAGCCTTGATCTGCTCGATTTTCTGCGGCGTGCCGCTAGTGACGACGGTTATGCGCGAGCGATGTTTCTCAACATCGACCTCAGCGACAGTGAGGCTTTCGATGTTATAGCCCCGAGCCGAAATGAGGCCGACCACGCGGGAAAGGACGCCCGGTTCATTGTCGACGATCACGGCGAGAATGGATTCGCCCACCGCTTCTTCATCCGGCGTGACGGGATATACCGACGCGTTCGTCATCTCAGACCTGCGTCCGTCCGGCGTCGCTGACAGACGCCTCAGCGATTTCATCGCCGAACAGCATCTGATTGTGCGCTGAGCCCGATGGGATCATTGGAAAAACGTTTTCTTCCGACGTGACGCAACAATCGAAAAGGACCGGCTTGTCGACCGCGATCATCTCTTTGATCGCATCGTCCAGCTCATCCGGCGATTTCGCTCTGAGCCCGACGCCGCCATAAGCTTCGGCGAGTTTCACAAAGTCCGGCAGGCTATCTGAGTAAGAGTGCGAATAGCGCCCGTCATGCAAAAGCTCCTGCCACTGGCGGACCATGCCAAGATATTCATTGTTCAGAATAAAGATCTTGATGGGCAGGTCATATTGGATCGCAGTCGACATTTCCTGCATCGTCATCTGCACTGACGCATCGCCGGCGATGTCGATTACCAACGCGTCTGGATGCGCGACCTGAACCCCCAGCGCTGCGGGCAGGCCATATCCCATGGTGCCAAGCCCGCCCGACGTCATCCACCGATTGGGATCTTCAAAATGAAAATGTTGCGCCGCCCACATCTGGTGTTGGCCAACCTCGGTCGTGACATAGACGTCCTTGCCGCGCGTTAACTGGAACAGCCGTTCGACCGCATATTGCGGCTTGATAAGCGACTTTGACTTCTCGTAAGCGAATGAATCTCTTTTGCGCCATGCATCGATCTGCGTCAGCCAGTCAGAAATCCGCGTATTATCCGGCGGAGCGTCTTTCGCGCGAGCGCGCCATTCCTCCAGCAGCGCTTCAAGGATCGCGCCTGCATCGCCAATTATTGGCAAATCGACCTTGACGATCTTGTTGATGGACGATGGATCGATATCGACATGGATCTTGCGCGAGCCAGGCGAGAAGGCGTCTAGCCGGCCGGTGACGCGGTCATCGAAGCGCGCGCCGATATTGATCATCAGATCGCAGTCATGCATCGCGTTATTGGCTTCGAAGCTTCCATGCATGCCGAGCATCCCGAGCCAATGGGGATCCGACGCTGGGAACGCGCCAAGTCCCATTAGGGTCGATGTGATCGGGAAGCCGGTTTCGCGCACGAGGGCGCGAAGCGCCGCAGACGCTTCTGCGCCGGCGTTGATGACGCCGCCGCCGGTGTAGAAAACGGGCCGGCGCGCATGTCGCATCAGATCGACGGCGCGCTCTCGATCTCCATGGATTTTATGGGCGGCGTAACAATGCAATTGCGCTGCCGGGCTTCTTCACGCCCGACATAAGTCGCCTTTTCAAATTGCACGTCTTTTGGAATGTCGATCAAAACTGGGCCCGGCCGCCCATTGCGGGCGACGTGAAACGCTTCGTGCACAATGCTTGTCAGTCGCGCCGCGTCACCAACGAGGTAATTATGCTTGGTGCACGCGCGCGTGATCCCGATCGTGTCGCATTCCTGAAACGCGTCCGTGCCGATCAGTCCGCGCGCGACCTGTCCCGTGATGCATACAAGCGGAATAGAATCAAGAAGCGCATCAGCGAGGCCCGTCACTGCATTGGTGGCGCCGGGCCCAGACGTCACCAAAACGCAACCGACCTTGCCGCTTGATCGAGCATAGCCTTCCGCAGCGTGCACCGCGCCTTGTTCGTGGCGCACCATGACGTGCCGGATCGTGTCGCGCTCATGCAGGGCGTCGTAGATCGGCAGGACAGCGCCGCCTGGATAGCCGAAAATAACGTCAACGCCCTGTTCTTCCAGCGCATCGAGGAGAAGCTCTGCGCCGGCTTTCAGCGCGCCCGCATGTTGAGCGGGCTCGTTCCGTTTTCCGGCGTTTTGAAGAAGCGTCGTCATGATCCGTGCCTCGCGGGTTGGTCAGTCGTCCTTGGTGTTGGCGCCGGGCTGGAGCCACGACATCAAGGAACGAAGTTCCTTGCCGGTTTTTTCGATGGGGTGGTTGAGGTCGGCTTCGAGCATTTTGTCGTAACGCGGCTTGCCGGACCGGTTTTCAAGGATCCAGTCTCGCGCAAAGCTGCCCGACTGAATATCGCCGAGCACCTCGCGCATGCGCGCGCGCGTCTCTTCATTGATAACGCGCGGACCCGACGTCAGATCGCCATAGATCGCAGTTTCGGAAATGAACTCATGCATCTTCGCAAGTCCGCCCTCATAGAGAAGGTCGACGATGAGTTTCAATTCGTGAAGACACTCATAATAAGCGACTTCCGGCTTGTAGCCCGCTTTTGTGAGCGTTTCGAAACCGGCGAGGACCAGCTCCGTCGCGCCGCCGCACAGTACCGCCTGCTCACCGAACAGGTCGGTTTCGGTTTCCTCCTTGAACGTCGTTTCAATAGCGCCGGCGGCCGTGCCGCCAATCAGGCTCGCATAGCCGAGCGCTTTTTCCTTCGCCGCGCCGCTGGCGTCCTGATGAACCGCGAAGAGGCAGGGCACGCCGCGCCCGCGTTCATATTCGCGGCGTACGAGATCGCCGGGCCCCTTAGGCGCGACCAGAATGACGTCGACATTTTTCGGCGCTTTGACCCGTCCGTACAGAACGGTGAACCCGTGGGCGAAGAGCACAGCATCGCCTTCCTGCAAGTTAGGGGCGACATCGTCGCGGAAGATCGCCTCATGGGTCATGTCGGGGGTGAGAATTGCGATCAGCCGAGCGTTGGCTGCGGCTTTCGCCGGGTTCGCGACTTCAAATCCGTCTGCGGCGGCTTTTTCTGCGCTCGGACCGCCCTCGCGCACGCCAATGACAACGTCGCAGCCAGAGTCGCGGAGATTGAGAGCGTGGGCGCGGCCCTGGCTGCCATAGCCGATAACGGCGACGGGCCGAGATTTCACCGCCCCGGGATTGGCGTCGTTTTCGGTGAAGAGTTTCATTGATGCGGTCCTTCTTGGTCAGGCAAGGGAATGGTGACAGCGCCTTTCGACGCCGATGAAACAAGCTGTGCGAATTTGTCAAAAGCGCCGCCCATGCGTTTGAGCGGCTTCGGCGTATAGGCGGCGCGGCGGGCGTCCCAGTCGATATCGGCGTCGATGCGCCGGCTTGATGGATCAATGCGGATAATATCGCCGTCTTCGATCAAGGCGATCGGTCCGCCGACGGCGGCCTCCGGCGCGACGTGACCGATGACGAAGCCATGCGAGGCGCCCGAGAACCTTCCATCCGTAATCAGAGCAACCTTGCCGGCGAGCCCTTGGCCGGCGACCGCCGCGGTGACCGCCAGCATTTCACGCATGCCGGGTCCGCCCTTTGGCCCCTCGTATCGGATGATGACAACGTCGCCTTCGGCAATATTGCCGTCTGATACGGCTTTGAAAGCGGCTTCCTCGCCTTCGAAGACCTGCGCGCGGCCTTCGAACGCGCCGTCGCTATAGCCCGCGGTTTTCAAAACAGCGCCTTCTGGTGCCACGTCGCCATAGAGAATGCGCAGGCCCCCGGTCTTCTTAACGGGCTGATCAAAGGGTCTTACGACCGTCTGCCCGGCGCTTTCTTCGGCGCTCGCCAATTCCTCGAACAGCGACTTGCCGCTCACTGTGGGAGCATCGGCGAGCGCGCCGCCCTCCATCAGCCGCGCGCCGAACAGCCGCGCGCCGCCCGCGGCGTAAAGGTCCTTGGCGAGAAACTGGCCGCCAGGTTTTAAGTCCGTAATCACGGGCGTTCGGCGAGAGAGATCGTCGAAGACATCAATCGGAAAGGCGATGCCGGCTTCCGCGGCGATGGCCGGCAGGTGCAGAACCGCGTTGGTCGATCCGCCGCTGGCGACGACGGCGGTCGCCGCATTGCGCAGGGAAGCCTCGGTCACAAACGTTCGCGCGGTCCGGCCTTCGCGGGCGAGCTTCGCGGCGATGCGCCCGCAGCGCTCCGCCTCAACCGCCTTCTCTTTTGAAATCGCCGGCGGATCGCCGGCGCCGACGGGAGCGAGACCGAGAAAAGCGAGGGCCATGGCCATCGTGTTCGCCGTGAACTGACCGCCGCAGGCGCCGGCGCCAGGGCAGGCGGCGCGTTCGATTTCATCAAGCTCATCGTCGGAAATGTCGCCCTTGGCGTGGGCGCCGACGGCCTCGAAAACATCCTGAATGGAAAGATCGCGGCCCTTGCAGTGGCCGGGCATGATAGTGCCGCCATAGAGGACGACGCCGGGAATATCCATTCGCGCCAGCGCCATCGCGGCTGCCGGGATCGTCTTGTCGCAGCCAACCAAGATCACTGCGCCGTCAAGAGAATGGCCGCGAACCGCTAGTTCGATGGAATCGGCGATCACCTCGCGGGAGATGAGGGAGGCGCGCATGCCTTCCCCGCCCATGGTGATGCCGTCAGAAACGACAATTGTGTTGAAATCGACGGGGCTCGCCCCGCCGGCGCGCACGCCCGCTCGCACCGGTTCGGCGAGATCGGCCAGATGCATGTTGCAGGGGGTGACCGACGACCACGTGTTCACGACCGCGATCATCGGTTGGTTAAAGTCGTCATCGCCATAACCGGCTGCGCGCAACATGGCTCGGGCCGGCGCTTTGGCTGGGCCCTTGGTAATGGCGTCTGATCTTTTCTTCTGGTCTGTCATCCGTTTGCGTCCAAACAGACCGCCGACATAAAAAAACCGCTTCCTTTCGGGAGCGGGTCATTTCGGGGGTCCGTGCTGCTTTGTTGTTAGCGCGCGGGCTCCTTGGCCGCTCCCGTTTCGGGGCTAATTACGAGAATAAGGAGGAGAAGGCTGGTCAGCAGAATCGGGCCGGCGACAATCGCCGCGGCTCCCAATGCTGAAGTTGCTGTCAGCAACGCGTCCATCGTTCTCGTCCCGCTTGTTGTGCGCCGCAGCGCGATCTCCCGTCTACAATAGAAACGCGTTAAGAAACAACCCAAATCCGATCATTTCTTGAATTTTTCTGCTCCCATGGGGCTAATCTCGTCACGGCGATGCTATTCCGCCACGTCTGGGCGCTCAAATGAACTGAAAATCCGGGACGAACGTGGCGAGCGCGGCGTGTTTGTCAGCCAGCGCGCGCCGCATAATCTCGATGTCGACACGGGTCAGAAAGACGGTGTCGCCCGGCCGCAATTGGCCGAATCTGTGACGGTCGCAGAGCGCGATTTGCGCAATCCGCGGATAACCGCCGGTCGTTTGCGCGTCGGGTCCTAGGAGATAGGGGTTTCCGCTGTCGGGACATTGCACCGTGCCTGGAAACACCGGCGCGCTCTTCATTATTTTCTTTGTAATGACGGTTAAAGGCGGTCCATCGAGGCGCGCGCCCATGCGGTCGGTGCGGCGCGCGACGGTCCAGGGCTCGCTGAACAAGCGGTCGCGCGACGCTTTATCGAGCCATTCAGTCTCACGCGAGGGGGCCGCTCTCAGAACCCATTGCTTGGCGAGGATCGGGCGGAGCGCCAGCGGGATTTCGAGAATGGCAGCGTCCGGTTGCGCTGCGCCAAGCGTAAGCTTGTCGCCCGGTTGCAGCGGGCGCCCGAAGCCGCCGCCAACGCCGGCAGGCTGGTAAAGCGACGGCGATCCCAGAAACGGCTCGACGGCAAGACCGCCCGCGACCGCGACATATTTGCGGACGCCGCGCTCAGGCGGGACTATTTCAAGTACGGCGCCGGGCGACGACATATTGGTTTGATGGCGGATGATGGGCGCGCCATCGAGCTTATCAACGCCGTCTGCGCCGACAACGGCGAACGCTCTCTTATCATAGAACTTCAACCGCAGGCCGCCGTAGGTCGCCTCGATCGCCGGCGCGAAAGCAGGATTGCCGACAAGCCGATTGGCGAGCGCGAGAGACACCGGATCCGCTGCGCCGGCATAGGGCATGCCCATATGACGCCAGCCCGTTCGCGGCGCGCCCTGAAGGGTCGCGAGGACGCCGGGAGCAACGACCTCCAGCATAACCTCACACCGCCTCGAACCGCACGCGGTCGCCTGGTTGAATGAGAAACGGCTGGTCCTTGTACCGATCAAACAGCGCCGCGTCCGTTCGACCGATAATCGGCCAGCCGCCGGGACCTGGCATAGCGTAGAGCCCAGTATAGCCGGCGATGACGCCGACGGAGCCAGCGTCCACCCGTTCGCGCGGCGAAGCGAGGCGGGGGACGGGCCAATCAGTCGGAACGCCCGAGAGATAAGCAAATCCCGGCGTAAAGCCGATCATGTCAACCTGATGCTCGGTTGTGCAATGGGATTCAATGAAGGCGTCCTGCTCGACGGCGAGGGTTGCGCAAACACTCTCAAGGTCAGGGCCGTCGGCGCCGCCATAGCGCACGCGCAAGATATGCGCGGTCGGCTCGACCGCGGCTTGAGTCGCTGGCCTCTTCATCACGCTGTCGATCAGTCGCAACGCTTCGGCTCCCTCAAGGACCAGCGGATCGAACGACACGGCGAGGCTGTCGAGGCCCGGGGCAACCTCGCGGAATACGCCCAATGATCGAAGCGCGCTTGCGCGCGATTGCGCTTCCGTGGCGTCGGGCGCGTCGATTGAAATGATGTCATCGCCAAGAAAATGCGCTGTCATGTCGCTGCCGCGGCGATGGTAACGCCGGCCTCTTCGAGGGCGCGCCTAATCACTTGCGCGCTGCGAGCGGCCGCCGGCGTGTCCCCATGCAGGCAGATCGTGTCGACGCCAAGTTCGATTGAGCGGCCGGAAGAAGACAGGACTTTCCCCTCACGGACGATCTGCAGAACTTGCTTCACTTGTTCTGCTTCATCGATGATGACGGCGTCCGGCATGCTGCGCGGCGCAAGGGCGCCATCTTCAAGATAGCGGCGATCCGCGAATCCTTCAGTCAAATAGTGGAGACCCAGTTGCGCCGCACATTTCATCGGCGCGCCGGTTGGCGGACCCACCAGCCGACCATCTGGCAGCAAGTCTTTCACAATCTTAGCGACAACCATTGCGCGCGCCATGTCGCGTTGGGCGTCGTTATAAAGTGCGCCATGGGGCTTCACATGTGTTATCTGGACGCCGACGTCCTCTGCGATTGACAACAGCGTTTCGACTTGCCGGGTAAGCGATGACTTGAGCGCGCCGGCGTCAATCTCGCAGGGACGCCGCCCAAAACCGTCACGGTCGGGATAGCTGGGATGCGCGCCGGCGGCGACGCTATGCTCGCCGGCTAACAACAGCGCCTCGCGCATGGACGCCGCGTCTCCCGTATGGCCCCCGCAGGCGATATTTGCGGAACTGATCGAGGCCATGATCGCCGCGTCATCGCAGCCCTCGCCAAGATCGGCGTTCAAATCGATCGTCGTTTTCTTCATAGCGCGCCAAACGCCCTTAAAAGACCGCGGATCCCGAGCCCTGCGGCAATGACGACGACGCCGGCGCCAAGAATATTGGCGAGAAGCCGATTGCGATAGTCGCCAAGGAGAGCGGCTTTATTCATCACCATGAGCAGGAATATAGCAATGATCGGCAGCAAAAGCCCGTTCGCCGCCTGAGCGATCATGATCAAGGTCAGCGGTTTCAAGCCGATCAACGCGACGCCGGCGCCGATCGCAAGCACGGCGAGTGCGGTTAGACGCACGACTTGGCCGCGACGTTCAGGTTGTAAAGATAGTATCTCTGAAAGCGCGTAGCCGGCCGCCAGCGGCGCCGTCACGGCTGATGTCAATCCGGCTGCGAAGAGCCCGGCCCCGATGAGATAGCGCGCAAATGTTCCGTATACGGGCTCAAGCGTTCTTGCGAGCATTGCTGGTCCGTCGGCGGCGAGAGCGGATCCGAAAAGGGCTGTCGCGGACGTCGCCACAATCGCGATTGAAACGAGCCCGCCAACCCCGATTGAAAACGCCGTGTCTGCGCGCGCGTCGCCAGTCTCTTCGCGCGACCAGCGTTCCTTGGCCGCCGCTGCATGCAGAAACAAATTATAGGGAACGATAGTCGTGCCAATGAGGGCGACAGCGGTCAATACGCCGCCGTTGGGGATACGTGGGACCAGCCCGCCTGCGAGCGCGCCCCAGTCCGGCGCGACAATGAATGTGCTTGCAAGAAACGAGAGACTCATAAAGGCGACAAGAATAATCAGCACACCTTCAATTTGCCGATAGCGCCCTAGGATCAAGATCCCCGCTGCGATTACGGAGAGCGTTAAAACAAATAAGCGCTGCGAGGCGTCATCTCCGAAGATTGCTGCAAGGCCCAAGGCGCCGCCCGCGAGATTGCCCGCTTCATAGGCGGCGTTGCCAACGCCGATTGCGAGCAAAACAAGACCAGCCGCGGCGAGCCGGAGCGGGCGCGATTGGATTGCGCCCATCATCGCCTCGCCAAGTCCAAGGCGGCCGCCGGCGCCAAGGCGCGCGGCCATGTCCTGCAAAAGAATTGTGGCGACGGTCGCGAAAACGAGCGCCCAGATCAGCGCAAAGCCAAAATTCGCACCGGCGAGCGTACAGGTGGTGACTGTTCCAGGACCGATAAAAGCCGCGGCGACAAGTGCGCCAGGCCCGACGCGGATTTTCATGTCGCCGCCTCTGACGCGCTTGCGTCATTTTTTGTCGAGAAAAACAAGACTACGAACGCTTGGCGCGAAACGCAATCGTCACATCAATGACGCGGGACGGTGCGTCGATGCGCTGTCAATTCACGCCTTAACGCTGCGCAGAATGAGGTCGAGATGCGTCGCTAGATGCTTGTCGAGATCAAGCGGCGCAAATTCTTCAAATGTCATTTTCCAAATCGCCGCGAAAAAAGTTGGCGCCATGATGATCTTGATCGCAGAGGCGTCAAGGTCGGCTCGAAACTCGCCGCGCTCAATTCCGTACTGCAAGGTGCGCATCGTGGTCTCGACGCCGCGATTAACGACTGTCTCGTGATAAAACCTTAACAAACGCGGAAACCTGTGACCCTCGGCGATCATCATGCGCATGATTTCCCGCAAATCCGTCTTAACGAGGCGCTCGTATAAAAATGTGATTTGCCATTTAAGGAGATCTTCCGCTGGCCCCTGAAATTTCTCCTGAACGCGTTGGACATGTTCGACCAGCGGCACCAGTCGAGAGCGGACCGCTTCTTCAAACATCTCCTCTTTGCTGGAGAAATAGGTGTAGAGCGTCCCCTTGGCGGTGCCCGCCGCCTTGGAGATGTCGTCAGTCCGCGCTGCGCCGAACCCGTCGCGGGCGAAGACAAAGAGCGCGGCGTCGAGGATCTGCGTCCGACGGTCGGGTTTCCCCGTGTCGGCCTGCGGAATTTCGACAGGGCCTTCGACGACAGTCATATGCTCGCGCCTCCCATTTGAGGTGGGCTGCAGCGGTCGCGCCAAAGACAAAGATTGACTTCCATCATCCCTGGGTATATCTGACTGACCAGTCAGTCAAGTGCGGAGAATAAATTTTGGTCCCGATCGGGAAAAGCAATGCGCGCTGCCGGCGCGCTCGCCTGGCGTTTGTCGGGGCGGGCGCGATCGTGCTTTGCGCATGCGTTTCCGGCCCGGACTATGAAGCGCCCCCGGCGGTCGCCGCAGTTGCGGAAGCGGAGCGCTTCGCCAACGAAAATGAGCCGGAAGCTGATGAAGATGCCGTCCCTGCGTCGGGGCCCTGGTGGGCTGAGATCGGAGGGACGGAACTCGCCGCGTTGATCGGCGAGCTCAATACCCAAAATCTTGATCTGGCGGCGGCGCGTGCGCGGGTTGAACAGGCGGGCGCCGTTGCGCGACAGGCCCGGGCGCGCCGGTTGCCTGCGGTGCGCGCGTCTGGCGATGGCGGCGGGTTAAGACTTCTAGATCCGCCGGGCTTTCCGTGGGCCGATACCTATTCGGCCGCGATCAGCGCCAGTTGGGACACGGATATTTTTGGCCGGCTGCGCAATGCTGATCGCGCTGCACGATTGCGCGCTGACGCAGCGCTTTTGTCGCAAAACGCGCTTCGCCAATCGCTGGCGGCGGAAATCGCCCGCGCCTATGTCGGCGCTTTTGCGCTGATGCGTCAGATAGAAATCGCTGAGGGATTGTCGGAGAGTTTTTCCGAAACGGCGATGTTGAGCGACGAGCGCTATCGCGCCGGATCGCAGACCGTGAGCGCCCTTGATGTTCAGATTTCACGACAGAATGCAGCCGCAGCTGCCGCGTCAATACCCAACCTCGAAGCACAATATGTCGTAAGGCTGCAGACGATCGACATTCTTCTGGGGCGCCTCCCGGGGACGACAACATTGAGTTTCGCAGAGATGGCTGAGGCGGGCGCCTTGCCGGCGGCGTCGGTCGGCGAGCCTTCAGGCGTCTTGCGTAACCGGCCGGATGTCGCTTTCGCAGAGGCGTCTTTCCGTGCGGCGCTCAGCGATATTGGCGTTGCGCGCGCCGATCTATACCCGACAATCACGCTATCAGGCGTGTTGCAGCAGGCGTCGAGCCCGGCCAACGTTTTGGGCGCTGAGACGTTGATCGCCAACCTCGTCGGCGAAGTGGTCGCGCCGCTTTATGAGGGCGGACGCCGGCGCGCAGAAGTGCGCCGCGCCGAAGCGGCGGCGCGCGAGCTAGGCGCTGAGTTTGAACAAACAGCGCTTACTGCTGTCGGCGATGTCGAAGCGGCGCTGGCGCAGGAACAGGCCAGCGCCGACACCGTCGCGCTGCGCGCTGTATCGCTGGAGGCGGCGCGATTGTCAGACGCGATCGCCAGCGAACGGTATGCTGCAGGCCGCGTCGGATTGCTTACAGTTTTGGAAACTCGCCGCGCTTTAGATGCGGCCCGTCAGGATTTGGTCGCCGCAGACGAAGCGCGCCTTAACGCGCGGATCGATTTGCGCCTCGCCCTGGGCGGCGACTGGTTCGACGACAGTGAAAGGCAGGCGTCCCCATGATTGCGAAACTGACACCCGAAAAACGGCTCAAACTGTCGAAGATTGTCGGTTCAACACAGCTGATTATCGTCGTATCGGTTTTGGTCGCGGCGCTGATTGTCAATCGCGTGTTGCTTGCAACCGGGGGCGGCAACGGCGCAGTTGCAGACGATGCAGGCGCACCGCTGGTTGAGGTCGTCTCGCCTGGCATTGAAACGGCGCAGATTGTGCTGCAGGAGACCGGCGTCATTGACGCGCGCGCGCGTATTGACGTTACGCCGCAGGTTGGCGGGCGCGTCATTCGCGTCGCCGATGGCTTCGCCGCCGGCGGTGTTTTCGAAGCGGGCGATACGCTTTTCGAGATCGATCCGGCTGACGCCGATTTGCGCGTCCAACAGGCGCAAGCAGACTTGCGCGCCGCGCGCAGCGCGCTGGAGTTGGAAAAAGCGGAGGCCGACGTAGCTGTTCGCGAGTGGCGCATTGTGAATGGCGACGAGGCGATCCCGCCGCTGGTCGCACGCAAACCGCAATTAGCTCAAGCGCGCGCCAGCGTGGCGACCGCCGAAGCCCGGCTTGCCGACGCAAAACTCGCCTTGTCGCGCACGACTTTCTCGATGCCGTTTGAAGGCCGCGTCGTTTCGACGACGATAGAGCCAGGGGTCACCGTCAATTCAAACCAGTCTTATGGCTCGGTCTACGCCGTCGACGCCGTTGAAGCGATCGTTTCGTTGACGCAGCAGGATTTATCAAAGCTGGAGCCGGCTATCGGTCGCGATGCAGTGATCTCGCTGCGCGAGAGCGCAGACGACCTTTCGACGCGCGCAAAAATCATCCGTGTAGAGAGCGCTCTCGATCCGCGGTCGCGTCTCGCCAGCGTCTATCTTGACCTTGACGACCAGACCGATTTTCTGCCGGGCGCTTTCATCGACGCGACCATCTACGGGCCGACCTTGAACAACGTTGTCGCGCTGCCGATCGAAGCAGTCTCGCCGGCAGGGCAAGTTTGGGTCGTTGCGAATGGCGCCCTGCAGCGCCGTTCGGTCGAGATCGCTCAGCGCACGGCGTCCGAAGCATTGGTGCGCAATTTTGATATGGCTGACGGCGTCGTCGTCGTGGCGCCCGCGCGGGCTCGCGAAGGCCTCGCCGTCGATGTCGCGGATGACGGCGGCGAACAAACGATCGCCGCCGCCGGACCAGGAGAGTAGGCGTCATGGCCGCTAAATCGGTGAAAACAGGCGGACTATTCGGATGGTTCATCGGTAATTCCGTCGCTGCGAACCTGTTGATGCTGTTTATGATCGGCGGCGGATATTTCGCTGCGACCAACCTCAAAACCGAAACTTTTCCGGAAATCGATCCCCATCAGATTCGCATCACAGTGCCTTATCCGGGCGCGACGCCCGCCGAGGTCGAGCAGGCGATAACAAAGCGCGTTGAAGAAGCGGTTCTCGGCATTGACGGCGTTGATCGGGTGCGTTCCAGCGCCGCAGAGAATTCAGGCCGCGTAACCATCGAGCTGAAAGACTTTGTCGACTCGCAGATCGTAAAAGACGACGTCGAAGCGGCGGTCGACCAGCTTGCGGATTTTCCGCCTGCTGAGGCCGAGCGCCCGCAAGTCGTGGTCGTTGAGCCGCCGTCGACAGTGATGCGTCTCGCTATTTTCGGCGACTTGACCGAACTCGAATTGCGCGCCGCAGCCGAACGCGTCGAAGACGATCTGCTGCTCTTGGAAGATGTCACAGACGTTAAATTGTTTGGCGTTCGATCGCGGGAAATTTCTATTGAGGTCTCGGAAAGCGTCTTGCGCCAATATGGCCTTAGTCTTGGACAGGTCGCGGCGGCCGTAAATCGCGCGTCGCTAGACTTGTCCGGCGGTACGTTGCGCACCAGCGGCGGTGAAATCCTCTTGCGCACCGACGCCGAGCGGCGCGTTGGTCCCGCCTTCAATGATATCGTTGTCTTTAGCGATGAGCGCGGTCGGGACATTCGGCTCGGCGAAATCGCCAATGTCATCGACGGCTTCGAAGACGGCGACCTGATCAACACCTATCAGGGCTCGCCCGCCGCCTTTATCGACGTGGAAGCCGGCGACGACCAGGATGCGTTTGATGTTTCGGGCGCGGTGCGAGGCATGCTTGAAAATTACGCGCCGCCCGCCGGCGCTTCGGTCGCCATTGTCAATGACGATACCTTGATCGTCGCCGACCGGTTAAACCTGCTGGTGCGCAACGCCATCATGGGTCTTGCGCTTGTTTTTGTCTTTCTCGCCATCTCGCTTGATCTGCGGCTCGCCTTCTGGACCAGCGTCGGCATTCTCGTCGCCTTCATGGGCGCGTTCCTGATCATCGGGCAATTCACGACAATCAACATGATCACGCTTTTCGGCCTGATCGTTGTTCTGGGACTTGTCGTCGATGACGCGATCGTCATTGGCGAGAATATTTACGATGAACAGAATGCGGGGCGAGATTGCCGCGAGGCGGCAGTGCGGGGCGTCCTCGGCGTCGCCGCGCCGGTGACGGTCGGCGTTCTTACAAGCGTCGCCGCATTTGCGCCGCTCCTGTTCTCGACCGGCACGCTCGGGCAGATCATGGCGCCGGTGCCCGTGGTCGTGATCGCGGTTTTGACCATGTCCGTCATCGAGGCGTTCCTGATCTTGCCGTCGCACTTGTCGCACGGCGGCGACTGGAGCCGCGGCCCGATGGCGCTGGTGAAAGCCCGCGGGCAAGCCTTGCTCGAGTTTGTACGAGACAAGATCGTTCTGCCGATTGTCGATCGCGCAGCGCGCGCGCCCTATGCGGCGCTGGCCATCTCTGCGGGCGTCTTGATCATCGTCGCCGGCATCGTCGCCTCTGGATCGATCCGTTTCATTTTCTTCCCGCAGATTGAATCGGACGAAGTGCTGGTCACGCTGGAGATGCCGGATGGTACGCCGTTCTCGCGCACTGAGGCGGCTGTGCGCCGAATTGAATCGGTCGCGCTTGAGGCGGCCGGCGGAGAGGGCAATCCGAATATCGAAAGTCTCTCCGTGACGATTGGCGCGCTGCCCGCCGGCGACAGCTCGCCCGTCGCCGCCGACACCGGATCCACGCTTGGCAGCCATCTTGGCGGCGTCGTGATGAAACTGACCGCGCCCGCAGAACGGAGCTTGAGTTCTGCGGAGATAGAACGGCGCTGGCGTTCGGGCGTCGGCGAAATCGCAGGGGCTAGAAACCTTACCTTTGACGCATCGCTCGTCGGCGGCTCGGCCGATATCAGCATCGATCTTTCCCACCGCGACGATGAGCGGTTATTCGATGCGGTAGCAAAGCTCGAAAAAGAGCTCCGCCGCATTAACGGCGTCAATGAGATCGAGAGTGGCCTCAATGACGGCAAGACGCAGCTTGATTTTGCACTGACGCCGGCGGGCGCCGCAGCGGGGCTGACCGCACAAGACATCGCCCAGCAGTTGCGCCAAGCGTTTTTCGGCGATGAGGTCCAACGCATTCAGCGCGACCGCGAAGAAGTGCGCGTCTATGTTCGCTATCCGGCCGACGAACGCCGCAGCCTTTCTGAGCTTGACCGGTTCCGGGTGCGCTTGCCGGGCGGCGGCGAGGCGCCGCTCAACGTCGTTGCAAAAATGACTGAGTCCGTCAGCCCAACGACCATCGACCGCGTTGACGGACGGCGCGTCATCGCCATCGAGGCCGATGTCGATGAAGCGGTCACGACGCCAAACCAAGCGCTCGCCGTTATAATCGACACTATTTTGCCGGAACTCCTGTCAAGCGATCCGGAGCTTCAATACTCGCTGGAAGGTCAGACCCGTGATCAGCGCGAAGAACTCGCCTCGGCCGGCGCCAATCTCTTGCTGGCGCTCGGCATTATCTACGTCATGCTCGCCAGCGTCCTGCGCTCTTATGTTCAGCCACTGGTGATAATGCTCGCAATCCCCTTTGGCGCGGCGAATGCGGTGATCGGCCACCTCATTCTTGGCTACGATCTCTCATTCCTGTCGATTTTCGGCATGGTCGCGCTTTCGGGCGTCATCGTGAATTCGAGCGTTGTCTTGATCGATCATTACAACAAGCGCCGGCGGGAATTTGATGAGACGGCGCGAGAGTCGGCGCTGGCGGCGGTTAAACGCCGCTTCCGGCCGATCCTGCTCACGACCATGACAACGTTCCTCGGCCTCTTGCCGATGCTCACCGAGACCAGTCTTCAGGCGCAGTTCCTGATACCGATGGCGATCAGCCTTGGTTTCGGCATTCTGTTGACTGGCTTTATCATCCTGCCGGTGGTGCCGGCGATCCTGATGGTGATTGAGGACGCCAACCAGCTGCGCAAGCGCATCGCAAAGGCATGGGACGCCGGCGTCGAGAGCGCCGCCTGATCTCGCCTTGTGTTGAGTTTCGCCAGGGCCGCGACTAAGTTCCGCGCAAAAATTCATCGTCGGACAAATGAAGCTCTACAACACCTTAACAAAGACGATCGAGGCGATTGAGCCGATCGAGCCGGGCAAGGTTCGCCTCTACGCCTGCGGGCCGACGGTCTACAATTACGCGCATATCGGCAATTTGCGCACCTATATCTATGAGGATGTTCTCGTCCGAACGCTGCGGGCCCACGGCTATGACGTCACCCATGTCATGAACATCACTGACGTCGGCCATCTGCAATCCGACGCCGACTCGGGCGAGGACAAGATGGCGCTCGCCGCGAAACGCGAACAGAAATCGCCGTGGGATATTGCGCGCCATTATGAGAATGAGTTCTTCCGCCACGCCGGCCTTTTGAACATCGAAAAGCCTGACGTTATCTGCCGCGCGACCGAGCATATTAAGGACATCATCGACATGGTGTCGGTTCTGGTCGAGAAAGACTTTGCCTATGAGAGCGGCGGCAATGTTTATTTTGATGTCGATAAGTTCCCCGCTTACACTGAATTCGCCAATCTGAAACTCGACGCTCAATTGCAAACTGACCGCGTCGAGTTTGACAACAATAAGCGTAACCAGGCGGATTTCGCGCTGTGGTTTTCAAACTCGAAATTTCCAAACCAGATCATGAAGTGGGACTCGCCCTGGGGCGTCGGCTTCCCCGGCTGGCATATCGAATGCTCCGCCATGGCGAGTAAATATCTGGGCGAGAAGATCGATATCCACTGCGGCGGCATCGATCATGTCAATGTTCACCATACAAATGAAATTGCCCAGTCAGAATGTGCGTTTGGCCATCAATGGGTCAATCACTGGTTTCATTGTGAATTCCTGACGATCGACGCCGGAAAAATGTCGAAATCTGAAGGCGGCTTTATCACAGTCGATACGCTCGTCGATAAAGGCGTCGATCCGATGGCGTTTCGCTATCTATCGCTGACGACGCATTATCGCTCGATCCTCAGCTTCAGTTATGAAGCGCTTGAGGCGGCGGCGAATGCGCTCTCAAAGCTGAAAAATCATTACAAGACTGCAAGTGAGGCTGCTGGCGGCGTCGATGATGATTTTTCAAATGCAGCCAAGCGCTATAGACAGAGATTTGATGACGCGATGGGGAATGATCTGCATACCCCCAAAGCCGTGGCTGAATTATGGGCGGTCGCGCGCGACGACGCGCTCACCGACCGCGATAAGGTCCAGCTGTTCGACGTCTTCAGCGGTCCGCTGGGCCTTGATTTGACGCCCGGCAAAGAGCTCGGACTGACGCCGGAGCAGGAAGCGCTCATTGAAGCGCGTGAAGCCGCGCGGGCGAATAAAGACTGGGCCGAGGCGGACCGCATTCGTGATCTGCTGACGGCGCAAGGGGTCGAGCTTCGCGACAAGAAGGCGTAAAGCGCGCGATTAAGTAGCTGACGCCGTCGCCGCCTTTGTTTTCGGTCTGAAACTCACATTGAAGCTGATGGAGACCCGCGCCGCGTCAGCGCGATTGGGTTGCACGGCGTGCTGCAGCCACGACGGGAATATCAACAACAGCCCCTCCGCCGCTTTGTAGGCTGCGGCTTGCGCATTGATGCGCTTTTGCTTCTTGACGGGATAGACATTCATCAGCCGCGCGGGGACGGGATCATAAAACTCAATATTGCCGGCGCCATCGGGCACGCGCACGTAATAGGCGCCGGAAAGGATAGCATTTGGATGAATGTGCGCCTTGTTGAAATCGCCGGGCCCGTTCTTGTTGAGCCACATCTCTTTAATCACGAGCTCGAAATTATCGAAATCAAATTCCATGAACGTCGCGCAGCCGACGCAGGACTGGCCGATGATCCGCCGGATTTCGGCCATATCCTTGCGGCGATGGATCTGGTCATGGCTGTGCCAGCCGCCGACATTGGAGCGGGTGATCGATTCTGTTTCTGCTTCCAATTTCTGAAGCGTCGCCATGATGTCGTTGTTGATCCGATCGTAATCGACGACCTTGCGAGACCAGACCGGCGTTTGAAACCAAACTTCGGGCGCGAAGCCCTGGGTGGATTCGTTCGGCGTCTCGCTCATGACTGTCGCCCCTTTGGCGCGCTTCTTGGAGAGTGGAATTCAGCCTGCACCGCCTGCGGCGTCAAGCGCGGACTGCGATCGTGGGGGTTGGCGCGCCGCAGCCCGAGCGTGTAGGAGAGCGGCCTTCTTTTTTGCGATAAGGATGCGGCCGTTGACTGATGAAAAAAAGGTGGAGCCCACACTACCGCAGGGCGCAGGTCAACAGCCGGCAAAGCCTGTTAAGATTAATTGTTCGCGCGGGCTCGCCAATTGGCTGCGCACGAACGGCGTCAGTTTCGGATTCACTTCTTATCGCACGGGCCGGCTTTATCTCATCGGCATTCTGAATAACGGGAAGATCAGCTTTCATGAACGCCAGTTTATCCGCGCTATGGGCGTGCATGCGACGCCCCAACAGATCGTTCTCGCCTCGCACTGGCAGATCTGGCGACTTGAAAATGTGATCGCGCCTGGACGCGTAACGCCTGAGGGTTTTGACCGTCATTATATTCCTCGCAATGCGCAAACCACCGGAGACGTTGACGCTCACGATGTCGGCGTCGACAATCAAGGGCGCATCGTTTTCGTTAATACGAAATATTCTTGCCTCGCGACCTTCTCTCATACGCATAGTTTTCAGCCGATCTGGAAGCCGCCATTCATTTCCCGGCTGGCGCCGGAGGATCGCTGTCATCTGAACGGTCTCGCGATGCTTGATGGCGCGCCGAAATATGTGACCGCCGTTTGCAAATCAGACATCGTTAACGGCTGGCGCGACCGGCGGGCTGAAGGCGGCTGCGTCGTCGACGTCGAAACAAATGAGATTGTCACTGACAGGCTGTCGATGCCGCATTCCCCGCGGGTTTATAATGGCGAGCTTTACGTTCTCGATTCCGGGCGCGGCGAACTTGCTCGTGTCGATCGCAAAACCGGCGAACGGAGCATCATCGGCTTCTATCCCGGCTTCCTGCGTGGTCTCGCCTTTTACAAGCATTACGCGATTATTGGCCTATCGCTCCCGCGCGAGCAGAGCTTCGCGGGCCTTGAACTCGACGACAACCTCAAAAAACGCGACGCCGAGCCCTGGTGCGGGGTTCAGATTGTCGATCTTCGAAATGGCGATGTCGTGGAGTGGCTGCGCCTTGAGGGCGAGGTGCGCGAGCTCTTCGACACCTTTGTGTTGCCAGGCGTTCGCTGCCCGATGGCGCTGGGCCTGATGACGCCAGAAGTTCAGAGCCTCATCACCATAGAGGCGCCCGCGCAGCCGCTGTCGACAGCGTCGTAAGACAGCGCCCTGGAATCCGTTAACCCGGCTTAACTTTTGCACTTTTTGGCTTATAGTTTCGGCTGAGGGGGGATGGTTGTCCCGCTAACGAACACGTTTGTCCTAGGCACGCGCCGGAATACCGCCCGGCGCCAACCGTGAGTGTAAAGCATGTCCCGTATTACGGCAGGAAAATCCGCCATCCGCAATAATCGGCAGCCAGATCCGGAGCTTGAAAAGCTGCGAAAGCGTCAGGCGCAACTCCTTGCGATGTCGACAACGCTCGAGGGCGGGCGCTATGGAACATACGCTGCTTACGGTGCAGGAACCGCGGACCTGACGACGACTGTCATCGAAGGCGAGGCGCTGAAATCGGCCTCCGCCGGCGCCATTGCCACAGCGATGGCGGCGGGCGCGTTGGCGCCGACGCCGGCTGCCGCCCAATGCGTCAACACGTCGGGCGATGTCGTCTGCACCGGCTCTGTGGCCGGACCCGTGAGCTATTCCGGCGCCGGCTACACGCTCGATAATCAGGGTACGGTGACTTTGAATGAGGCCGGGTCGGCGATTTCGCTGACCGGCACGAACACTTACGCAATCAATGAAGGTTCGATCTATTCCGGCGCCGACGAAAGCACTGTCGGCGCCAATCCGTTGGGACTCCTGGTCGGTGGCAATGGCGCCGATGCAACCGCTGTCAACGCCGGATTGATCGTCATCGATCCGATTGAGGGCGGAACCGCTTTTGCCGACACTGGCGGCGCAGCGATCGCCGCTTTTACCGAAACGGGAACGGCGACAGCGACAAGTCAATCCGGCGCGCAAACCTACAATTTCGCTGTCGACTCCGATAACATCATAGCATCGGGCGATAACGCTTACGCCAGCAATGACGGTCTCGCGTTTAATTATGGCGGGGGCACAGGTGAAACGCCTGCCGGCGTGCCGAACGCGTCTGTTATCAGCGCGAACGCAGAGGGCGGATACGCGCTGGCGGACAATACCGGGACTGCGCGAGCGTTCAGGGCTTACACGTCGGTGGTCGGCGCCTATGCGTTTGGCGAGAGCAGCACGGCTTCAGCCGTCAACGAAGCAGGCGGCGATGTCGACAATCTCGGCGCCAATGGCGTCGGCGTCGGCGCAGTAAATGACGGCGGGCTGCTGGCGTCGGCGGTTAACAATGGCGACGTCAATACGACCGGCGACTTCACGCCAGGCGTCGCGGCGAGCGGCCTTGAGGGCGCAAACGCTTACGCAGCGAACACGTCATCGGAGTCGGTGAGCGCCGCGGGCGAGGGCGCCTATGGCGTTGTGGCTTATGCTTCAGGCGGCGGAACGGCGACGGCCGTCAACAGCGGAGATATATCAACCCAAGGGCAGAACGCTGCTGCGCTCGCGACTTTTGCGACGGGCGGCGACGCTGTCGCGACGAATAGCGGCGAGGCGACGACCACCAACAATGATGCGCATGCTGTTTATGCGCAGGCCGTTAACGGAAATGCGACCGCCACAAATACAGCAACCGGCGTCGCTTCAACCGAAGGCGGTTCCGCCCACGGTGTTTATGCGCAAGTCACGGGCGAAGGCTCGCAGGCGGTCGCGAACAATAGCGGGTCGGTGACGACGACAGGCGATTATGCGTTTGGGGCCTATGCGATCGCACAGGATCTTGATGGCGATGCGACTGTGATGAATCTCGCCGGCGGCTCGATAATGACCTCGGGTGACGGATCCGCAGGCGTAATCGCTAGAGCCTACTACGGCAGCGCCTATGTCAATAATGCGGGCGACATTTCAACAACAGCGACCAGCGGTTATGAGGCCGACGGCGTCATCGTGGACGCATACGGCAATGAGGATTCTTACGGCGCGGCGTCCTTCATTAACACAGGTACGATCTCTACGATTGACGGCGAAGCAGTCGATATTAATGGCTCAGCAACCGGCGACACCGCTTTTTCGAATAGCGGCGACATCACGGTCACGGGGTCGGGGTCGCCCGACGCCGTCAATATTTATTCGCGCGCCGGTAATTTAAATTTCTACAATTCCGGCCTAATTTCAACAGTCGGCGACTCGGCGGAAGTCGTTGAGATCGACACTTACGGTTACGGCTCTTACGTCGGCGAGCTATCCAGCACCATTACCTTTATGAACGCGGCGACGGGCGTCATTACCGGTTCCGGCGTCGAGAGCGCCGAGGTCGTCGACATCGATGTGGGAGGCAACGGGCCCTACGGCGTCGTCACAACGCTCGATTTCACGAATGCCGGCATGATCCAGGCCAGCGGCGATACCTCAGAGGCGGTCGATTTAGACCTTAACCAGGCCGCTACGCACTCAGTGAATAATACCGGCACGATTTCAACGTCGGGCGCGAACGCTGAGGCGCTGGTGCTGGATTCCAACTTCTACGCAAGCGGCTCAGTGATTAACGTCGATAATGACGGCATGATCCAAAGTCTCGGCACCGGCAGCGGCGCCCTAGAGGCAGACCTTTATCAGGCGAGCCTCGATCTTGATAATTCCGGAACGATATCGAGCGCTGACAGCTATGCGATCGAAGTCAGCGGCGAGGGCGCGCCCGGATCGACGGTCGAAATCACTAACACCGGCACGATCACCGGAGACAGCACTTTTGAAGGTACGACAGACACCTTCATTCACTCCGGGATCATCAACGGCGATGTTGATCTTGGCGGGGGCGACGACGCGTTCACAGTGCAAGGCGCCGGGGCCCAGATCAATTCAACGATATCGGGCGGCGAAGGAACGGATACATTTACCTCCAATCCGTCAGGAACCTTCTCCTTCGGCGGGGCCGGCGGGCCTCATATCATAACCGGATTTGAAACCATTGATTTCGCCGGCGGCACGACGATCTTCGACGGCGTTGCAATCAATGGCTCGCCGATGACCGTTGTCGAAGCGGGCGCGACCTGGTCGCTGCAAGGCGCCGATACTACCCAGATGGGCGGCAGTGTCACCAACAACGGCGCGCTCGCCGTGGCGCCCGGCACGGCGCTCAACATTATTGAGGGCGGCTTTACGGCGACGAGCGGTTCAACGACGCAATTTGGCGCGAGCGACGCCGGCTTCGGTCAGATCATCGCGGACGGGAACATCGACTTCCAGTCGGGCTCGACCGTTGCCATTGATGTCGTTGGAACGCCGGTGGCGCTCCTGGATGGGCAGACCTTTAACGCGGTGGTTTCGAATTCCGGTATGGTGACAGACGGCAGCGGCGTCACCGTTGTCGACAATTCATTCCTTTTCGACTTCTCAAAGGCCGTCATTGGCGGCAACGCTCTGCAGATCAGTATCGAACAGGCGCTCGTTCTTTCTCAGGCCGCCAACCCCGATGATCCAAACCGTGTCGCGGCGGCGACGGCGCTGCAGGATTTGCTTGGAGATGACGGACCTGGCGCGGGCGCCATCGGCACAGCGCTCGGCGTCTTTGCGACGGCGCCGGAGCTCGATGCGGCGCTTGAGGATTTCGTGCCCGACGAGTCGAACGGATTGGTGATTGCCGCGATCTCGGGCTACGACCGGGTGATCGGCCTTCTCAACAACCGCCTCAATCAGGGCGACCTCTACGACGCGTCGGGCGCGCTTGACGCCGGCTCTAGTGGTTTCTGGGTTGAAGGTTTTGGCGCCTGGGATGATTTTAATACCGATGACGACGATTTCCGCGTCGGCTTTGAGTCAAACCTTTACGGTGTCGCGGCGGGCTATGATTATGCTTTCACGCCGTCGCTCCTCGCCGGTTTGACCTATTACTATATTGATGGCGATGTTGATGAATCCGGCGCAAACGGCGCCGAGACGGACGTGTCGACCCACGGCATTCTCGCCTACGCGTCCAAGCGGTTTGGCGATTACCGATCGAAAACGTCAATCGGTTATGGCTGGAACGACTATCAGGGGTGGCGCCCGATACCGGTTCTAGACGAAACTGCGAGCGCTGAATTCGACGGCAGTCAGTTCACTTTTGCAACTGAACTTGGCTATGGGTTGCAGCACGGCGATTACACGTTCACGCCGTTGATCGGCATTCGCTACGTCAATCTTGATTTTGACGCATATGAAGAAACCGGTTCTGTCGGCGCGGTCGCTTTCGACGAACGCGACGTCGATTCCTTACGCGGCGAGATCGGCCTCATTGCCTCTTATGACGGCGCATGGGGCGGTTATTCTTACGCGCCGGAGGCCCATGTCCGGGTCTTCAACGAGTTCCTTGACATTGATGAACCGCTCGCAGGCCGGTTCGTCGGCGGCGGCTCTGATTTCACGACGCTCGTCGCCTCGCCTGACGATTTTTCGGTCAATCTCGGCGCCTCGATCTCGCTCCTCAACAAGGGCGCGTTCGACATGCGCGCCGGTTACGACGTGACTCTTGGGGACGGCTTCACCAATCACGGTTTCGCGATCACGGGCCGTCTGAACTTCTAGCGCGCGGCGGGGCCGCCCGCCTGCCAAAACGTCTATTTTGAGGCCTCAGGCCCCGCGACAAGACGCGGCAGCCGCGTTTGGCTTGTTCGCCGCTTCGCCGGTCGATAAAACAAGGCGCGGCGTATTTCCGCGCCGCGCAGCAAGCTGCGGTCTATGCTCCCCGAAATCGGCCACTATGCCCTCATTCTCGCCTTCGCCGCTTCGGTGATTCAGGCGCCCGTTCTCTTCTTTGGCGCGCGAATCGGCGAGGCTGAATCCGGCGTCTTTGCGCGGCGCAGCGCGTTTCTCATTTTTACCCTCAGTCTCGCGGCCTTCGCAATATTGATGCGCGCTTATGCGGTTTCGGACTTTTCGGTGGTGAACGTCTTCGAAAACTCGCACACCGCGAAACCCTTCGTCTACAAATTAACGGGCACATGGGGCAATCATGAAGGTTCGATGCTGCTCTGGATTTTGGTGCTTGCGGTCTTCAGCGCCATTCTCGCCGCGCAGCACCGGGCGATCCCGCCAAGCCTTTATCGACTGACGCTTGGCGTGCAGAGCCTTGTGATCGCGGCCTTCCTCGCTTTTGTCCTGTTCACGTCCAACCCCTTCGGCCGGCTCGATCCGGTCCCGACGGACGGTCAGGGCCTTAACCCGCTCTTGCAGGACCCCGGGCTCGCGATCCATCCGCCGTTCCTTTATCTCGGCTATGTCGGCTTCTCGATTCCGTTTTCATTCGCCGTTGCGGCGTTGATCCGCGGCCGCGCGGATGCAGTCTGGGCGCGCCTCGTCCGGCCATGGGCGCTGGCGGCCTGGGTGTTCCTAACAATCGGTATCGCGCTTGGCAGCTGGTGGGCGTATTACGAACTCGGCTGGGGCGGCTGGTGGGCCTGGGACCCGGTCGAGAACGCGTCCTTTATGCCTTGGCTGGCAGGCGTTGCGCTCATTCACTCTGTGCGGGTTGTCGAGCGCCGGGACGCGATGAAAAGCTGGGCGGTGCTCCTCGCAATCATTACGTTTTCGCTTAGCCTTGTCGGCACCTTCCTCGTTCGGTCCGGCATCCTGACATCCGTTCACGCCTTCGCCGTTGATCCGACGCGCGGTGTCTTTATCTTGATGATTCTCGCTGCGGCGATCGGCGGGTCGTTGACGCTTTTCGCGCTGCGCGCCGGCGCCCTCAAAGCCAGCGGATCTTTTGCGCCCGTCAGCCGTGAATCGGCGCTGGTCGTAAACAACGTCTTTCTGCTTTCCTCCTGCGCCATCGTTTTCGTTGGCACGTTCTATCCGCTTTTCATCGACGTCTTGAGCGGCGAAAAACTTTCGGTTGGCGCACCGTATTTCGCAATAGCCTTCACCCCGGTCGCCATGGCGACCTTGTTTCTGGCGGCGGCGGGTACGCTTCTGCCCTGGAAGACCGGATCGATCAGCGCCGCGCTTTTTCGCTTGCGCTATGCGGGACTGGCCGCGCTCGCCGGCGCGCTGATCGTGCTCGTTTTCGTCGCTCGCGAAAAACTCATTGGGGCTCTCTCAATAGCTCTGGTCTTATGGCTCGCCCTTGGCGCCGTCGCTGACGTCGCAGCACGCATCAAACTGTTAAGAGCGCCGCTCAGTGAAAGCCTTCGCCGCGCCCGATCCCTGCCGCGGGCGGCCTGGGGCGCGGCATTCGCGCATTTCGGCCTCGCCGTCTTCGCCCTCGGCGTCACCGGCATCTCGATCTGGCAAACGGACACAATTCTGCGGATGTCGCCTGGCGATACAACGAGCGTTGCGGGATACGACGTAACGCTTGTTGATGTCGTGCAGCTTGATGAGGCGAATTATCTCGCAGAACGTGGCGAGTTTGCTGTCGCGAAGGGAGGCGACGCCTTCACCATGTATGCGGAGCGTCGCTTCTACCCGGTCCGCCAGATGCAGACCAGCGAGGCGGCTGTCGCCGGCCGCGGATTACACGACTTTTACATCGCCATCTCTGAGAATGCGACCGGCGCCGGATGGCCGGTGCGCATTCTTCTCAATCCTTTCGTGGCGCTGTTGTGGTGGGGCGCCGGGATCTGTGCGCTCGGCGGGGTGGTCGCCGCCACCGACCGCGGCCGTAAACCAGTGCGCGTGCGCCGCCGCACGCCGGCAGCAGCGCCTCCCGCTCCGCAAGAGGGCGTGGCGACAGCATGACGAAAGTCTGGCTCCTCGCGCCATTAGGCGCGTTTATTGCGGTCGGCGCTTTTTTTGCGGCGGGCCTAACGCGCGATCCCTCACGCATCCCGTCAGAACTTATTGATCGCCCGTTGCCCGCCTTTGACCTTGCCGCGATTGAAGGCTTCGATGATGGTCTGTCATCGGAGGATCTGCGCGGCGATGTTTCCCTGATTAATGTCTGGGGGTCCTGGTGCGTCAGCTGCCATATCGAGCATCCTCTGTTGATGGAGATTGCAGAGCGCGGAGAGGCGCCAATTTACGGATTGAACTGGAAAGACAGGCCGGGCGACGGCGCCGCGTGGCTGGCGCGTTTCGGCAATCCTTACTTGCGCATCGGCGACGATCAGGCGGGACGGGTCGCCATCGATCTTGGCGTCACTGGCGCACCGGAGACGTTTGTCGTGGATCAGGACCTGCGTGTGCGTTACAAATTTGTCGGACCGATCACCCGCGAGGCTTGGGAAACGACGCTTTTCCCTTTGATTGAGGAGTTGCGGCGATCGTGAGGCTATTCATCGTCACGGTACTCATGGCCTTGGTTACAGTCGCGCATGCGGTTGAGCCGGATGAAATGCTCGACGATCCGGCGCTTGAAGAACGCGCGCAAGAGATCGACGAACAGTTGCGGTGCGTCGTTTGCCAAAGTCAGTCGATCGCGGAATCAAATGCACCGCTGGCTAAGGATTTGCGAGTCCTCGTGCGCGAGCGCCTTTCAGACGGCGACACAAACGCGCAGGCGATCGATTACATCGTTGAACGGTACGGCGACTATGTTCTGCTGAAGCCGCCTGTTCAGCCGAACACCTATTTCTTATGGGTGTTTCCGGCCCTCGTTCTGCTGATTGGGGGCGTAATCGCAGTGCTCGCTTTGCGGCGCGCGGGCGCAGCGCATGCCGCAACGCCTCTAAGCCCTGACGAAGAGGCGGCGCTCGAACGCCTCCGGCAAGAGCAAGAATAATGCTTTGGATTCTTCTGTTGGCGCTCTCGCTCGCGGCGCTTTTCTATTTGGTGCAGCCGCTTCTCAATGCGCAAAAGGATACCGCCTCCATTGACGATCAGGATTACCTGGTGGCGCAACTCGCCGACATTGAAGCCGACCTTAAGAATGGGCTCTTGAGCGAGGCGGACGCTGCGGCAGCCAAGGTCGAGGCCGAGCGACGTGTCATGAGTGCGCAGAAGGAAGACGCTATGCGGACAGGGGCTGCGCCGGAAACGCGTATGGCGGTCGTCGTCCTCATTGCGGCCGCGCCGGTCGCCGCGCTCGCCCTATATATGGGCATCGGCGGGCCTGCGGCGACAGATGCGCCCCCTGCCGGCGTGATCACCGCTGGCGTTGCGGCGCCCGGCGCCGGACAAGCGACTGCTGACGGGCAATCGGCGGCGTCTGTTGGGGAGTCAATCCGGCAGCTGGCGAGCCGGCTCGAACAGTCGCCCAATGATCTCGAAGGGTGGATCCTCCTTGCGGAGAGTTATGCGGCGACCGGTCAGTTTCTCCAGGCCGCCTCCGCCTATGATCGCGCGACCGCGCTCGCGCCAGAGCGGGCTGATCTGCTGGCTGCGCTCGGCGAGACCCGCATCGTCGCCAATAACGGCATTGTCGACACCGGCGCGCTGGAGCCGCTTGAGCAGGCGCTGGCGCTTGACCCAGATGAACCGCGGGCGAGGTTTTATCGAGCGCTTCGCACCTATCAGGGCGGTGATGCGCGCGCCGCGCTCGACGACTGGATCGCGATCCTCAATGCAGCGCCGCCTGGCGCGCCGTGGGTTTCGATTGTCGCGGACCAGATCAAGACTGTTTCTGGGGAAATCGATCTCGATATTGCCGCCCTTGATTTGTCGGAGCGGGCGAGGGCCAGGGTCGCTGGCGAAGTCACGCCAGACGCCATCGAAGCGCGGATCGCCGCGGGCGGCGCACCGTATACGGACTGGATTGAATTGATCAACGCCTACGCGAATGCCGGCGATCGAGAGCGGGCTGCCGATGCGATGGCGCGCGCGCGGCAGCGTTACGCGGAAGCGCCTTTCGTATTGCGCGAATTGAATGGGTTGGCATCGAACCTCGGACTGCTCGTTACGGATGGCGCAACGCGCGAGTCGTCGGCGCGCGGCCCCACCTCAGATCAAATCGCGGACGCCGCCGCCATGAGCGCCGACGATCGCGAAGCGATGATTCAGAACATGGTCGAAGGTCTCGCGGCCCGTCTTGAAGCGCAACCGGACGATGTCGAGGGCTGGCTGATGCTCGGCCGGTCCTATGCCGTGCTCTCTCGCGGCGCTGAAAGCCTTGCCGCGTTTGAAAAGGCTGCGTCGCTCGCGCCAACGGATAAGGAGGTGCTGATCGCGCACGCCCAGGCGATGCTCGGCCAGCTTGAACGCGAAGGCGCGGCGATCGATGCGCCGGCCCTGGCGCGCCTGAATGAGATCGCGCAGCTGGATCCCCAAGAACCGTTCGCTCTTTACTTCCTGGGCGTCGCGGCTAACCAGAAAGGCGAGACGGCGCGCGCGGCTGAGTATTGGCGCGCGCTCCTCGCGCAGCTGCCGGAAGGTTCAGAGGACGCGAACCGAATGCGCGCTATGATTGAAGGCCTTTAGCCGGTCCTAAATATCAACATCCGCACCATCGCCAAGACGCTCAATTGCGACGCGCCGGATGTGTTCGCGCAAATCAGCATGCTTTCGTAAGAATGCGCTGAAGTCCCGTTTTCGCAAAACCAGTAGCGTTGAATAGCCGAGAGCGATCACGTCGGCGTTGCGCGGCGCATCAGTGATGAGCGCAAGTTCTCCGAAGAAGTCGCCCGAGCCCAACGCGACCCGCCCGCCATCGGGCAGCATTACGTCGACGGCGCCGCTGGCGATGAAAAACATCTCCTCGCCGATAGACCCTCTTTCGATGATGTGATCGCCTGGCACCGCCACACGCGTTTTTAAAAGGCGTGCGAGGCTGCGTTGCCTGCGCGAGCTGAGGTTTGAGAAATAGGGAGATCTTGCAATCAACTCGCGCGTGTCGAGCCGCAAGCGCAGGGGCGGCAAGCGCCGAACCTTTGATAACGCGCCCCGCGCCCGCTTGATCAGGTCGCCATGAATGTCGGGGCCAATTACGGTTTGGTCGAGCAGGCGGTCATAGGCCGCGACTTCCAGACGCAAACCAGCGAGCGTCAAGTCGCGTTTATGCAGAGAGGCCGCGTATTCAGGATACTGAAGGGCGAGGGCGTCTGTGTTCTGCGATACGGCCTCATAGCGTTCTTCGAAGAGTTTCCGAAACCCATCGCGAGCCGCTTCCGGCAGCAGGCGTTCAATGTCAGTGACGCCGTTCTCGCGCTGCTCGCGCAGCACCCGGCGCATGAATGTCAATACGCTTAAACGTCGGGAAAGGGACGCCGCTAGCGGTCCCGTCAGCCCTACGGTGCGCTGTAAGGCAAGCGCGTAGCGAAACGCACGGCGAAAGGCGACGCCCCGCGCGACGGCGGCGCTCCACCGTTTGCCGCCCGCTTTCAGCGTTTCTGATACATCGTCGAGCCGGGCGAGCGCATCACGCAATTGACCTGTCGTCGTGAAGCCTTCACCGAATCGTTGAAGGTAAAGCTGGCGCTCTTGTGCAAGCGCGATGGCGAGACCGACGCGTTCCCATTCTTCAACACCGATCGCATCGGCGCCGTCGGCGCGCGACTCCGCTTCTGCGATGGCCGCGTCGTAACGCGCAACGATCCCTTGCAGCTCGCGCTCGTCGACCTCGTGGAATGTCGCGAAACGCGTCAGTTCATCCTCAATGCCATGCAGCGCGCGCGACAGCGATCGGTCGCGCAGCGCCTCATCGGCCGGCGAGAGCTTGTCGAGACCAAAAAGTCCCATCACCCCGTGAATCGTCGTCGCCTGCACGAGCAAGGTGAAGAGCACGAACGCGGTCACAAGGACGCCGATGAAATTTCGCGCCTCTTCGGAAACCGCGGGCGCTTCGATAACGATTAACGCAAGCGCCAGAGAAACAGCGCCGCGCAAACCGCCCCAGACCATGATCGTCTGATAGGCGCCGCTTACCTTTTGCGCCGCACCAATGCGCGACAGGACCGGCAACATCACATAGATGATCAGCATCCGCGCCAGCGTCGCGACAATGATCAATGCGATAATTTCGTCGATAAAAGCGAGAGGCTCGCCGCCCAGCATGCGTGGCGTCGCCAATCCAACCAGCAGGAAGATCAGCGATGTCGCCCAGAAGGCAAGCTGGTGCCAGGCGTGTTCGACTTCGACAAAGATTTGCGGCGGCACCAGGCGTCGCCCGATCGAACCGACGGTGAGCCCGCTAGCGACAACCGCCATTACGCCGGAGACGTGCAGGAAGTGCTCCGCGACCACGAAGGCGATGAAGGGAAGCGTCACGGTGAGCGTCAGGATGATCAGCGTTTCGCGCTGGAACGCGCCCATCAGCCAAACGGCGGGCCGGGCGACGAGAATGCCGACAAGGATGCCGCCCAGGAAAACGACGAGGAACTGACCAAGGCTTGACGCAAGGTCGAGCCCTGCGTTCATCGTCAACATCGACAACAGGATCGACGAGATGACAATGGCAGTCGCATCATTAAAGAGGCTTTCGCCTTCAACAAGGACCGTCAATCGCTTCGGCGCATTGAGATCCTTGAACAAAGCGATCACGGCGACGGGGTCGGTCGCCGACACGATTGCGCCGAGCAAGAGGCAGACGATGATCGCCATGCCGGATATCTCGGCGATCGTGAAGCCGACAATTGCGCTTGAGATGAGCACGCCGACGATGGCGAGAAAAAGGATCGGCCGGATGTCGGCGAGAAGCTTTCGCAAATCAAGAGACAGCGCGCTTTCAAAAACGAGCGCCGGCAAAAACAAGAACAAGATCACGTCCGACGTGATGCGAAGGCCCGCAATCGAAGCGAAAAGCTGCGCCCAAAACGAGCCGCCGCCATGTTCGTCTGCGGGGCTGGCGTGCCCTTCTCCATGATGGTCGCCGCCGTATCCGCCGTCGGCCGCGGTTGGCAAACCCCATTCTTGCGCGGCGAAACCAAGCGCGGTGCCGATAATCGCCAGTAGAACTGTGTACGGAATTTTCGTACGCGCGGCCACCGGCAGCATTAACACCGCCAGCGTCAGGATTGTCGCCAATCCGAATACCAGGCCCCACATAGCCTTTACCTCGCTCATTCGCCGCTCTGTCGCGGCGCGCCGCCCCCACGGCGCTAATCAATGTCTCACGCGTCCATGCTCATTCGTCCGATACGAAATAGGGTTCGCCATTCTCCTTCAGAAACAGCCGCTCCATTTCAGACCTCGTAAAGGGCCTCGATCCAAAGCGGCCGAACACCGCCATCTGGTGGCCCGTTTCATCGACGGCGCGATCCCGGTCGAGGCCTTTCGACAGGCCGAGCGCAGGCTTCGCCGTCTTCCGCCAGGCAATAAGCTCCGGTTTCGGGGCAGGCGAAAAACCGTAGAAATTGGGCTGACTTTCCGGACTTGTCAGTTGCAGCACTTTCAGCCCGTTAACGCCGTCGGCGACATAAGCGAAGAGCGATGCGTTGGTCGTGGCGACTACAACGTCTCGTGCGTCATTCAACTGGCCGTCAAACGTCAGCTTCTCATACACCGTCGGCGCTTCGGGATTTGTAATGTCGACGATGACCAGCCCTTCAGATTTCGCGGCGACATAGGCGTATGTGCGCGCGAGATAGAGCTTTTGCGCATCGACGAGCGCGATAGTTGCGCCTTCAACAAGTCGCGGAGAGGCGAGGTCGGTGACGTCGAACGTCTTTAGACCTTCGGCGTCGGTAACGAACAAATACCGGAACTGCAGGGCGCTTGCGCGCATATCGTTTAGCGGCGTAACGGACGCCACCCGCGGCGCCAACGGGTCGTCAAGATCGATGACGACAAGACCCGCATCGGCGGCAATATAAGCGTAGTGACCGCCAAGAGTAATGTGGCGGGCGCCGTTAAGGACGCCGTTCTCATTCCAAGTAAGCGCGCGTTTGAAAAAGTTATTGCGCGGCTCGCCATCTGCGAGCGTCGTTACGTCCGTCAGAATAAGCCCTTCTTCTGCGTCAGTGATGACCGCGTAACTGTAAATCGGGTGGAAAGGCTGTTCGCGATTCATCTCGCGCATTTCCGGCGTATTTTTTGTCGGATTGATCGGCTGGTTTGTGGCGAGCGCCATGCAGGTGGCGTTCTTTGTATTGAGCCGCGTGTCATGGCCGATGGGCGAGAAGGGCGCCGTCACAATCCGTTCTGAAAAGCCCTTATTGGAGATGTTTGCGATATCATAGGCGCGGAAACCCCCTTTGCCTTCGGCGGCGAAGAGATACTCGCCGCGCATTTGCAGGCAATTGACCGCGCCGCCCGCATCCTGGGTGACGTTGGCGATTTCTTCGAGCGCGCCGGTCTCTCCGGACAGCCCGTCGCCGAAGGTGTCGCCTCGCGTCCAGTTGACGAGCTCGCGATCGTTTCGCTCGACATGGGCCTTATAATAATCCGGATACGCATATCTATGCAGATAGGAACCAAATACCGCTTGCGGCTCATCCCACTCCGTAACGCGGACCGCCTCGACCGCGCCGTCGAGCCCGACCCACGCATGCAAACCTACAAAGTTTACGAAATTGGTGCCGAGCAGCAGTAGCTGCGCCATGATGGCGTTGTTGTCGTTTTCCTCGGAGAGGTGGCAATCGGTGCAGGTCTTGGTTTCGGTCTTGCGAACGGTGTGGGGGAAATGCGGCGCGAAAGCCTGGCTTGAAAAGCCGACCGCCGAGACCGGCGGCTGCTGCACATAAATCCGCTCGCGATTGACATTGGTCGACGACAAGACGAGCGCAGACGAAGAACGCACCGGGGCGATAGAATTGTTTTTCGTGTCCTGATGTTTGCCCAGCTGAAACATCTGGTCGCGCGCGACCTGCGGATTGTAGGTTGCGTAATTGCGGGTCGTCTCGCCCTCAAAGTGGTGGTCTTCTTTTTTCCAGTTGGCTTCGATGGGCAGGTGGCAGCCGCCGCAGGACGTAGTCCAGGAGAGATGGCAGGTGAAACACTCCATCTCCTCGTCTTTGTGCGCGAGGCTTTGCGGGCCCGCCTTGCCGGACCAGTCAAGCGCGCCCGATTCATTGAGCGCGACGAGCTTTGCGCGCGCCGACTTCTCGTTATAGTCCGGCAATCCCTTGGTGACGGTGTCTTTCACCAGAGAGACTTCCCATTCGAGTTCCGGGTCGACGATCGAGCGCTGAACGAGGACATCCTTGCCGCTGCGCCGCATCCATTCGAAACGATAGCGTCCGTCCGGGTTGCGCAAGACGGACAGGTCGCGGCCGGCTGGCGAGGCGGCGGGGCCCGATGTCTTCAAGGTGGGATAAGCGGTCGCCGTGCCGTGGCAATCCTTGCAGCGCAGCTCGACCGCGCTTGCGACCTCGCCATGGATGTAGCCATTACCGTGACTATCTTGCGCGAAATGACAGTCGGCGCATTGCATGCCGACCTCCGCGTGGATCGACATCATGTGGACGGTCTTGCCGGGATTGGTTCCGGCGTCGACAAATTTTCCTTCGCCGTCCTTACGCCATTTTTCCGGGTCGTCCGGTGAAACAATCTTGCCGTCGGCGTCGAGGAGATTGCCGTCGCGATCGCGCTTCAGGATGGCGCGAAAATTCCACCCATGGCCGTGATAGTCGGCAAATTGCGTGTCCTTTAAGCCCTCATTGAGGTCATAGACATTGCGAAGGAAATCGAGCTTCGCCCATTTGCCGCGGACGGCGGCGCCTTCCGGGTTGCGCTTGTAGACTTTGTATTGTTCTTCGATGGTGGGATATTTCTGCTCCTTCGGCCACATATGCGGCGCGTCGGATTCATAATCCCACATGGTGTAGCCGAGATAGGTGTTCACGAACATGTTCGGCTGGTGCATGTGGCAGATCATGCATTGCGATGTCGGAATCGCGCGTGTGAATTCATGTTTTAGGGGGTGCCCGGATTCGCCCTTTGGTATCGTCGGATCGATTGTGATGGTTTCGCCGTCGCGGCCATGTTTGGCGTAGATCAACGAATGACGCGGCTCGCGATCATTGGCGTAGACGACGTGGCACGACGCGCAGCCTGACGACCGATAATCGCCAGGCTGATCATTGGTGCCGAGAAACCATGTGAATGGGTCGTTGAGGCGCGTCTTGTGAATGTTGAGGACGGGGATGGCGACGCGCAGGCCCGTGCCGGCGCCCCGATTCGACTGACGGATATCAGGCCGGCCGGGCTCTTCAAGGCGCTGCAGCTGGCCAGCCGCATTGGGCAACCCGATTTCTGCAAATTGCGTGAGGATGTTGCGGCCGCCGCGCTCGAAGACGCGGAAGACATCCGCCGGCGGCAGGACATGCCAGGTCGGCATCGGCGCCAGGAACGGTAAGGCGCCGCGCGCGATGGCCGCTGCAGACGGCGTTCGCCCGCAGCCCATGGGCGCGTCTTCATCCGGCTCGCCCGGCGAACACAAAACCGCCGGCTCGCCCTCACGAGTGAAGGCTTCGCCAAGCACATAGCGCTTGAAGGGAAGGATGCCGTTATTATACGCCGCGCCGCCCCATAACATCGCGCCGGTCGCCATCAGCGAGCGTTCCGCCGCCATGATGTCGCGCATATGACAGGCGCCGCAGGCCTCTCGCGCGACGCGATAGTCCGACGGGTTCACGAAGCGGACGAACTCCGGCGATTCATTATTGAGTATGGTGTAGGACTGCTTGGGATTAGCCGAGCTCGGGTAATGCCAGGTCTCGGGATATTTCGGCAGCACATGGGCGCGGTCGCGCGCGTCGGCATAGGCCGCGCTTTGCGGCGCCTGCGGGCTTGCTGCGTAGACGTCGGGATTGCCGCCATGGCAGTCAACGCATCCAAGTCGAATATCGGCGCTTTCTGCGTGCATGGTCGGTGCGTCTGTCGCGGTGTGGCAGGAAAGACAGCCGGCGCTTTTCGCCGCCGCCGCCGCCTCGTCCTGATAGACGGGCGCCGGTTCGGCGCGCACCAGCGAATAATCCCGTTCGACGGGCTTTTCGCCTTCGGCGGCCGAAAGCGGCGTGGCGGCCAGGCACAGCGAGCTGACGAGGAGCGCTTTCAAAGCGGATATGAATGTTTTCTCAGTGCCCATATCAATATGTCAGCACGGCGTTGAAAAGGACGGAGTAGTAAAGGCCGCGATCCTCATTCTCATCGAAAAGGTCGTGAAACCCATCGCCGGGGCGCAGCATGGCGCCGGAAAGGCGCAGGACGACATTCTGGATAAAGCCCGGGCGATAAATGACTGCGCTTGAAAAATCCCAGCCGATGTCGCGCTGGATCGGGCCTTGCACGCGCAAGGTCTCCAGCGTTTCCGTTTTGTGGAACCAAAGATGGTTTGCGTTGAAGGAAACCCGCAGCGGCGGGGCGATATCGAAGTCGACCCCTGCGCCGGCGAGGATCAGCCCTGGATTGGTGAAGTTGGACTGGCCCTGTTCCTTCGTTGAGCGCAGATCCGGCAACAGGCTGTTTCGCCCGTTAAGCCCGATGACGCGCCCGCCGCCGATAAAGGGCACCGATTGTCGAATCCAGTAGCTTGTGTCGGCGCCGGCGAATTGCGGGTTTTCAAAGATTGCGTCAAAGCCGCGTTCGCGATCGTCAAACGGGTCGCCGTCGCCGCTGGCGAAGAGGCCCGATAAGCGAATGCGAATCCAGTCGCGATCGTAGGACGGTTCGACAGCGGCGAAATAGGAACGAATGCCAGTGCTCTGGTCGGTGAAATCGCCGTTCCTGTTCTCGCCAATCGCGTAATAGGCGGACGCAGTCAGGTTGATCCGACCGATCCGCCCGTCGGCGTTATAACCGAGATAGACGACGTCATAGTCGCGCCCGCGCAGATTTCCGATGAGGGCCGGGCGCACCGGAAAGCCGTTCTTGTCGATCTCGATCTCATCAGCCTCGCGGTTCATGTTGTAGACGACAGACAGCTGGCTGGTCAGGCCTGGGAAGGGCAGGTCCTGACGATATAGATTGGCGAGGAAGACAAAGTCCTTGCGCGGGCGTACCGTGACATCGTTGAGGCCGGAGTTTGTGTCTTTCTCGAGCCGCGCAAAGGCGGCGATATTGTATTGATAACGGTTGTTGTCGCGATTGCCGAACAGGCGAACGCCGAGCTGATTGTCTTGAAAGAGAAAGCCTCGGAAGTCGCTGGAGAAGGGCTGAATGCCGACGCGTATGGAATCGAAATCGTAGCGGTCCGAGACGTTGCGGATATGGTAATCGACGAAAGCTTCCTGCAAGCCGATGAAACCGTCGCTTCGGGTCGTGCCTTCGGACGGTTCGACATGCAGGATCCGCAATTCCTGAACGCTCGCGTAGTTGTAATTGAAGACCGGCGTGATGCGGAATTCGAGATCCTGCGGCTTGTAAGCAGTTGATCCCTTGATGAAGGCGAAGCTGGTGATCAGGTTCTGATTGAACGCAAAGCTGTCAGAATCGCCGAAGACGTCGAGGCTGTCGACGCGGTCTGTGGATTGAACGCCGACAGGGATGGGGAAAGAGCGAGGTTCGGCGACCGTGTCGGAGATAACTGTGCCGACGAAGAACCAATCGTCAGTGCCGAAAATTGGGCGGTCGCCTTTCAAGGTGTTCTGATTGTAAGGGTCCCACCATCGCGTCTGTAACAGGCCTAAATTCTCGGCCAGCCGCCAACGATCCGGAATCGCCGGAAAACAGGATGGGAAGGGATCGTCGCCAGTGCGGCAATCGGGATAATCGTCGAGGCGCGGCGGCGGCACAGCGCCAGGATTGACGGTCTCATCCTGCGCTAGAGCGCCCGGCGCAATTAAAAGGGCGCTCAGGAGGGCGGCGAGGCGAACGCGGCGCTTCATATTATTTCCCCTCGCAGACATTTTGTTCGTTGGAATCAACAAAGGGCGTAAACGGACAATTCACATATCTTAGGCGTACTGGATCGCCATTGACGTTGATGACGATACGGTCAGCGCGTATGCCGGCCGGCGCATTGTTGAGGGCGCCGCCAAGGCGTTCTCCCGCGCGATCGACGCCGAGAAATGAAATCATATCGTCCTGATCAATGCCGTCGCCTGAAACGCCGATCCCGCCGATCAGAGTTGAACCGCGATAAATCGGCACGCTGCCCGGGAAAATCTGGATGCCGTTCTGAAGGCGGTTCTGTGTGCCCCCGACGGAGGCGATATCGGGCAGCATCGTGCATCGCGCGGGCGTGTCCGCGCCTAGGCCCAACACGTGAAAAACATGCGTGAGAATGTTTTCAACGATGAGCGAGGATTGCAGGCCCGTTGCAAAAGGGCTCCATTCTGTGATTGGCAAAGACAAAGGACCGTTGTCGGTCCCAAGCTGACCGTCGGGAAAGAAAGGCCGCGAGAGATTGCCGCCAGCGCGATCCGAGAACGCGACGTCACCGGTGAGCGCGGTCGGATCCGGAATGAAACCGCGCACATCGCCGACAAAACTTGCAACGTCCTTGTTGGGATTGGGAGTGTCCGCTGGCCCCGGCGCGCCGGTCAGATCGCCGGCGGCGACCGGGTTGGAGAAGAATGCGGCGGTGCGCGCTTTTTGCAGCGACACATCAGTACCGAAGATCGGAGCATCAGGCCCGCGCACGATCCCGAGAATGGCGCCATTGGTGTCGACGACGGAGATCGTCACTTGCGCGCGGCTGTTCAGCGGGCGGCGGATCTGCGCGCGCGCCGCCGTCATCACTGCGAAGGCCTCTTCGAGAATGGCGCGCACTTCCGCCGCCGAAAGCGGTGTTGCAACGTTGGCCGCATCTGTGCCGGCGGAGGGCGGGTAGCGGTTCGCGCCGGCGCCGTCGCTCAAAACGTAGATATTGTCATTGGAGTATTCAGCCGCGCTCGAAGCGCGCACCCCGGACGCCTCCGCACCGTATGCGACGCCTGCAAAAACTCCGCCCATGCTGGCGCCGTCGAAATACGCGGTGACGTCGACAAGATCGCCCGCCGGCCCGTTAATCGAGGCGAATGACGGCGCGGCCGACGGCGTCGTCATCACGTCGCTTGTCAGCGCGTCTGAAAAGCGCAGCGCTGTTCCGTCAACGAAAATCCGTTCTGCGCGGATATCCGTCGGCGCGGCGAAACCATCCGCGGCGGCCAGCGCAACTATTTCTTCCGTATCGGCGTCGATATCGAGGACATTCGGATCGAACCCGTAATCGCCGTCGGCGACGATCCCGACCCCGCCAACGACAACTCCATCCTTGTAAAGAGGAAAGCCGCCTGGATCGGCGGCTAACCCTAGCGGCGCGCGTTGCGGGCCGATGCGCGACCCGCCGGAAACGAACCTCGTGTTGAGATCAGAGCAGGGGAGTTGGCTGAATTGCACGCCAAACAGAGGCCCGCTCTCCAGGCCCGCTGTCGAAGGGGCCGGCGGAAAGTGCTCCTGTACGATCATGCTGGCGGTGCGGGTCGAAAACGCGTTGCCGGCTGACGAGAGATAGGCGCCGGTCACGGCCTTCGAAATCGCCGCGAGTGTTGATGGAACCTCGACGCCTTGAAGGATTGTGTCGGAACCGGCGGGGCCCTCCCGCACGGTCGTTGTCGTATCGGCGCTTGTCATCTGAAAGACCGCCAGCACATTGCCGACACGGTCGACGACAGCGATGGTCGCCGGCGCGCTTTGGGCGCCCGCCTCGGCGACCGCCTGCGCTATGATTTGTCCAACATCGGATGAGGAAAGACTTTTGAGTTCTGGCTTGAAAAGCGCAGGGGCAGCGGCGGGCGGCGGGGCAGGCGGAGGAGGGGGACCGCTTGGCGATGGCGGCGGCAACGCCTCGCCATCGGAGCCCTTGCTGCAAGCGCCGACCAGCGCAAGAGCGACGAGCCCCGTCAACGAGACGCGCATGGTCCTAGCTGACCTTCGCCGCAACATTCTCCCTCCCATCGCTTGCGCGTCGCTCCCCAGCGGCGCGTCTTTCCTAGACGTAGCCGTAACCCGTCATCGCGTCAGCGACGCGCACGAAGCTAGAGATATTTGCGCCTGCCTGATAATCGATGACGCCTTTGTGCACGGGCCCGTATTCAACGCATTGCTCATGAATCGACTGCATAATCCGAACCAGTTCCTGCTCGACCTGTTCGCGGGTCCAGAGCAGGCGTTGCGCGTTCTGCGCCTGCTCCAGTCCCGAGCATCCGACGCCGCCGGCATTCGCTGCTTTTGCCGGCCCGAAGATGACGCCAGCGTCTTTCAGAACATGAATCGCCTGCGCGGTCAGCGGCATGTTTGCGCCTTCCGCTAAGACTTCGATGCCGTTCTTGACTATTGTCCGGGCCATCGTTTCGTCGACTTCGTTTTGTGTCGCACAAGGCAGGCCGACCTGGCACGGCACAGTCCATGGACTTTTGCCGGCGTTGAAGGTCGCCCCGCGCACTTCATTGGCAAAGGCGCTTAGCCGTTCGCGACGGACTTCCTTCACTTCCTGAAGTTTCTTGAAAGACTCAGCGGTAAAGCCATCAGGCAGATGAACAAAGCCCTGGCTGTCAGACACCGCGACGACCTTGCCGCCTAGCTTCATTGCGCGCTCAACCGCGTAAATGGCGACATTGCCAGATCCGGATACGACGACGGTCTTCCCGCGCATGGACTTGCCGTGCTTTTTCAGCATTTCTTCTGTGAAGATGACGACGCCGTAGCCGGTCGCTTCTTTTCGAATCTCGCTTCCGCCGAAGGAGAGGCCCTTACCCGTCAACACGCCGCCCGTATAATGATTGGCGAGCTGCTTATACTTGCCGAAGAGGTAGCCGATTTCGCGCGCGCCGACGCCGATATCGCCAGCCGGCACGTCGACCGACTCGCCGATATGGCGGAACAGTTCGCTCATCATGGCGTGGCAGAAGCGCATGATTTCACCGTCGGACCGGCCCTTGGGATGAAAATCCGCGCCGCCTTTGCCGCCGCCCATGGGCAGGCGGGTGAGCGCATTCTTGTATGTCTGCTCAAAGCCGAGGAATTTCAGAACGCTGAGATTGACGCTCGGATCAAATCTGAGACCGCCCTTGTAAGGGCCCATCGATGAATTGAACTGAACGCGAAAGCCTTTATTCGCGTGCGGAACGCCCTGATCGTCCTCCCATGTGACGCGAAAGATGATCGCGCGGTCGGGTTCCGTCATGCGCTCCAAAAGCCGCGCTTTGCGATACGCGGCGTGGTCCATGTAATAGGGCATCACGGTTTCAACGAATTCAAACACCGCCTGATGGAATTCCGGCTCATGCGGATTGCGGCGCATAAGCCCGTCCATAAAATGGTCGATCTCGCGCACGACCGCCGGGCCCGTGGATGCTGATGGCGCAGCAAAGCGCGCGCGTTCGCGCCCAGTGTTCTGCACGGTTTGTGCAACCATCTGTCGATGTGCTGTTTCTAGCGACGCGCCGATCTCGCTGCTGGCGGTCTGTGATCGTTGCGGCGACGGTTGCCGATCGGACTTGAATTCTTTCTTTTTGCCCCAGAACATTACCCAACTCTCCCATGTATGGCCTGCACTGCGCGCCTCGAAAACTCTATGCCCAAAATGCCCAGCCTGGTGTTCCCCGATTACAACGCCAACGCTTTGATATCCGAAAGAGCGCGGCGAAAACGAGTTGCATTGTAGTCGTAAGGACCCGCCGCATGCCCGGCCGCCGCCTCCACCGCGCTCAACATTTCGGGGCTCGCCCGGCCAGACGCCGCGGTCAGGCGCTGCACTGCAAAAAGCGCTTGTTCGGCGGTCGCGAAATTGGTGTAGCGCCGGGCCATGGCGTCATCGGTGACGGCGCGCAGGAGGCCCGCGTTGACGGCGTTGGAGTCAAAGTCGGTGCTCGCAATCAGCGCGCTCGCCCGGTCCGTCGTTTCCATCATCGCGCGCGCGGCGCGAACGAGGCTGGCGCGCCCCAGCTGCGAGGCCTGATGCAACGTCATGCCGTTGCGCTCCAGCTCGAGAGCGAGTGCGGGATCGAGACCCCGCATGATGGCGAGGAGCATGATGTAATTGGAATCGTTCAGCACCGGCGCGCCGGGCCCGAGCGCGCGCGAGGGGTTCGGCCGCCAGCTCAACAAGGCGTCGCTGCGCGAAATCGGCTGGTGGCAGCTGTGACAATCGAAGAAAACAAGCTCAGGAAAGACCCCGTCCATGCCCTTATCGTCGTCAACAAGCAATTCAAGAATGCGTTTCAGCGCCGCCGCCTGGCCCACGGCCCAAACCTCGGTGCCGGAGGGCGCCTCTTTGCGGGCGCGATAATCGTCGTCAACCGTATGGTGCTGCTGGATCGCGGTGTAGAGATCGAGCTCAAACTTCAATCGCGGGTGACCAGCGCCCATAATCCGATGGCTGACGAACTGATCGCCGCGATCTGACCCAAGATGGCAGCCAAGGCATAAGTCAGCACGCGCCGCCGGCTTTTCGGTCGGGTAAAGGCCGGCTGCGATGTTCTCTTCATGGCCCGCGCCGACGCGGTGAAAGGCGAGCCAGTCCTCGGCCCCGCCATGGCAGGCTTCACAGCCGACGCCGTCAGAGATCTGAAAGCGCTGCGCGCGCATTTCCACGGGCGTATTATCCGCATGGCAATCCAGGCACTCATCGGCGAGATGCGCCGGGCCGATCCCAAGATTTTGCGCGATGCGCTTGCCCCATGGCGTCAACAAGGCCTCATAGGCGCGCGAATGGGCGCCGGCCTGTCCTGATGATGTCCATTTGAAATATTCGTTCTGCCCAACGACAGGCCCTGCGCCAGCCCCGCTGACCTGATCGCCATGGCAGCCGGCGGTCGCACAGCTTGCGACGCCGGTGCGCATCTTACCGTCAAGCAACGGATTTGGGGCCTGTGCGGCGGCTGTCCCCATGGTCGCAATCAGGCAGGCGAAAAGGATCGTGATCACTCTCATGGCGTCGTCCTTCTCAGCAGGAACGCGCTCCGGCCCGCTGGCGTCATAAATGGTGCGGCGTCATCGTCATGATAAATATGACAGGTTTGGCAGTCCGAAGCGATGGCGGCGCCGCCTCTATCGTCATTGTGGCATTCGGCGCAGATCATTCTGCCGGGCAGCAGAACATCTGAGGATTCTTTAGAGTCTTCGGCGCGATGACACGTGCCGCAATCAAGATCACCGCTTTCATGCGGTGCATGCGGAAAGACTGCTTTAGGAAGATACCGGTTTGTTAATCGAACCGGGACGATCTCCGGCGGCTCTTCCGGATCGACTTGCGCTTTCACGATATGGCATTTCTGGCAGGCGCCATCCTCAGAGAAAAGCCGGTTGATCATCATGCGCGCACGCGTCTGTGCATTTTCGAAAGCTTCATCGCGCAGGCGCTGGCGGCGGGCGCGATCATCAGCGGTTAGCTGACGTGAAAGCGTGTCGCGCCAGTTGTCGCCGAGCAACTGCGCGGTCGCCTGGGCGAGGTAGAAGTCTTCCAGCACGCGCTTGACTTCTTCTGGTTCGCCGTGGGGCAGGGAACGCACGGGCGCATCAGGTTCGGCGGCGAAAGCAAGGGAATGGCAATCCTGGCATTCGCTTTCCATTTCGATCGGTTGAAATAGCGCGCCGGCCGCGTCGAGCCGGTGACAGTCAGCGCATTCAAGCTCGTCGCCCCAGCGGCGCTGTGCATCGCCGCCAAGCGTCTCTACTTTGCGCGCAACCTCCGGATCTTTGAGGTGAAACTCATGGGGGAATATGAGGCCATTGGATTCTTTTGGCCGATCGACGAGGGAAATCCGTGTAAAGATCGGTGCGACGGGATGCGGCTCGGTTACGATTTGCGGCTTGAATTCGGGATGACGGCGCGGGAAGTCCGCAACGTTGACAAGCTCGGTGTCGCTCAGGCGCTTGTCCATATCCTGATGGCACTCAACGCAGAAGCCTGAAGACGACGGCGTGACGCCTTCGGGACCATTATGTTCAAAATGACAAGAGCCGCATCGGCCCTCAGGGATGCTCAAGCCTTCGCGGACTGTCGCAAGCCAGACGCCGGCGCCCTCATGGGTCGGCCGCGAAGCGCTCAAGACATCCATATGCGCGTGGTTTCGCAAATCATCGTGGCAGGTCAGACAGGTTTCATCGCGGACGCGTTCGAAGGCGTTCTCATGGCAGTCCCTGCAATTGCCGACGAGATTGGCGTGAGCCGAAGACATCTCGCCCGAGATCCAGCTTAAATTGCCGATAGTGGCGATCTGCGACGGCTCTTGCGTGTCTCGTGGTCCTGCGCCGGCATTCATAAAGTATGCGGCGACGGGCAGGACGAGGAACGCCGCGAAAACGAAAGTCATGAACGTCCAGGCGCTTACGCGACGATCGGGCGCATAGCCCTTCATGGAGAAGACTTCGTGCTCATCCGTGGCCTCGCCCACGGCGGTCGAGGCCTCGACCAGTTCTACAGTGACTAGAAGGTCGCCAGGCGTTTCCGCTTCCGTCAGGGTGAGCTGATAGGGCCCGATGCGAATGTCCGCCCCGGCGCCGACATGAACGTCGCGCCGCCGCGTCAGCGCGCCGTTAACGCGCATGCGATGGTCTTCGTCCGTCTCAAGGCGAACACGGTTATCATTCAGTCGCTGCAGGCGCGCGTGATGAAGCCCGACGCGCAGATCCGGAAGATAGACATCGCAGTTCGTCGCGCGTCCGAGGCTAAGGACGTCCGCATCATAAAGCTTCGGCTTTACGGTGACGCGCCCGCCAGGTCTTCGTTTAATGAATTCCACCCTGATCGCCATCTCCGCCTCACCAATAAAAGAAGACAGAAATGATGTGGGCGCTAAGCGCGACAAGAAGTGCGAGCGTCATCGGCACGTGAATATGCAACCACAAGCGAAGCAGCATCTTGTAGCGAATATGCTGGCGCGTCCGCAGGAGCAGCGCGCTTTTGCGCTGAAGGATCGCCTTTACATCCTCAATCGCGCGGCGCTGGTCTTCATCCGCTGTCTGCGCTGCGCGCACGAGCCGCTTCAGCGCCCGGTCCGTCGCGCAGGATCGTTGCACAGATTTAAGTGAACCGAAAAATGGCGGTCGAATTTTCGTTTTGCGAATAGCGCGCTTGACCTCACGCACATATTGATCATCAAGCGGCCTCGCCGCATCGCGCAATTGCCGGTCAAGCGCGCGAATGGCCTCCAAAAGTTCAACCTGACTTCGCTGACCGCGATTATCGCTCATCCGCGCCGGCACGGTCGCATAGTAGTAGACGCCGAAAAAGCCGGAGAGGACGACGATCATCATCAACGCATAAGCAAGGGTGTGGACATTCCAGCCAAGCTGAAAGCCGGTGTGCAAAGTCGCCAGGACTATGAGCGAAGACCCGAGATAAACATGGGCGGATGTCCAGCCCTTGAGGGTCCACTTGCCCGGATTAATGGAGCGCTTTCGAACGCCCAGCAGCGTGAGCCAGACGATCAGGATCGCAGAGATCGCGCCGAGCGTATAGCCGATCCAGGTGCCGCCATTGGGGCGCGGCTCGACATCTGCAATAAGATAGGCGAGGAGAGCGGCGATCGACAGCGCCACGGCGATCTTCAGCCAACGGAAATTTCTATGGCGCAGAAACCCCTCATGCTGGATGGGCAGGCCCGCAGGCGCGTTTTTATCAGTAAAGCGCGCCACCGGGTTAGTCCTCTCCCCCGCCGCCGGCGAGCTTGACGTACTCGTTTGGCGAAATGCGTTTTGCGGCGCCGGTTGGGCAGGCCCTGACGCAGGCCGGCCCGCCCTTGATGCCGGCGCACATATCGCATTTCACGGCAAGCTTAGGCGGGCTTTCTCCGTTTCGGGATTTCTTCGACGCGATCCATTCCTTCGGCGGCTCGCCCGGTCCCGGCCCGGCGCCGAAGGCGATCCAGGAAAAGAGGCCCGGTTTCTTCGGCGGCACCGCGGCCATCTGAATGACGCCGTAAGGGCAATAGCGCTGACAATTGCCGCAGCCGATGCACTTCTCATCGATGAAGACTTCGCCGTCGGGTCCGCGATGGATCGCGTCGGGCGGACAGTCGGTCATGCAATGGGGATGTTCGCAGTGTCGGCACGACGTCGGCACATGGATATAGGCGTAGCTGGAGCCGGCCTCGCGATCGAGGCGGGAGATGCCCTCGTGAATGTCTGCGCAGGCGACCTCGCAATTGTCGCAACCGATGCACAAAGTCTCGTCAATGACCAGCGCGTCGGTCGCCTCCGACAATCCCTCCTCTTCAAGCAAAAAACGGGCGACCTCCGAATGCATGTCAACGACGGAGGAAAAGCTCTCGCGCTTGGCTTCGATATAGTCGTTCAGCCGCCGGCGTTTGGCGACCTGGGCCTCAACCGCGCGCCTGAGATCCGGGCTTTCGCGCAAGATCCGCTCAAAGATTTCCCCCGGCAATCGCGCCAGCTCGGTCTTGATGGCCGCCCTTACGCTTGCTGTGCGCAGTCCCTCGTAAAACAGCGACATCTCGCCGACATAATTGCCCGCCAGCACGTAAGACAGAAAAACATTCTTGCCGCCGATCTTTTTCTCAACGACGGCGCTGCCCTGGCGAATGATGAAAATGTCTGTCGACCGATCGCCTTCCTGTATAAACGTTTCGCCGGCCTTCAATGAAAGAAATTCAGCGCCCGCCAGAATTTCGTCAATTGCTTTGGGCGACAGCAAGCGCCCAAAAAGCTGACCGACTTGGCGCTCCATTGAGAGGCGTTCCATCCGCCTTTTGACGCCGGGCACAGACGCCATCAGCTTCAAGGTTGCATTACGCGGGATCTCCAAAAGCGTGACCGGCTCGTCGGCGACAACGGTCGCCGTGCGCCGACGTCCGGAAATGAGGCCGAGCTCGCCGAAGATCGATCCCTCTTTTATGGAGACAGTCTTTGACTTGTCGTCCGGGTCAATCTGTACCCGAACAGAACCATCGACGATCGCAAAGATCGACGATCCGATATCATTGCGATTAATGATCGTATCGCCGCGCTTCTTGAATTGAATGTCTGACGAAAGCAGAAATTCCCGCATTTGCAGCGGCGAAACGTCATGCAGGATCTCGACATCCTGGCGGATGTGCTCGATCCAGTCGTCGACGCTGCGCTTCACGGGCGCGTCTGCGAACAATGCCTCCAATAGCGGCGTATCAGGCGGCGCCAGCTCTGTGTTGCCCGATATAAACTCCACAACGTCATGGCCCTGATTCATGCAGTGCTTGATCAGCGGGAAGCCGGCGAGCGCGCCGATAATGTAGAGGCCGGGGACGGTGCTTTCATATTGCGGCGATAGAACCGGAAACGCCTCGCGGTCCGGTCCGGTGAACTCAACGCCGATCTCCTCAATGAACTTGCGCGGCGGCGCCGCACCGAGGCGCGCTATCACGCGATCGACCGGCATGCGCGCCTCGCCGTCTTTGGTGTCAACGACCGCCATATAGGGCGACTCGCCTGAGCCGCCTTTCTCAATGCGGTTCAAAGTGGCTTCGGTTATGAAATCGAGGCGACCCTCATTCTTCGCAGCGTAAAGCGCCTGAGCGTTCGCTTCCTTGGCGCGAGGAAAACCATCAGCTCGCTGAAGAAGTGTGACGATGTTACCCTGCTCGGGATCAGCCGCGAGGCCAAGCGCATTTTCAATGCCGGCGTCGCCGCCGCCGATAACGATGATATTCTCGTCGAAATATTCTTTCGGATCATCAAGTTGATATTGCACGAAAGGAAGATCGCCGCCTGGCGCGCGCACTTTGTTGGGATTGCCTTGAACGCCGATCGCCAAAACCACAAAATCGGCGTTTATCGCGGTCCCGTCTTTCATTGTTAAGATGAATGCGCCGCGCGACCCGTCGATCGAGACGACGTCGGCGTTGTGGCGAACAATAATGCCCTTCGCGGCTGCGGTATCATCCCAAGCGCCGATAACGTTTTCGCGCGAGCCCGCTTCGAAGGGAAAGTCGCTACGCAGCGGCAACTGATCCGGCGTCGCCATGATGTATTTGCCGCGCTGATATTTGTAGATTGTATCGGATAGATGGGGTGCTTTTTCGAGAAGGACATGCGAAATGCCGCGCTCGGCGGCGCGACCTGCAGCGCTCAGGCCTGCAGGGCCTGAGCCGACAATTGCGATCCTGACGCTTTCCACCCGCTACCCCTCGGGAGAACCCTGCTTCTTCTTAGCGAAATCTAGACGTCCGATCCACTATGATGGCGTGTTTAGATTGCATTGATGTTAAACCGCAACGCCCAAAAAAACCGCCGTCTCATCGGCGAAATGCCAGATTTCGGCAGTGCGCAAAAACCATATTGCAATGCAACCGGCGTACGGGGGACATGAATTCTTGTCAGACGCCTTTCATTGGACGTAATCTGAGCATCGCCCACGGGGGGCGGCGATCGGCACACCCGGGCAAGAACAGCCTGAGACGCCCGCTGCGGCGTGGTCGATGCGGACGGGGAAGATACGCGCTATGGCCGGCTTAAGCACAATAGAATTCATCTTTGCGCTGCTGCTCGCCTTTCAGGTTAAGCAATTTCTAGGAGACTATGTCTTTCAGACCACTTGGATGGTTAGCGGCAAGTCAAAGTCCGGCGCAGGCTTTATCTTCCCTTTGTCCGTTCACGTCATGGTCCACGCCGTAATGACATATGGCATTGTGATGGTGGTGAATCCGTCGCTCTGGTACCTGTTTCTTCTAGATTTTTTCGCCCATTTCGCCATGGATCGGATCAAGGCCAGCCCGACGCTTCTAGGCCGGTTTTCGGACACCACAAAACAAACATACTGGATGACGTTTGGCTTCGACCAAATGGTTCATCATCTCACCCATTACATTGTTATTTTTGTGCTTTTAATGAACCGCGGCGTTTGATTGCGGTAATAGGAGCTTTGCCGACTTTTAATTGGAGACAACAAAACAGTTGTTACAAAAGTCTGGCAAAGGCATAGTGGGAGGGCATTGAACGCGCGTTAACCAACGCCGTTCAAGTCGTTTGAGCGAGTGGGAGAGGTCGCGACGTCAGTATCGACGAACGCGGAATGCTCGCCAATTGATCTTAGGGGGCGGCATGCCGCAAAAAAATACATTCGCCTGTTTGGCGATGCTCCTGGCATTTGGCGGGAGTAGCGCCGTCGCACAGGAGCCCGAGGAGTCCGCGCGGGAAGCGGCGGAAGCGGAATTTCGGTCTGCTGATGAGCGTGTTGCACCGCAGCAGGGCGCCGGCGGCATCGCGTTTGAGCGGATCTTGACTTCGCCGGAGAATGTGCCGCTAAACCTAGCTTACGCGCGGGAACGAATCGCAGCGGGCGATCTCAAGGAAGGCGCCGCCGCGATTGAGCGGATCTTGTTGATTCGACCAGAATTGCATGACGTTCGCGTTTTATACGGTCTCGTCCTGTATCGAATGGGCATGTATGACCGCGCCCGGTTCGAGTTGGAAAAAGCGCTCGAAAGCAGCGAGCTGGCTGAAACCGTTCGCGCCGAGGCGGAAGTCTATTTGACGCGGATCAAGCGCGAACAGCGGGCGACGCGCGGGTCGCTGACGATTACCGCGGGCATGGAATATGATCAAAACCGGAACCAGGCGCCGTCAAGCGGACAGCTCCTGTTTCTCAATATTCCGATCGACGCTGAAGGCCGCAATGGCGACGCCGCCTATATCGTTTCAGCGGCCGGCCGCATCGTCCATGATCTTGGCAGCCAGAACGGTCATACCTTGCATGGCGAAGCTGCTTATTTTCGGTCAGACAAAGTCGAGGTCGACAATCTTGACCTTGACGCCGGCAATGTCGCGATTGGCGGAACCTGGAACTTTGGCCGCTTCTCGATCACGCCGCGCGCGCGCGCGGCGCTGATTTATCTGGACGGCGAAGACTACTTGCGCACGCTTGGCGGCGAGTTGGAAATACTGATGCGCGTTCGGCCAGACCTTCGCACCTATCTCGTTTTTCGCGGCGACGACGAGGATTTTCGCGCAACGCCCGATTTCTTGAGCTCACCCCTGCGGTCGGGCGCTCGTTTGAGCCTGCGACCGGGCGTGCAATGGTTCTACTCGCCGACCACTTCCTTACGCGTCGAGGGGCTCGCGATGGACAAGAATGCGGTCGCGGATTTCGAAACGCTCAGGCGATACGGCGCATTTGCTCAACATAGCTGGCTGTTGGGGCGCGGCGCCTTTTCACTGATCAGCGGTTGGGCTGAGCGCTCCGACTATGAAGGGCCGGACGCGTTCGTTAGTCCGACAATCACCCGCGAAGAGTGGCTTTATCGCGGACGGGTTGCGTTTGGCGCGCCGATTTCCTTCTTCCTTAAGGGCGCTCCGAAGGGCGTCAGCGATATTAACATCATCGCTCAGTACGAGTACGAAACCGTCGATTCAAACCTTCTGAACTTCGATTACGACACGCATAAAGTCAGTTTGGTTTTTACGAAACGGTTTTCGTTCTGAGCGACAAGGTCGGGGGGCCTGAAGATGGTGGCGAAAAAAACGATATTCCTGTTGGCGTGGTGCGCGGCCTTAGCGCCCGGCTATGCGCAAGCTGCGACCTGTTTCAATAACGACGCCGTCGAGACGAAAGCGGGGGCGGCGACAGCTGTTGTGGGCCGAAATGTTGGCATTCGCACAGAAAATGCAGGCGAGTTTCGACGCCCAGATGCGGGCGATGACGTGTTCTCAGGGAATTTCATTCGCACTGGCGCGGCGTCCCGCCTCCAGTTAAAAATGTGCGATTGGAGCACCTATACATTCGCGCCGAACTCTGAATCCAGCATCGATGAATTTTACGACGCCGAAGGCGCCAGCCGTCGCCGCGTGGTCAATTTCGTCCGGGGATCGATGCGCCTTTTCTCGGGGCGAAGCGCGCAGTCAGGCGCGACGCAAGTGCGTTTCGAAGAAGACGGCGTGACCATGGGCGTTCGCGGAACAAGCGTTTTGATTGCCGAACAGCCGGAAGGCAAGCTGATCCTGCTAGAAGGCCCTGCGCTTGAGAATTCCGGATTGGAGCGGCCCGGCGAGGTTGACCTCGTAAGAGACGGCGGCGACGACGGCGTTACCTTAAGCCGTCCCGGCTTTGCCGTCACCTTTGGCCCAACCGGCTTTTCTGAACCATTTAAGCCATCGCCGGCGGTCATCAGACGCGCCTTTGCATCTTTTGACGCCACTGCGGCGGAAGAAGACTCCGCGAATGTTGAAACCGAAGATACTGGGTCGGAAGAGACGTCAACGCAGGAAGAAGAAACCGCCTCTGATGAATCGTCAGGCGAGAGCGCTGAGTCGGGCGATGGTTCTGCGACAGTCGCCGCTTCGTCAGACTCCGGCGTCGCCACGCAGGACGCCGCGCAGGTCGTTCAGGTCGCCGTGGAACAGGCGGCGTCAAGCTCAACATCTTCGGATGCGACGCCCGAGCAACCGTCAGAACCGACAGACACGTTCGTCGGTAATTTTAACGACGCTTTTCCGAGCACGCTTTTTCCGCCGATCGACGATTTAGACAATGTCTTAACGACCGGCGGCCTTGAAAATTTCGGTGCGACAGTTGAAGGCGGTCGCGGCTTCTTCCAGGGATTCGCCCAAGCGCGCTTGTTCGACGGAAGCTCAGGCACAAACGTCCTCGTCGATACCGGTGTCGCCTTCATTCAGATGCATATCGATTTCACAACACGCGAAATCTGGCCCGAACCTGCTTTGTCGTTCGTCACGCTCGATTTCAGCGTTGGCGACGTCAACGATTTGACGATCGACGATCCGGATTTTCTGCAGTTGTTTATTCGGTCGATCGGCGCGGCGGTGAATACGCCATTCAATACTGCGCTCGGCGATCTTGCTGTCTTTCGCCCTAATGATACGAATCTGCAATTTATCGTTCGCAGCGGAACTGACGCCAACGGAAACCCGACAATTCTGCTCGATGCGATCGCGGTATTCGACGAAAGCTCAGGCCAGACCCAACAGCCGGGAGACGTCGCTGAGGCGGAGTTTGAAGATCTGATCTTTCAGCTTGGTCAGGCCGATTTTGTCCGCTTTGGATCGCCGTTTAGCTTTATCTCTACAATTTCTGATCTGCAAAATGTAAATCGGCCTGGGTCGGCATTCATTGTAGGGGACGGCTTTACTGGCCCCTTTACCTTGAACCGTCAGAATGATTTTGGCTTTGTGAATAGCATTTCGATTGCGCCGACGGTGATTCAATTCGATGTCGATTTCGCAGCCCGAACGATTGGCGGTCCGCAGTCTTTTGTTTTCGCCAGCCTGTCGCCGGGATCGCCCTTTTTCACGCAGACGGCCGTCGCGTTTCCGGGCGCGGAGGTGTTTATTCCTTTCACCAACGCGGTTCCGTTTTCCGCTGGCGAGTTTGGTCTTGGATTCTATCCGCTCAATTTGTTTACAAGCGACCCTGATCTTATCGCCGGCCAATTGATTATTCGCGGCGAAGCTACAGATCTTGAGACGTTTGTTTTTGCGGAATTCGGTGCAGCCGTCGAAACTGATTCCGGAGTTGACCTCCTGTTGCTGGACTTCTTGAACGAAGAGTTTGTCGGACCGGTCGCGTTGGAAGCTGAGCTTCTGGCGCAGCAAGGATCCGGTTTTTATTCCGGAACCGGCTTCGCGAGCCTGTTTTTGTCCGAAACCGGCGTGAATCTCGACGGATTTTTTGATGCAGAGATTGATGTTGATTTTGACAACCGCACGATCGGCGGCGGCAATTCGTTCGTGCAGATTGTTCTCGATTCCGATCCTATGGCGGTTCAGACGTTTACGGATTTTCTACAATCGGTCCCGTTTTCGCGCGCCGACAGCGGGTTCGCCTTATTTGGCCTGCGGAACAGCGATTTCTCTGGCGACGTTATCGATGAAGCGATCATCGCGCTACGCAATGAGGCTGGCGTCGCCGATACGGCGGATATCGACTTCGTTTTTCAACGGACCGGCGGCGACTCTGGGCTTGGCGGAGGCCCGCTCGCTCTGAATGCAGGTTCGGCAAGCGGTCCGCCATGATATCCAGTTGTTTTCAACGATGAAAATCCGTTGCTGCGCGCTCTTCCTAACGGCCTTGACCTGTCGTACCTCAATTGCGCTTTTTTCACGAAACGTGCACACTCCACACCGTGCGTTTACGTGCGTGCAACCATTGGCTGTAGGGGTGAGAGCGTGATGCAGCACAGCTTGACTAGGAATCTTTCCATACTAGCCATCGCATTTGCGCTTGGTTCGATGAGCGCTCAGGCGGCCGAATGTTTCGACCGCCGTCTGGATGATCCGAAGGCGGGCAACGCTACAGCCGTGACAGGACCAGAGGTCGGGTTACAGGCCGCCAGCGCAAACAACTTCCAGCGTCCGGATCCGGGCCAGGACGTTTATACAGGCGATCGCATCCGCACCGGCGTTGATTCTCATCTGCAGCTAAAACTGTGCGACTGGAGCACTTACACATTCTCCCCGCTGAGTGAGTCGTCGATCGACGAGTTTTACGACGCCGCCGGCGCGCGCCAACGTCGCCTTGTCAACTTCGTCCGCGGCGGGTTTCGTCTAGCCTCGGGCCGCAACACGCAGCCGGGCGATACGGAAGTCAAAATCCAGGAATCCGGCGTTACGATGGGCGTGCGCGGCACTAGTGTCTTGCTCGTTGAGCTAGATGGGGTCGTATACGCCCTGCTGGAAGGGCCGCTCCTCGATAACAATGGGTTTCAGCCGCGCGGCGAAGTCTCGTTCTGGACCGGCGAAAACCGCGACGCCATCACCTCAAGGCTGCGCCGGCCGGGGTGGGTCGTGACCATTGGTCCAGACGGCGTCGGCGAGCCCTTTCGCGCGGATGCGGACTTATTGCGGCGTATTTATCAGGCATTTGTGCCGGTTATTCCCGAAGACGATGGCGGGACGCCGCCCAATCAATTTGCGGGCGATCCGGCGGATAGCTCGGGTCAGGGGACGCAGGAAGGCGAAGAAGGCCAGCAATACGCGAATAATGACGCTCAAGGACAGAGCCAAGAAACAGATAACGTTCCAGAGCAACCCTTTAATGACGATAGCGAAGACAATCGGCCCATGTCGGGCCTTACGCCTGGCGATGTTCTACCGCTTGACGCTCTTGAAAGTTTTGCGGCGGCGCAAGTTACGCCGGATGGCCATGTGATTGCACTGGTGTCGACGCAACTCTTCGTTGATAGCGGGGCCGGCGCAATGCTGGCCGATGAGGGCGTAGCGCTCATCCAACTGAGTATTGATTGGGAATCGCGAACGCTCGCCCCATTGTCTCTCGCGTCTTTCACGAAGCTTGATTTTTCAGTATCAGACCCGACCGATCTTACGAATAACGATCTCGACTTCACTGTTCCTGACGAAGTTGAAGATGCATATATCGAGGCGCTTCTCGCCGGCGCCGGCATACCGTTTGCGTCAGGTGCAAACGGCTTGGCGGAATTTACAGCGCCGCTCTTTGCTCTGACGATCCGGCAAGGGCTTGGCGACACAGCGACTGTGGATGTCAGTCTCGAATTCGCGACGGTGGATTTGCAGGCGAATGAATACGAGGTGACTGGTTCAGCGCTTGATTTGGCGATCCTGCCAGGGCCGGGTGAACTTGCTTTTTTTGTAAACGACTTCGCCGACATATTCGAGCCGAGCGACCTTCCAGCGGCTGGCGGCGCCAGGCTCGCAGGACCGTCCGACACCATCTTCAATGTAGCTGGGCCGGGCGCTGAAATCGACGGAATATCCTACGGAGAACTAGAAGTCGATTTTGATAACCGTACTATCGGCGGCGGATCTTCATTTGTAACATTCGCGACCGATGCTGACTTTGCCTATATTGCGCTCGATCAGGCGACGTCGTTAGACGGCGGTCTCTTCGGCTTGACTTTCTATCCAATCAGCTCCTTGACAAATGATCCTTCTGTTCTGCAGGGCGAGGCAATCTTGTTTGAGGGCGATCCGTTTGGCGCGGAAATCGCTGCAATCGTGGAGACAGAGAGCGGCGCGCAACTCTATACTAATTCAGAAATATTCAGCTTCCTGTTTAACAATCCCGTCTCAACTATCGCCGGCCTGGAGGGTCTCGCAATGGCGCTGGGCCCGGTGGATTTTCGCTATGACGGAACGGTGGCCGGCCGCGGGTTTGGCGGTTTCTCCGAACTGTTTACAGCGGCAGGACCCGTTGGCAACGGAAGCGCTGAAGCGTCGATTGACATCAATTTCGCCAGTCGAACGATTGGCGGCGGCAACTCCTTTGTTTCTGTTGATATTCAAGACTCATTCAGCGGAGTCTTTTTTCAGTTTACCGAAACGCTTGCCGCGCAAAGCTTTGATGATGCGGCGAACGGCCTTGGCATATTTGGCTTTGACGGGGCGGATTTCAGCGGGACGAATGTCGACGCCGCGCTGTTGCTGATCCGCGACGGCACAAGCTTGCCGGGGGAAACGGCTGATTTCTTTTTCGATTTCAATGACGGCGCCGGCGGCGACGGCTATGCCGAATTCATCGGCGTAGGGTTGCAGCAGGGCGCGACGCCCTAATACGAGATGTCGGTAAACCGCCATCTCTGGGGCGCTCGGCTCGCCGGTTTCGTTGGCGCCGCGCTTGCGCTCTTCGTCGTCTTTCAACAGCCGGCGCTGACCAACATCGCGCGGGATCGCATCTTCGACCAGTATCAGCGTTTTGCGCCGCGCGAGCGCGCTG
>JBCBSE010000010.1:0-82566 GCA_039819305.1 Pseudomonadota bacterium
AGATGGGACACATAATAAGCGTTTGCGAATGGGGCGCGCAATTTAGCAAACGCATGCAGAGGGGCGCTTTTCGCGGTTGCGTCAAAGTCTAGCGCTGTGATGAGGAGCGCGCCGAACCCCAACAGCGCACTTGTTTCGCACTATGACTGCAACAGTCTTGAAGCTATTAAATCGGCGGGGATCTGCTCTGTTTCGGATGAGTATTAAACCCTCTCAGAGCGCTGTGCGCCTGAGCTGTTCCGGACGAGTTTCCAATAGGCGGGAGAACATTCATGCAAACTCTTTTTAATTCGGTTGCTTTTGCGCGCGGCGTTGCGGCGGCGCTCGCATCCTTGGCGATATTGGGATGCGAAACAACAATTCCGGCGAGCGATACGACGCCGCCGCGAGTTGAGTTGCGTCTTTCTGGACCGGGAGGCGGCTCGGTGAGCAACCCACCTCGAGAGGTCTGGACCGGACCCGGCGGCGTTCAATATATGGAACTAAACGCTGGCGGCGAATACGGGTTTACCGTCATCGTAAGCGATACGGGCGGCGTCGCCAGTGCAGCTTTGCAGCTCGATCAAGACATAGAGATTGTGTCGCTTGATAACGCGTCGAGCGTTTCCAATACGGTTTCAGGGCTAAGCCGTATTCTTCGCATAACGGGCGCTCGCGCCAGGCCGTTGACGGCGCTTACGATCAGCGGGCGGCTTCGTTTCCGGGAATTGAATAACCCCAGCGTTGGCGCTGAAACTGTCTCGACAGTGATGAGAGCGTCAGGCAGTGATTTCGGCGGCGCGTCGGGACCGGCGAACACCACGAACCTGGAGCTGCAATACACATACGAACGCCCTTAACGCGTAACACCCTGACGGCGCCCGATTTATTCGGGCGCCGCACATCGGCGGACACGCTGTTGCATCATCACCAGCGACTTCATCCGTCGGCCTCGTTCCGTCTGTCTTCCGTGACGCCTGCGCTTGGAAGCCCGTTTGCGTTCCATAGCGGTTTCTTTCGGGTTCTAGCCGTGAATCGAAAAGTAACCGAACCGTCGACTGACCGGTTTAGGGTTTGCCTCGGGGACTCTCCGCGCAACGCTTCCCATCTCAAGCTATTGAATTCTTGAACGCGTGCGTCTCACTTCGTCTGTGATGAGCGCTCGACCCGCTCTTACGACCTTCGACGCCGGCTCTTGAGCAACAAGACAAGCGCGCCAAACCCGAATAGCGGCGCCGCCGCCGGGATCGGGATAATCGTCGCTTCGAGGTCCGAGGTGAGAACGCCCGAGACGTCCGCCAGCAGCGACAAGGTCGCGCCGCCAAGCGGCTCGATGAAAATGCTGAACATGAATATGTCGGTAAGAGCTCCGCCGGGCTCCAAAAAAAATGTGTCCGCGAACAGATCGAGCGTCAGTAGCGGATCAAACTCCTGAGAATTTGTCAGCTCCAAGAAAGCGATTGCGCTCGCCTCCTGCAACAGCGCGTCCGTAACGCTCGCATCCGCCGCAACGGAGTAGCTGAGCTCAAAATCGAGCTTCACGGTGTTATCAATGGAGTTGTTGACGATATCGACCAGCCCGTCCGCCGATACAATCGAGTCGGCGAAGCCGATGCCCGTCGCCGATCCATTGGCGCTGATGTCGATCATGATCGGATCGGATGCGAGCGGAACAAAGCCTGCCGGCGACGCGCCGGCGCCGCCGGTCGAGGAAGAGGCGTCGCCGACTGCGAACGCGTCATCGACAATAATAAAGGCGTCGCCAAGGATGTCGACATCCGCGTCGCCCGTACCGGAGTCGACGGATACGCCCGTCAAGGACAAGGTCGCCTCGATTGACGCATTATAAGACGCGAGCGGCACAGCTAACGCTGGCGAGGCCGCCGCGAACGCGAATGCGACGCCCAACACGCCGGCTTTGATTGATTTACTCATAACACGCCCCAATTTTACTTCGCCCGAATTAAAACCTCACGACCGCCCTTAGTTCGCCGGTGACGTCGGTGTTGACGTCGCCTGTCTCGCTGACGCCTGACGCTGACAATTCGAAGCCCTCGCCAGCCCACAGATTGAAGCCAGCCTTGACCCGGAATGCGTTGCGATTTTCAAAATCGCTGCGCAAACGGAATTGATTATCCGGCATGTCGGCGAAAGTCGCAGTCACGCTTGCCCCATCACCGTAACGCGCGACCCAGGAAAGCGCAACGTGCGGGCTTGTCTTAAGCCCTGAAAACTCGATGTTTTTCATCATCCGCACACCGAATTCGCTTTCAAGTTGCATCGCCTGCCCGCGTTGAACGTTTAAGGCTGGTCCGAGGACAGATGATCTGGCGCTCGCCCCGCCGATGACGCTCTGATAGGCGACAGCGCCGAAGACTTCCGGCGCAAAGAGCGCATCCTTGAAGGCGCGGCCGGCTTCAAATCGCGCCTCCAGCGCCTCCGTCGTCGGATCGAAGAAGGCGCCGTCCTCGCCGTTCACGGCGTAGCCGACCGGATCATTCAACACTTCGGACTCGCCCCAGGTCACACTCGCTGCTGCATAAGCGCTCTTGCTGAGCGGCGCCGTCGCATAAACGCTCGCCGTTGACGCGGTGAAGGCGGCGGCTTCAGAGAGGCCGTTCAGCGAGCCGCTGCTGTCGAGCTGCGTCATCGCAAAGCCGAAAAGAGCGCCGCCGGGCGTCGCCAGGTCGACGCCCCGGGTCCAGCCCTGAACGGCGCCGGACAAGCCGTTTGAGAACGCCGGCACAAACGCGCCCTCGCCGTAATTAGCGGCCCAGGCGGTCGCCCCGGCGGTTGTCGTCATTGTCTCCGACACGCTGAAACCGAGCGCCGGCTGCGCTGCGCGCCCGGTGAAGTTCGCGCGGAACGCCGCAAGCCGGGCCCCGGTCGCCTCCGTGCTCGTCGCCGCGACATCAGCGCTGATCGAAAGGCTGGTCGTTGAGGGCGACGGCGTCAGCGCTGCAATGGAGTTCTGCACGTCGTTTACGGTCGTTAGGTTCTGTAGCCCGGCAATCGTATCGGCGACGTCGCCGCTCGCCGAGCCTGTTGCATCATCCAGCGCTTGCGCGAAGTCGATTTCAGTCGTTGTGGCGCCGCTCAGTACAGAAACGATAGTCTCGACATCGGCGCCGACCTGATAGCCAAATGATGTGTGGCTGCCGGTGAAGGAACGCAACGCCGTCGCTGTCGGCAGAACGACTGCACCGAAGGTTCCAAATCGGTTTGTCCCCCGAACCACGTCATAGGTCGTCCCGTCTACATAGGGCTGATCGGGGTTCGCGACGACCGACAATCTACCATCCAAGATGACGCTAGACGTCGATGCAAACTGGCCCAGCGCGCCGTCGCCATAGATCGTCGTGGTCAGGTTCGCCGTATTAAAGAAATTGGCCAGGCCGTTGAACCGCAGAACGCCTTCTTCAACGATGACCGTGCTTCTGAAATGGTTACCCGGAATAGGAATGGTGAAAGAGCTTCCAGGAAGCAGGACAGATTGTACCGATGTGTTCGTGACGCTCGCCGTACCAGCTCCATACTTGCCGAAACGCTCAAAGCTTTGATTCGTCGCGTTGTATGAAAGCGGGCCTTCAAGCTCGAGCGTATCGGATCCAGAGCCTGCGGCGACAGAGCCGCTTATGCTGAAGCCGGAAATTAGCCGCAACGTATCGTTTCCGCTGCCGAGATTGATCGCCGTGCCGCCGTTCGCATTCAGGCTGCCCGAAAGAATCAGCGTGTCGTTTCCGGCGCCGGAATTGATGACAACTTCGGTTGCCGATGTCGAACCGCTCACCGTGTTTCGATCGACTTCGCCGCGGGTGCAAACCTCAACCGCGGGGATGATGACAACACCGCCAATAATCAGCGCCGGCGTGTCAATGACGCAAACCTCACCGACGGTGACGGAGGTGCTCCGGGAACGGCTTGGCGTCGCGGTGACGCTGATCGATCCTGAGTTCTCGATCCAATCGTTTCCGTCGCCGGTGATGACGCCATAGGCTTGCGCCCGCAGCGCGTTCGCCGTTGCAATCGCATTGACGTCGCCGTCAATGCCGCGCCCCCTAGCCTCGGCCCGCGCCTCCGCATAGGGGTCAGAGATAACGGAAATCGATCCACTGTTGATGATGGTGTTATTTCCGTCGCCCGCGTGAACGCCGTAGGCTTCCGCGTCATTGACATTGACAGTCGCCGTTGCAAACGCATCCACGCTGAAGGCGACGCCGCCCAGGAAGCCGCCCTTGGCGATGGCGCGATCGCCTACCGGTTCGCTCTCAACGGTAATGCTGCCAGAGTTGTCAATGACATCGTCAAAGCCGCCGCTGCGCACGCCATAGGCGTGGACGTTGTTCATCTCGATCGTCGCGGTCGCCCTGCCATCGGGGTCGCGGCCAATGTCAAGACCGATGCCCCTGCCCGTCGCAGACGCGGCCGCGCTTGGGCTATTGAGCACGAACAGCGTGTCAGAGTTAGTGAAATCTACCGAGCCCGACAGGCTTTCAACCCCGGTCACCGTGGAGTTATTCACGTATGCGCGCCCGCGGGCGTTACCGTCGCCGCTTATGCTGGAGTTGCCATCGGCTTCGGCCGCACCGGATGAGCGGCTCTGCGCCTCAACCCGAATTTCACCGGAGTTATCCACCGTGTGGGAACCGTCGCCGAGGCGAACCCCGCGCAAATTTACATTTGAATAGGCGCGCGCTTCTGAGTCTGCGTTGACATTGACGGAGCCGGTGACGCCTGTCGACTTGGCGAAGGCGCGCGCCGAGCCGCGCAGATTGGAGTCACGATTGCCGTAATGCAACAAATACGCATCGCCGGTGTTTACGATGTTTGTGTCTTTCTGGGAGTCAAAGAACAGCGTCCCGAACGCGTTGTTGGTGCCGCGCGATTCCGCTTTGCCGTCGGAGAACAAGAACGCGTTTGTGACGGTGTTTTCCGACTTGGTCGTTGTCGTGACGCGTCCCGTGATCGTACCATTGTTAATCAGCGTGTCTTCGCCGTCGCCGCCATATAGGCCGAGGGCGTTGGATCTAGCGGCCAGCCGCGAAGCGGCGTTGGTGGATCCGAAGGTGGTGCCGGCGGAACCCGAACCGCTATTTTTTGATTCCGCATCGGCGAGGATCGTTCCGTTATTGATGAGCGTATCATCTCCGCTGTCGCCGTTCACAGCGAACGCCTCAGCGCGCGCTGTCGCGCTTGTTGATCCGCTTGAGCCGCCGATGAATGCAAACTGCGTACTCGACGTGCTGATTTGCGCATACCCGAAGGTGTTCAGAGCGCCGGTAACCTCGATCCTGTCGGCGTCGGCGCCGCCGCTGGCGCCGCGGCCATAGGCTCGCGCCTCAGTCCCGGAGCGGTTGGAGCTCGCTGCGCCAATGCCGACGTCGACGCCGCTGTTCAAAGTCACACGGGCGTCGGCGATGCTGGTGGCTGTGCCGCCGACGACAATCTCGTCTAGACCAGAGTCGCCGAAGAAGCCGTAGGTCCAAGCGTCGGCGCCCGCTGCGCCGCCGCCGCCCGAAAAGCCAATGGCGGAGAGAGAGGACGACCGGAACGTGCCGCGCGCATCGGAACGAGCGGTCAACGTTCCCGCATTGGACAAGAAATCGTCGCCGGAACCGCCATGCATGCCGTAAAGGAGCGTCGAACCCGCAACGTCGCCGCCGGCGTTGGAGGCGCCCGCCGCCGTAAAGCTGGCGCCGTCCGAGTCCGCGATGCCTGTCGCTTGCAGTCTGATCGTTCCGAAGTTGAAGAGATCGTCCGCGCCGGAACCGCCGGAAAGGCCCATGCCCCAGGCGCGTCCGCGCATCAAACCGTTGACCGCCGCTGCACCGAAAATGTTGGTGCTGCTGTCGTCGGACTCAGCGTCGGCGCGCGAGAAAATGTCGATGGTTCCGTTGATGGTGTTAGTGAGAATGTCATCTTCAGCGTCGCCCTTAAGACCGATGCCGTTCGAGGTCGAAAACAGGCCGCCCGCGGCGTTGACTGCGGAAGCGCCCATAATGACAACGCTGTTCGAATTGGCGTTTGTCTGTGACGACAGGTCCATGTCGATGAGGGCGTTGTTGATGAGTTCGTCTTTTCCGGACCCGCCGGTGACGCCGTAGCCGCTCGCCAGAATATCTGTTTCAACAGACGCGCCGGTATCGGCGCCGGCGACCGTTACGTTGACTCGGCCGACAACGCCGGTAGCGGTCGCATTGAGGTCCATTGTTCTGGTGTTGAAGACGTCGTCATCGCCGGAGCCTGCGTCAGCGCCGATGACCCGCGCCGTTGTTTTACTCGCAGCGTCGCCGAGAAGCGCGCCGGCAAGCGTCACTTCAACGTTGTGCGAAGACCCGGTCGCCGTCGACGTCGCGATGCTGGAGCCCTGATTGGTAATATCATCGGCGCCCGCGCCGCCCGCCATCAAAAGCGCCGTAGACGTTACATCGGCTTTGGTGTCGCTGTCCGATGCGCCGAGAAGCACAACAGAGGTGTTGGTGTTGCCTGCTGCGACCGTTGCTGTTGAAGTGATCGTCCCGAGGTTAAGCAGATCATCGTCATCGCCCTCGCCGTCCATGCCGACGGAGCGTGCGGACAGAACCGATTTCGCGTCGGCGAGCCCTGCGCCCGCAACCGTCACGCCCACCTGGCCGCTGGAGCCGTTCGCGCGCGACGTCGACGTCAACGCGCTTAAATTGGTAAGCGAGTCTTCGCCATCGCCGCCGAGCATACCCGCCGCTTGTGCGCGCGCCGTCAGATTGCCCTCACCAGTATCGACGCCTGCTCCCGCCACGGTGACGTCAACGCCGTCGCTGTCGAGAGACGCAGTCGCCGTAGACGTAAGCGCGCCCTGGTTGAAAAGCTCGTCATTATCGTCGCCGCCGTCTACCCCTGCCGCGTTAGCGTTGCTGGTGCTGGAAATCGAACCGATGCTGGCGCCGGCCACCGTGATCCGGTTACGACCGACATCGACATTGGAAACGGCGCTGACGGTTGCTGCTCCCGTATTCGTGAGCGCGTCAACGCCGTCATCACCGCTAAGCCCCCGCGCCGTCGCGACGGCCGTCGGGTTCGCCTTTGCACTCGAAGCGCCGATAACAGAGACGCCGGTCACGCTGCCTTTTGCGGTCGCGCTCGCAACGGAAACGCCAGAGCCGTTAAAAGTCAGTTGATCTGCGCCTTCGCGGCCGCTGGCAAGGCTGGAAAAGGCGTGTGCTTCCGGCGACATCTCTCCAAAAGACGCACCGGCGAGCGTTGCGGCGGCGACATCGTTTTCCGCCGTCGCGGTGGAGCGGATCGTGACAGCGCCAGCGAGCGTTCCCATGTCGGCGTTTTCGCCGCCGAAATAGCCGTAGCTGTTGGCGATTGCGCGCGCGCCCGCGTCCGCTTCGTCGCCGAAGGCCGCGCCGACCAGGTTCACGCTGACAATCGTTGAATTGGCGTTCGCTGTTGCGGTGGAAACAGTGCTCCCCGAAATATCGAACATGTTGTCGCCGCCGCCGCCCGCCGCACCCGCGGCGACAGAATTGGCGAGCGTCGCCAGACTGGCGAAGGTTGCGCCCGTCAAACCAACCGAGACAGATGTTCCGGTAGCGCTTGAATTGGAGTTCGCCGTGAGCGCGCCCGTCGAAGAGAAGTCGTCATCGCCCATTCCGCCAAACAGGCCAAAGGCGGTCGCGTTCGAGGCCGTCGACATATCGCCGAGGCTTGCGCCGACCAGCACGATATCAACGGATGCGCCGCTGACCGTCGACGTCGCCGTTGAGCCGACAATGCCCGCATTGGACAGCACATCATCGGCGAAGCCGCCGTCGAGACCATAGCTGAACGCGTTTGCGCTCGTGTTCAGATCGCCGAAATTAGCGCCGACGAGATTGAATTTGATGCTCGGTCCGTTGCCTAACGCCGTCGCGCCCGTCGTGACATCGCCAGAATTGATGAGAGCGTCGCCGCCGGACCCGCCAAAGAGGCCGCGCGTCTCAGAGTTGGAAACCGTGTCGGAGATCAGCGCGACCCCGCCGAAGCCGATGAACTGTCCATTGACCCCGATTTCCGTTGAGGTGGCTTCGGCGCGCGATGTCGCATTCACGGACGCAAACTGCTGGTTCGTGATCGTGTCGTCTTCGCTTGCGTCGTCCGTTGTCTCGTCATCTTCATTGAGGCCGTCGGCGTCGCCGGCGAGACCGACCGCGTCGCTCGTCGCATTGGTTTTTGCGCTGACGACCGCTGCGCCCACGGAAACGCCTTTCGGCGCAACATTCACATTGACGTCTATCAGCGTGTTGGCGGTGTCGGCGTTCGAGCTGACCGTCACATCGCCCGCGTTATTGACGGTGTCACCGCCTTCCCCGCCATCGGCGCCGATAGCGGTCGCGTTTGATGTTGCGTCAGCAAAGATTGCGGAAGCGCCGCCGGTGAAGCCATTGCCGAGGCTTCCTGAAACCACAACGCCGACAACATTCGTGCCCGCGGTTGCGTCGCTCGTCAGCGAGCCGTCATTATTGATGACGTCGCCGTCGGCGCCGCCGTCGGCCCCGATCGCGTTAGCGATTGAGGCGACGCTTGTGTCGGCGACGGCGCCGCTGAGAGCAATCCCGGCGCTTGTCCCGGTCAGGGCGACATTGACGAGTTCTGTCTTGGCTTTGCCAAAGGCGTTTGCGGTGACGAGGTCGGCATTGTCGAGCTGATCCATGCCAGCGCCGAGATCCACCGCCGTTGCGCTCGCATCGCCGACGAGACTGGAACGCGCGAGCGCTGCGCCGATGGCGACGCCGCCTGACGCAGCGCCGGTGAAATCGACATTGACGGTCGTGGAGCTGACGTCGGCGAACGCATCTGCCTTGATTTCGGCGTCCTCTTCCGAGCCGACGTCAACGAACAGCGCCGCTTTGTCATTGACCACATGATCGGCGTCGTCGCCCGTCTCAATGGTTATGGCGTCCGCTGTCGCCAGCGCGGCGCTGTCGACGAGGGCGGCGCCAAGGGCGAGGCCCGCATCAACGGCGCCAATGGCGACACCGACTTCGTTCGACCGCGTCGTGGCGTCGGCGTCGGCCAGCAGCACTGCGCCGTTCGTGACTTTATCCATGCCTTCGCCGAAGCTCAAAAGCGTTGAGTCCGCTTCGGTCTGCGTCGTTGTCGTAATGGCGCTGACCCCCGCCGCGACGCCCTTGGCGCTCACGGCGCCGCCAACACCCACGGCTGTACTCAAGGCATCGGCGTCAGCGACCGCGGTCATGTTTGCGACGGCGTCAAACACGTCATCCGCTTCAAAGCTGACGAGGGCGCCGGCCTCGGCGATCGCCTTGTTCTCATTGCTGATGATCGGCGCCGCGATGGACAGGCCCTTGTCGCTGAAGGCGAGATCGGCTGACACTGCAGTGCGGGTCGACTGCGCCGTCGCCGTCGAATTGATGATGCCGGTGCTCGTAAAGCTCGCATCCGCATCCTGATCGTCAACAATGCGTTCAACGCCAAAGGCGCGCGCCGTCGACGTCTGATTCGCTTTGGCAAGTCCGCTCGTGACGGCCAATCCTTTGGTCGTCGTTACCGTTACGTCCACCCCGACGGACGTTGAATGGGCTGTCGATGTCGCGTTCGCGTCGATTATTCCGGCATGATTGACAGTGTCCGATCCGAGACCATCTCGGATGCCGACAGCCGCAGCAGTTGCATTGACCTCCTTGTCAATGATCGCCGCGTTTACGCCGCCGCCCGAGTCGACAAGGCTGAAGCCGACCGTAACATCCGTGCTCTGTGCGAACGCATCGGCATTACTTGTCAGCACGCCATTATTGGCGACGTTGTCGAACCCGTCGCCGGCATCAATGCCGTTAGCGATCGCGGTCGCATCCGTTCGCGAAAGGACGATCGGCGTTTCGATTTGCAACGCCTTGTCTTCAATTGCAAAGGCGACGCCGACTTCTGTCGAAATCGCATCAGCGTCGGCCCGTGCGGCCGCAACTGCACCGTTCGTAATGTCATCGCCGCCCTCGCCACCGGACAAACCAGTGCTTCGCAATACCGCGTTGGCGGAGGCGTTTAATACCGTCGCATTGACACTTAAGGGCTCGCCGCCTTCGTCCGGATCAGGATCGGCCAGCGCGTCGAAGCCTGCGGCGGAAACGCCCGTAACCTGGGAAACCGTCTCGGCCGCAACATTGATCGCGCCGCTGTTGGTGATCCTGTCATTACCGGCGCCGCCCCGAACACCGTCGGCGAAGGCGGCGGCATCCGAGCTGTAATCGAGAAGGCCGACGCCGAATACATCCAGCACCTTTTTCCCAAGCGAAAACGGGCCGCTCTCATTGCCGGTCGAGTTGCGATTATAAACTTCACTCAAGGGCAAACCGATGCTGACGCTGGCGACATTGCTGTCTGCGCGCGCCGTTCCGTCGATAACGCCCGAATTGGTCAGTATATCCGCGCCGCCGCCGCGCACGCCCCGCGCATCACCGCGCAAGCCGACAATTTCTGCGATGGCGCCTTCAGCCAACGCCTCTTCCAGCTCGTCGCCGTCTGCGTCGGTGAAATTATCGATCACGGTGACGATGGCGTCGCCAGAAATGCCGCCGTCGCTGATCGCAACGCCGAGCTGATCGAAGTCGGCGATTGCATTCAGCGCAATTGCGCCGGTGTTGGTTACCCGGTCAGCACCCAGACCGCCGTCCATGCCGCTGGCGACAGCGAGCGAAAGGTCCTTCGCTTCGCTCTCCGGCAAAAGCGAACTTGGCGGCGACAGCTCTTTGACGACAAATTCGACGGCGTCCTGATCAAAGGTTGATGACGCATTAGCGGTGATGACGCCGGCGTTGGACAATTGATCATTGCCCTGGCCGCCATCCATGCCCGCGCTTATGCCGCGCGCTTGGGCCGCATTGCCTGCAGCGACGATCTTCGCCGCACGAAAACTAATGTCCAGCGCGTCAACCACGCTGTCCGCATTGGCGGCGATGGTTGCGCCAGCGGAGTTGGTCAGGCGATCCGTGAAACGATCCCCCGCCAAACCGATGGCGAGGCTGTCTGCCGAAATCGATGACGTCGATAGGTCAAATCCGGTCTGATCGACATCGAATTCGAGACGCTCAAAGATCGCCGATGCGTTGACGTTAAGCGCGCCAGCATTTGTCGAGTTCGAGCGTCCCCGCGTGCTTTGCATTCCGAGCGCCGTTGCGGCGACGCCGGATTCAAGGGTGAGCGGGACAAGATCGGTCAAAGACGGCGTCGACAGGGCGAGGTCGAACTTGTCCTGCACCGCAGACGCGCTCGCATTCACCGTCAACTCGCCCTGAAGGCGAAGCGTATTGGCGCCATACCCGCCCTCGACGCCGTAAACATCGACGCGCGTCTGGCTGACCTGCGGAAAAAGGTTCAACAGCTCCGAAATGGACGGGAGTAGGCTGAAGTTGTTGGTCTTGTCCACGGCGCCGCTAAACACGCTTACGCCATCAAGGGTGATGCGGTCATTGCCGAAGTCGCCGTCGACGCCGATTGCAAAAAGGTTCGGGGTCAAACCGAAAACGTTGGTCGCAATGGTTTCGTCTAAGCCGACATCAACCAGCGAGCGCACATCGGAGCGACGGGTGAGTTCGACCGCAGTTTCTTCAACGGTCGTTTGTGCGTGAGCGGAAATCGAAAACGGCGATATCACCGTCAGACCGGTCGAGGCCAGGAGCGCGCTGCGCACGCAGCGGCGCGAATAACGTGTGATAATGTTCATAACCGCCCGTTCCCCATATGCTTAACGCCAGACGGTAGCGCCGCCAGCGCCGGCAAGGTGCGGGGATACTCAAGCAGCCTCAATGGTGTGATCACACCATATGAACGCGCCGGCTGTTAACAAAGCGCCGGGTCCGTGTCAGGTTAGTTGCGGGTGACAGGGGAGTTATTGATGGCTGGCGCCGTCAAGCAAGCCGTCGCGAAAAGCGCGCGCAAGCAGTTCGGCGGCGGAATGCACGCCCATCTTGCGCATGATCTTTGTGCGATGTTTATCGACCGTGTTGACGCTGATGCCGAGACGCTCGGCGATGATAGCGTTCGTCTCTCCGCGCGCGAGGCTGAAAAGAATTTGCCGCTCGCGCCCCGTCAGCGCATTCGCGCCAGCGCTGTCTTCAACAAGGGCGCGCACCGGTTCGGCGATTTTCCGCTCGCCGGCGCAGATCGCCAAGAAATCATCGACCCAGCCCGAGGTATCGCCGGATTTCAGAAAAATGCCCTCAACCCCGCTCTCATAGACGTGTTGCAGCAATCCTTTGGCGTTCATGCCGGTGACGACGGCGATTCTAGTCTTCGGGCTCCAGCGGCGAACCTCCTCGACCACCTCAACGCCCGTCGCGCGCGGCATAGCGATGTCCAAGACCAGCAAATCGGGCTTCAGCGACTTTACCATCGCGACAGTGGAAAGCCCGTCGTCCGCTTCGCCAGCGACGTCGAACCGATCGGAGCTTTCAAGGATGCGTTTGATGCTCTGACGAACCAGCATGTGATCGTCAGCAATCACAACTACGAATTTCACCGCGCCAGCCCCGCTCCTTCTCTCCCATGTTAGCTTCGTTATACGCGCTTCGTTGGCGCTTTGGATTTGTCTTGCTCATCATGGCAGCGATCAGCCCCGATGGCGCGTGGGCGGATGCTGCGTCTTCTAATGTCGTTCTTATTGAAACCGATTCGCCAAACGGGCCGATCGACAGATATGTGACGTATTTTCTTGAGCCGGGCGGCGAGTTATCGCTGGACGAGGTGACGGCGCCGTCCAATAGCGATAATTTCAAACCGATCGAAACCTCAGCGGCGGATTTCGGGTATTACACGAAAGGCATCTGGTTGCGGATATCCGTCCGCAACCTGAGCGCGAGCGCGCAAGAACGCCTGCTCATTCTTCACACGAATTTCATGCCGGAGATTGACGTCTACTGGGTCTCCAACGATGCGGCGCAGACCCTGATCAGGCAAAACCGCAATACGAAATTCGGCGAGCGCCCCATCGCCTATCATCAGATTGTCGCGCCGATAACGATCAAGGCGGCCCAAACAGGCGCCATCTATATCCGCTACACCTCGGAGGGGAACACCGTCCTGCCGGTATCGTTGGAAACGGCGGTCAGCTTCGCGCGCACGACCAACAACCGGGTGACCATCGATTTCGCCTTTTACGGCGTCATGATGATGTTCGTTTGCGCCAGCATCATCGGCCGATTTTTCTGGAAAAATCCGACCTTTATCGCCTATTCCTTATATGCGGCCTCGGTCCTGCTTTATATCTTTCAGCGCGACGGCTACGCCTTCCAATATCTCTGGCCGAACGCGCCTGAATGGAACACCTTTTCGTCTCTGCCCATCGGCGGGTTGTTGCCGATATTTGCGGCGATCTTCACGCGCGCCTATCTGAATACGAAAAACCTCCATCCCATCATCGACAAGATATTGATCGCCGTTGTCGTCATGCAGCTCGCGGTGATCTTTTCCTTCGTCGCGATCGGCGCATCGTCGGCAAAAAAAATCGCCGTCATGACCACAACGCTGAGCATCATTACGTTCTTTTCGATCGGCATCGCCGCCTATCGAAAATACGGGCGCCGCACATTGTTTTTCGTCATCGGTTGGCTCGGCATTCTCTGCGCATCGATGGTGATGACCGTTACGCACTGGGCGAATATCGACATATCGCGCGCCCAGTCGCTCGACGTGATGCGCATCGCCATGGTCTTCGACGCCTTGATGATGGGCCTCGCCAGCGTGTTCAGCATTGTTGAGATCCAGCGAGATCGCGAAAAGCTGGACCAGGAGCGCATCGCCGTTCTCAACGCCAATCTCGATTTGCACAATCGTTTCGGGCGTCTTGAACAGAAATACCATCTGGCGCAAACGCTCGCGGAAACGAACAGCCAGTTGCTCGTCGATACGACGCATGATTTGCGTCAGCCCCTTTACGCCTTGCGGGCGGCGATGGGGGACGCACTGTCTGAAAAGGCGCCGCCGCCGGAGAGGGTCGCCGAGATCAAACAATCGCTCAATTACATTGAAGAGCTTGTTGAGGCGACGCTGGAAAAGGCCATCGAAGAGGAAGAAGCGCGCAAGGGCGCGCCGCCCGACAAGCAGGAAATCATGAGCGTCAGCAAACTGTTCTCAGCGCTCGAAACGATGTTCGCGAAAGACGCGTTCGAAAACGGGATCGACCTGAAAGCCATGCCCACTGCAACGGCCATTCGGGCGATCCCCTTCCCCATTTTGCGCATCATGACCAACTTCGTCTCAAACGCCATTCGGCATTCGAAGAACGGTCGCATCTTGATCGGCGTTCGAAGGCGGGGCGAATCTCTGTCCCTGGAAGTACACGACACGGGCGCCGGCATGAGCCCCGATCAACTCGCCAAGGCCAAAGAGCGTTATGCGCGCGGTGATGCGCCAGGCGAAAATGACAACGGCAAGGGCGTGGGCCTCTCGATCGTGTCGAAGCTGGCGGACAAACATGATCTCGAATGGTCGCTCGACAGCCGCGAATGCGTCGGCACCATCGCCAGGGTCATCGTTCCCGCAGCGAGCCCTGATCCGGCGGAAAAATCAAAACACGACGTTGAGCGTGCGCCGCAGATGCAGGCCAGTCAGCTACATTAATTGGTAAGTGAACGCGGTTTTGTTTTTGTGTCGGCTCCGCGACATACTATATTGATGCCGATCGACGATCAGGATTTCGCGATGATAGAGATATTTTGCTACTCATGCAGTGACAACTATTTCTTTGATTATTATATTGAAGATTGTCGGTTTAATTAATTTCTCGCATATGCGTAAATGAGTATACAGCGCGACATTAAATTAGGGCGAAATTCGCAACTCTTTATCGAGCATTATTGCTGTGACCCATCTTGCTGTGCAAGCCCGTGATGAATTTAAATATGCGAGAACTATTGATTGTCTTCATAGCGGGTCTTCTCTTTGCCTCATGTGCAGCGAGCGAGCGGCCCATCCCAGAAGGAACAGATACGTACCGAAGCGGAAACTTGGTTTCCGGCGAAAAATTCGGCGTAAGTATCGGTGACGATAACCGGGTAGCGAGACGCATACTCACTAATCGGGGTTATCGGTCAGGAGAACGATATTCGTGTGCGGATAATTCCGGCGCCGATTTTCAATGCGATTTGGACGAACAAGAATTTGTTCTTTTTCGCGTGAAAGAGACGTTTCGAGACGGCGCCATTTATCTTGTATTAGAGGAAGACACTGTTGTGCAAATCGTTTGGAGCTTCGGTTTGTTTCCATACGTGTAATTTGACCAAACATTAGCGGCCTTCGGCCGTAAGACGGGGTGACTCCCGCCCTACGGTCGAAGGCCGTTGCTTGCCTTTATGTATCTAAGGTATTTTTAGGAGGCTTTACAGAAATGCGCGGCCAGATGTATAGGATCTTTGTTGAGTTTTTGATTTTTTATATTTGTATTGTTGTGCCAATTACGTTTCTTACAAACGGCGGCATTGTTTCTCTACTTGAAATGAAAAATGGCATATTCAATTTCATAATACTACACATCTTTATTTTTATTTCATTCATTGTTTTTCGTAAATTAATGGGTTGGGAAAATGTGAAAAATAAATGATATTCTCTCCGAGTAGATTCTTTGTTCGCGACAAGGGCGCAAAAATCGAGGCCTCCTCGGCCGGGTGACGAGCCAGACCTACGCCGGCGGGCTCTCCGTCACCGACGGCGCCGGCGCCGTCGTCGAGCAGTTCAGCTATTCGCCCTATGGCGTCTCGGGCGCCGAAGGATCAAACGGGGCGCGGGGCCCCGTTTGACGCGGCTTGTTTGATTGGGTCCCACCCCAATCAAACTCCGGTTTACAGGCCAGAAGCTCGATCCTGGTTGATCGGGGCGCGGGGCCCCGATCAGCGGGCTCGTCAGATTGGGTCCCGCCCCAATCTGACACTACAAGGCCCGCTATTACGACCCGGAAGTCGGCCGCTTCCTCCAGACCGACCCCATCGGTTACGAGGACCAGATGAACCTCTACGCCTATGTCGGGAATGATCCGGTGAATGCGACAGATCCGACTGGGATGTGTACGGAAGCTGCTTTTTGTAAGTCTTATGCAGGACCGGCGGCTGGGACACGTGTCTCTGATCAACCCAACTCCACTACACTAGAGTCTCATCAAGGACATGGTGCAAACGATGGCGACACGTTTCTCGATCGCCCGTATGGCTCTCTGATCCCGACGGAAAATCCGAAAACTCGATATGGTTGGAGCAGGCCTGATCACGCTATGGACGCCGCTGCTGACGAGATTAGAGCAGTTGCGCGGGAATATTATGGTCGAGAGGGCACCCTCGATTATTCGCGAATGTTTCCAGAGGCTGGCGCTGAGGTCATCGAATTGCCTAATGGCAGATACACCTATACTGGAATCATTGTCGGAAGGATCGACGGGCGCGGAAACGGTTCTGTCAAGTTTTCTTATGGAGATCCTATGGTTGCCGCACGAATACACTTCCACTGGAGTAATAGCAGGCCGTCAAATGTCGATCGCCAAAACGCAATGGCGCAATATCGATTACGTGGGCGTGACGATAGGTATATAGAGGCGATTGGACACTTTGGTGGTTACCGTGTTTTCTTTTATCGAGGTAAACAACAATGAATATCAGCGATTATCTTAAGAGTACAATTGGCATTTTCACTTTTGTATTCACTATTTCCATTTGTGTAATCATATCACCGTCGCACTCACATCAGTTACCTATCTGCAAAGCGAGCACTATCCAATATTCGTTTGAAAACGAAGTCTCAAAGCCCAAATCTGACTCGTTTCTTGTCGCATTTGAGCCAGAGGCTGCCGAATGCGGCCAACTTATCGACGGAATTGAATTAGTCGCTATTAAAAGGATCGTGGTGTCTTATATTGATCGCGAGATGATTATTCCCGAAAAATGTATAACCGGGCTTACTACTGGAATTGTGAACGTTGCCGCGCGGCATGATGAGTTTGGTTTCCGAATACTTATTCATACTTTAGAACAGCATGATACATCGGCCGCAAGACTCAGAGACATCCAATACTTTGACGAACAATATGTTTGTACTGATGATTGAAGTTCGCCACCCACAGCTGGTCCGACCGCGGCGACCTGACGGACCATAATCACGCTTTCGCCGGGGCGCGGCCCTGCAATATGACTTCACCTATAACGGCGTCGGCCAGATGCTCTCGAAGGCCCTTTCCGACGCGAGCTACAGCTGGGAGGCCGGGCCGTCCGGCGTCGACGCCTACGCCGTCAACGGGCTCAACCAGTATGTGGATGTCGACGGGGCGAGCCCCGCCTATGACGGCCCCGCGCGCGAAGGCGCGCAAACGGAAAGTCCGCCCACGTAATATTTGTTTCTCTAACATTCGCGAGCGGCGACTTCTAGTTCGTCGGCGTTCGCCGACACGCGGCAATCTGACGACGGACTATCGCGGCCAGTCCTACGTCTATGACGCGGAGACCGTGTTGCGCTCCGCCTCGGGCCTCGCCGCCGGCGCCGCGACATACCGCTACCACGCCGACGGGCCGATCGCGAATGCGATCTAAATGAGTTTTGCGGGCCTTCGCGCGCGCCGCGAGAAAACCGCCGCCGAGCCCCCAGCCGCCTCAATCCAAACGCCCGTTGACTTGAACGCCGGCGTCTTGCATTGGCTGTCCGTTTCAATCGATGTGAGAACATTCGCTTCCGGATAATATGTCATTACGCATCCGCTCGGTATGTCGAAGGCATAGGCATTGACGGCGTCCATTACGCCTTGCGCTGACTTCAGCGTCACGCGATCGCCATCTGAAATGTTGAGCGCATTCATGTCTTTCCGGTTCATCAGCACCGACCAGCGCGTCTCCACGCCGCGATAGGCGTCCTTATACTCATAGACGATTGAATTAAACTGGCCTTCGCTCCGGATTGTCGTCATCTGGAAGGGCGCATCGCCCTTCGGCGGGAGCGCATGAACGCGAAACTGCGCTTTTTGCGTCGGCGTTCGAAATGAAGGCGCGTGCATCGTTCTGTTCCGGACAGTGAATTCCTTTTTTGCGACGTCAATCGTGCGCAACGCCTCCATGCCCGGAACGATTTCAGAAATCGCTTTTCTGACCTCGCGATGACGCTTGAACGCTTGAAAATCAATTGGACTATCTGGCGCCAACGCCGTTCCCAAATCCGCAAGAATAACGCTTTCGGGCCGAACATCCGCAAGCCTGTTTATTCCGCCGTCGCTGAGGCGAACATAGTTGAACATCGACTCCTGGGTGGTTGGCTCCCATTCTTCGTCCCGCGCCGTCACCGGGAGCACAAGCGATTCCGCATCATCGAGGCCATAGACATGCGTTTGATTCAGCGTCGTCGTAAGATGCAAACGAAACTTGATCCGGCTGAGCGCCCTTTCCGCCCACTCCGCATGCGGATTAGCGGAGAATAGATTGCCGCCCATTATGACGGCGCCGTCCATCGCGCCCATCTCCGCGGCCCTCATCGATCCCATCGTATCAAGGCCCTTGTCTTTTGGCAGCGCGACAGAAAAAGCGTCCTCCATTCGCTGAATAACTTCGTCAGGCAAAACCGGCTTAACGCCAATCGTACCGATGCCCTGAACATTGGAATGGCCGCGAAGCGGCAGCAGCCCGGCGCCGCGTCGCCCCACCATGCCGCGCATCAACGCAAGGTTCGATATATATTCGATGTTGCGCACGCCATGGAGATGATGGGTCATCCCCATGCCCCAGGCGAAAACGGCTGATTCCGAATTCCCGTAGAGCCGCGCGACCTGCTCGATTAGCTTTTTCGCGACGCCGCTTCGCGTCTCGATCTCTTCCCAAGGCGTCGAATGCAAATCATTCAGGAAATCGTCATAGCCCTCAGTCCAGCGTTCAATGAATCCCGCATCTTCCAAGCCCGCTTCGACAAGCGCTTTGGCGACGCCCTTGAACAGCGCGATGTCTTCGCCCACTCGCGGCTGCACGTATAAAGATGCAATCTCTGATCCGCCGCTGATCAGCGATGAAGGACTTTTCGGAACGGCGAACTTCACCAAGCCGGGCTCGCGGGCCGGATTGATAATCACAACCTCTCCGCCGCGATCGCGACACGCTTTCAACAAATGGATGAAGCGCGGATGATTCGACGAAGGATTTGCGCCAATGACAAAAATGAGGTCGCACTCTTTCAGATCGCCAAGTTCGACAGTCGATGTCCCGGTTCCGATTGTGTTGCCAAGCGCTACGCTCGTCGCCTGATGACAGTAATAGGAGCAATTGGAGACGTTGTTTGTGCCGTAGACCCTCGCCAGCAACTGAAAAAGAAACCCCGCCTCATTCGAGGATCGCCCGGAGGAATAAAAGAACGTCCGATTTGGATCCATTGCGGAGAGGCGCTCCGCCGCTATCGCCATCGCCTCGTCCCAAGAAATCTTCCTGTAACGATCGCTCGTCGCGGCTTTATGGAGAGGTGAGCCAAGTCGGCCCAGCCGGTCGAATTCAAGGGAATCAAGCTCTTTCAACTCGACAATCGGGTGCTCGAAGATTTCATCAGGAATTGGCGGCTGGGTATCCGTCGATTGCGCCTGAACGCTCTTGTTGCAGACCGACGGAAACTCGCCCAACTCGTTCCGCATGCCCCCGAGCTGGCCGCCCATCCCAAGGCCGCAGGCTTTACAGGTATTTTTAGATGTAAGCGCTTTAGCCGCTTTCGCGACGCCCATCTTCTGGGCCGTTCGCAACGTGTACATCACCTTTTTAACGCCGCCGCCAATATTTTCCTGCGACACTGAAAAGTCTCCAATTCAAATGACGGATTTCGCCTTGGCTGATTGATCGACGAAGACCACCCTTTCTAACACACATTCCGCTTGTGCGCCGCCTTTGCGGCTATGGTTCGCTCGGCGGTGATTGCCCCAGCCTAGCGTTCTGTTCGCGGGTCTGTTTGGCGACAGCGAAAGTCGCCGTGTTGGCCCAACAGTTCCGGCGCCACCGTCAGTCCACCACAGAAAAAGGCGATGCTGATCGAATTGACCAGCATCGCCTTTTCGTGCGTGAGCACGCCCGCCGGGAGGGTGCGGGGCCTTAGAATGATTTGCTGATCGTGCCGCCCCAAAGCCGAGGCGGAGCATAACGCGGCTGCGATGTTTCGGTAATCGTATCGGGGTTCGCGAACGCCGTTGGGCCGTCATAGAACGTGAACCAGAAATTCTGGCCATAAGTGATGATGTCTTCATCTAGAAGATTTTGCCCCCAGAGTGCGACTTCCCAGCCGCTGGCGAAGCGATAGCCAACTCTTGCGTTTAAAAGCGCGTCCGTCCTTGTAAAGAACTGCGGCGCATCTTCCAGCTCCAGATTGTATTCGGATTTGTGCGTGACGTTTGCGTTCATAAAGAATGAATCGCCATTGGCGAGGTCGCGCTCATAATCAAGGCTGATGATAAATGAATGAGGGATCGTGCCCTGCGGCGGCGTTCCGTCGGCGACTTCCGCTTCGGGCGGGATGCCTCCAGAAGTGCCGTCCTGAAAGGCATACTGCGCATTTAGCGTCAAATCCCGCGTCAACGCCGCTACAAGCTCGACCTCGGCGCCGCGCACGCGGGCAAAGCCGGCGTTCGTCGTGATCGAGGCGGCGCCCGTGTTTACGAAGAACTGCAGGTCTTCATAGCGCGCATTGAAAAGCGCGGCGTTAAACTGCACGCGATTGTCGAGAAGTCGGCTTTTGAAACCGATTTCGTGACTAAGGACCGTTTCCGGGTCGACCGGCGCCGTCGCCAAAAGCGCGTCGGATTGCGCCGCATCAAAAACGCCGGACCGAAAACCCGTCGCGCGCGTTGCATAGAACATCAAATCGTCAGTCGGCAGGTATTGCAGGCCGACACGATAGGTAATCTCGTCCCAGTCTTCCTTTGCATTGATCGTTTGTCCGACCTCAAAGACGCCCGTTTCAGGATCAATGGTCATTGAAGTCGCGGGATTCCAGAAGAAATCCGGGTCGCCGCCGGTCCAGGCCGAAAAGTCTTTCTCGTCGTAAGTCCAGCGAATCCCGCCGATTACCTTCAATTCAGGCGTGATATCGATGCCGCCGTCTGCATATGCTGAAAAACTGGTGGTCTTGTTTTTCTCAGATACAAAAAAGCTGTTTGGCGTGAACAACTCCGGCAGATCCGCGATACAGGAAGGCGTGACAATGCCGCCTTCAAAGTCTGAAAGCGTCTGCGTCGGGCAGAAAGTGATCGCCTGGAATGCGCCGCCAAAGGTATTTTCTTCCCACGTCGTCGTCGACTGCAGGTCGCGCTCTTCATCGGCGAAGAAAAAGTATGCGCCGCCGACAAAATTGAAAATCCCCTCATAGGCGGACACATAGCGCAGCTCTTGTGAAAAAGCGCGGACGTGGCGCGGTTCTGCGATGGAGAACGCCTGAATAGGAACACCCGCAAGCGAGTTTTCGTCTTCGTCGGAGTCATAATTCCTATATGTCGAGATGGACAATAAGGACGCGTTCGGAAGCTCTTTCTCCATACGGATATTTGCAGTCCACTGCGTACTTTCGAACCGGCCATCATTGAAGCTTTGCACCACCCGGGGATCGTCATCCGGCACGAAACCGATATCGATCAGTTCCTGATTGGTGATCGGCACGTCGATAAATATTGCATCGCGCGCAACTCCGCGTTCGGAAACGCGGTTGAATCCGAAACCGCCTGTAACGCTGAACGTATCGCTTGGCGTCCACAAGAGTTTGCCGCGCAACGACGTCCTGTTGAGGTCGTCGACATCGTTGCCAGTCGTCAGGTTGAACGACGTGCCGCTGCGGTCGCGGCTTGTGACCGCAATCAATCCGGAGAGATTTTCGGCAATCGGCCCCGTAACAAATCCCCTGAACTCAAGCGCATCGAAATTCCCGACTGTCGCTTCCAACTTGGCTTCAAATTCATCGGATGGGTTGCGCGTTACGACGTTGATGCTGCCGCCAGTCGTATTGCGGCCGAAAAGCGTGCCCTGCGGGCCGCGCAGGATCTCGATCCGTTCGACATCGAACAGGTCGATCTCAAAGTCGCCGACGCCGCCAAAATACTGATCGTCAATAAACAGCCCGACGGCTTGCTCGGCTCCAGCAGACGCAAGCGAAGACGAGCCGCCGCGCAATGCCGGATTGAGGCGCGACTTGGAAAAGCTGTTGATGCTCAGACCCGGCGCTTGCGTCGCCAGAGCCGTGAAGTCGAAGATCCGCTGTTTTTCGATCTGCCCCGCATCGAGTGCGAGGATTGAGATCGGTACATCCTGCGAATTCTGCTCGCGGCGCTGGGCCGAGACAACGATCGTATCAAGATAGCCGCCCCCAGTAGACGCCGCCTGATCCTCTGAAGCGCTTGGGGCGAGCTCCTGAGCGTCCGCCGAAGCAAAGGCGCCGAGCGCAGTCGCAAAGGCCGTTCCCATCATCAGTGCAATTCTTGCGTGATCCATGGCTTCCTCCCTAGAGCGTGTTATTGCAGCGCAATACCACATTAATCTTTTTTTGGTATGGAATTGGTTCACTATTATCATTATGCGTCGTTGTCAACCATCGATAACGCGCATATTGATTTTAGGTGGGCGCTTATTGCTACGCGGTCACAGTTCGCGCACTTGCAGCGCCGCGATTCTCATCAAGAGGTCTTCAGTTATAAGGTGTGAAATCGCAGTCCGAGCCGCCCGTCACTTAGGCAGGTTCGTCAAACAGGTTTCGCCGGACATGAATAAGATGCTTGCGCAGGCGCTCTGCAAGCGCCTCGCCGTCCCTCTCGACAAAAGCTTCGACAATGCCCGTATGTTCGCGATGATAGGCTTCCAGAATATTCTTCGACAACGACGCCTTTTTTAGGCCTTTCCACTCTTTACCGCGCCGAAGCTCGTTTATGTCGGCAAAGAACTTTTTATAGAGCTCATTGCGCGAGGCGTTGACAATGATCTGGTGGAGCTGCGCGTCCTGCGCTTCGTGTTCGTTGAAATCCTTCGCGGAAGCCAGTTTTTTCAAACATTCTTTGGCGTTTGAGATATCTTGAGCCGACGCGCGCAAAACGGCTTCGCGCGCAATCGCAGGCTCCAATGCGATGCGCGCCTCCATGATATCCGCCGGACTGACGGCCGAAAATTCCGGCGCGGCGGCCTGTTCTTCCTGACTGACAAAGGTGCCTCGCCCCACCTGGCGCGTGATAAGGCCGCTGCTCTCAAGAGAGTTAAGCGCCTTTCGCACCGTGTTTCTCGCCGCGCCGAAGTCTTCGACCATTCTTGATTCGGTCGGAAGTTTGTCGCCCGACTTCCAGGCGCCAGTCTTGATCTTCTCAGTAATCACCGCGCAGATCTCCGCCATCTGTTGACGGGATATCTCGCGAACGTTCTCTCTTCTTTCAGCAGACATGAACCTGGCATACCTCGTTTTTTTCGTTCGACAAACGCTGAGCCACGCTTTGCGCTCGTAAATGTCTACGATTTCCATATTATTCTATAATTGATTTGTTTATGATATGCTTTATGCTAAGCGCTAATTCAACCGCTTTGTGCGGATAAGAAGGTCGCAGAGGGAGATAGGCATGCCTGAGATCGCAAAATACCGACACCGCGGCGACGATTGGCTGGGCGTCCTAGCCGCTGATATGATCACGCCAATTTTCGGCCCGATAAGCGCTGGCGGCGCCGACCCATTTATCGCCTTCATCGAAAGCGACCTGACGAATAACGCCTCTTACGAGGCGATCGGCGACGCCATTCCTGTGTCGGAGGTAACCCTGCTCGCACCCATCGCGGCGCCGAGCAAGAACGTCTTTTGCGTCGGTCTGAATTATCACGCCCATGCCTCTGAATTCACCGCGAGCGGCTACGACCAGCCGCGCGAAGACAATGGAGCAGCGGCCCCATCACATCCCATCGTTTTCACAAAAGCTGCGACCTCTCTCGTCGGTGCTTTTGATGATGTTATTGTTCCGTGGAATTTAACGCAGGAAGTTGACTACGAGGCGGAGATCGGGCTCGTAATCGGCAAGCCCGGACGCGCAATTTCCAAGGAAAACGCGTATGACCACGTCTGGGGCTACACGATCATCAACGACGTAACAGCTCGCGATCTCCAAAAACGCCACAAGCAATGGTTCTTGGGAAAATCGATCGATACGTTTTGCCCAATCGGGCCAGGCGTGACGACGGCGGATGAGGTTGACCCTGACGCGCTCATTCTGGAGTGCTGGGTGAACGGAGAATTGCGCCAAAAGGCGTCAAGCCGTGATTTAATTTTCAATATTCCATCGCTAATCGCGACAATCTCCGCAAGCGTGACGCTTCAGACCGGAGACATCATTGCGACCGGAACGCCGAAAGGTGTCGGAATTGGGTACACGCCGCCAAGATTTCTTTCGTCCGGCGATATTGTTCGTGTCGCGATTAACGGCATCGGTCATATCGAAAACCGCATCGTTTGACCCGCTCACAACGCACCACCGCAAATAAGAGGATTATAGGATGGCTTATCAAACCTTAAATGGGCGGCGCATGTTCTTCGACCAAGTCGGCGACGGCGAGCCAATTCTCGCCGTCCACGGTCTCGGCGGAACATCAAATTTTTGGGGGCCGGTCTGGCGCGGACATGTTGACGGCAAAAGCTTTGTTGCGCCGGATTTGCCGAGCGCGGGTCGCTCTGAGAACGATGACCAGCTGTCCATAAAGTCAATTGCGGATGATCTGTTTTCGCTACTGGACGCTTTATCGATTGAGTCTGCGCACCTGCTGGGGCACTCCATGGGAACAATCGTTTGCCAGCATATGGCGCAACAGTACCCCGAACGCGTCAAAAGTCTCGCATTGTTGGGCCCGCTGGCGGAACCGCCGGACGCAGCTCGCAGCGCCATCCGCGATCGCGCTGGCCTCACCCGAGAAAAGGGAATGCAGCCGATCGCCGATGCGATTACAGACGGCGCGCTTTCATCGAAAACAAAAAAGGAAGATCCCATTGCGGTCTCATTCGTTCGCGAAATGCTCTGTGCTCAGAACGCCGAGGGCTACGCATTAAGCTGCGAAGCGCTTGCCGATGCATCTGCAGCGGATGTTTTAGCTTATGACAAACCTGTTCTGCTCATCACCGGCGATGAAGACAAGGTCGCGCCTGTGGGGAATGTCGAAGTCCTAGCGAGCCGTTTTGGAGAAACACGGGCATTCACTGTTCTAGAGAATTGCGGGCATTGGACTGTCTGTGAGAAACCGGTCGAAGTTGTTGACGCTCTTCAAAGATTTTACGCATCCATTTGAGTAAACCGCTAAGGTAGCCTTTAAATAGGGAGAACACTGATCATGCGCCAACGTATCTTGAACGTGACCATCATCGATGGGTCAGGCAATGACCCGTTTGCTGGCGCCGTCGAGATCGAAGACGGTGAAATCCAGAAGGTTTTCCGCCAAGGATCTCCAGGCGGAGACGGCGCAGATGTCGTTATCGATGGCCAAGGCAAGACACTCATGCCCGGTCTATGCGATGCACACTTGCATCTTTCCTGGAACGACCAGAAGACGCTCGAAGAAATTTCTTATATGCCGGTAGAAGAACACACTCTTTTTTGCGCGCAGTCGGCAAAAACGCTTATTGATGCGGGCTTCACAAGCGGCGTCGGCGCGGCGGCGGCAAAGCCGCGGCTCGACGTCGTCACTCGGAATGCGATCGCGGCCGGCCAGATGCCAGGACCTCGCTATTTGGCGGCGTCGCAGGAAATCGCAACGCGCGGCGGTCTTGGCGATACGGCGCCAGTCCATGTTGAAACACAGGACCTGTCATTCGGTTGGGTCGTGTCCGGCGCAGATGACATTCTGAACGCGGTGCGCATGTTTATAAAAATCGGCGTTGACGTTTTGAAACTTAATCTGTCTGGAGAATACATCGCCAATGTTGACGCCGAAGAGACGGTGATCAGCGAGGCGGAGCTCGAGGCCGCCTCCGGTGAGGTTCACCGCCGACACCGTGTTATGGCTGCGCATGCCCGCTCCGCTGAGTCGGTGAAGTACTGCGTCAAATATGGCGTCAAGCACATTTACCACGCATCCTTTGCGGACGAGGAGGCCATTGACCAGATTGCAGCGCGCAAGGACGATTTCTTCGTCGCCCCGGGGCTGGCCTGGCTTATTCAGACAGCGCGCGGCGCCAGCGAATATGGCATCTTGCCCGACAGCCCGCTCGCGCAGCTTTATGAGCGCGAATTGAAATTCGCGATCGAAGGCATGAAAGAGATGCGGAGCCGCGGCATTCGCATCTTGCCCGGGGGCGACTACGGCTTCGCCTGGACCCCACACGGCACTAATGCGAAGGATCTCGAGTACTTCGTTGACATGATCGGCATGTCGCCAATGGATGCGATTGTCTCTGCGACAAAGCTTGGGGGAGAGATGATGCAACAACCAGACAAGCTCGGCCTCGTCTCCGAAGGTTATTTTGCTGACCTTATCGTCGTCGACGGCGATCCCCTTGAGGACATCACGGTCTTGCAGGACGCGGCTAATCTCAATCTGATCATGCAGGGCGGCCGCCACCACAAGAATGATCTTGTCTAGATTTACCAGGGCGGCGGCGCCGGGGCGCCCACTTTAGGAAGCCCCAAAGCGTCATCACGATTTCAGTCTTAGTGACCGAATTCGGCATTGAGACGATGAAGAATAAGATGCGTCCGCGCTGTAATCAGTTGATCTAATTTTGATGGTGAGCCCAGAAGGATTCGAACCTTCGACCTACTGATTAAAAGTCAGTTGCTCTACCAACTGAGCTATGGGCCCACGACGCTATGCTTTCGCGGTGTCACGGCGATGCAAAAGCGACAAAAAACACGTCGCCGCCCGCGCGAGAGCGGCGGAACATAGGCGCCCGCCCCGGACGGGTCAACCGATTCTCGCCCCGCCGCGACGCCTGCGCGCCTAAACCGCGCTCACGCCGGTTGCGGCCTTGAACGCTGCGACGAAATCGCCAAACCGACCCGCCGCGATCGCGCTGCGCATCCCCGCCATAAGATCTTGATAATATTGCAGATTGTGCCAGGTCAGCAGCATCGGCCCCAGATACTCCCCCGCCCGAAAAAGGTGATGCAGATAGGCCTTCGAGTAGTCGCGGCTGGCCGGGCAATCGCTTTCGGGATCAAGCGGCGCGGGATCCTCCGCAAAGCTCGCGTTTTTGATGTTGATCGGGCCGGCCTTCGTCCATGCCTGTCCGTGCCGCCCCGACCGTGTCGGCGCAACGCAGTCAAACATATCGACCCCGCGCGCGACGGCGCCGACAATATCGGCCGGCTTGCCGACGCCCATCAGATAGCGCGGTTTGTCTTTCGGCATGTGCGGGGTTGTAAATTCGAGGACGCGAAACATCTCCGCCTGCCCCTCGCCGACGGCGAGCCCGCCGATCGAGTATCCCGGAAAACCGATCTCCATCAGACGATCGAGGCTTTCCCTGCGCAGCGTTTCGTAATTGGCGCCCTGGACGATGCCGAAAAGGGCCTGGCCGGCGTCGGCTTTCTCCTCAAACGCGTCTTTCGAGCGCTTCGCCCAACGCGCCGAGAGCAGCATTGAGTCGCGCGCGGCGTCTTCCTTGATGGGCATCGCCGGGCATTCATCGAGCTGCATCTGAATGTCGGCGCCAAGGAGGCGCTGGATCTCGATCGAGCGCTCCGGCGTCAGCATATGGCTCGAGCCGTCAATGTGGGACTGAAACGAGACGCCCTCTTCGGTCAGCTTGCGCAGCTTTGAAAGGCTCATCACCTGAAAGCCGCCTGAGTCCGTGAGGATCGGGCGCGGCCAGTTCATGAACTTGTGAAGGCCGCCCAGCGCGCGCACGCGCTCCGCCCCCGGCCGCAGCATTAGATGATAGGTGTTGCCGAGAACGATGTCGGCTCCGGTAGCGCGCACATGATCGATCAGCATCGCCTTGACCGTGCCGGCTGTGCCGACCGGCATAAAGGCGGGCGTTCTGATTTCGCCGCGCGGGGTTTCGATGACGCCTGTGCGCGCAGCGCCGTCGCTCGCATTTAGCGTAAACGAAAAGCTCTTCGTCAATGCATCCGCTCCCCGTCAGGGACCGCACGCTCAGGCCCGATCAGAACAATCGCGCCGTCCTTGTCGGAAAACCCAAGAACAAGCACCTCGGACATAAAATCGGCGATCTGGCGCGGCGGAAAATTGACGACGGCCGCGACCTGTCGGCCGATCAAATCCTCGACCGAGTAATGAACCGTGATCTGCGCCGATGATTTTTTAACGCCGATTTTGTCGCCGAAATCGACCCACAATTTCCAGGCGGGCTTGCGCGCTTTCTCGAAAGGCTGAACGTCGATGATGGTGCCGACGCGGATATCGACTTTCAGGAAGTCGTCGATGCTGATGTCACTCATCTCTCATCCTTTCCAGCAAACACGCATCGCCATAGGAGTAGAAACGGTATTGCGCTTCGACTGCTTGGGCGTAGGCGGCTTTCATGCGCGCCGCCCCCGAAAACGCCGAGACCAGCATAAACAGCGTTGACCGCGGCAAATGAAAATTGGTCATCAACATATCAACCGCGCGAAAGTCATAGCCCGGCGTGATGAATATGTCCGTTTCGTCCGCAAATGGACGGATGACGCCCTTTTCATCGACCGAACTTTCAAGGAGGCGCATGGATGTCGTGCCGACCGCGACGACCCTGCCGCCGGCCGCACGTGCTTCGTTGATCGTTTCCGCCTCGGCGACGGTGATCTCGCCCCATTCGCTGTGCATCTTGTGATCGCGCGTGTCTTCGACCGTTACGGGCAGAAACGTCCCGGCCCCGACATGCAGCGTCACTTTAGCGAGCCTGACGTCGCGCATGTCTAGCTCTGCCAACAGGCGATCAGTGAAATGCAGGCCCGCGGTCGGCGCAGCGACTGATCCGCGCTCGTCGGCGTAAACAGTCTGGTAGCGATCGCGGTCGCCATCGTTCACAGCGCGCTTGCGGGCGATATAGGGCGGCAGGGGTGCGGCGCCGTCGCGCTCAAGGGCGTCCTCGAAATCGCGCCCCTCGCGCTCAAAAGCCAATTCCGCCTCTGCGCCCTCGCGCTTCTGGACCGTCGCCGTCAACGCGCCGAACTCAACGACGTCGCCTTCCCGCAAGCGCTTGGCCGGCCGCACGAAGGCGCGCCATACGCCGCCGCCCTCGTCCTTGAAGAGCGTCGCCTCAATGGAAACAACGCCGCCCTCGCGGCCTTTGCGGTGGCCGGAAAGTTGCGCCGGAATGACTTTCGTGTCGTTGACGACGAGGACGTCGCCGGCGCGCAGAATATTGGGCAGGTCGCCAACGCCGCGATCCAGGAACCCGGCCTCGCCCACATGCAGCATGCGCGCGCTGTCGCGCGGCTCGGCTGGTGTGAGAGCGATCCGCTCCTGGGGCAGGTCGAAGTCAAAATCGTCAACGCGCATGGGCGCGCCTATTCCACGCCTGCGGCGCTGGCGTCAAATAGCAAATGTTCGGAAGCAAGACCCTCAGATCGAATAGATCTCGTAATTGAAGTTCTGATCCATGGTCTCTGACGGATTGGACTCCGCACATGCGCCGACGGGCTTCGCCGGCACGCCAGCGACGGTGCAGTGCGGCTCCACGGATTTTAAGACGACGCTGCCGGCGGCAACCTTCGCGCCGACGCCAACCTCGATATTGCCAAGCACCTTGGCCCCGACGCTGATCAACGCGCCGCGACGGATTTTCGGATGCCGATCACCGTCTTCCTTGCCGGTTCCACCGAGCGTCACATTCTGCAGGATCGAAACGTCGTCCTCGACGACGGCCGTCTCGCCAATGACGATGCCGGTCGCGTGATCGATGAAGACGCCCTTTCCGAATGGCACGGCCGGGTGAATATCAACGCCAAAGGACTCAGACAAACGGCTCTGCAGGAACAGTGCGAGTTGGCGACGATCATGGCGCCACAGCCAGTTGGCGACGCGTTGCGCCTGCAGCGACAGATAGCCTTTGAAATAAAGGAAGGGCTGCATGTATTCATCGCAAGCCGGATCGCGATGATAGACGGCGCGCAAATCGACAAGCGCCGCATCGACGATGTTTGGCTCCTTGCCAAACGCCTCATCGCAGACGCTTCGCCACAACATTGAATTCATTTCGCGGTCGGAGACTTTCTGGGCGATGCGGTAAGACAACGCTGCAGCGAAGCTTTCGTGATTCAAAATCGTCGCGTGAAGAAAACTTGCGAGCGACGGCTCTTCGGCGGCGGCGGTCGCCGCCTCGACGCGCATGCGCGACCAGGTCTGATCGCTCGATAAAGCAACGACGGTATTGGCTTTTACACTCGGTTCCGCCATCAGACGGCCCCTCATTTTGTCGCGCGGTCCGCGCAAAGAATATTGGAAATAGGCTCTGGCGCGTCGCCGCGCAAGGCGGCGACATGGGCTGATAACGTCATAATGATGGTTAAACTGTCTGTAACCTCGCCGCTCATCACCATTTCTAACAACTCGTGAAATTTTACTTTTCTCAACGCGAGGTCTTCTGACGGCTCCGGCGCCGCTCTTCCTGGGCTCAAGTCCCAGGCGAGATAGGCGATCGCCTTTTCGTCAGTGACGGAATTTGACGTTGAAAACCGCGCCAGTTCGCGCCAGCAGGCGGCGCGCAGTCCGGTTTCTTCGCCAAGTTCGCGCTTGGCTGATTGCAAAGGATCGTCGTAAAGCGCGCCGCCGCCCTCGGGCAATTCCCAGCTATAATCGTCATGCGGATAGCGGTGCTGGCCGACGAGCCAAACAAACCCGTCCGCATCAACCGGCAAAACGCCGATGGCGAGGTGCTTGAACCGGACGACGCCATACTCGCCGGGCGATCCGTCGGGATGCGCCACGCGATGGTCTTCAACCCGGATCCACGGATTTTCAAACGCAATCTTTTCCGAATGCACCGTCCACGGACCGATCCGTTTTGCGGTCACGGCGCGGCGGTGTCCTGCGGCTCAACGATCTCGACCGGAATCGCCAATTGGCAAACATCGATATGATCGGGGCGGTAGTAGAAAAACGCTTCAGGGCGATTTCGTCGCGACTCGAGATAATCGGCGAAGAGCGCCGTTCGCGTATCCATCACGCGCAATGTCACCTGCTCGCTTTCAGGTACGGCCGAGCCGATCCGCATCGAATGAATGAGCTCACCATGGTCGGCGTCTTTTTCCCGGATGCGCGGCACGCGCCGAAGCGCCTGCAAGTGCTCCATGCCGTGAACGACCTTCCCAAAAACGGTAAGATTCCGATCGAGATAGCGCTGCGGCTGAAGCGTTACATAAAACTCCGCTCGCGCCGTATTGCGTCCCTCGCTGCGCGCCATGGCGAAAGCGCCTGCACAATGGAGATGCCAGATCTCTTGCGAGACGGGATCAGCGCCGGTCGGAAAACCATCAATGAAGCCGACAGACGGCGAATAGCTGTCGTCGTCAGGGATCGCGCGAAAATCGATATCGTCGCGCATGGGCTCGACGAACTCGGCGTCAAGTCGCTTCTTCGCCGAACCGAGGTCATGCTCCTCGAACAAGTCCCCGCCCTGGGCCACAAACCCGTCGATCACGCGATAAAAGGACAAGCCGTCGTAAAAACGCTCGCGCGCCAGCGTTCTCATCTGTTCGACGTGGCCCCGCGCCAACGCCGGCGACAACTCTATGATGACGCGGCCGAGATCGAAGTCGAGGTAGAGAAGGTTGTCCTGCTCCAGGATCCGCCAGTCATCCGGGCCTGCGCGCGCGATGATCTCCGCCGGGCTTTCTTTGCCTTCCAGCGCGTCGGCGAACGCCGCGACAGGCGCGAAAAACAGGGCGGAAAAGATAAACGGGAATGTCTTGAGCATCGTCAGCCTCGTCCACGATAGGGTGCGACGCCGGGATCCGGTATCCAGACGCCCTCAGGCGGCTCGCCGGTCTGGTAGAACACGTCAATGGGAATGCCGCCGCGCGGATACCAGTACCCGCCGATCCGCAACCAGCGCGGATCCGCAGCCTCTATAATGCGCTTTGCAATCGCGACGGTGCAATCCTCATGGAAGGCGCCGTGATTGCGAAAAGACGACAGAAAGAGCTTGAACGATTTCGATTCGATTATTCGCTTGTTGGGGACGTAATCGATGACGAGATGGGCGAAATCAGGCTGGCCGGTCACCGGGCAGATCGAGGTGAATTCGGGCGCTGCGAACCGCGCCACGTAAAGCGCGTCGGGGTGTGGATTCTCAGCCGTTTCAAGTCGCGCTTTCGCCGGAGACGCGGCGATTTCCGAGCCTCTGCCGAGCTGTGTCAGCGCCGCCGGCTTGGCCGTGCGCGCGCCCGCGCGAGCTCGCGATTTTTCCTTGCCGCTTGCGCCTTTCGGCGCTGTTTTCGTGCTCATGGCGTCGTCCTTTTTGCTTCTTCTAGGGGGCTCTGCCCGCGAGCGCAAAGACCACGCCCCGGCTCTCTCCGCCGCGCGAGCAGAAAGCCGTGGACAAAGCAGCGCCCCCTCGCCTATAAGCCGCGCTCCGTGCCCGCGGGCTACTCGCCCGGCGGGGCGATGCGCGGCCCCCGCGGGGGCCCGCTGGGCCCAGGTAGCTCAGTTGGTAGAGCAGCGGATTGAAAATCCGCGTGTCGGTGGTTCGATTCCGCCCCTGGGCACCATTCATCCCAAAGGCCCGCGGCTCGACATCTATTGCGAACGCAACGACGCAAAAAGAGCATTCAACGCACCCTCGAGCGTTGCTTCTGCGTTTCGGCCCGTCCGCAAGGCGTGCAACGACGCCTCCGCCACAAGCGCATTGATCATCGCCGCTATGAGCGCGGGTTCACGCGTCTTTATCTCGCCTGTTCGGATCGCCTCTCTTAACAGACGCTCGATCAGTCTGAGGCTGATCGCGTCTTCGATTTCCTTGGCGCGCCGTCGTCCCAGCGCCGTCGGCCCGATTTCGAAAAGGATCTTTGAAACGCTGGGCGAACGCGCTTCGCCCATCCAGGCGATGCAGGCAGATCGAAGGCGATCCAGCGGCGACGCTTCCCCTTGCGCGCGCTCCGCCGCGAGGCCAATCGCGCGCCGCGCTTCCGCCTCATAAATCGCCTCCATCACCTCGGTCTTGCTTTTGAAGTGATGATAGAGCGCGCCCTTGCTGAGCCCCGTTTCAGCCAGCACCTGCTGCGTCGTCGTCCCGTCGAAGCCGCGCTTCAGGAACGCGGCCTTGAAGGCTTTCATCAGCGTTTGCCGTGTTTTGTCCGATCTCTGCTGCTGGGTCGCCATCGCCGCCCTTTACACCTCGGCCCTTTGGTTGTAAACAAACCGTCGGTCGGTTTTTAACGCCGCCGCAACTGGAGAAGGCTAATGTCGCCCCGCGAAGAAAATCTGGCGAAAATGCTGACGATTTGGAACACGACTGATGCGTCGGAGAAACGCGCGCTTTGCGAGGCCGCGCTTGAACACAACGTACATTTCGTCGACCCCAACCACAACATTATCGGTCGCGAAGCATTCCTGAAAATGGTCGAGCAGGTTCAGAAGCTCGTTCCGGGCGCCGTTTATTCCCGCGCCAGCAAGATCGACGTTCAGAACAATCATTGCCGCTACCACTGGCGCATAGACTTGAACGACGCGCAGTTGATGGCGGGCTTCGACGTCGCCGAGGTCAATGACGCTGGCAAGGTCGTCAAGGTGATCGGCTTCTTTGGCGAGCTGAACACAGAGGCGGCAGCTTAAGGTTCCGGCGGCCTTGGTCTGCGTGTACTCATTTCACGATCCGCTCGCGGCTTTTTTCTTCAGCCGATATTCGTGCAGCAGCGGCTCGGTGTAACCGTTGGGCGATTTCTCCCCTTCAAAAACGAGCGCGCGCGCGGCCTGAAAGGCGATGCTGCCCTCCAGATCATCAGCCATCGGCTCGTAAAGCGGATCGCCGGCGTTTTGCGCGTCGACCGTTTTCGCCATTTTTTGGAACGCCGCCTCAACCTCCTCGCGGCTGCAAACGCCCCAGCGCAGCCAATTGGCGAGATGCTGGGAGGAAATACGCAATGTCGCGCGATCTTCCATCAACCCGATATCGTTGATGTCTGGTACTTTCGAACAGCCGACGCCTTGATCGATCCAGCGCACGACATAACCGAGGATGCCTTGCGCGTTGTTTTCGATTTCCGCGCGTATTTCGTCAGGCGCGAAGTTTCGGCCGTGGGCGAGCGGTATCTCGAGGAGCGCTCGGCGCGACGGCGTCTCTTTCTTCCTTAACTCCCTTTGCCGCGCAAAGACGTCTACGGAATGATAATGCGTTGCGTGCAAGGTCGCCGCCGTCGGGCTCGGCGTCCAGGCCGTGTTGGCGCCGCTTTTCGGGTGGCCGATTTTCTGCACCAGCATGTCGGCCATCCGGTCGGGCGCGGCCCACATGCCCTTCCCGATCTGCGCCTTGCCGGCGAAATCGTTCTTAAGGCCAATCAGCACATTGCGATCTTCATAGGCGCCGATCCAACCCGCGTTTTTCATCTCGCCTTTCAGGATCATGGGTCCTGCGCGCATCGACGTGTGAATCTCATCGCCGGTGCGGTCGAGGAAACCGGTATTGATGAAGAATATCCGGTTGGCGACCGCTTTGATGCAGGCCGCGAGATTGGCCGAGGTGCGTCGCTCTTCGTCCATGACGCCAATTTTCAGAGTATTCTCCGGCAGGGCGAGCATGCGCTCGACGGCGGCGAAAAGGCGGTTTGAGAAAGCCGCTTCCTCTGCGCCGTGCATCTTCGGCTTCACGATATAGATCGCGCCGGCGCGGCTGTTGCGCATGTCCCCTCGCCCGCGCAAATCTGCTGATCCGATGAGCGCCGTCACCGCAGCGTCAAGGAGCCCTTCGAACATTTCAGCGTCGTCTTCGAGCAGCACCGCCGGCGTCGTCATCAGGTGACCGACATTCCGGACAAGCAGAAGGCTGCGTCCGGGCAAGGTGAAACTATCACCCGTCGGACCCACATAGTCGCGATCTGGATTCATTTTACGCGTCAGCGTGCGTCCGCCCTTTTCGAATTGCGCGCTGAGATCGCCGCGCATGAGCCCGAGCCAGTTCGAGTAAGCTTCGACCTTGTCATGAACGTCGACGGCGGCGACGGAGTCTTCCATATCGACAATCGTCGACAATGCGGATTCGAGGATAACGTCGGCGACGCCGGCCTTGTCAGAGGCGCCGATGGCGTGATTGCGATCGATGACGATCTCGATATGCAAACCGTTATTGCGCAGCAGAATGGCGTCGGGCGCGCCAGCATCACCGCGGTAGCCGACAAATTGCTCCGGATTTCTCAACGCCGGCGCGAGTGCGCCGTCCTTCACCACGTAAGCCTCGATGTCGGCGTGGCTTCCCGCCGCTACCGGCGCCGCGTCATCAAGAAAGCGCCGCGCCCATGCGATGACCTTCTTGCCGCGCGCAGCGTCATATCCTTTGCCCTCAGGCTCGCCCGGAATGGCGTCCGTTCCGTAGAGCGCGTCATAAAGACTGCCCCAGCGCGCATTCGCCGCGTTCAGGACAAAGCGCGCATTGCGCGACGGCACAACGAGCTGCGGGCCAGCGAGCGTTGCAATCTCGTCGTCGATGGCGCCGGGCGAAATCTCAAAAGGCTCAGGCTCCGCTTCGAGATAGCCAATCTCTTCGAGGAATGAGAGATAGGCGTCTTGATCGATTGGCTTTGCTTGGTGCTGCTCATGCCATTCATGAATCTTCGTTTGCAGTTCTTCGCGGCGCTCCAGCAGCCGGCGATTTTCGGGCGTGAATTCCGCAGCAAGAGCCGAAAGACCGCGCCAAAAGTCATCCGCCGAAACAGGCGCGCCATCGAGCGCCCTTCCTTCGATAAATGCGACCAGCTCCGGGCGCACTTTCAATCCTGCTTTTTCGACGTAGGTCATGTTGCTTCCTGCTTTGGCCAATTCTCGGCGCGCGATTATTCGAGGGCTCGCATAATGCGGGCTGCGCCGCCAAGTCAAAGCCCGGACGCACAAACATTTCGCTTGCGCGGCGTGCATGGTAGCAAGTCGGCAAAAAGGGTCGGCCTTTCATGGAAGCCGCAATCTGGGCGATCGCGCTTGTCGCAGGCGCGTTCGCGGGCAGTTTTCTCAATGTCGTCATTCATCGCGGGCCGGCCATGTGGGGGCTGGTCGAGGACGATGCGACTACGCGCGGAAACCTCATGGGCCCACGCTCTTATTGTCCCGCCTGCAGGGCCCCGATACCGCGCGCGCATCTATTGCCGCTGGTCAGCTTCGCCGCGCTTGGCGGTAAGTGCGCCGCCTGCGCTGCGCCGATCCCGTTGCGCTATCCCCTCGTCGAACTGGCTGGCGTCATCGTCGTGGCGATCGCGATCTGGCGTTTCGGCCTCACGGCCGAAGCCGGCTTCGCCGGCCTATTGGGACTGGCCCTCATCGCCCTCGCCGCCATTGATTTTGAGACCGGCTACTTGCCCGACATGATCACGCTGCCGTTGATGGTCGCCGGGCTCGCAATCAATCTGTTTTCGACGTTCGCAGGCTTTAGCGATGCATTGATCGGTCTCGTCGTCGGGGCCGGCCTTTTCTGGGCGCTCGGCGCCTTCTGGAGCCGATTGCGCGGCGTCGAGGCGCTGGGCCTCGGGGACGCGAAATTGTTGGGCGGACTCGGCGCATGGGCTGGCTGGCAGGCCTTGCCGCTGATCGTTTTTGTCGCCGCCGCCGCAACGCTCGTCATCGTGTTAATCGCCCGTTTGCGCGGCCAGGCCATTCAAAGCAAAGACCCGGTCCCTTTCGGGCCGGGCCTTTGTTTCGCGGGTTACGGCGTTTTTGTTTCAGGTGTCGTTATCTGAGCGGTCGTTTAAACGCGCGTCAACTACTCGCTGACGGCTAAGCGGCCCATGCTGGCGACCTCGAGGCCTCTGATATCCTCCTCGAAGGCTACTGGCGCGCCATTGACGAAAATGACCGTGAATGACGACGTATAGGTATGGTCGCGCATGCGCATATCGACGCTCACATCGACCGCCCAGGCCTCATATTCGCCGCGCCGGCCAAAGTCGGCGTAAACCGGATAGGGATCGGAGTCGAAAGTCACCCGTGCGCGACGGACGTCGTGTAGACGGCTTTCAACATATTCAACGGTCGCGTTCTGATAATCGACCGGAAATCCCTCGAACCGCTGGGCATTCGCGACCCCGAATAAGGCGACTGCGGCAATGGCGGCGAGGATAAATTTAATCGTTTTCATCTGGCCTCCTAATCCGCCTGGCTCAAACCAGGCTGTCTCATAAGTGAAATATATCTGTCATATAAATGTCATGTTTGAATCCGATGTCAATTGAAAAACGCAATTTTTGCGCTTTTTGCGCAATTATTTCGCCTGTTTACTTTTTAAGATATTGTTTTCAGATGTTTAGGCAGCAGTCGCATTGACGACAGTCGCCGCGCAATTCACGCGGCGCGCGCGAATTTCCCGAAAATCGTGATCCGATTAACCGATTGCTCCGCAGAAAGGCGGTTTTCCACAGAATCCCGCAGCTGAGGAAATGCTATGGCGTGATGTGTGACGTGACCGTTCGTGACGAGACTGGCGCCGTCACGATTTGCGGCAGCCGGCGATGCCTGCGGTTGGGGCCACAATCTCCCAACCCGTGTCAGAGCGGACCGTAATAACGCCGCGCTCCAGATAGGTGCCGCCTTCAAAGCCGAGCCCGAAATTGACGACGACCCGCGCATCATACCCTGCGCCGCCGACGAAGACCTGCTCTTCAAAAACGCCATAATCGCCGCCGCCGCGGGTTTCCGCGAGGGTCAGATCGACAGCAGCGCCGTTGATGGAAACAAGCGCCGTCTCACCAGCGACATAACGAAAGATCGGCACCGGCGCGCGTTCGTCGAGCGTCCATAAGATCATGCCGCATTTGCCCGCCGGCAACGCCGATTCGGCAACGCGGGTCAGGGCGAAAGATCCGTCATCGCTCAATGTCGGCGCCGATGCATCTTTGGCGGCCGGGCCCGTCGCCGCGCATCCGAACAACACGAGCAGCGGCGTCCATCTTAAAAAGCTGATCATGAGCCCACCCCTTTCAGTTCGCCCACCGCGTCATAGACAAGCGCGCCGTTCTCACTTTCAAACCCCATCATTTGCAGATCTGCGTTCAATTGCGCCTCGCGCGGGCGAACGACGGCCGAGATCTGGTAGGTCATATCCGGCGCCACCTTGATGGCGATCTCGGTTTCGCCCTTCGTATTTGCGCCCGAGAGATCGATGGCGAGGCGATCATCATCGCACTGCAAAGTTCCGGACAAACTCAGCCCATCGCCAAGAAATTGCTGCGACGTCGCATCGAGGGCGTCGGTCCAAACCTCGCCCTCGGCGAGAATGCAGCCCCGGCGCGACAGAACAAGTCGGTCAATTTTAGCGCGCATCCGACCCTGGTAGGGAATTCCGAACAGTGAGTAATCCGTAATTGAATTGAGATTAAACTCCATCTCGACGTCGCGCGCCAATACTCTTTGACGCAAGAGACTGGCGCCGATTTGACCGCTTCCGATCGCCGGTCCGCCGCTTACGGATAAATCGGCGCTCGCGCGGCCGGTCAAAAGCGCCGCGGGCTGAATAGTAAAGGCGATATCGCCAAGAAAAGATCCGGATACCGAAAGCCGTTCTATGCGGCCGCGCCAAAGCGTTCCGGTAATCTCCTGAAATTCAATCTGAATTTGACCGCCATCAAGAAATGGCTTGATGAGGCTCGCCGGCGCCGCGAGAACACCGGTCACAAGGAACCCGACCGCGAAAAGCAATCCCAGCGCTTTGGCGCTGATTCCTTTTGTCGATGTCGGCTCAGTATTTTTCATCGCTGGGCGAAACTGAGTTGGCCGCGCACGAGCGACGGCTCGCCGGCCTCACGCGCAATATCGGCGGAAACCACCCGCGCGCCATAATCCTTGCGCAATTGCGCCATCCAGTCGAACAGCGCTTGGGGCTGCGTTGTTGCGACAGTTGCATCGACAACGCCGTCGGGGCGGATGTTCACAAAGACAAGCGTCACGTCGGCGGCGCCCGCCGTTTGCGTGAGCGCGTTTCGCAAAGCCGGCACGTCGCTTTGCGAAGGCCCAGCGCCGTCTGATCGGGCAGCCGCCTCGGCCACAATTTCATAAAGACCCTTCGCGCTCGCCAGCGCCTGGCGCGAATCCGCCCGCCAGTTCGCCACCGGAGAGACCACAAACTGCAACACAAGGAACAGCGCCGCCAGCGCGCCGCCGACGCTGATCAGCAGGCGTTCGCGTTCAGAAAGGTTGCGCCAGAATTCGGTCATGATAGCGCCACCGTCATTTCGCCGATCCAGAAATCGCCGGAGCGGCGATAGCCGCTGGTTTCAGCCGTCGTCGCGCCCATCCGCGACAAGCTTTCGCGAAAGGCGGCGATGTCGCCGTCCGTTCGACTGCGAACGGAAAAGGCAAAAACACCGCGCTCCTGGTCGAACCGGATGCGGTCGATCACGACGTTGTCGTTCTCTAATAGCGCGGCGCCGAGCGTGTCGGAGATCGCCAGAAACGAAGCCCCGCCGCTGGCGCCGAGCACCGTGCGTGCGTGGGACCGCATCGCGTTTTCGGGAACGTCCGGAAACGCAGTCTCGAATATGCGGCGGGCTTCGCTCTCATAATGATCGGCCACGGCGCCCGCGCGCCATGCGTCCGCTGCAACGCCGACGAACAACACAAATGCGAGGGACGCCGCCATCGCGCCGGCGCGGCGCCATTGCGTCAACTCGACGATGCGCTTGCGCGGCGGGCGATACGCGCCCTGGAGAAAATTGACGGCGCGGCCCGCGTCGATCGCCGCCCCGGCGAGCCGTAAGAGGGTTTCATCGCCGCTGTCGCCAAGGCGCTCATATCGGGGGTTCTCCGTCCAGCCGCGCCCTGCGCTTTGATCGGCGTAAACGCCGATTTTAGCGTCCGGATGGCCGACTAGACATTCGACAAGCGCGTGCTTTCCGATTTCAAGTTCGCAGGCATAGGCCCGTTCGCCGAAATTCGCGATCATGCGATCGCCCTCGACGACTAAAACGCCGCGCTCTTCCTCCCCGTCGAGACAGAAAAAGTCCGTCGTCAGAACAGACAGCGTAACGCCGGCCTCCGCAAAACGCTCGAGAGTTTCGTCAATATGGCGTTTTTCGATCGCGACGATTGCGGCGGCATTGTCGTATCGGTGGATCGCAATGTGATGGTCCTCGATCGGCAACGCCAGTTCATCTTCGAGGAGCAGCTTCGCCGCAGAGGTGAGTTTTCCGGACTGCCGCGGCGGCGATGGCATCGTGCGATACGCGGCGCGCTCGCCCGGCAAGATAGCGCCGACGCGCGCCTCGCCCTCATAGGACGCGATGTCGCCGGCAAGCCCGCGCGCGTCGCCGCCCTGGCGCAATTGAACCAGCGCGCCGCTCTCATAGCGCGCCCAAGCGATCTTATCGCTTCCGGGCGGGCCAAGCCTGACGACAAAAAGGGTGCTCATAACGCCGTTCCAATCTCTCGCGCGACTAGCTGCGCGGTTGCGGCATCTGGATCAACGGCGAACAGTAATCTGACACTCATGTCAATCTCATTAACCGTCGCCCCGGCGAGCGCCTCAATATAGCGCGGTCCAGTAGAAAGACGCCCGCCAAACGCCTCGGGATTAAGGCCCTCTGCGCCTTCAATCACGGGCGAGGCTAGGAATTGAGAAACGCTCGTCCAGCCGGCGGGCGGGCGATCAGCGATAATCGTCAGCGCATTATCATTGGAGATCGCGCCGCCGCTGGCGGCGACGAGAAGCGGCGCGTCGTCAGGCGTCAACGCATTGATATTGAGCGCCATGGGCTCGCTTTGCGGCGGCGCGCACAAATGAGGACTGGCGGCAGCGTAAATCTCATCCGTAACGCCTTTCATCGCGCGCAGTTCGGTCACCGACGCAATCGGTCCGCTCGCCGTCCGATACGGCGTTGGTAAATTCGTATAGAAATTATCTTCCGCCCCGCCGATCGTCTGGATATCGTCAGGATCGATCCAGTCCTTGACAACGCCGGAAACGAGTTCTGCTTCGTTCTCGGCGAAGCCGACAGCAACAAGAAGCGCTGTCAGCTCGATGGCTGAGTCTGTATCCGGCGCAGCAGATTCAGCGGGGGCGACGGATAGACTGTTGAGATTGAAACAAGTCGAGGCGTCGGCGAAAATCAGGGCGCCTTCGCCGCGATCGAGCGGCGTGCGAAGCTGTTCGGAAAAGAGCGGATGCGCGGGCGTCAACTGCGGGCCGCCGGACGACGTCGCCTGCAGCGCGCCTTCAATCGCCGCAATCGCGATCTCTTCCGCGCTCACGGCGCGCCAAAGCAACTCTGCGCGCAATGCGGCGCCGGCGCTGCGCTGCGCCGATGCCGTTACGCTTCTGACGAGTGCGAGGGCAATGAATGAGAGCGTTCCCGCGAGAAGCAGGACGACGAGTAAAGCCGCGCCCTTTTGATGACGGCCGCGTTCCGTCACGGCGTCGCTCCCTGAAAAAGCTCGCCGATCCAGAACAATTGCTCAACATCGCCAAGACGCGCATGTCGGAAAGACATCTGGATCGCAACCGGCGGGGCTGCGGGCCCGGCGCCGGTTACGGGCCAGTCCGGCGCCCAATCGAGCCCGCGCGAGGTTTCGCCTACGAGAAACGAAATCTCCGCGTCCTCAACATCGGCGAAGAGAATGCGCTCTCGGTTCGGCTGATTGCGCGCATCGTCCAGATAGGACCGTGTGCGCCTGACGAGCGCGCCGTCTTTGAACACGTATTCGACATATTGGAGCGTTGATCGCGGGGTCGCGCCATCGAAATTCGACCAGCCGCCGCGCACAAAGCCCATCAACGGCGCTTCGTCGGCCTCAGCGGGTCGGTCTGAAAACCCGACGCCGCCAATCACGCTTGCAGGATTTCGGTCGCCAAATTCATCGCGGACGGTGCGGTGCGCAATCTGCGCAAGATCTGAGCGGATGATCAGGCGCGCAAGCTGCCATTCCCGCAGGCGATCGTCGCTCTCGATAAGCTGTTCACGTCCGTCGATCGCGAGGCGCAAGGCGGCGACGCCGACGCCCGCGATAAAGGCGAAGACAAGAAGCGCAATCAAGAGCTCCGGCAAGGTCACGCCGCGCTGTCCGCACCGTCTAGACATCACGATTTCCCCCGGACCGCCGAAACGCGCGCGAGCACCGACTCATTGTCGTCGCCCAGAATCTCATATTGAATGAGCACAGCCCGCTCGCCCGCATCATAGACGCTGCGTCGATAGGAGAAATTGCGCCCGAAAACTTCGGCAGCGGCGCCCGTGTCGCCGACCGGCGGCGAGCGACGCGCAGCGAGATCGGCGACAAGGAGATTATCCGCAGCGATCTGCGCCAGCAGTCGATCCTCCGTACGCGCTGCATATTGCGCATTCTGTCCGGTCAGCGTCATAACGGTCAGGACCAGCCCGGCCAGAATCGCGAAAGCGACAAGCACTTCGATGAGCGTCATCCCGCGCTGGTCCCGGATACGCATTATCGCCGCTCAAGCTTGATGGCGCCCGTTGGCGCAAAGGCGACAGCCCACTGCTCGCCCTCAATGTCGAATAAAACATCAAAGGCGCCAGCCCCGCCCAACGGATCAAGCAGCGCTGTTGTGACGGCTTCAGCGTTTCTCTCCGGACGCCTCGCGCGTTCGCCCGTCAGCGCCAGCCGGTTCGATTGCGCCGCGTCATCGATCTCAAGGCGAAGCAGACCGCCGCGTGCTGCGAAGTCGCTCGCTTTATTTTGTTCGGTCCAGCCGTCGCTGGTCAGGCGATCGATACGCCATGACTGCGCGTCGATCTCCAGCCGATAGACGGCTCCAGTGATGATGGCGGAATCAATCGCCGTTCGCAGCGCTTCTGCAAGATCCGTCGCTGCGCTCCTGCCGGCGTTTCGCGTCGGCGGCGCATTCAGAACGACAAGCGTCGCGGCGAGCGCCAGAATGGCCATCACCACCAGCAACTCAATCAGCGTCAGGCCATGCTGGCTGCGGCAGGGCCGCTTTATTCGTCGTCTACCCAATTTCCGATATCCGCGTTGAGGCCCTCACCGCCGGTCTCGCCATCGGCGCCGAGGGAATAGATATCGACGACGCCACGCTCGCCGGGAAAGCGATATTGATAAGGATTGCCCCAAGGGTCGAGCGGCGCGCCGCCGCGCAGATAGCCGCCAGGACGATAATCGCCAGCGCTGTTGGTCGGCGCCTCAATCAACGCATCAAGACCCTGTTGCTGCGTCGGATAATTGAACATGTCGAGCCGGTATTGATCGAGCGCGGCTTCGATCAGCTTAATATCGATCTTCGCTTTGCGAACGGCGGCGCGGTCACGTTCCGGCAAGATATTAATGACGACGATCGCCGAAATCAGCGCAAGGATCGCCATCACCACCAAGAGCTCAATGAGCGTCACCCCGCGTTGACGCAAACGGCGGCGCAATTGCTTTTTCTTCATAGCCAGTTCCTCACGCGATTAGCCGGCGGCGAGCCGGTTGAGCTGCAGCATCGGCAGCATAATAGATACGACGATGACCGCCACGACTCCGCCCATCACGAAAATGATCGACGGCTCAAGAAGTCGCAAAGCGACCGTCGATGCGGTGTCGAATTCTTCTTCAAGCTGCTCCGCCGCCTTGTCGAGAAGGAGCGGCAGCTCTCCGGCGCGTTCGCCGGCCGCCACCATATGCACCATCATCGGCGGCAGCGCATCCGCGCGTTTGAACGCCGCGGCGAGCGAGGCGCCCTCGCGCACCTGGTCGATGCCGCGATCAAGCCGCTCGCCGATCCAGGCGTTGGTGACTGTCCGCCGCGCCCCGGCGAGGCTTTGAAGGAGCGGCGCGCCGCCGGCGACAAGCGTCGACAACGTCCGCGCGAACCGGGCGCCGTCGAGACCGCGTAAGAGATTGCCGACAATTGGAACCGAGAGCAGCCAGTGATCGCTATCGGTCCGGAATTTCGGGTTCTTGCGGGCCTGCCAAATGCTGACCGCGCCAAGCGCGATCGCCGCCAACAAGAGTAAGCCATAATCGCCGAGAAAGGCCGAAACGCCGATCACGAGCTGTGTCACCAGCGGCAAGTCAGCGTCGAAGGCCTGGAACTGCGCAACGATGCGCGGAACGACCATGGTCATCAACGCAGCGACGACGCCGCCTGCGAAAACAACAAGGGCGGCCGGATAGATCAGGGCGCCGACCGCCTTGTTTTTCATCGACCGGTTCTTTTCCAGCATCGTTGCAAGGCGCGCGAGCACCGGCGCCAGATCGCCTGACGTTTCACCGGCGCTGACCACAGCCCGGTAAAGATCAGGAAACGACTTTGGATCTTCGCCGAGCGCGTCGGCGAAACGGCGTCCTTCGGTGACGCGCTCGCGCACCCCGATCAGGCGCGCGCGCACTTGCGGGTTCTCAGATTGCAGCGCGATGGCGCCGAGCGATTCTTCCAGGGGCGCGCCGGCGCCGAGCAGCACTGATAATTGGCGCGTGATCGCCACGAGCTGTCCTGGCTTGATGCGCGGGGTCTTGGTTCGCCGCCCCAGCCGCGACTGGCCTTCGCTGGCGGCGCGGATCGCGACGGGCGTCAGTTTCAGCCGGCGCAGCTCCATACGAGCGCGGCGCGCTGAGTCCGCCGTGACAATTCCGCGCTTTGAGCGTCCCGCACCGTCGAGGGCTTCATATTGGAAGGTCGGCATCGTCATCTTCCTGGCGAACCACGCGCAACACTTCCTCTATCGACGTCTCGCCGCTCAGGACATGTCGGAAACCGCAGCGCGCAAGCGTATCCCACTTGCGGAAAGCGTGATCAGCAAGCGCCTGTTCGCTGGCGTCGTCATGGATCATTTTTCGCAACGCGTCGTCGATCACCACCAGTTCGTAAACGCCGAGACGGCCCTCATAACCGGACCCGCCGCAGCGCCCGCAACCCTTGGCGCGATAGATCGTGATCGGATCGCTTTGCGCAACGCCCAGTACGCGGCGTTCTGCTTCATCGGGTTCATAGGGCTCCTTGCAGGCCGGACAAAGACGCCGCACAAGACGCTGCGCCATTACGGCGGCGATGGTCGATGACAAAAGAAACGGCTCCGCGCCCATATCGCGCAAGCGTGTGACCGCGCCGACGGCGGAATTTGTGTGGACGGTTGAAAGAACGAGGTGGCCTGTCAACGCCGCCTGGATCGCAATCTCGGCCGTTTCAACGTCGCGGATCTCGCCGACCATGACGATGTCGGGGTCCTGACGCAGGATCGCGCGCAAACCTGTCGCGAAGGTCATGCCGACTTTCGGATTGATCTGCGTCTGGCCGACGCCGTCAATCGCATATTCAACTGGGTCTTCAACGGTCAAAATATTGCGGCTCGGCTCATTGAGTTCGCTCAGCGCGCCATAGAGCGTCGTCGTCTTGCCGGAGCCGGTCGGCCCGGTCACGAGAATGACGCCATTGGGTTTTGCAAGCGCTACACGAAAACGCTGAAGCATGTCCTTCGGCATGCCGAGAACGTCGAGATCAAGCCGCGCGGCCTCCTTATCGAGGATCCGCATCACGACGCGCTCGCCGAACCGCGCCGGCAGGGTCGAGACCCGCACGTCGACGGTTTTGCCGCCAAGCGCCAGCGAAATTCGCCCGTCCTGGGGGATGCGTCGCTCGGCGATATCAAGACGCGCCATCACCTTGATGCGGCTGACGAGCGCCGCTGTGACGCGCGAGGGTAACGACAGAACCTCCCGCAACACGCCATCAATCCGTAAGCGCACGGACAGCGTTGTCTCGTAGGGCTCGACGTGAATATCCGAGGCTTTCAGTTTCACCGCTTCGGCGATCACCCGGTTGATCAGAAGGATCATCGGCGCGTCGTCTTGGGCGTCCAGGAGGTCCGCCGTCGTCGGGAGACCGTCGGCCAGCGCCGCGAGATCGCCGTCCTCGTCGCCGAGCGCAAGGCTGTCGGCGTCGATGCCGCTGGCGGAGTAAATCTCCGACAATCGCCGTTCAAAGACGTCGCCCGGCATGGTTTCAACGGCGATCGGCTTGTCGACAACGCGGCGCGCCTCAAGCAACGCCCAGGCGTCCGGCTCGCCGCGCACGCCAATGACCGCCGGCGTCGCCGCCGCATCCAGAACGACAAGCCCGCGCTCCTTCGCAAAAGCATAGGAGAACCGGACATCCTGAACTGTTGACGGTTCGCTCATGGCGATATCTGCGCTTACTCTTCGGACAGACCAGTCGTCTGTTCAATTAATCTGTCGATTTCCGAATAGGGCCGGTCAGAGCTTAGCAATTCCCTGGCTCTGATATAATCCAGCTTCTTCGTTGTGGCCGATCGCGCGCTGTCGCGGTCGCGCAAGATGGTCGGCTTGATAAACACCATCAGATTGCGCCGGTCCCGCGACCTCGCCTGGGTCTTGAAGAGGTTCCCGAATACAGGAATGTCGCCGAGAAGCGGCACCTGACTATCCAGATACTGCTCGTTCTGATCAATGAGACCGCCGATAACGAGAATGTCGCCGTTGTCGACGAGCGCCCGCGTTTCAATCGTGCGCTTGTTGGTGATGAGATCGGTCGAAGTGGAAATGATCTGCCCGACGACGCTGGATGTTTCCTGACTGATCTCCAACGTAACGGTGTCGCCTTCGGTAATGCGCGGCGTCACCTCGAGGATCGTGCCCACCTCTTCGCGCGAAACCGTTCGGAATGCGCCGCCGGTGAAGTTATCGCCGACCGCCTCGCCCGTCGTGATCGGGATTTCCTGACCCACCGACAGCCGCGCCGGTTGGTTGTCGAGGGTCGTCACGGATGGCAGAGCCAAGACGCGGGACTCATCGTCTTCCTGCAGCGCCGTCAAGATCGCGCCGAACACTGACCCATCGCTCAACGCCCCTGCCCCGCCGAGCAGAAGACCATTGGTGCCGAGCAGCGAGGTCAGGGCCGCCTGTTCTAACGCGTCGCCGCCGAAGCGTTCGTCCTCGAGCAGAAACGCGCCGGCCGCGGCAAGGACATTTGGCTGGGCGCTCTGGAAATTTGTCGCCGTAAACGGCACGCGCCCGTTTTCTGAACCATCGCCGGAGAGGAAATATTGAAGGCCCAACTCTCTCGCCGTTCCTTCCGAGACTTCAACGATCACCGCCTCGACCTGCACCTGCGCGCGGCGCAAATCGAGCCGCGCGACAACATCGCTCAGTGTTTTCTGGATCGCGGCGCCGCCGGAAATGATGATTGAATTCGTCGCAGGATCGGCCGTGATATTTGTCCGCGCTTGCGCCGACGCCGCGCCGACGGCCGCGTTGCCGGGATTAGCTTCAGGCGCTGGTTGAGCGGCGGCGATTTCCCGAAGGAGTTCAGCCATCTCCACGGCGTCCGCGTGGCGAAGCGTGATGACGTTCAAACCTGCGTTCTCCACGCCGACCCGGTCAAGTTCGGCGATCACCCGAGTGATGCGCGCCAGCACGATTGGTTCGGCGCGCACAAGCAGGCTGTTCGTCGCCTCGACGGGGACGACCTGAACCGGCGCGCGCTGGCCTGCGCTTTCTTCGGATATCTCGCGGGCGAGATCGCTGACGATCCCCGCCGCCTCAATCGCGGTCAGGTTTTCAAGGGCGATGGTTCGATAAACAGTTGTGTCCTGATCAATTTCCGCAATGACGCGCTCGATCCGCTCAATATTGTCCGCAACATCGACGAGGATCAGCGCATTGCCCGTGCGCACCGGCGAGACGACGCCGCGCTCGGAAGTGATCTGCGTCAGCGTCGCCGCCGCCTCCCGAGCGTCGATGAACTTGAGGCGAACGATTTGCGTGACGTAATTGCCGGCGCGGGCCTCGCCAACGGGGCTCGCCGCACGCGCGCCGTCCTGAATCGGGATGATCTTGTAGCTGTCGCCATTGATCGGCGCGGCGGTAAAGCCGCTAACACGCAACGCCGCCTGAAAGAGCTCCCAAGCTTCATCAGCGCACAGACCGCCATTTGGCCCCGATTTAATCGTGACAGTGCCGTCGACGCGCGGATCGACAACGAATTTGTATCCAGTTCTTGACGCAAACTCGGTGATGACCGTGCGAATATCAACTTCTTCAAAGTTCACCGAGCCGGCGCATTCTTCCTGAGCAGCCACGGGGACGGCCGCGGCGAGGCTGGCCGCAGCCACGAATGTCGCCGTCAATATCGACCGGAACATTACGCTACTCATTCCTCATTCGCCTTCGCCTTGGCGATTTCAGCCAGATCAATGGAAAGCGTTGACTGGTCGCCATCTCGTTCAATCGTCACGGATACGGTTTCCGCCTCCTCAAGCCGCGCGAGCCTCTCCTGCTCAGCTGCGACATTGGCGCCAAGCGGGCGATCATTGACGGCGAGAACCAGATCGCCAGGCCGCAACCCGGTGGCGCTAAACGCGGCCGCATCGGGCCCCGGTTGAACCACGAGTCGCATGCCGTCCGCGCCGGGCAAGACGGAAAAACGAATAATATCCCGAAACGCCGGCAACTGCGTTGATTGCGCCGCCGAGGCTGCAATGGCGGCCGCCTGAGCGGCTTTTTCCGGATCCCGATTGACGAGGGTTAAGGTTTCGCGATCGCCGCGAGAATTAATGACTATCTGCTCGGAAGATAACACGCGGTCGAGGCGGACGCCGTTCCAGATTTCATCGCCGGCCCGATACCGCCCCTGTTTCCCGTCCGGCGTCGAAATGAATGCCGTGACATCGCCGTCGGCGTCGAAAACGCCGTGCAACCGCAAGTTCAGTTGCGTTTCCTCAAACTGCGCCAGATCGGTCGCTGGCGCGGCTGCTTCGACCTCGGCGATTCGAAATGGCTGTGCGGTCACGGCGGCGGCGCGGTCGCTTTCAACGGCGGGAGAAGCGGTCGCGGGCAGCCGCTCCGGCGTCGGCAGCGGCGCAAAAAGACTGAACGCTAAAGCAAGGCACGCCGCCCCGAGCGCCAGGGCCAGCGCAATTTCGAGCAGTCTCGGAGCGGCGGCGATCCGCTTGCGCATACGCGGGCTCGACAGCCGCTCAGCCCAAGCGCGCAGCGCCGACGACGCCGCGGTCTGACCGCCCGAAACACGCGCCATGACTGCCATGAAATCCCGGTAACCTTTTCTAATCCTGTGGAAATCTCCACAGGAGCATAGGACCATTAACAAAAAGACCAGCGGCCGCCTACCTAAATGGCGGCGGCCGCTAGCGAAATTCCCGTAATTTCCGGCGATTGCCGGCCGGCCGAAGCCGGTCAGCGGTCAGAAATTCCCGGTTAACGTCGCCGAAAGCGTCCGGCCTACGTTATACGTATTAAAGTTCACGAAACCGTCTACGGCGAGCGGATCGGCCGTGCCGTCCTGGAATTCAATATGACGAGTCCCCAGGAGATTTCGGGCGCTGAGGCCGATCGTGAAGTCGGCGCCGCGGATTTCCAGTTGTTGCCGGAACGTCGCGTCCATTTGCACGCCTGGACGTTCGACAACGTCGAGCAGCCGGTCGGCTTTCGTCAACCGTTCGCCCCGCGCTAGCAACCGCTCGTCCACCCAGCCGACAAGAAGCGTGAACTGCGTTTGGTCCGATTCCCAGCCGAATTGCGCATTCGCGATGTGCTCTGGCGTTCCGACCAGCGGCTGACCGTCGAGACCGAACTGATCGCCCGGCGTCAGACTGCCGTTGCGTTCGACGATGAGGTCGTTCTCGTCGGCCCGGATCTCGGAGTTGGTGTAGGTGTAGTTGACCGAGAACAGCCATTCGCGCGACTGGAACCAGTCATTCCAGCCGATCTCAAAGTTGGTCCGGTATTCAAACTCACCGCCGAAAAGACGCGCTTCAGGCGAATTGATGAAGGTCGACGCAAAGCCGAAGTCGGTCGTCGAGAATTGAATCTCGTCGATCGGGTTTTCGATGTCTTTATAAAAACCGGCGAGCGTCAGGAACTGATTTCTACCGAGATAGAATTCATAGCGCGCATCGTAATTGCGGAACTCGCTATCCTGAAGGAAAGGATTGCCGAAGAACCGACGGTCCGTATCCGGATCTAAGAACTCCGAAGCCGCCAATTCCCGGAACTGCGGCCGCGCCACTGTGTGCGAGTAGCCAAGCCGCAACTGCATGTCATCGGTAAAGTTCCAGGTCACCGTCGCTGACGGCAGCCAATAGTCATTTTCGATGCGAGTGTCCTGGTTGAAGACCGGCACGCCGTCGACCAGCAAGTTACCCGGCGGCTGGTCGGGCGTCGTCGGGTTCCCAAACCTGTCGAAAACATCGACGCTTTGTTCGGCAGTCTCATAACGTACGCCCACTGTCGTCCGCAGCGTTGGAATGAGTTCGGCGTCGAGTTGGGCGTATGCAGCGTGTACCGTTAGCTCGCCCAAATAGTTGTTGACGCCTTGCGTATTGACGTCGACGAGCCGGAAGCGGCTCGGATCGATGTTATCGGGCGAGTAGGCGAAATCGACGCGCGCCGACGCAACGTCAAACGGCAACGCCGTATTGGTGATGAACTGGAACGGGTCTCTGATGAATTCCCGATCGTTGTCTACATATTCGTAACCCGCCGAGAGCGTCGCTTCGCGCGCGCCCGAAACAGGAATGAACCAGAACAAGTCCGCACCGCCGCTCCACGTGTCGTCTTCAAGCTCGGAGAAGGCGACCACATGGCGCGTCGTGAAGGGCTGGATGATCGGAATATCATCGACATTCGGAACCCGGTCAATGAAGCCGCGCTCATACGGCGAATCCCGCGTCGACCGGGCGAAGGCGCCGCGCCAGTTGATCGCGAATTGCTCGCCGATGTCGTGCTCGCCGGCGGCCTGTCCCATCCACAAAGCGCGTTCAAGGAATGAGTTCTCTTCGGTCAGGAAACTCCCGATATTGAAGTTCCGACCCCGTGTGATTTGCGCTTCCTTGCGTGTGTCGTGAATATAGAGCGCCGTTAATTGAACGAGATTGCCTGTCCATTCCAACGATCCTGACAATAAGCCATTGACCGTCGTGTTGAGGCTCGTCTCCGTTTGGGTGGAGTCGATGCCGATCTCTTCGCTTGTTGCAAGTTGCCGGACCGCTTCTTCAGTGACCCAGTTGGAGCGATAGCCGATCACGCCGGTCAGACCGAGCGTTAATCCACCATCAAGATCGAAGACCGTGCCGCCATCAACGCTGGCTTCGTAATTCGGCCCGAGATTGCCGTTCTGAATGACGCTAAGCGGTGAATTGACGAGACTCTCGCCGATTGCTTCTTGAACCGCCGGATCGAGATCTTCGAGTTCGACATCCGAGTCGATAACGGTCTGCAGCGGTCCAGGAACACTGCGCAGGCCATCATCATAGCCAAGCCAGTCGAGATCGCCGCCATTGACGAACAAACCGTTATTGGCCGTTGTAACAGTATTCGCGCCAATGCCGAATTTGACGTTCAAGAACGGCTCGTTCGGAATGCGCAGCGTCTCCAGATCGATAATGCCGCCGCCAAACTCGCCGGGATAGTTTGGCGAGAAGGTTTTCTGCACGGTCGCGCCCCCGAGGATCTCTGAAGGGAACAGATCGAGCGGAACGGTGCGCCGGAGAGGCTCCGGGCTTGGCAATGGCGAACCATTCAGCCGCGCGGACGAATACCGGTCGCCAAGGCCGCGGACGAAGGCAAACTTGCCGCCGACAACGCTAAGGCCGCTGAGGCGCTTCAATGCCTCGGCCGCAGTGGCGTCGCCGGTTCGCGCCAGATCTTCAGCGCTGAGGAAGGTGGCGACTTGGGAGGTCGCCCGTTGCGGGTCGGGAATATTGACGCCGCGCACGATAATCTGGTCAGTAATTTCGTAATTTGGACCCACGACATTGTCCTGGGCGAGGGCGCCGCTCGAAGATGCGAGCGCTGTCGCGCCGAGCAGAAAGCCCTTCAGTGAGCCTGCGAGTTTCATGATTTCATCAACCTTAATCTGAGTGCGGAGGACAGAAGGAAGCGGCCGCGCCTTGCGGAGCGGCCGCCCGTTTCGTCATTAGCAATCGTCTTCTTCGAGACCGCAGCTCCATTCGGCCCACCAGTCATCCATCGCATTCTCCACGGCCCCGATATAGGTCGTGTTTTCAAAAAACGCGTCGACGTTAGTGTTGAGATCAGTGAACGCCGTACGGCCGTTGATTGCGCCGTCGTTGATGAAGCCGTTGATCAGGCTGACGCTTACAGAGTCGGTGTTTTCCGCGCCCGCAGCAAGCATGGCGGCCGGAACAGCCGTCAGGTTATCAGGCTCGTCATCATCCGGATCCGAAGAGCCGGTGATTGCCGCCCGCGCAAGGCCAGCGTCGCAATCAAACAGCGAATTCACGAATGTCGGATCAATGCCGCTGTCGAATGTCGTATCGCCGTTGCCAGCCGACTGCTGCCAGCGGAAGCAATGGTCGATATCGGTGATCACGCCGTTGATGAAGTTGCCGCGATGGCCACTGTTTAGGCGGATGCCGTTGCCCGGGCTCAAGCGGTCTCGGGTTGTCGCGGCGATCGTGAAGTTTGCGATTGTCGGATCGGTGTCCGCCGTGGTGCCAAGACCGGCGCTCGACATTTCAAAGCCGTTGTCGCCGCGTCCGCTGCGTTGGGCGACGATGAGGAACTGAACATTGCCGTTCCAGCCCTGGTCGGTGTCGAGCGAGTCGTCATCGTTTCCGGTGAGTACGATATATTTCAGGTTCGTCGTACCGCCGAACATCTCGATGCCGTCGTCCGAGTTATTGTGAACTTGGACATATTGAACGTCGGTGCCGGAACCGGCGCCGCCGAAGGAAATGCCGTTCAGCTCATCGCCCGCGGCCAGCGGGAAGCCAGCGAACATAACGCGCGTGAACATGATCGACCCGCTGTCGTCAGCAGCGTCGCCGCCGCCATAGCTCGCCTCCGGCGCGGTCACGCCTTCGATGATGTTGTTGCAATCCGCCATGCCAAGCGTACCGGTGGCGCAGTCATTGATCGGGGCCTGGCCGAGAACAACGAGGCCGCCCCATTCGCCGATCGCATCGAGCCGGCTTGGCGGCGGAACAATGCCTTCGAGCTCCAAATCATCTTCAGACGTCATGATGACTGGATTGCTTCTGGTGCCGTTGGAGAAGATCTGTGCGCCGCGATTGACGACGATAAAGTCGGCGCCGGAGTTGCCGAACAGGGTCGTGCCTGGCTCGATCCTCAGGGCCGCGCCAGAAGGTGCGCCCGTAGAGCCAACGTCGACGCCAACGTCAACGCGGCCAGCAATTTCGTAATGGTTGTTCCGGGTCAGCGTCAGATCGGTAGTGATCACGCCGTCCAGTTCGCAAACATTCTTGCCGGCGATTGTCGTATTGGTGTTGGTCGTGCCCGCCGGACAGCCAGGATCCGTGAAGAGGTTAAAGGTCCAGCCGGACGCCCAGTTATTGGTTTCTGTTTCATCCGGACCGAAGGCGCCGAGATAGTCGGTATCTTCGAAGAACGGATCGACCGTGGTCAAATCGGCCGGCATCGCCATCGGCGTCTCTTCCATTGTGCCGGACTGGAAGTTCGACGTGATCGTCGACATTTTCTCCGCGCTAGCCGGCGCGTCGTCAGCGACCATATCGGCCGGTACGCCCGTCAGGTTATCGGGTTCATCATCATCAGGATCCGCCGAGCCTGTGACCGCCGCCCGCGCGAGGCCGCCGTCGCAATCGAAAATGACGCTGAGGAATGTCGGGTCGACGCCGGCGTCGAATGTTGTGTCGCCGTTGCCGGCCGATTGCTGCCAGCGGAAGCACGCGTCGACATCAGTGACGACGCCGTTGAGGAACGTGCCGCGGTGGCCGCTGTTGAGGCGAATGGCGTTACCCGGGCTCAGGCGGTCGCGGGTCGAGCCGACAATGGTGAAGTTGGCGATGGTTGGATCGGTGTCGTCCGAGGTGCCAAGACCGGCGCTCGACATTTCGAAACCGTTGTCGCCGCGGCCGTCGGTTTGGCTGACAATGAGGAATTGGAGGTTGCCGTTCCAGCCCTGGTCAGTATCGAGGGAGTCGTCGTCATTGCCGGTAAGAACGATGTGGCGAAGGTTCACCGTGCCGCCAAACATCTCGATGCCGTCGTCGGAATTGTTGTGGACCTGGACGAAATCGACCTCTGTGCCGGTGCCGACGCCGCCAAAGGAAATGCCGTTCAGCTCATCGCCCGCGGCCAGCGGGAAGCCAGCGAACCGAACTTGGACATAGCGCAGCGTGCCGCTGTCATCGGCTGCATCGCCGCCGCCATATGAGGCTTCCGGCGCCGTCACGCCTTCGATGATGTTGTTGCAGGAAGCGGTGTTGAGCGTGCCGGTCGCGCAGTCATTGATCGGCGCGAGGCCAAGGATCACGAGACCGCCCCATTCGCCGATCGAGTTCGTCCGGTCATCGGTGGGCGCGCTGTCCAGGTCGGCGCGGCTGGTGAAAATGATGGGGCGGGATTGCGTGCCCGCTGCTTCGATCTTCGATCCGCGATTGACAACGATGAAATCGTTTCCGGATTCGCCGAACACGAAGACGCCCGGCTCGATAGTCAGCGTCGCCGGCGCAGCACCCGAAGCGGTGCCGTCGAAGCCGACATCAACACCGATATTTACGCGGCCATTGATCCGATAGGCGACCGGAATGCCGTCATTGTCGTCGTCTTTGAACGGCAGCGTCAGGTCAGAGATGATCGTGCCTGCAATGTCGCAAACAACCTGTTGCGTGGCTCCGCCGCCGACTGTGCCGCTCTGCGACAGGCCCGTCGGACAGGTGTCCATGGAGACGCCGCCGCCGCCGCCGCCGCCGCCGCCGCCCGGAGGCGTGCCTGAGCCGCTGGAGCCTGGCGATTCAATTTCCTCGCCTTGCGTACACGCGGCCAGCAACAAGGTTGCTGAGCCCGCCATAAATATTGAGCGGATTGTCGATGCCTTACCCATAAAGAAGATCCCCGGATGTTGGTGGCGCAAAAACAGAATTCGCCGGCATGTCCCCGCCGGCGCATAGGGGGCCCGCTTAGGGGTCGAGCATGACGCGTCGTTGACGGTTGTGATTCAATTCTGTGACAATGTCCGAAACGCCACACCCGCTATCGGAGCCTTTCGCGTCCGCCGAAATTCTCGGAATTCAGGTCCGCGGCGCGCTTGCGAGCCCCGCCCCTTTCCTCTATAGACCCGCGCTCATTGAGGAATTTCGCTGCTATCGGGGCGCTGAAGGCGCGGCCCGAAGCGGCGTTTTATGCATGAAGGACGAGCCTGACATGGCTGAAGCTGACACTTTCCATTGCGAGCCGCGGTCTGACACCGGCACCGGCGGCGCCCGAAAATCCCGCCGCGACGGATGGGTCCCCGGCGTCCTTTATGGCGGCGGGCAGGATCCTGTCGCCGTGAGGCTGCGCGCCAACGAGATCAACAAGGCGTTTTTGCAAGGCCGCTTGCGTCCGCAACTGGCCAATATTGACGTCCCGGGCGAGGACGGCACGCAACCGGTCATCCCGCGCGACGTCCAGATCCACCCCGTGAAGGGCCTGCCGGTCCATGTCGACTTCATGCGCGTTGACGAGAAAACACGCATCAATGTCGATGTCCCGGTCCGCTTCATCAATGAAGAGCAATCGCCCGGTCTGAAGCGCGGCGGCGTGTTGAACGTCGTTCGCCACGCGGTTGAGGTTTATGCGCCGGCGACGGCGATCCCCGACCGATTCGATATCGATGTCGGCGCGCTTGATATTGGCGACGGCGTTCACGCGTCAGCGCTGACGCTTGAAGAGGGTGTTACGCTCGTCGTGACCGACCGCGATTTCACCATTGCGACGATCGCCGCCCCGTCTTCGGTGCGCTCTGCCGACGACGAGGCCGAAGAGGCCGAGGGCGAAGAAGCCGAGACCGAGGCGGAAGACGGAGCTGAAGCGGAAAGCGACGAAGACGAAAGCGCTGAATAGGCCGGTCCGCTGTTCTTTCGTTCCTGAAAGCGCATGACGCGCGGAGCGTCGACATGTTGATCCTGGTTGGGCTTGGCAATCCGGGCTCGGAATACGCCCGTCATCGCCACAATGTCGGCTACATGGCGGTCGATGCGATTGCAGATCTCCACGGGTTTGGTCCGGCGCGGACGAAGTTTCAAAGCGAGATTCGCGAGGGCCGGCTTTCATCCAACGGCGCGTCAGAGAAGGCGCTCATCGTCAAGCCGACGACGTTTATGAACGAATCGGGCCGCGCCGTTCGCGCCGCGATGGATTTCTACAAAACACCGATCGAGAACATCGTCGTATTCTATGACGAGCTCGATCTTGCGCCGGGCAAGCTGCGTGCGAAGGTTGGCGGCGGCGCGGCCGGCCACAACGGCATCCGCTCGCTCGACACGCATATCGGCAACGCCTTCCGACGCGTGCGAATCGGGATCGGTCATCCAGGCGACAAATCCCGCGTGACGGGCCACGTGCTCGGCAATTTCGCAGCGGACGACAAGGAATGGCTCCAGCCCATCCTGGCGGCGATCGCGCACTGCGCGCCGTTTCTCCTTGTTGGCGATCAACGATTTACGACGGCGGTCGCCCAAAAACTGCAGCCGGCTTCGCCGTCGCCGCCGAAGAAAGAAACGTCCGCCGACGCACCGAAAAACGAAACGGCGCCGCCGCCGGCCAAATCTTCGACGCCATTTTCAGACGCCCTCAAAAACATGTTCGGCAAGGGCGATAAGGATTGACACGCCATGGGATTTAAATGCGGCATTGTCGGCCTGCCCAATGTCGGCAAGTCGACGCTTTTTAACGCGCTGACGAAGACTGCCGCTGCGCAGGCGGCGAATTATCCGTTCTGCACGATCGAACCGAATGTCGGCGACGTCGCCGTGCCCGAGCCGCGCCTTGCAGAGCTTGCGCGGATCGCCAAGTCCGCCGAGATCATCCCTGCCCGCATGCAGTTCGTTGATATCGCCGGGCTGGTCAAAGGGGCATCGAAAGGCGAAGGCCTCGGCAATCAGTTCCTCGCCAATATTCGTGAAGTCGACGCCGTCGCCTATGTGCTGCGCTGTTTTGACGACGACGACATCACCCATGTCTCCAACAAGATCGATCCGATTGCGGACTTCGAGATCGTTGAGACTGAATTGATGCTCGCCGATCTCGACAGTCTCGAAAAACGGCGCGTCAATCTCGAAAAGAAAGCGAAGGGCCAGGACAAAGAAGCAAAAGCATTGCTTATCCTTGTCGACAGGGCGCTTGAGGAACTTCGCGAGGGCCGGCCGGCGCGGCGCGCCGAGATCAGCGCGGACGAAGAAAAAGCGTGGCGCGGACTGCAGTTGCTGACGGCAAAGCCGGTGCTCTTTGTCGCCAATGTTGACGAAGACGCGGCGGCGGAGGGAAATGACTACTCGGCCAGCGTTCTTGAACGCGCGACAACCGAGGGCGCGGTCGCAGTGGTCATTTCCGCAAAGATCGAAGCCGAACTCGCGCAACTCGACGACGCTGAACAGAGCGAATATCTGGAGACGATCGGCCTTGACGAGCCGGGCCTCAACCGGCTCATTCGCGCCGGTTATGAGCTTCTCGACCTACAGACTTTTTTCACCGCCGGCCCGAAAGAGGCGCGCGCCTGGACGGTCGAGACCGGCGCCAGCGCGCCCCAGGCCGCCGGCGTCATACACACCGACTTCGAGAAGGGTTTCATCCGCGCCGAGACGATCTCTTACGCTGACTACCTCGCGCATAATGGCGAATCGGGCGCGAAAGAAGCTGGCCGGATGCGCCTTGAGGGCAAGGACTACATCGTCCAGGACGGCGACGTAATGCATTTCCGGTTTAATACCTAAGCGAAAGCCGTTTTGAGACGCGTTATTCGGGTTGCGTATCATGCAGGTGATATGAGCTTATGAATTGCTTAATGATTGTTGTCTTTCTCGAATTCAGTGAAATGTCCAACAAAAGGAAGCGTCTCATATCCAAATATTCGTGACGTGCGCAGTGATGTGAGAACCAAAATACCTCTTCGAGCAGTTCATCGTTGTGCCACGTTGTCACCACATAATTTTCGCCCGGTACATCACCAAAATCGAATTCGCCTAGAATGGCCCAATCAACACTGTCGTCCCACAGGCTGCACTCGTTTCCCCACGCCATCATGTAAAGACAACCGTTTTTAACAAGCCAATGACTGATCTTGTCTCGCCATTCATCCGTCACATCCATTTCGATAATGACGACGGAGGCAAATGGCCGTTCGATTGGCGAACTGGGCGGCTCTGTTTGTGCCGGCAGATGTAAATACTCTATGAGCATGAATGAGTGCGGTTAACGCCTACCGAGTTTTCCTAGCATCTGCAGAATTAAAAATGGCTTTCGGCTATTTCTTCAAATACCGCCCCGCAACTGCGTCGAGCTTCGCCAGCAAAACCGGGTTTCTTGCGTCCGGCGCGGTGATCACCGCAAAATCGAGGCAGGTCTCAACGCCGAGGGGCGAGTTTTCGCGGACCGGGCCCAGCCGCTTGGCCAGTTCCGGAATGACGCGCAGGGCGTTTTCGTTATTCTGCTTCATGATCTCTAGAACGCTGGCGACGTCGACAGGGCCTTCTGTTTCCCGCCAGCAATCATAATCCGTCACCATGGCGATGCTCGCATAAGGAAGCTCCGCCTCGCGTGCGAGTTTCGCTTCCGGCATATTCGTCATGCCGATCACGTCACAGCCCCATTTGCGGTAGAGTTGAGACTCTGCAAAGGACGAAAACTGCGGGCCGTCGATCGCAAGATACGTTCCGCCGCGCGCATGGGGAATATCTGTCGCCTCGCAAGAGGCTTCGGCTGCGTCGCCGAGCGCCGGACAATTGGGATGCGCCATGGAGACATGGGCGACGAAGCCCGCCCCGAAAAAGGAAGACGCACGTTTCGTCGTGCGATCGATATACTGATCGATGATCACGAAGGTTCCAGGCGCCAGATTTTCGCGAAACGATCCGCATGCCGACAGGGAGACAATGTCCGTGACGCCAACGCGCTTTAACGCGTCGATATTGGCGCGATAGTTGATGTCATTCGGCGCAAGGGCGTGGCCGGGCCCATGCCGCGAGAGGAACACTGTTTCAACGCCGGCGAGACGGCCGCGCTGCAGGGGCGCCGACGGCGGCCCCCACGGCGTATCGATTTCGACTGTCTCGGCGTCTTCAAGACCCTCGACGCGATAGACGCCGGAGCCGCCGATGACGCCGAGAACCCGTTTGCCTTTTTTCATGGATTGCTTCGCCGACGGTCCGCTCACAGAAGGGTTCGCTCCAGCGCCTTGCGCCAGCCGGCGAGGTTTCTCTCGCGGGCGCCTGACGACATGGCGGGTTGAAACCGCGCATCGATCCGCCGCCGCGACGCAATATCCTCAAGATCTTGATAGACGCCGGCCTGCAGACCTGCGAGCCGCGCCGCGCCGAGCGCCGTCGTCTCCAACACCTTCGGGCGCTCAACAGGCAGCGCCAGAATGTCGGCGAGGAACTGCATCAGCCAGTCATTGGCGACCATCCCGCCGTCTACGCGCAAGGTTTTCGCGCCAACGCCGTCGCGGGCCATGGCGGCCATCAAATCAGCTGTCTGATAGGCGACAGATTCAAGGGCGGCGCGCGCGATCTCCGCCTTGCCGACCCCGCGCGTCAGCCCATAGATCGCCGCGCGCGCATTGGGCGACCAGTGCGGGGCGCCGAGCCCGGCGAAGGCCGGCACCAGATAAACGCCCTGCGTCGTCTCGATGCTCTCAGCGAGATCGGCGGTCTCAGCCGCATTGTCGATCAAGCCGAGCTGATCACGCAACCACTGAATCGCGGCGCCGGCGACAAATATGGAGCCTTCGAGCGCATAGGTAGCTTCACCCGCGAGACGCCACGCGACGGTCGAGAGCAATTTGTTTTCGGACGCGATCGCATCAGCGCCGGTATTGGCGACAACAAAACAGCCCGTGCCGTAAGTGCTCTTGATGTCTCCGGCGTCAAAGCAGCCCTGACCAAAAGCGGCCGCCTGCTGATCACCAGCGACGCCGCAGATCGGCGTCGGCTTTCCGAAGATTTCAGGATCGGTGTCGCCAAACGCCGCAGCGCTGTCAAAAACCTCCGGCAGCACCGCCGCGGGCGCGTTGAAAAGCCCGAGCAGCGCATCGTCCCACCGACCGTCATGAATGTTATAAAGGCTCGTCCGGCTGGCGTTGGTGGCGTCGGTCGCATGGACGCGCCCGCCCGTCAGGCGCCAGATCAGAAATGTGTCGACCGTGCCGAAAGCGAGATCGCCCGCCTCGGCCCGCGCCCGCGCGCCCTCAACATTGTCAAGGATCCAGACGAGCTTCGTCGCGGAGAAATAAGGATCGAGAACAAGTCCCGCCCGCGCACCGACATGGGCCTCTCCGCCCTCCTCTTTCAGGCGCGCACATTCATCCGTGGTCCGACGATCTTGCCAGACAATGGCGTTATGGATCGGCTTGCCGTCGCGCCGGTCCCAGACAAGCGTCGTCTCGCGTTGATTGGTGACGCCGATCGCAGCGACGGGGCCGAATTTCTCTGCTTCCGCATAGGCCGCGCGCGCCGTCGCCAACGCCGTGCGCCAGATATCTTCCGGGTCATGCTCAACCCAGCCGTCCTTCGGGAAATGCTGGGCGAACTCCTCCTGCGCTTGCGCCACAATGCGGCCCGCCGCGTCGAAGACGATGGCGCGGCTCGATGTGGTGCCTTGGTCGATCGCCAGCAGGAAAGGCGATTCGAATTCGCTCACGTGGGGATGCGTCCTTATTGCCTCTTTCGTCTTGGCGGGCAGCCTAGCGTCATCCGGCGACAAAGGGAATCGCCCGGCTCGACCATTTTCAAATGAGCCGGTTTTCTATACCCATCGGTGAACCCGAAATGGAGGTTCTGATGCGAATCTGGATTTTCACCGCCGCCCTTGGGGTTGCGGCCTGCAGCGGCGAAACCACAGACGAGGCGGCGCCTCAAAACGAGTCGCCGAGCGCTGCCGAGACGGCGGTAAACGGCCCTGACCTGCGGCTTTACGCCATGGATTGCGGTCGCATTACGATGGGCGATTTGAGCCTCTTTTCCAGCGACGGCGAATATGAGGGCCGCGAGCCCCATGACGCCGCCGTCATGTGTTTTCTCATTCGCCATGCGCAGGGTGACCTCCTCTGGGATTCAGGCCTGCCCGACGCCTTTAACGACGCCGAGGACGGCGTTTTGAACGGCCCCTTTACATTGTCCGTGCCCGTACCGCTCTTAAGCCAATTGAAAACCATCGGCGTCGCGCCCGAAGACATTGAATATTACACAATTTCGCACTCGCATTTCGATCATGTGGGCAACAGCGCCATGGTCGCTGACGCGACGCTGCTGATCGATGCTGACGAACGCGCTTACATGTTCCGGGACGACGCGCGCGCGGACGCCGAAACGTTTGGTCTCGTCGCGCCGCTTGAAGATGCGCCGACACAGAGCTTTGAAGGCGATCTCGATGTTTTCGGCGATGGGTCAGTGGTGATACTCGACATGCCAGGCCATACGCCGGGGCATAAATCGCTGTTGGTCAATCTCGAGAACGCCGGCCCGGTTCTTTTGTCGGGTGATTTATATCACCTCATTGAGTCGCGCGCCCGGGAGATCGTGCCCTCATTCAACACCGATGAGGCCGCAACCCGGGCGTCCTTTGCGCGTTTTGAGCAGATCGCCGAGGACACCGGCGCGCGCGTCGTCATCCAACACTCGCTCGAACACATGGACGCGTTGCCGCTAGCGCCGAAATATCTCGATTAGGGCCATTTCGCTTCCGGCGGCAGCGAGGAAAGAATTGACTCCACATTGCCCCCGGTTTTGAGACCGAAGGTGGTGCCGCGGTCGTATAAAAGATTGAATTCCGCATAACGTCCGCGCTGGACCAGCTGCTTCTCGCGGTCATCTTCCGTCCACGGTTGATCCATGCGCTTGGCGACAAGCGCCGGATAAATGTCGCGAAAGGCGCGGCCTACGTCCTGGGTGAAGGCAAAGTCAGCCTCCCAGTCGCCGCTGTCATGACGATCGTAGAAAATGCCGCCGACGCCGCGCGGTTCATTGCGGTGCGGCAGCCAGAAATACTCGTCGCACCATTTCTTGAATTTGGGGAAATAATCCGCGTCGTGCTGATCGCAGGCCTGTTGCATGGCCGCGTGGAATTCAGCCGTGTCTTCATGGGTCTCTGTGCGATAGGCCGGATGCATCGGATTGAGATCGCCGCCGCCGCCGAACCAGGTCTTGGTCGTGACCAGCATGCGCGTGTTCATATGGGCGGCCGGGGCGTGCGGATTGCGGGTATGCGCGATCAGCGAGACGCCGCTCGCCCAAAAACGCGGGTCTTCTTCCGCGCCGGGGATCGCCTTCCGGAACTCTTCAGAGAATTCGCCATAAACGGTCGACGTATGGATGCCGGCCTTTTCGAAGACGCGGCCATTGATCATCGACATGACGCCGCCGCCCTGATCTTTCTCGCCGTCGCCTCGCCTCCACGGCGTGCGTTCGAAACGCCCCGGCTCCTGATCGGCGTATAAGTCGCCGGCGTCGTCTTCCAGCGTTTCGAACGCCGCGATGATGTCGTCGCGGAGCTGTTCGAACCAGGCTTTGACCCTGGGTTTTCTGTCTTCGAGTTCGCTCATGGGCGTTCGATGCCCCGACCCGGCGCGTCGGTCAATGACTTAGGTCAAATGGCAGCGTCTGAGCAAAGACTGGCCGATTAAGGCAGGCGCGAAGGGCCTGCGGCTCTCTAAGGCGATATGAGCCAATACAGATACGCGCCCCAACTTAGGACGAACGGACTCAACATTAGTAGAATGATGATCAGCTGGACAATGTAGATTGCCCGCGTTGACGCCTTCCACAAGAACGGTATTCCTGTATGGAAAGCCACGATTACCGACAACCAGTTGCGCGGCGTTCGCTGAACCGGTTCGTAAGAGCCTGCCTGCGCTTCAACGAGATCGAAGTTGGCGCCGGCGTGGGCCAGGAGCGAACGAGCTGTTTTGGCTTCGCCGGCTGGGACAACCATTCGATATCCGCCTAATGCGACCCTGAGCGCCGGGTTGATATTGAGATGTCCCTCGCCGAACAGATATACCGGCAAATCATGTGATCTGATATATGCGAGCGCGCAGTAAGCTTCTTCCGGATCATAAAAGAAGGCGATTTCCCGAAGTCCGGACATCGCGTTTCAATAGGTCTATTTCATGTGCCAGTCGACATGGATCAGTGAAAATCGCGGCTCGGAAACAGCACCTTCGCCTGTTCGCGCGGATGGCGTGGTCGGGGAATGTGTTTGGAACGCCGGGTCGAGACGGGTCCGCGGTCGACGCGCGTGACGGGATGCTTCGCTTCATCGGCGCGCCCGCCATCCTGGGCGAGCGCGCGGCCCTCTGAGGCGCCGGCGCGGCCAAGCTCGTCCAACATCGCGGACATGTCCTCGATCCCCCAGGAGATAATGTGCACGACGGACCCCTCGCGCTGGAGCTTGCCGGTGACGCGCAGGAGACGGCCCTGCATCACCTCCTTGCGATAGCGTTCAAAGGTCTTGGGCCAGACGATGACATTGATGACGCCGGTCTCGTCCTCAAGAGTGATGAAGATCACCCCGCTCGCCGTGCCGGGCCGCTGGCGGGTGATGACGAGGCCGGAAACCGCGACGCGCTCGCCGTCGGCGGGGCGCATCTGGTCCTCGGCTTTGAGCCCGCCGAGCCGCTCGCGCAAGAGACCGATCGGGTGCGCGCGCAAGGTGAGGCGCGTTGCGACATAGTCCTCAAAGACTTCCTCGCCGAGCGACATCGCCGGCAGGCGCGCGGGCGGCTCGTTTAGCCCGTCATCCTCCTCATGCTGAAAAAGCGGCATCGGTTTTTCCGAGCGGATCGCTTTCGCTTGCCACAGGGCCTCGCGCCGGGAGAGCCCGAGCTCAGCGAAGGCGTCCGCTTCGGCAAGCTTTGCAAGCGCGGCGGGGCTGACCCCGGCCCGGCGCCAGACCGCCTCCACCGAGCGATAGCCATTGCCGCGCGCCGCCGTCAGCCAGGCGGCATCATCTTCCTTGAAGCCTTTCAACTGGCGAAGCCCAAGGCGCACCGCATGGCCGCCGCGCCCGTCCGGCTCCAGCGTGTTGTCCCAATAGCTGGCGTTGACGCAGATCGGCCGCACCTCAACCTCATGCTCGCGCGCATCGCGCACGATCTGGGCGGGCGCGTAAAAGCCCATGGGCTGCGCATTCAACAACGCGCAGCAAAAGACCGCCGGGTGGTGACATTTGATCCAGGCCGAGGCGTAGACGAGAAGCGCAAAGCTCGCCGCATGGCTTTCGGGAAATCCGTAGCCGGAAAATCCTTCCAGCTGCGAAAAACAACGCTCGGCGAAGTCGACATCGTAGCCGCGCGAAAGCGCACCCTTCAAAAATCGCTCCTTGAATTTTGAAACCGTGCCGGGCCCGCGAAAAGCGCCCAGCGAGCGGCGCAGCGCGTCAGCTTCAGAGGGGTCGAAGCCGGCGACGACGACGGCGACGCGCATCGCCTGTTCCTGAAAGAGCGGCACGCCGAGCGTCTTGCCGAGCACCTCGCGCAACTCTTCGGAGGGAAACGTCACCGTCTCCTCCCCGCGCCGGCGCTTCAGATAGGGGTGCACCATGTCGCCCTGAATGGGCCCAGGGCGCACGATCGCCACCTCGATCACGAGGTCATAAAAGGCGCGCGGGCGCATGCGCGGCAGGAAATTCATCTGGGCCCGGCTCTCCACCTGGAACACGCCGACGGAGTCCCCCTCGCATAACATGTCGTAAACGGCCGGGTCTTCAGCCGGCAGCGTCGCCAGCGAATACTGAACGCCCTCATGGCGGGCGAGGAGATCAAACGCCTTGCGGATGCAGGTGAGCATGCCGAGCGAGAGAACGTCGACTTTCAGCATGCCGAGAACGTCAATATCGTCCTTGTCCCATTCGATGACGGTGCGGTCCTCCATCGCTGCGTTCTCAATCGGACAGAACTCGTCAAGGCGCCCGCGGGTGATGACGAAGCCGCCCACATGCTGCGACAAGTGGCGCGGGAAGCCGATCAGCTCCTGGGTCAGGGCGAGGGTCTGCTGAACGCGCCTGTCGGCGAGCGAGAGGCCGGCGCTTTTCGCGCGCTCCGCGCTCACCCCTTCCGACGACCAGCCCCAGACCTGGCTCGCCAGCGCCGAGACGACGTCCGCGGAAAGCCCCATCGCCTTGCCGACCTCGCGGATCGCCGCGCGCGAGCGGAAATGGATGACCGTCGCGCAAATGCCGGCGCGGTGGCGGCCGTATTTTTCATAGATATGCTGGATCACTTCCTCGCGCCGCTCATGCTCGAAATCGACGTCGATATCGGGCGGCTCGTTGCGCGCCTCGGAGACGAAACGCTCGAACACCATGGAGATGAGCTCCGGGCCCACAGCGGTCACGCCGAGCGCGTAACAAACAACGGAATTCGCCGCCGAGCCGCGGCCCTGACAGAGGATGCCGCGGGACCGGGCGAAACTGACGACGTCATGGACGGTGAGGAAATAGCGCGCGTAATCAAGCTCGGCGATGAGCCGGAACTCCTTCTCCACGGTGGCGCGCACCGGCAAGGGAACGCCGTCCGGGTAGCGTTCCTTGAGCCCGTCTTCGGTGAGGCGTTTGAGGCGCGCCAGCGGCTCCTCGCCATTGGAGACTTCGTCAGGATATTCATAGCGAAGCTCGTCGAGCGAAAAGCGGCAGCGCTCGGCGATTTCAGTCGTGCGCGCGAGCGCGCCCTCATGGCCCGCAAAAAGACGGCGCATCTCGAACGGGCCTTTGAGCCGGCGTTCGGCATTGGGGAGCGCATGCCGGCCGAGTTTATCAATAGTTGTCTTTTCCCGGATGCAGGAGAGAACATCTGCTAGCGGCCGGCGCGCGGCCTCATGCATCAGCGCATCGCCGACAGCGACCATGGGCGTTTGAACCGCCTCTGCGATTTCGGCAAGGCGCGCAAACCGCGCCGCATCGCGCCCGTCATAGCGCGGCGCGGCGGCGAGATAGACCGATGACGGATGATTTTGTTTAAGGGCGCGGAGATGGCGCCAGAACCCGTTCCCATCCGCCATCATATCGGGCGGCAGGCCGACAAGGATCGAGCCCTCCGCCCAGTCAAGAAGATCCGCAACCGTAAGAGCGCAAGCGCCCTTCTCCGCCCGCCGCTTGCCGACGGTCAACAATCGGCACAGGCGGCCATAGGCGGCGCGATCCTCCGGGAACATCAAAAACTCAGCGCCGTCTTGGAGCGCGATGCGGGCGCCGACAATGAACTGAAGGCCTTCCTCCTTCGCCGCCGCATGGGCGCGCACGACGCCGGCGAGCGTGTTGCGGTCGGTCACCGCCAGCGCCTTGAGGCCGAGGGCTTTCGCCTGCGCCGCCAGCTCCTCAGGATGCGAGGCGCCGGTGAGGAAGGTGAAATTGGAGGTCGCGCACAGCTCGGCGTAGCTCACGGGAACTCCCCGCAGACGGTCCAGCCCGCGCCGTCGGCCTTGGCGTCATGGTCTTCGGCGAGCCATAGCCGCTCGCCGCCCGCGCCTTCGATGCGCCAGTAATCCTTGGGCTTGCCGGCCCAGCCGGGATTGGTCCGCCACCATTCCGGCGCGATGCGTTCAGGGCCGCAAGCGCGCGCAATATCGATCTTGCGCCCGCGCCAGGAAATCGCGCGCGGCGGCCGGCCGGGCAGCACCGCCTGCACCCGTTCCGGCGGGAACAACGTTAACGGGCGCGGCGGACCAGCGAGACGCCAGTCCGCTTCGTTCATCTCTATACGGATCGCAGCCTCGCAGGCGAAAGCGCGCTCGGGGATGTGGCTGGCGCGCGGAGCGAAGCGCTTGACCCGGTCAAAACCGATGCGGTTGCCGAGCCGGGCGATCAGTTCGTCAAGCGCGCCTTCATTCTGCTGCGACGGCTCGCCGGTCAGCTGGCGCGCCGACAAGGGCTCGACCCCGCGCGCCTCAAGCCGCAACAGCTCGATCCCGAAGCCGGCGTCGAGATCGTCGAGCTTGCGTTCAAAAAGCCGCAGCACCATCGCCGCGTCCCGCGAGGCTTTTGCAAGGCCGACCTCGATCATCGCTTCGCTGTTGTCGGTTCGCCGCGCCGTCAGGCGCGCCGCGCGCATGCCGCGCCCCGCCGCCTCAAGCCGCGCGTTTAGCTGATCAAGGAGCCGGGCGAGGCCCGCCATCACATCGTCTTTGAGCCCGATCGGTTCAGGCAGCGTCAGGCGCGCGGCGAAGGTCCTGACCGGGGCGGCCGGCGCCACCGGCTCATTGACGAAGCCCAGCGCCTGATCGAGCCGCTCGACAAGACCGAGCCCGAAGCGCCGGGCGAGCGAGGCGCGCGGGATCTCGTAAAGATCGCCGATGCGCGCAAGACCCAGCCGGTTAAGCCCGGCGACGACATCGCGCTCAAGGCGCAGGGCGGCGAGCGGCAGATCAGCGAGCGCGCGTCTCGTCTCGCCAGGCGGCGCGATTACGACGGCGCGGTCCTGGCGGGCGAGCGCGAAGGCCGCACCTTTTGCGTCAGCGACGGCGCCTTGCGCGCGCAAGGAAAGACGGGCGAGTTCGCCGACCATCTCTTTGAGCATCGCCTCTTCGCCGCCGAAGAGATGGGCGCAGCCTGTAATGTCGAGACACAGCCCGTCCTCGCCGTCGATGGCGACGAAGGGCGAAAAGCGGCCCGCCCAGCGGTGAAGGGCCTGCAGAAAGGCGCTGTCGCGTTCGGGCTCGGCGACGCGGGTCTTCAAGGTCGGCAGCACCGCTCGGGCGTCGGCGAGGGCCATGCCGAGGGCGAGCCCCGCCGCGGCGCCGGCCTCATTCAGAGAATAAAGCCGCAGCGCGCTCTTCTCTTCCCGGACGACCGCGAAAGGCGTGGCCGGGTCCGAAGCGGGGTCGAGCCGCAGCATCCGATCCGCCGGCAATCCTGGAAACCACAATGACGCGACGCGCCTCGGCATCCCATTTGATCTCCCACGCCCCAAGTGTTCCCTTTTTGTTCTTTATGCGGGAAAGCCGCCAACGAGTCGAGTCGGTGTTTTCCGCAAGCGCTTTTTTGCCGCCCTCCTCACTGAAGTGCGTGCCCGGGCTGGGCGCGCAGAACCAGCGGGTTTCCGCGGCGTTGGCGACCGGCGCGTCATCGACGAGGGCGAGACCGGTCGCGCCGCCGGCCTCTGCGGCGAGCTGCAACCGCCGACTGGCTTTGAGATCCGGCGGTCGCCCGAGCTCGGCGACGACCAGCGCGGCGGGGCCCAGTCTCAGCGCCTCCTCCATGGTCCACAAAACATCAAGGGGGCGCTCGCACTCCGCGATGAGCAGCCGGTCCGGGTCGAGAAAAGGCGCAAGGCCGAAGGGGTTGAGGGCCCGGCGGTCGCGCGCCTCGCGCGCCCAGACGACGGCGCCCCGCCCCTCGCCCGCGGCCCTCTCGCTCGCTAGCCCCGCAACCATCGCTGCGAAGGCGCGCGCCCCGGCGCCGAACGCCTCATGGACGCGGGCCCCGGCGAGATCAGCGCCGTCGAAAAGAGAAAGGGGTCTGAGCGGTTTTGACATGATGGCCAAATGTTCACTATATGTTCTATCCTTACACACGCAATCCAGAAATTTTGTGCGACGCAACAAAATTTGGACGCGGTTTCTAATTTCCTTTCCTATGTTGACCCTGACGCCAAGGAATTCACTCGTCGGCGGCCAGATCCGCCGACCCGACGACAAACAGAAAGGAAGACACCCATGGCTAAGAAAACTGAGACCGCGTTGACCCCCGCCGAAGCTCTGCGCAAGGGCTGGCTTGCTTATATCGGCCTTTACGGCGTCGCTTTCGAACGCGCCAAGCCGTATGGCGAAAAAGCGATGGACGCGTTTGAAACGCTCGTCGCCAAAGGTGAAACCGTCGAAGGCCACGCCCAGGACGTCGTTGAAAGCGTCCGCGAGCGCGCCAATGACGCCGCCGGCCCGCGCTTTGAGCGCATTCGGAAATTCATCCCGACGCTCCCGACGCCGGTTTCCAACAAAGCCCGCGTTGAAGAGCTTGAAGCGGAAATTGAAGCGCTGAACAAAAAAGTCGCCTCGCTGACCAAAAAGCCGGCCGCGAAGCGTTCGACCAAAAAAGCAGCGTAAGCTGACAATCGATCTAACGTGATCGGGGGCGCCCCAAAAATGGGGCGCCCTTTTTTATGGTGCAGCGCAACACGGGGGCCGCCCGCGCCAATAACGTTGATGCGCGGATAAAAACGCCCGATACTCGCTTCACCAAAAACAACAATTCTCGGGAGGCGAAATGGCCAAGCAGACGGAAAAACTTGGCGAGCAGGCCGCGGAAACGCCGACGGCCCTCAATCCGATTATCGGGGTGCGGCGCGCGGATCTTGTCAAATCGCTCGGCGTCGTCATGGCCCATGCAGCGCGCCAGCCGGCGCCCTTCGCCAAGCATTTCGCAGCCTATGGCAAGGACCTCTTTGATATTGCACGCGGCAAATCAGAACTCGAACCGGACCGCAAGGACCGCCGCTTTAAGGATCCGACCTGGTCGTACAATCCTTTCTACAAGGCGGGGCTGCAATCATGGCTCGCCATGCGAAAGGGCCTTGAGGGCTGGATTGATGATTCCGGCGTTGATGAAACGGACCGCGCCCGCGCGCATTTCATCCTAGGCCTCGTCACAGACAGCCTGGCGCCGACCAATTCCCTCGTCGGCAATCCGGCTGCGCTCAAGCGTCTTTACGAGACCGGCGGCATGTCGCTGATCAAGGGCCTGCAAAACGCCTATGACGACATTCGCCACAATAAAGGCATGCCGAGCCAGGTCGACGGCCGACCGTTCAAAGTCGGGGAAAACCTGGCGACGACGCCGGGCGCCGTCGTTTTCAAGAACGAGATGATGGAGCTCATCCAGTATCAACCGACGACAGACGAAGTCTTTGATTATCCGCTGCTCGTCGTGCCGCCGCAGATCAACAAGTTCTACGCCAATGATCTGTCACCGGACAAAAGCGTCGTGCGCTTTCTTCTTTCGCAAGGCATCCAAGTTTTCGCCGTCAGCTGGCGCAATCCGCAAAAAGAACACGCCAGCTGGGGCCTCGAAGACTACGTTTCTTCGCTGATCGAGGCGTCTGAAGCGATCTTGAAAATCACGAAGTCGAAAAAGCTCAATGTCTCCGGCGCGTGTTCAGGCGGGATTACAACAGCGTCCTATCTGAATGAACTTGCCGCGCGCAAAAGCGATATAGTCAACGCCATCACGCTGCAGGTTTGCGTTCTCGATCCGCAGAAAGAAGACAGCGAAGTCGGCCTGTTTGTTTCCGATGAAGCGATTGAGGCGGCGCGTCGGCATTCGCAGAAGAAAGGCGTGCTCGCCGGCGATGAGTTATCGCGATCCTTCGCCTGGCTGCGGCCAAACGATCTGATCTGGAATTACGTCGTCAACAATTATCTCATGGGCGATGACCCGCCGCCATTTGATATTCTTTTCTGGAATAACGATTCAACCAACCTGCCGGCGCAGTTGCATTCCGACTATCTCGACATGTTTTCAGACCGCCGCTTTGCCGAGCCCGGCACGGTCGAATTCATGGATCATCTCATCGATCTTGGGCAGGTCACGCAGGACGCTTTCATGGTCGCCGCCGTCACCGACCACATAACGCCCTGGCGCGCTTGCTACCGAAATGTGCACCTCTTCGGAGGCGACATTGAATTCGTTCTTTCCAATTCCGGCCATATTCAGGCGCTCTTGAACCCGCCGGGCAATCCAAAAGCGCAATATTTCCATAACGCCAAGCTAACCGAATCTGCCGATGATTGGCTGGAAGGCGCGGAAACAATTCAGGGTTCCTGGTGGCCGCGCTGGATCGAATGGCTGGGCGTTCGCTCCGGAGAAATGAAGGCCGCGCCAAAATCGCTCGGCTCGCGCAGCTATAAACCTATTTGCGGCGCCCCAGGCGAATATGTGTATGGGTAATCAGTAACAGGAGTAGTCATGGCGAAGGCCTCTCATCTTCCCGATATCCAGATGGAAAAAATCGGGCGGCAACGCCTGCGGACAGCGATCTGGCGCACGACTTCGGTGCCTGAAAAAAGGCCGCTTTTATTCTTCAACGGAATTGGGGCCAATCTGGAAATCGCGCAGCCGCTTGGAGAGCTGTTAAGCGACCGGGACGTCATCACTTTTGATATGCCCGGCGTCGGGGGATCGCCCGATCCGACCTTTCCCTACCGCCACTGGTGGGCGGCCCGTGCCGCGAAAAAGATCCTTCAGCTCAACGGCTATGAAACGGTCGATGTCATGGGCGTCTCCTGGGGCGGCGCCATGGCTCAACAGTTCGCGATCCAATATCGCAACCGCGTTAACCGGCTTGTTCTCTGTGCGACGTCGGCCGGCGTCGTCATGGTGCCGGGCGAGATTAACGCGATTTCGAAGATGGCGCATCCGATGCGTTATGCGAACCAGGATTTCCTGATCGAGCATTTCGAAACGCTTTACGGAGACGAGCAAGACGGCGCGCATAAATTCGCCGAACATATGAAGCCGCCGTCAATCCGCGGCTACTTTGGCCAGCTCGGCGCCTTCGCAGGCTGGACGTCCTTGCCCTTTCTGCCGTTCTTGCCGCATGAGACCTTGATCCTCGCCGGCGACCGCGACCGGATCGTGCCGCTTGCCAATGCGAAAATCCTGAGTTTTGCGTTGTCGCGCGCGCGTCTTCATATTGTCGAGGATGGCGGACATTTGTTCCTGCTATCCCGTTCCAATGAGGTGCTGCCGGTGATGACGAGTTTCCTCGATGAGCCGCGCATCGAAGGGGATCGGCTGGCGCAGTTGCAGCCGGCGGCCTGAAGGAGACCGCGATGGCCAAAAAGAAAAAGAAAGAAAAAGCGCCGGGCGGATCCGATATGGCGCGAAAGATCTGGCTCGCCGGGGTTGGCGCTTACGGACGCGCCTTTTCGGAAGCCCAGGAATCGATCGCCAAAGTCAGTGATGAAACAACGCGCCTCTTCGATGATCTCGTCGAGCGCGGCGAAGAAATTGAAGACGCCGTCGAAAGCCGAGGCCGCGAGATCGCCAAGACTGTTCGGAAGCCGTCTTTCTCTATTGAGGATCGCATTCGCGAGATGCGCGAGCGGCTGAACCGGGTCGGCGCGGACGCCGATCGATTAAGCGCGGTCGAAACACGGCTCGACGCTATTGAAGCAAAACTGGATCAACTCCTGGCTGCGCCCGCGACAACGCGAAAGGCGCCGGCCAAGAGAAAGACGACCCGTAAAACGACAAAGAAAACCACGAAAAAAGCAACGCGCTGACAAAGATCGATGGCGAAGGTCAAGACCCGCGAGCGCATCTTAGCCGCATCGCTCGCGCTCTTTAACGAGGAGGGCGAAGCCCAGGTCTCAACCGTCGATATCGCCGCTGCTATCGATATCAGCCCTGGCAACCTTTACTATCACTTCAAAGGCAAAGAAGCGATCATCGAGGCGCTGTTCGACGACTTCGAGGTTGAGCTCCGCCAGGTCCTCAGCGCCCCAATCAATCGTCCGCTGAAGATCGATGACAACTGGATTTTTGTTTATATCGTCTTTGAAGAGATCAATGACTTCCGGTTTTTCTATAACAATCTCGCCGGCATTCTGGAGCGGTGCCCGGATCTGCGTCCACGCTTTGCAAGATTGACGGCGCTTAAAGAAAAAACCGCGAACGCCGTCTTGTCCGCTCTCGAACAAGAAGACGTGCTGACCTTTGCAAAGGGCGAGCGCGCCGCCCTCGCCCGCCGCATCGCCGCCCATCTCACCTTTTGGCTGCAGTTTGCGACGCTGGCGTCGAACGCCCCGCAGACCCCGCGGCAGATGATTAATGACGGCGTCTATGCGCTGATGATGCAAACGGTTCCTTACATGGCGGCCGACCGCGCCGCCTTCGCTGGTCTGTTATCGGACTATTTTGCTGCGCAGCGATAGGCGATGCGCAAGTTCATTCATTATTTTTTTCGAGCGGGCTGAAGTCTTTCGCGATGAGTTGCTTCCATCGGCGTTGACGATGACCGTAAAAAAGGCGTGCAAACAGCCATGCAAATGGTGTGATGAGACCAGCCTCAACATCAAGCCTGTCAGTGTAGCGTGTGCGACCGTCGCCAAGATCCTCGATGAAGATCCAGTGGTCCCAGGTCCGGATCAGCGCGCCCGAGCCGTTGTCGCGCAGCACGCCGCGACCATCGACGATGTCAGGACCTTCCGGATACTCAATGCCGACCCATTGCCCGCCGAGAGGAACGAAGCCGAAAGCCCATAGTCGGGCGCGGTAACGCCCCGGCGTCCAGCGATTGGGCCAGCGTCGCGGTTCAACGGGCGTGAACCGGAGGATCGGCGCGGCAATCCACTGCAGGAGTTCGGGCCTGTGAACCTCATTCCATACCCGGTCGACGCAACAGGCGAATTCAGTCGTCAGCGTCATACGCATCGGTCGCGGTTTCAATGCCTCCTTTTTTGCTCGCACAGGCGTCAGGCCGGCGGCCTGAGCTGTTCAAATCAATGCATGACGAAACCTCTGCAACCCCCAATCGCGCAAAAATTTTGCGACGCAAAGCACTATGATGCTTCAGAGCAACGCTTACGGATAAAGAGCGGGCGCACATGGCGCGCCTTCGCAACCGCAGAATGACTTTGCCAACAAGAGTCTTAAAGTGCCGGATCACGTCATCCGCTCCGGGAGGAAGCGACCCGAACACAAAAACGAGCGGACTGCCGTTGCGCCGGCGATCGTTGCTACGACCGCCGGCGCATTAGTGTTCAATGACGATTTGTTCAGACGACCGAGCCGCAAATGGTGCGCACTGTCGGTATGGTTTTCCCCAGAATTGTGATAATGTCGCAAGAGGGTCGTGGGGATCCGATGCGCGGGGGCGCGATAGCCAATGTTGGGCAAGCTGATCCGATATCTGCTGCTGCACCTTGCCGTGCCAGCGATTTTTCTCGCCGCGGGCTGGTATGGGGGCGCCAAATACGGCGCGCCGGAGTTGCTTATAGACGCCGTTGACGGCGTCGCGGCGCGCGCCGGCGCTGTACTCGCTCCCCTCCTGTCTCGCGGCGCGGAACGCGGTGGTGAAATCGCGCGAGATGCAGCGCAAGAAGGCGGCGATTACGTCGTCGGCACAGTCGAGCAAATGCTGCGCGATCTCGCAGAGCCGCAAGAGATTGCAGAAGAGTCTGGCGATGACGCCGCTGAGGACACCGACGAGGAAACGACTGAGGAGGGAGACGAGGGTGATGATATGCGGCTCGCTGACGCCGGACCCGCGCCAGAACCCGCCGCACCGCCAGCGCCATCCGATCCGGCGCCCGCAGCGCCCGCGCCGACTAGTGTCACGACGGACGCCATCATGGTTTGCGGCGGCATGACCGTGCGCAACGCCCCGCGCGCCGACGCTGATGGCAAGGTCGCCGACGCTGGGGCGACAGCGCGCCTGAATGGCGTATCCTTGCTGTTGCAGCCGGCGACAAATTCTTGCCTGTCATCCGGATACGGAACGCGCGGAGGCAAACTACATCGCGGCGTCGATTACTACACGAAAACCGGCGGCGACGTTCTGGCCGCCGGAGGCGGCGTCGTAGCCGAAGCGGTTACCCGTAGCGATTTCGGCAACATGGTTGTTATCGACCATGGCGACGGCGTCTATACGCGCTATGCACATCTCGCACGCTTTGCGAGCGGCGTGCGCGAAGGCGCAACGGTGAGCACGGGGCAGAAACTCGGACCCATTGGCAATTCGGGCGCGTCAAGCATTGTCCATCTGCATTATGAAGTGCTGACCGGCGATATCAGTTCGCAGGCCGGTTCTTTCGCCCTCGATTCCGTCGATCCTTTCACCCTTCCGCGCGGATAGTCCCGAATTCCAGTTGGCGGTTGCGCAGTTTTTTGCTTAGGCTGCGGGAACGTCGGTGAGGTTGGGGAGAAACGTCATGACGCGCATCCGATATATCGTCGCCGTCGGCGCGCTAATTTGCACAGCGCCAGCGGCCCATAGCCAGACCGACGGCGAATTCGCAGAGCCGCAAATCGCCTTGCCGCCCGTCAGCGAAGAACGCGTCAGACCGGAAATCGACATCGATCCGGGCGACGCGCTTCAGCCGCCAGCCCCAAGGCTACCGTTGCCGCCTGACGCGCTTCGTCCGTCCGAGCCCGGCGGCAAGCATGTCGGCCGGGTTTGGGTGACGCCGGTTTTGATTCAAAAGCAAGGTTCCGGGTCTCCAACCGCAGCCGGTCAGGTCGGCGCGGCGCAGGGCGCCGTCGTGAGCGTGCGCGGGTCTTCTGGCGCGGGAGCGCGCGAACAGGCCGCGCAAGCGGACGGCGATGTCGGCGCGTCGCGGGAAGAGTTGAACGTCTCGGCGCAGAACCTCGCCGCCGCCGTCGAGCGCCAGCAGCAAATGGAAGGAAAAGATGGCGGCCGCGACGCCATTCAACGCTCGGATAGCGGCAAAGACTTGATGGCGGCGAAAGCCGAAGCGGAGGAACGCCGCCTTTGCGAGCGCAAGCCGAGGAATTTCGGTGAACGGGTCTTCTCCTTTTTCGGCGGGAGTATCACAGAGGAATGCCCCTCTAGCGTCCGACGGCGCGGAACTGTTCGCGTCGGGGCCGCGCAGGCCTTGAGCGTGAAGAACACCCTCTACTTCATCAATCTCTCTGCGACCAACCCGACAACGGTCGAAATCGTATGTCGCGTACGCGAGCGCAGCGAGACGATCGCCGTCAATGTTTCTGTCGCGCCGCTCGATTTTGGGGAATGGTCGCCGCCCTGCGCTGGCGAGCAGGACTACAAATTCTGGTGCACGCTTTCGAGCGGCGAGACGATCGCGGCTCACGCCGTGCAAACGCAACAGAGCGGCGCAACGCAGAACCTGGAATATATCGACTTTTTCCTGATGCGCTGATTGAAGCGGCGATCGCTCGCCGCTTAGAGCGACCAGCTAGTCTGTGAAGGCGCAGCCGGACCCGCCGCTGGTGCAGCTCGCTTCGCACGCCTTGGCGCCATAACCGCCGGCATAGCGTCCGTTATCGTCGCGGTAGCAATCCTTCATGCAGCTCGCCTCAGACGCGATGCACATGCCGTTGAGGGCGGCGTCCCAAAATCCGTTGGTTCCGCAGGCTGACAAAAACAGGGATAGCGCAGCGATGATCGACGATCGCGTCATGGCGGGCTCCTTCATTCAAACGCCCGCCCGCCGCAACCGTGCTACTCAAAGTCGCTCTTTATGCCAACGAAGATGGTCTTCAATAAATGTTGCAATAAAATAATAGGAATGGTCATAGCCGCTCTGCATGCGCAGGGTCAGCTTTTGGCCGGCGGCCTGCGCGGCGGCCGCAAAGAGTTCGGGCTTTAATTGCTCCAAAAGAAATTCATCCGCCGCGCCTTGATCGATCAGGATCTCAGCCCCGCTCGGCGCTCGCGCTACCAGCTGCGTAGCGTCATAGGCGTTCCAGCCCTCCATTTTCGGACCGAGATAATTTATGAACGCCTTTTGGCCCCACGGAACTTGGGTCGGCGCGACGATCGGCGCGAAGGCCGAGCATGTTCGAAAACGGTCCTGGTTTTTCAGATGAACAATCAGCGCGCCATGCCCGCCCATGGAATGACCGAAGACGCCGGCTCGAGTCTCGTCGACCGGAAACTCGGATGCGACGAGACCAGGCAACTCTTCGGTGATGTATGTGTACATCTGATAATTCGTGGACCACGGAAGTTCTGTTGCATCGACATAAAACCCGGCGCCCAGTCCAAAATCATATGCCCCGTCAGGGTCCTCTGGAATGTTCTCGCCGCGCGGGCTTGTGTCCGGCGCGATGACAACGAGGCCCAATTCGGCCGCGATCCGCTGGAACCCCGACTTGGTGATGAAATTCTGCTCGGTGCAGGTGAGCCCTGAGAGCCAGAAGACCGCCGGATGCGGTCCTTTCCCGTGCGCGTCTTCAGGCGGCGTGAACACAGCGAACCGCATTTCACAATTGCAGGCCGTCGATGCATGCGCATAGACGCCCTGCACGCCGCCAAAACTCATCGACTGCGAAATCGTTTCCATGGGTTTCTCCAGTTCCAGCGCATCGCGAATGCGTCGCCGCGGCGCTAATCCGCCTTCGGGGCCATGCCAAGCTCGACATGCAGGACTTCGTTTTTGACTTCGATATCGCGCAAGACAAGCCTCGCCGCCCTCTGGCGCATGTCGTCGTCTGAGAGGATATAGATCGGCCGTTCCCGATAGAACTCTGCAAGCGCCAGCGATAAAGCGCTGTTGGCCCGGTTCGCGTGGCGATCAGGAACGCCGGCGAGCCGCACCGTCTCAATTCGCGGATCGGTCAGATAAAACGCGCCCTCTTCCGGCGCGTAGCGCAAGCCGCCGGACAGATCGATCGCGCCTGAGATGGGCAAGGGCTCGTCGCCAAGTTTGACATTGACCACCGTATCAAGCCCGCCTGCGATGCGATCAGAGCCCTCAATCAAATCAACGCGCGGGTTTTCCAGCGTCACATTGAAGATAAAAAGGTAGTCTTCGGAGAAGGGAAGGCGATCCTCAAGCTGCGCGCGCAGATCAGTCTCCGAGAATTTCAGCGTGTAAGTCGTATCGCGCAGCAGGAAGAACGCGCCGGCGCCGATCACCAGCAGGCCCGCAATGACTGTTGTAATCAGGCGCATTCTCTGACCTTCAGTTTCCGCTCTTCCCCGCGCAAGCGGGCAACCAATCTGTGCGTCTCTGCATTCTCCAACTGGATCCCGGCTTTCGCCGGGATGAGCAGATCAATACACCACCACAGAACGAATGCTCTTGCCCTCATGCATCAGGTCGAAGGCTTTGTTGATATCCTCCAGCGGCATGGTGTGCGTGATCAAAGGATCGATCTGGATCTTGCCGTCCATATACCAGTCGACGATTTTCGGGGTGTCGGTGCGCCCCCTCGCCCCGCCAAAGGCGGTGCCGCGCCAGACCCGGCCCGTCACCAACTGGAAGGGCCGCGTTGAGATTTCCTTTCCCGCCTCCGCGACGCCAATGATGATCGATTCCCCCCAGCCGCGGTGACAACATTCAAGCGCCTGACGCATGACGTCGGTGTTGCCCGTGCAGTCGAAGGAGTAATCAGCGCCGCCGTCGGTGAGCCCGATCACTGCATCGACGACATTCTCCGCGCCGACCTCTTTTGCATTGACGAAATCCGTCATGCCGAAAGCGCGAGCGATCTCTTCGCGCCCCGGATTAATATCTATGCCAATGATCTTGTCGGCGCCAACGAGTTTTGCGCCCTGGATGACATTGAGGCCGATGCCGCCGAGCCCGAAGACGGCGATGTTGGCGCCGGGCTCGACGCCTGCCGTCCAGACCACCGCGCCGACGCCCGTTGTCACGCCGCAGCCGATATAGCAGGCCTTGTCGAACGGCGCGTCATTTCGGATCTTCGCGACTGAGTATTCCGACAGGACGGTGAAATTCGAGAAGGTCGAGCATCCCATGTAATGCGCGAGCGTCTCACCCTTCCACGAAAATCGACTGGTCCCGTCCGGCATCACGCCCTGCCCTTGCGTTGCGCGCACGGAAGTGCAGAGATTGGATTTCTGCGACAGGCACGTTTTGCACTGGCGGCACTCGGCCGTGTAGAGCGGGATCACGTGATCGCCCGGCTCGACGGAGGTGACGCCTGCGCCGACTTCGCGTACGATTCCTGCGCCTTCATGACCAAGGATCGAAGGAAATATGCCCTCTGAGTCCTTGCCCTCCAGCGTATAGGCGTCGGTATGGCAGATCCCCGTCGCCATGATCTCCACCAGCACTTCGCCGGCCTTCGGGCCTTCGAGATCGACTTCCTCGATGATGAGCGGTTTGTTGGGTTCGATGGCGATCGCGGCTCTGGTTTTCATGAGTTCCCTCCCTCAAGACCGATTGCCTCAGGGGTAGCAGCGCCCGTCGACTATGGAAACGGGCGCCCCTAATCTTTGCGGCTATGCCTGACGTCGCCCCTTTCTCAGCCGGCCTGACCGCGCGCAATCTCGCCGTTGCACGCGGTGGACGGATCATTGTCGACGGCGTTGATCTCGACCTCGCGCCCGGCGAGGCGATTGTCCTGCGCGGGCCTAATGGCGCGGGCAAGACAACGCTTCTGCGCGCGCTCGCCGGACTGCTGGCGCCGGCGGCGGGCGCGATTCAAGCGACGGGCGAGCGGGTCTTTTGCGGCGTCCGGTCAGCGACGAAGCCGGCGCTGACCGTCGACGAAAATCTGCGCTTCTGGGCGAGGCTTTATCAGAGTGGCGAGATAGAATCCGCCCGCAACAGGCTTGGCCTCGACGATTACGCAAAGCGGCCGGCGGGTCATCTCTCCACCGGGTTCTTGCGCCGGCTGGGACTCGCACGCCTATTGTTGTCGTCGCGTCCGCTTTGGTTCGTAGACGAACCGACGTCCGGTCTCGATAAAGATGCAAGCGCGATCTTCGAAGGGATCATAGCCGATCATCGCAAAACCGGCGGCGCGGCGATTATTGCAACGCACGAAACGCTGAATGCGCCGGGGGCGCGCCAACTCGAACTGCGCAATGCAGAGGCCGCCGCGTGAACGCCTTCGCGGCCATTATCGTGCGCGATGTCGCGCTCGCCTTTCGCGCCGGCGGCGGGGCGCTGCAGGCGGCGTCGTTTTTCGCACTGACGATCGTTCTTTTCGCTCTCGCCATCGGCCCTGATCTCACATTGATGCAGCGCATCGCCGCGCCAGCGCTATGGACCGGCGCCCTCCTCGCCACTCAAATCTCGCTGGAGCAGATTTATCGCCCAGACCGCGAAGACGGTTCGCTCGACGTTCTCGTTGAAACCAGCGATACGCTCGCCTTCGTCGCGCTGGCAAAGGCCGCCGGGCACTGGCTGTCGACGGGTCTTGTCCTGATTGCGGCGACGCCGGTCTTGGCGCTTCTCCTCAATATCAGCGGCGCGGCGCTCGTTCCGCTAATCCTGTCGCTCCTGATCGGCACGCCCGGCCTTTCCCTGATCGGGGCGTTCGCGGGCGCGCTCACCGCCGCTCTGCCGCGGGCCGGCCTCCTGATCGCGATCATCGTGAGCCCCCTTTATGCGCCAATCCTCATCTTCGGGGCGGGCGCGGCGGCGGCGGGCGCGGCCGGAGACCCGCAATATAGCGCAAATTTGATGTTGCTCGGGGCGTCCAGCCTCTTCGCTGCGGTCATTTCGCCCCTTGCCAGCGCCGCGGCCCTCCGCTTCAACCTTGATTGAAATGGCCAATAACGCTGTCAAAAGAACGAGCCTTTACGACTTCGCGAATCCCGTGCGGTTTGAGGCGATCGCGGGGCGGGTCTTTCCCTTCGCCCTTTTCGGCGCGCTGACCCTCGGCGCGCTCGGTCTTTATTTCGGCCTGTTCAATTCGCCCGCCGATTACCAACAAGGCGACACGGTGCGCATCATGTATGTGCATGTGCCCGCCGCGTGGATGGCGCTCTTTTGCTATTCGTCGATGGCGGCGTCTTCTGCAGCTGGCTTCATCTGGAAGCACCCGCTCGCCGATGTCGCGGCGAAGGAGACAGCGCCCATCGGCGCCGGCTTTACCTTCCTCGCGCTGTTGACGGGCTCGCTCTGGGGCAAGCCGATGTGGGGCGCGTGGTGGGCGTGGGACGCGCGGCTCACTTCTGTCCTCATCCTTTTCTTTCTCTATCTCGGTTACATGGCGCTGTGGCGCGCGATCCCTGACAAGACCCGCGCTGCGCGGCTCGCCGCCATTCTCGCCATTGTCGGCTTCGTTAACGTGCCGATCATCAAATTCTCCGTCGACTGGTGGAACTCCCTGCACCAGCCGGCGAGCATCATTCGCGCCGACGGGCCGACCATCCATTCCTCGATGCTCACCCCTTTGTTCCTGATGATCAGCGCCTATATGCTCGCCTATATCGCCATGCTGCTGGCAGCGATGCGCAACGAGATGATGGCGCGCCGGCTCGCCCGGCTTGAAGACGCGGACGCAGTCCGGCCCGCCAGCGTGGTGGAGCCGGGCGCGGTGAGGACATGACAAAGAAAAAACGCGAACGGCTTTATCTTTTTGGCGGGGTTTTCATCGCCGCCGCAATTGCGGTCGGGCTGACTCTGACGGCGCTTTCCGGCTCGATCACGTATTTTTACACGCCGAGCGATCTCGCCAAGCTGGACGCCCCGCCCCAGCGGCCGATCCGCCTTGGTGGCCTCGTCGCCGACAAGTCCGTAGAATATGCGCAAAGCGGCAGCGGCGAGCTTGTCTCCTTCATCATCGAAGACGGCGCAGCCGCGATCAGGGTTTCATACGCTGGCATTCTTCCCGATCTTTTTCGCGAGGGTCAGGGCGTTATCGTCGAAGGCCGGCTTGTCGGCGCTGATGCGCTGAACGCCGACACGGTGCTCGCCAAACACGATGAAAACTACATGCCGAAAGAAGTCGCCGACGCCCTTAAGGAACAGGGCCACTGGCAGGAAGAAGCGCAAGGCCCCGGCTATTGAGCCGCCGCCAGCGGTTTCGTCAAAAACGTCCAGAAATTGTCATTCGTCGGAAGGTTCGCCAGGCGGGGGAACGCGACGGCGAACCCGGCGCTTTCGGCCATTTCCTTCATCGAGGCCGGGGTAAAATAATTGACGTGATCGGGGATGCGAATGCCGCACCACGCCGATTTCATGACGCGCGCATTCCAGGAAGCGAAGTTTGGCGTTTTCAAAACCGCAACGCCGCCTGGCTTTAACTTGCGCCGCAAGGCTTCGAGGAGCGGGAGCGGCGCCGTTTCATGCTCCAGAAATGAATTGAGCATCGCCGCATCGATCTCGTCGTCTTGGAATAGAGCGAGGCCTTCGAGCGCCGGCGCCGCAATGCAGCGCCCGCCCCGCTCTTTCAAAAGCGCGTCGGTCTTAAGCGCCTGTTCGCGGTCGATTTCGATACCGATGGGCGTCACGCCGGCGCCAAGGCGCAACAAATTGCCGCCGGCCCCGCAGCCAATGTCGACAACCGTGCCGGCGTCGACGGCCTCAGCGGTGAATTTCCAAGTTTCAGGACGCGGCAGAAGATGCAGCCGCCACCGGGTGCGTTGATCCAGCCAGTCAAAGAGCGGGCGCCGTTCTGCGCGCCGTTTTTTCTCCTCATGGAAGGAGCGAGACCAGGCCGCCGCTTCGGCGAGGTCCTCGTAGCTCGCCGCCGCCGTCATATAGGCGAAGCCGCAACCATCACAGGCGATAATGGTCCATGGCGCCGCCGTCAGGCCGGTGTCGCACCCTGTAGCCGATCCGCACTGCGGGCAGGACCGCGGCGTCGCCGTCAGCGCCGGCGCAGAGTGTTCGCGCGCCATCGTCACCGCGCGGCGTCCGCAGCCGCGGCCTTCAATTCGTCAACAATCGGTTTGAGATCATCGCGCCAGTTCTGTTCGGTGATCACGCCGACATGCTTGTAGCGAATGCGACCCTCGTGATCGACGATGAAAGTTTCCGGCGCGCCGGTGACGCCGAAATCAATCGCTACCCGCCCGTCGGCGTCGTCTCCGACGTAATCATAAGGGTCCCCCAGGCGCCGCAGCCACGCCGCGCCGTCGCCCGGTTTTTCTTTCCAGTTGAGACCGGCGAGCATGACGTCTTCCTCGGCGCGGATTTTCAGAAGTTGCGGGTGTTCAATGGCGCAAGGGATACACCAGCTTGCGAAGACATTGACG